>NC_010528.1:0-731250 GCF_000069785.1 Cupriavidus taiwanensis LMG 19424 | reverse complement strand
CCGCAGCTTCTCGCGCGCGGCCGAGGAGCTGGCCCTGACCCACAGCGCCATCAGCCATCACGTCCGCGCGCTGGAAACCAGCCTCGGCACCAAGCTGTTCCAGCGCAGCGGCAGCCAGATGGCGCCCACCAGCGTCGGGGCGCGGCTGGCCGAACAGGTGCGCGGCGCGCTCGACGACATCGAAAGCGCGCTGCGCGAGGCTGGCAACAGTGCCGGGCCGCCGGTGATCCGGCTGCAAGTCAGCGTGATGGCCGACCTGGCCAATGCCTGGCTGATCCGGCGCCTGCCCAGCCTGCACGCCCAGGTGCCGTCGCTGGACCTGCACTTGCGGCTGCATGCGGAGATCACGCCCCCGGACCCATACAGCGTCGATGTCGGCATCTGGCACCAGCGCATCGACCTGCCCGGCTTCGAGTGCCACAACCTGATCGAAGACCACGTGATCGCGGTGGCCAGCCCGGCGCTGCTGGCGCGCTACCCGGGCTTTACGCTGGCCGACGTGCCGCGCCTGCCGATGCTGCGCTTTGCCCTGCGCCCGTGGCGCGACTGGCTCGAGGCCGCCGGCCTGCCCGGCGACGAACCGGAGCGTGGCCCGATCTTCCAGGACGCCGGCCTGATGCTGCAGTCCGCCGTGGCCGGCCTGGGCGTGGCGACGGCGCGCGCGCAGCTGGCGCACGACTACCTGGCCAGCGGCGAACTGGTGCAGATCGGCCCCACGCGGATCCCGTCGAGCCTGCACTACTGGGTGACCTGGCGCGAAGGCAATCCGCGCGAGAAGGCCATCCAGCAGTTTCATGCCTGGCTGCAGGAACAGGTGCGGCTGGAAGGCGCGCAGGCGTCCACGCTCGCCGCCGGCAATGCCGTGCAGTTTCATCCGTGAAATTGTTTGGCCCCGCGATGTTGGCAATACGAATCATTTTCGTCTAGGCCCGCCAAATCAAAGGCTTGTCGCCTGTCAGGCCCACCCGCCCCGTACCACGCAAGAACCCCGACGCGTGGTCGGCACGATGTCCGAGTTTCACGGATGCAACCATTTGGTCCCGCTTGCCAGCCTGCGTGGAAATCTTGCTCTGCCCATCCAAACAGATGAGAAGCGGCTGAGCTGCCCAGCCACGATTCGTCCGAAGGCCTGTCAACGCGCCGGTTTTCTCCATCCCGCCAGTACTGCCCGCGCGTGCGCGGCACCAAAAGGCTGAGGTCGGCGCGGTCGCCCCATGTCGGCGAAAGATGTATGCCCTTCAAATCCTTGTAACGGAAATGAAACTGTTTTGCGGGATGGTGAGGTGCAGTATCGGAGCCCTCCGTCACGGGTGTTTCCAATTTTGCACTCCCTCGTTTAGGTGGGCCCTGCACGCTGGAAATGCCTCCTCCCGCACCCCATCCGCCGAATCCGTGCCCGATACGTTGCTTTGCCGCGGATAGATTTTTTGCGTTGCAACACGAAATGCCCGCGCGGCGTAACAAGAGCGGAACGTTTTGCGCCGCGCCGCGCCGGCGATGCCTCCACCCAGATATCGCATTACCTTTCTTTTCAATGACTTACCACGCTCTGGCACAGTCGTCGCAGATATGTCGGCGCGAACAGAAGCCCGGCACAAAGGGGAAGTCTGAAACGAGAGCGGCAAGCACACTGGCACGCGTTCGCCGAGGATCAGTTTCAGGACGACCCCCGCAACCCAGGGCGGGGAATTGGACTGGCGCTGTAAGCGGGGGCCACGCGGCAGGAACTGGCCCGCATCGGCACCCGCCATGACATGGGGTCGACAAGATAAAGCGGAGGTCATTCAGGCGCACGGGCCGCGAGCGCAAGCAAGCGGTCCGTGCCACCTGAATCCCGCGGCAAGCCGGCATGCCGGTGCGCCCGGACAAGAACGGGGTGGAACAACAGAAATTGGGGAGCGCGCCGCGCGCGGCATCGCCACGATGCGGCCGGCGCAAGCCTTAGAGCCAACGGGACCAGCGGCCGGCCATGCCGGCCGCCAGTTCCGCAAAAACAAGAATCCGGGGAAATCTCATGAGCGCGTACGCCAACCGCCCGCTGCTGTACCTGTCGCAGCACCATGACGCCACGCTGTGCCGCCTGTTCGCCCAGCGCGGCTGGAAAATCAGCTTTGCGTCGAACCTGCAGGACCTGCAGGCCATGCCTCCGACCAGCCAGCCCCTTGCCGCGCTGCTGGACCTGCAAGGCGGTTTCGGCGATGCCGAACTGGAAACCTTCGAGCCCTGGCTGGCGCAGCGGCATATCGGCTGGATCGGCATCGTCGCCGGCCAGCACGCGCTGAGCGAAACCGCGCGCCGCTTGCTCGGCCTGTATTTCGTCGACTACCACACCGCGCCGCTGGAGCAGCCGCGCCTGGCCGAGGCCCTGGGTCATGCGCTCGGCATGGCCCGGCTGCGGCCCGGCGCGCAGCATGAAACCGTGCGCACGGCCCGGCCCGACGGCATGATCGGCAGCTGCCCGGCCATGCAGTCACTGTTCCGCGGCATCGAGAAGGTGTCGCGCTGGGATACGCCGGTGCTGATCTCGGGTGAGTCGGGCACCGGCAAGGAACTCGCCGCCCAGGCCATCCACCGTGCCTCGGCGCGCGCCTCGCGCCCCTTCATTGCGGTCAACTGCGCGGCAATCCCGCCTACGCTGCTGATGTCGGAACTGTTCGGCTACGAGCGCGGCGCCTTTACCGGCGCCACCAAGCGCAAGCCCGGGCGCATCGAGATGGCACAGGGCGGCACGCTGTTCCTCGATGAAATCGGCGACATGCCGATCGAAAGCCAGACCAGCCTGCTGCGCTTCCTGGAGACCGGGCGCATCGAGCGGCTGGGCGGCACCGAGTCGGTCGAGGTGGACGTGCGCATCATCTCCGCCACCCACGTCGACCTGGAAGCCGCGATCGCCGCAGAGCGCTTCCGCGGCGACCTGTACCACCGGCTGTGCGTGCTGCGCGTGCGCCAGCCGCCGCTGCGCGAGCGCGGCAGCGACATCCTGCTGATTGCCGAACACGTGCTGGACACCGTGCGCAAGCAATCGCCGGCGCGCATCCGCGGCTTCTCGCCGATGGCGCTGCGTGCGATCCAGCTGCACACCTGGCCCGGCAACGTGCGCGAACTGATCAACCGCATCCGCCACGCGGCGGCCATGTGCGAAGACGGCGTGATCCAGCCCGACGACCTGGAGCTGGCCGCCCCCGCCGAAGACCGCCCGCTCACGCTGGCCGCGATCCGCGAGGCCGCCGAGCAGAACGCCATTGTCGAAGCGCTGCAGCGGCACCATGAACGGCTGATCGACGTGGCCGCCGAACTCGGGATTTCGCGGGTGACGTTGTTCCGGCTGATGCGCGACTACAAGCTGCAGGTGAAGAAGGGAGACCTGGGGTTGATCTGCGTGCAGGGCTAGCACCGCCACGCTCCCATTGAAGGATCGGATCCATGTCCCCTGACGCGTACCTTGAAATGGCCGACACCGAGGCCAGTCATTGGTGGTTCCGTGGCCGGCGCGAGATCGTCGCCACCATCCTCTCTGGCCTGGCCTTGCCGCGCCAGGCGTCGATCCTCGAGATCGGCGCGGGCACCGGCGGCAATCTGGCGATGCTGTCGCAATTCGGCCAGGTCAGCGCGGTGGAAATGGACGGCACCGCACTTCGCCTGGCACGCGAGAAAGCCGGCGACGCCTATGACCTGCGCCTTGGCAAATGTCCCGACCAGATGCCGTTCGCAGGGCACAGCTTCGACCTGGTCTGCCTGCTCGACTGCCTGGAGCACATCGCCGACGATGCCGGCTCGCTGGACTGCGCGGCCAGGCTGATGAAGGCGGGCGGCGCGGTCTTCCTGACCGTGCCCGCCTACCAGTGGCTATGGAGCGCGCACGACGTCTTCCTGCATCACCAGCGCCGCTACAGCAAGCGTTCGCTGCACGCGCTGGCCAGCCGCTGTGGCCTGCATGTGGAACGGATGTCTTACTTCAACACGATGCTGTTCCCGCTGGCCGTCGCCGCGCGCATGGGCGACCGGCTGCGTGGCAGCCGCCACGCGACCGGCGCCGGCCTGCCGGCCGCGCCGGTCAACCACGTGCTGCACCGCGTGTTCCGCGCGGAGCGCCACTGGCTCGCGCGCGGCTCGCTGCCGTTCGGCATTTCGCTGATGGCCGTGCTGCGCGCATCGTGAACGCCGGCGGCACCGCGCCCGGGCTGCACCGCTTCACGCGGTTCGTGGTGTCCGGCGCCACCTCGACCGGCGTGCATGTCGCCATCACCGCCACGCTGGTGAACCTGCTCGACGCCTCGCCGGTAACGGCCAACGGCCTCGCCTTCGTTTCCGCCACGTTGTGCTCGTACTTGCTCAATACCCTGTGGAGCTTCTCCTCGCGCCTGCACCACCGCACCCTGCGGCGTTTTGCCGGCGTCTCGCTGCTGGGGCTGGCGCTGACCGTGGGTATTTCGTGGACCGCGCAATGGCTGGGGGCCAGCTATTGGACAGGGCTGGCTGGCGTGGTGCTGACCGTGCCGATGCTCACCTACCTGCTGCACCGGACCTGGACCTACCGCGATTGAGCCGCCGCAGGACATCCGCGGCGGCGGCCTTCAGCGGCCATTGCTGACGTGGCCGCGATCGATGCGGATCACGCGCCGTCCCGACGCCACGCTCCTGCCCTGCCCGGTTTCCTGGTAACGCCGGCGCACCAGGTAGATCGGCCGGCCCTTGGCCTCGTCGTAGATGCGGCCGACATATTCGCCGACCACGCCCAGGCCGATCAGCTGGATGCCGCCGAGAAACAGCAGCACCGACAGCAGCGACGCATAGCCCGGGACATCGATGCCCAACACCAGCGTGCGCGCCACGATAAACGCGCCGTAGCCGAACGCCCCCAGCGCGATCGCCACGCCGATGTAGGTCCAGCTGCGCAGCGGCATGGTGCTGAAGCTGGTGATGCCCTCGAGCGCGAAGTTCCACAGGCGCCAGCCCGAGAACTTGGAATGCCCGGCGCTGCGGGGCTCGCGCTCGTACGGCACGATCACGGTGCGGTAGCCAACCCAGGCGAACAGGCCTTTCATGAAGCGTCGCCGCTCCGGCAATTGCTTGAGGGCGTTGACCACCACGCGGTCCATCAGGCGAAAGTCTCCCACATTGACTGGCAGCTTCTGGTCGGACAGCTTGTTATGGACGCGGTAGTAAGCACCTGCCGTCACGCGCTTCAGCCAGGAATCACACGCCCGGCTGCTGCGCTGCGCCAGCACTACCTCTGCGCCTTCGCGCCAGCGCCTGACCAGTTCGGGGATCAGCGAGGGCGGGTCCTGAAGATCGGCGTCGATCGGGATCACCGCATCGCCCAGTGCCTCGTCCAGGCCCGCAGTCAGGGCCGCTTCCTTGCCGAAGTTGCGCGTCAGATCAACGACCCGCACGCGAGGATCCCGGTGCGAGTATGCAATAAGCTGGTCCAGGGTGTCGTCCGAGCTGCCGTCATTGACCAGCACGAGTTCGAAGCGGATCGCATCGATGGCTTCGAGCACCGGAATGACACAGTCGAAAAACCTGCCGATGCTGTCCGACTCGTTGTAGCAAGGCACCACCAAGGAAAGCAGCCTGACATCATATGGACCCGACATGGTTTTTCTCCCCGAGACGCCGCATCTTGTGCGCGTCGTGTCATGCTTGCGCTATCCAGCGCTTGTCTTCGGCCCGGCGAAACTATCGGATAGCCGCCGTAGCTCTGTGATCAGGCATCGCCCGATGCCTTGCCAGCCCGTTCCAGCCGGACGCGCCAGACGGCAAGCGCCAGCGCCAGCAACAATACGAGCGGCATCATCGGTATCCCGACCCACTCTCCCGCCAACAGGCCGTACAGAGGCAGCAGCCACAACAGGATCAGCAGCTCGCGCTCGCCGGGCAGCCAACCGTGGCGATGGGCATGAAGGCCCAGCCATGCGATGGCGATACCCAGGAAAGCCAGGTCGTAGTCGTAAAGGTAGGGAGGAACCAACAGCATGGCAGTACATAGCAGCGCTGCACGCAGTGCAAAGCTGCACGGGCGTGACCAAGCGTAGATCACCGCAGCCACTGCCGCGCAGGCGCACGTCGCATGCATGACATAGGGCACGGCAACGCCTCCGAGCAGCAGCTTGACGGCCGCAAATACCGTTGGCATCCGCACCAGCATTGCCGAACCGTCCTCGACCGCCGCGCGTGCAACGCCCGTTGCTTTCAGGAATGCGAGAAAAGGTTCGACCCCGAAGCACACCAGCGACAGGACGGCCAGCGCCGTCGCGCTCGCTATCAGTCCGAGCAACGCACGCCATGCGCCCGCGCAGAACAAGGCAAGCGGGAACATGATCGCAAGGTGTGGCTTGACCGTAAGCAGCCCGAGCAACATCCCGGCCAGCATCGGGCGCCGGTGCAGGAGTGTCAGAGCCAGGCCGGCGGTGCCGGCCAGCCAAAGCGAGTTCTGCCCAGTCGCAACGCCGATGGCGACGCCCGGGAATCCTAATGCGGCAATCCAGGCGCCGCGCCACGGCAATGTCCGGGACATTGCCAGCCCGTACCAACCGAAGCCCCCCAACAGGAACACCAGGGCAGCGCACCAGTAGGGCAACAGGCCAAGCGGCAGCAGAGGCAGCAGGAATGTAGGCGGATAAAACCATGGCAGCTTGCCATCGCCGGCCGCCAGGTCAGGCATGACTGAGATCTCTCTGGCGTGCAACAGGTCAAAGTTGTACGGCGCTGCTGCGCCCTGCTCGAGCGCCACGCTCGCCGCACTCCAGAAGACGACAAAATCCGCGCCCGGCTGGATGAGCCCCGGAACAGTCAAGACCCAGGCTCGGAACATCCAGATACCAAGGAACGACACGTAGCAGATCAGCCCCGCGCACGTATACAGCCATAGACGGCCCGCATCGAGCCAGTGCCCGCCTGGCGCGCCGATCGGTTGCT
The DNA here is from genome assembly GCF_000069785.1 of Cupriavidus taiwanensis LMG 19424. Taxonomy (NCBI): domain Bacteria; kingdom Pseudomonadati; phylum Pseudomonadota; class Betaproteobacteria; order Burkholderiales; family Burkholderiaceae; genus Cupriavidus; species Cupriavidus taiwanensis. The sequence goes on along the minus strand of NC_010528.1, from coordinate 724,332 downwards.
TGCTGTCCATCAGGTTAGGGAAAGCCATGTCGCTCGCTCCGCAGACTCACGTTGTCGCGCAGCCGCCGCTGCCCGTGCTCGATCGCAGCGTGTAGCGTGCCTGCCTGCGTGCAAGCATGCGCACGCGCCATCGACCTCGCAGGAGCGCCGCCAACAGCCGGCCTCCGCGGTTCAGTGTTGTCGCTCAGGCGGGGGAACGCAAGCCAGCGGGGATGCCTGGACGCGCACCTTCCCGGACTCAGCGAGCGCATCCTCGCACGACGTTTCCATCCTGAATCATGAGGCCTGGTCTGGCGTGGAACGTCGATGCCACAAGGGGTAGCGAGGATCCTGCAGCCTCTTCTCAAAACAGCTCGCAGGGTACCGCGCAGCCGTGATGTTTCTATTCGGAAACGCTGGCACCAGGCAGCGCTTCCTCATCCATCAGGCGGCCCAGGGCAGCGACGCTCAGGCGAGCGGGCCAGGCAGGTCATCCAGGCGCCCGAGGCACTGCACGCGGCCCACCTCACGGGCTCATGCTTTTGGCTGAGTTCAGTGCGCCATGCCGGCCGGCAGCGAGCGGTGCGCCGGGATGTGCACTAGTGCATCGGTCGAGTCATCCGAATTAGCTTGCACGGCGCGCGTTTCCGGCTGGCAACGAAGCACGCCCGGAACGCCGCTGCGGTGCAGAACAGGCACGCACCGATGCCGCACCGATAGCTGGAAAGCCTTGTGGGACAACGGCTTCACGCCAGCTGGCCCGCGCCTTGCCTATGCCAAGGCACGCTGCATCGCCATCAGCATCGGGGTTGCCGCGATGCCGGCGCGATCTGGCCGACAACACAAGAAATATACGGGGAGCTTCACCATGCCTGCCGTCCACCAATCGGCGTTGCCGCACATGCAAGCCAGGCACCCTGCCGCTGCCCGGCTGGGCGGCAGCGTGCCGTTCCGTTGCATGGCCCGCGCCCAGCATGCACAGCATGCTGCGCGATGCATGCACGCCTCGGCAGAGCGTCGGTTGCAGGCGCGCAGCCCTCTGGGGATGCACGGTCCTGGCCGCTGGCCGTTCCATGCGTGCGCCATCTGCGCGCCGCCCGCCTCGCGCGCCCGCCGGTTTTGAGCTGGCCATGCCAGCTTTCCCATACAGCGGTTTCGCTGTCCTGCAGTACCGAGTGGTTCTTCTCGATCAAAGGAGATTGTCATGCAAGCCCTGACCACCATGTTCCAGCAGTTCCTGCGCGACGAAGACGGGGTAACGGCCATTGAATACGGCCTGATTGCCGCTCTCATCGCCATTGTCATCATCGTGTCGGTCCAGACCGTTGGCACGCAATTGAACAGCGTGTTCAGCAAGATCGGCAGCTATCTCACGTCGGCCAACACCTGACCGGCGCGCCCGCATGGTCGTCCGCAAGGCCGGCCATGCGGGATCCACCACGCTCAACGTAGCACTGACGCTAGCAGGAGCGCGCGATGCAAAAGCTCTTCACCGCCATATCGAAGCTATCGCATGACGACGCAGGCGTCACGTCCATCGAGTACGCGTTGCTCGGCATGCTGATCGCGGTCGCCATTGTCAGCACGGTCTCGACGGTCGGCGACGCCGTGAAGCTCATGTACGAAATGATCGCCTCCAGGATGCCTTGACGCATCCGGACCAACGAACACGCTGCCATCCAACCTTGCCAGCCTGACGCCATGCAATCCGCCACTCTCGCGACCTTAGTGGGCCCCATCACGATCGGCATCGTGACGATAGCCGCGGCCATCGACCTGGACCGTCGTCGCATTCCGAACTGGCTGACTTTCGGCGCATGGCTCGCGGCCCTGCCGATGCAGGCAGCCATCCACGGCATGACCACGGGGTCGCTCGCATGGCTCTATGGCTGGCTGGCCGGCCTGGCGATATTGCTGCCTTTCTACCTTCTGCGCGGCATGGCCGCGGGCGACGTCAAGCTGATGGCAGCCGTGGGCGCCTGGCTTGGCGCAGGCATGGTGCCGAAGATCGCGCTTGCGACCTGGCTGATCGGCGGCGTCTGGGCGCTGGCGCTGATTCTGTTCACCGGCCAGGCCCGCGCAACGCTGTCGAGGGTCGGCCACATGCTGCTGAGCATGGCCGTTCAGCATCGCGCAGCGCCCACGCAAAGGGAGGCCAGGACATCAGCCGGCTCCCTGCCCTACGGCGTTGCCATCGCAGCAGGCACGCTGGCCATGCTCTTTGCCGGCACGTGAGGCGGCCATGACTATCGCGCCGGCCGCGGCGGGCGCGCTGAAGTGAACTTGCGGATCAGAATACAGGGGACGGCAATGATCGAGCATCACGAATCGCGCCACGCCACGCGGCTCCTGGAGCCCGTCGCGAGCGGCAGGAGCGCCGAACATGACACGCTGCCGCTGCCGGCCTGGTACGCGCTGCCGCGCACCGTCGCCGACACCGGCCTGGACATCGCCCAGCTGCTGGGCCTGTTGATGAAGGCGGCCTACCTGCACCGTACTGTCACGCTGGCGGTACTGACTGACACGCTCAAACTGCCGGCGCTGGTGGTGAATGAAGTGGCCGCCGTGGCCGTGCGCGAACGCTTGCTGGAAGTCGCGCATCGTGGCGCCAGCGACCTGGACGTCCGCTTCCGCCTCACCGACGCGGGATATGCGCGCGCGGCGGAAGCGTCTGCGCGCTGCAGCTACCTGGGAGCGGCGCCGGTCACGCTGGAGGCCTACATAGCCGCCGTCACTAGCCACTCGGTCAGCCATGCAAAGGTGGGCAAGGCGGATGTCACTGCCGCCTTTCACGACCTGGTGGTTCCGTCCCGCCTGCTGGACGCGATCGGCATGGCACTCAATACATGCCGCGCGCTGATGATCTATGGTCCCGCCGGCAGTGGCAAGACCTACCTGGCGCAGCGCCTGGGCATGCTGTTGCCCGGCGCCGTGCCGGTGCCGCACGCCATCACCGTCGCCGGAGAAATCGTCCAGGTCTTTGACCCGCTGGTGCATGTTCCCTTCGACAACAGCGACGCGTCGCTGGCGCATCGCTCGCTCGACCGCCGCTGGGTCTTGTGCCATCGCCCGGTGGTGCTGTCGGGCGGGGAACTGACGCTGTCCATGCTGGACCTGCGCTATGACCGCACTGCCGGCTTCTACCAGGCGCCCCCGCACATGAAGGCCAACAACGGCATCTACATCGTCGATGACTTGGGCCGCCAGCTGGTCGGTGTCGCCGACCTGCTCAACCGGTGGATCGTGCCGCTGGACCGGTCAGTCGACATGTTTACGCTGAACACGGGCGTGCGCTTCTCCGTGCCGTTCGACGTCTGGCCGGTGTTCTCGACCAATCTCGAACCGGCGGCGCTGGGCGACGATGCCTTCCTGCGCCGGCTGGGCAGCAAGCTCTATGTGGGGCCGTTGTCGGTGGACGACTACCGCGAGGTCTATCACCGCACCGCCGCCGAGTTCGGACTGACCAGCACCGACGCGGTCTTCGGCTTCCTGGTCGACAACCTGCACTACGCCAGCGATACGCCCTTGCTTGCCTGCATCCCTCGTGACCTGCTGCGTCTGGTGGATTCAGGCGTGCGGTACCACGGCCACGCCGCGCAGGTCACTGAAGCCGGCCTGCTGTCCGCCTGGCAGAGCTACTACGGGTTGCGCACCGCGGCCGCGCCGATGCCGCCTCCGGACACAACGCACCAATGGGCGGACGATCACCGCGCCGCAAGCTGAATTGCACTACCGAATACTCGGGACAACTGTAGGGGAGAGTCATCATGAAGAACACACGCGCAATCCTGATGCTGCTGATCGCCCTGGTCGCCGGCGTGGCCGCAGTGGTATCGGCGTCGCGATGGCTGGTCCAGCAGTCGTCCAGCTCAGTCAAGCAGGTGGTGGTGGCGGCCAATGACCTCAACCTGGGCCAGCCGCTCAACGGCGCCCAGTTGCGCATGGTCAGCTGGCCGGCGGGCAGCGTGCCGCCCGGGGCCTTCACTGACCTGAAGGCGCTGGAAGGACGCGTGGTCCGCACCAGCCTGCAGCGCGGCGAGCCCATTCTCGACGCCAAGCTTGCGCCGGTCGGCACCAAGGGCGGCCTGTCGGCGGTGATCAACGACGGCAAGCGCGCCATCACGGTCCGCGTCAACGATGTGGTGGGGGTGGCCGGCTTCGCGCTGCCGGGCAACTACGTCGACGTGATCGTCAACACCAACGAGGAAGCGAAGAGCAGCCAGAACAGCAGCATCTCGAAGATCGTGCTCGAGAAGATCCTGGTGCTGGCGGTCGCACAGCAGGTCAGCCGCGACGAAACCCAGCCCAAGGTGGTCAACGCCGTGACGCTCGAAGTCACGCCCGACCAGGCCGAGAAGCTCGACGTGGCGCGCAGCGTAGGCACGCTCTCGCTGGTGCTGCGCAACCAGATGGACGTGGCCGACATCAGCACCGGGGGCGCCACCAAGGGCACGCTGCTGGGCAAGGCACCGGAGGCGCCGGCCAAGGTTGTGACCAAGACCGAGACCCGCACCGTGGTGAAGACGCGCACGGTGGCGGCAGCGCCCGCACGCGGCAACTGCGTCGGCGTGCTGTCAGGCATGCAGGGCGGCGTCGAGTGCTTCTGAGCACCGGCACCATGGCATCCAACGAATTCCGAGCCGCAATACAGCTCTCCGGGGGGAGACTCAAAATGAACCAGACACGATCCGACGCCGCAGGCGGCACCCGCATCCTGGTGCTGGCCGCCATCCTCTGCACGCCACTGGCCGCCGCGGCGCAAGCCGCGGTCGAGGCAGGCAACCTGACCAAGGCCACCGCACCGGCTGCCGCCAAGGCGCCGCAGGGCCCGATGCAAATGACCATCAGCATGACGCCCGGCGCCGCGCCGGCCGCGCAGGCTCCGGCCGCGCCTTCGGCGGAAGCGCGCGGGCCCAACTGCACCGGCGCCATCCGCAGTGAATCCAGCGTGGTGGTTCCGGTCGGCAAGTCGCAGCTGATCACGCTGCAGGAGCCGGTACGCAACCGTACCCTGGGCAACCCCAGCGTGGTGCAGGCCACCATGGTGTCGCCGCAGACGCTCTATGTGCTTGGCCGCACCGTGGGCACCACCAACATGATCGTGCAGGGCCGCAGCGGCAGCTGCAGCATCATCAACGTGGTGGTCAACGCCGATTCCGGCGGGCTGCAGACCTCGCTCGGCCAGCTGCTGCCGGGCGAGCCTGGCATCCGCGTGACCACCGCCGCCGACAATCTCGTGCTGACGGGCAGCGTTACCAACGCGCAGGCGGCGCAGCAGGCCATGGAGATCGCACAGGCCTACGCCAATGCGGCACAGGGCGGCGACGGCAACAAGAAGGGCAGCGTGCTGAACATGATGTCGGTCGACACGCCGCAGCAGGTGATGCTTGAAGTGAAGGTCGCCGAAGTGTCCAAGACGCTGCTGAACCAGCTCGGTTCCGCGGTGAACCTGCAGGGCGGCTTCGGCTCCTGGAGCGGCGGCCTGGTGACGTCGCTGCTGACCGGCGCGTCGGCGGCGGTCTTCGGCAGCAAGGCCAACAACCGTCCGTTCGAGTTCGCCCTCGACGCGCAGAAGAACGACAGCCTGGTCAAGATCCTGGCAGAACCGAACCTGGTTACCATCAGCGGCCAGGAAGCAAGCTTCCTCGCGGGCGGCAAGATCTATATCCCGGTGGCGCAGGCCAACGTGCTGAACGGCGCCGGCACCGTCACGCTGCAGGAAGAAGAATTCGGCGTGGGCCTGAAGTTCACGCCCACGGTGCTGGCCAATGGCCGCATCCACCTGAAGGTGGCACCGGAGGTGTCCGAACTGTCGCCGACCGGCGCCACCATCCGTGGCGGCACGCTGGCGGGCCAGACCATCCTGCCGGTGATCACCACCCGCCGCGCCTCCACCACGGTGCAGATGCGCGACGGCGAGAGCTTCGCCATCGGCGGCCTGCTGACAGACAGCGCGCGCGGCTCGCTCAAGGCGCTGCCGGGTGCCGGCGAAGTACCGGTGCTGGGCACGCTGTTCCGCAGCACGCAATACCAGCAGGACCTGTCCGAGCTGGTATTCATCATCACGCCGCGCCTGGTCAAGCCGATGCAGACCAACAACTACCCGCTGCCGACCGACAGCTTCTCCGCGCCCAACCCGCTGTCGCTGTACTTCATGGGCAATATGGAAGGCGACGGCAAGCGTCCGACCCAACCGGCCCCGGCACCGTCGCAGCCCGCCGCGCCGGCCGCGGTCCCCGCCGCACCGCCGGCGGCACCGCGCAGCGAAGGCGCGCCGACCACCGCGGTCTCGGCCGTGCCGACCGGCAGGCCGCTGGACGAGCCGACGCCGGCTGCACCGCCGGCCCCGGCGGCAGCCAGTCCGCGTCCGTCCCCGCTCGCCCCCGCTGCCCCCGCGCGCAGCAGCGCGGTGGCGCCGGCACCCGCGGAGGACGCCGCCGCGCGCATTGCCCGCATCGAAGCGACCGCCGCCCGGCTGGCGCAAGCCAGGACCGCGGCGGCGGGCACCACCGGCCGCACCGCATCGGGCGGCAACTGACCCGACGCGCCAACCGCAGAACCGGAGAACGACCATGAACAAGACCCTGAAGCTTTCGCGCAGCGCCGCCGTCGTGGTGCTGGGCGGCCTGGCCTGCCTCGGCCTGTCGGGCTGCATGACGACTACGCCCGTGTGGGACGGCCAGCGCGGCGTGGCGCTGGCCACCGTCACGCAGATGCAGATCATCAATCCCGACGCGCCGGCCGGCCTGCCGACCGTCACCGGCACCGACGGCAAGACCGCCGTGGCGGCAATGAAGAACTTCGACCGCTCGCTGTCCAATGGCCAGCAAGGCGGATCGCCGTCCATGACCATCGACTTCGGCGCCGGCGGCTATGGCGGCGTTGGCATGAGTGGCGGCGGCAGCCGCTGAACCACAGGACCGCGGAGGCTATCATGTCTACATCGGGCTTCGCACGGACCACGCTGACACGGCGCAGACGCCAGCGTGGCGCCGTGGCGATCATCGTCGGGCTGTCGCTGGCCGTGCTGATCGGCTTTGTCGGGCTGGCACTCGACCTGGGCAAGCTCTATGTGACCAAAAGCGAACTGCAGAACAGCGTCGACGCCTGCGCACTGGCGGCCGCGCGCGATGTCACGGGGGCCACGCCCCTGCTCGTGTCCGAGGCCGCCGGCCTGACCACCGGCACCCGCAACGCCGCCCTTTTCCAGGGCAAGGCCGTGGAGATGTTCGAGAACCTCAACGTCTCGTACAGCGACACCCCTGACAACACCTTCTATACCAAGGACAAGGTCCCCTACTCGCTCGACAAGATCAAATACGTCAAATGCACGGCCGAGCGCACCGGAATTGCCCAGTGGTTCATCCAGGTCCTCAACACGCTGCCGGGGATGAATATCCAGCCCAGCACCGTCAATGCGATGGCGGTCGCCACCACCACCAGCGCGCAGACGGCCTGCGCCATCCCGGTCTACATCTGCACGCCGCAGACCGCGAATCCGGTCAGGACCGCCTACAACCGCGGCGACTGGATCAAGTCGAAGGACGAGAAGGATCCCTACGGTCCCGGCAGCTTTGGCTGGGCTGACCTGACTCCTCCCGGAGGCGGCGCCTCCGAACTGGCGGACTTGCTGGCCGGCTCCGGACAGTGCGACCTGTCGGTAGTGGGCTCCAAGGTCGGCCAGCCGGGCAGCATCTCGTCGCTGATACCGGCGTGGAACACCCGCTTCGGCATCTATACAGGCTCCTACAAGGGACCGCAGGACGGCACACCGGACTTCACCGGCTATGCCTACAGCGTTACGAAATGGAATCCGCCGAACGGCGGCAACGCCTACGCCGACTTCATCCAGAAGCGCGGCACCAACGAGCCGTACCAGACCGACACCAACAGCGGGCTGTCGACCCAGGGCTCGGCTTCGACCAAGGCGGTCCATCAGGCCGGCGCCGACCGCAGGCTGGTACAGGTGCCGGTGGTGAACTGCAATGACCTTGCCTCGACCAAGCAGGCCACGGTGGAATCCTGGGCCTGCATGCTGATGGTGCAGCCGATGCAGAATCCCAGCATCAAGGACGTGACCTACATCGAGTACCTTGGCGATTCGAAGGATCCCACCAGCCCGTGCGCGACCCAGGGCGTGCCCGGAGCGAGCAACGGCAAGGGCCCTCGCGTGCCGGTGCTGGTGCAATAGGAGCCGATCATGAAGCGATGCAGGCAACGCAGGGGCAATCGCCGCGGCGCGGTCGCCGTGGAGTTCGCGCTGGTCCTGGTGCCCTTGCTGACGCTGGTGACCGGCGTGGCGGAGTTCGGCCGCGCCATCTACCAGTACAACGCCCTGGCCAAGGCCACGCGTGACGCGGCGCGCTTTTTGTCGCAGTACGCGCCCACCGAGCCCAACTACCCGGTGGACAAGGCCAAGTGCATTGCCGTCTATGGCAAGACCACCTGCGGCGGCACCGCGCTGGTGAACGGCCTCAGCACGTCGATGGTGGTGGTCTGCGACCGGGTGGATTCGAGCGGCTGCGCCGGCAAGCAGTTTGCCAATGTCGCCATCTACGAAGGCGGCGGCAATTCCGGCACGCCGGCGGGCACCATCAATCTGGTGGCAGTGAAGATTTCGGGCTTCACCTACTCGCCCATGCAGCGCTACCTCAATGTGGGCGCGCTGGCGTTCTCCGACATCACCACCGTAATGAGGCAGGTGCTATGAGCCCGATCCGCGCCCCGCGCCCACGTTCTGGCCAGGCCGGCGCAGCCGCCATCGAGTTCGCGCTGGTCGCCAGCATCTTTTTCATGCTGCTGATCGGCATTGCTGAATTCTCGCGCGTGCTGTTCTACTGGAACACTGCCGGCGAAGCCACCCGGCTGGGCGCACGCATCGCCGTGGTGTGCGACGTCACCGACACCGCCATCAAGGACCGGATGACGCTTCTCATGCCACTGCTGAAGGCCAGCAACATCCAGGTCGCCTACGAGCCGAGCGGCTGCGACGCCGACGCCGACACCGCACGCAATTCCTGCCGCTCCGTCACCGTCAGCGTGGCCAACGTCTCGGTCAAGACCTTTATTCCGGTGGTGCCGATCACGGTGTCGCTGCCTCCGTTTACGACCACGCTGCCGCGGGAAAGCCTCGACTCCTCCACCAGCGGCAAGATCTGCAACTAGCGCGCATGAACCAGGAGCACGCCATGCTCAGAATTCTGATCGTTTCCGAAGACGCCGACCGGCTGGCCGAAATCCACCGGATCAGCGCCACGGTGGGCAACTTCCAGGCCATGACGCTGCAGGAGGGCCTGGGCCGCTTCCCCTTGCATGCCAGCCGGCTGCGCCTGGCCGACCTGTTGATCCTGGAGTTGCCCGCCATCAGCGCGCAGCAAATGCAGGCGGTCGAACTGCTGCGCCAGCAGCATCCCGGGCTGCCGTGCATCCTGGTCACGCCGGCGCCCGGTTCGGAGGTGCTGATCAAGGCGATGCGCGCCGGTATCCGCGACGTCCTCCCATGGCCGCTGGACAAGGCGCAACTGTCCGAGGCGCTCAGGCGCGTGGAAGCCACTCACGTGCCGCGCGCGCAGGACACCGCGCAGGTCATCTCCATGATCTCCTGCAAGGGCGGTGCCGGCACCAGCTTCATCGCGGCCAACCTGGGCGATGCGCTGGCGCGGCATCTGGGCAAGCGCGTGCTGGTGGTCGACCTGAACCGCCACTTTGGCGACCTGACCTATATCGTCAGCGACAAGATCCCGCCGTCGACGCTGCCCGAGATCTGCAGCCAGATCGACCGCATGGACAGCGCCTTCCTCGAGGCCTGCCTGGTGCATGTCGACAACGGCTTCGACATGCTGGCCGGCGCCGCCGACCCGGTCAAGGCCAGCCAGATCCAGAAGGACAAGCTCGAGTGGATCCTCTCGGTGGTACAGCCGGCCTACGACTTCGTGATCTTCGACCTGGGCCAGACCATCGATCCGCTGTCTATCGGCGTGCTGGACCACAGCGACCGCATCTGCGTGGTGGCCGAGCCCGCCATCTCGTTCGGTCGTCCGGGGCGCAGGCTGCTCGACATCCTGAGCGCCCTGCACTACTCCGCCGACAAGGTTCGCCTGGTGCTCAACCGCACCGGCCGCAAGCACGAGATGCCGCGCGCCACCATGGAAGAAATCTTCGGCGTGAAAGCCGCCTTCACCCTGCCCGACGACCCGGCGGCCGTGGACGAGGCCATCAGCCACGGCGAGCCGGTGGCCAAGCTGAGCCGGCGCAGCGCCATGACGCGCGCGCTCCACGCCATGGCCACGCAGCTGTGCGCCCCGGCCGAGGCCGAGCGGCGCACCCGTGCCGAAACCGTATCGCCGCTGCGCCGGCTGATGCTGCGGGCGAAGAGCACCTGATTCCACCAATTGCCCCGACAGGCCACGGTCAGCCGCACCCGTCAACGAGGAGTCCATCATGTCGATCCGAGAACAACTGGCCAATGCCGGGCCCGCCTTCGCTGCCAACGGCCACGCCGCGATCCAGTTTGCGACCTCGGCCGCCTCCGTATCGGGCGGCTACCACCAGCTCAAGCGCGACGTCCACGAGACCGTGCTCGACCGCGTCGAGCTGGAGCGGCTGGCACGCTATCCGCAGGAACAGGTGCGCCAGGAGATCACCGCGCTGGTCAACCTGATCGTCGACGAACAGAAGGTGCTGCTCAACGACACCGAGCGCCGCCAGCTGACCGTCGAGATCTACGACGAGATGTTCGGCTTCGGCCCGCTCGAGCCGCTGCTGAAAGACCCGACCGTGTCGGACATCCTGGTCAACACGGCGCGCCAGACCTATGTCGAGCGGCGCGGCAAGCTGGAGCTGACCGACGTCGTGTTCTACGACGACGCGCACCTGATGAAGGTGATCGAGAAGATCGTGTCGCGCGTCGGGCGCCGCATCGACGAAACCAGCCCGATGGTCGACGCGCGCCTGCCGGACGGCTCGCGCGTCAACGCCATCATTCCGCCCTCGGCCATCGACGGGCCGCTGCTGTCGATCCGCCGCTTTGCCGTGAATCCGCTGCAGGTGGCCGACCTGGTCAACCTGCGCAGCCTGACGCCGCCGATGGCGCAACTGCTGCAGGCGCTGTCGCAGGCCAAGGTCAACGTGCTGGTGTCGGGCGGCACCGGCAGCGGCAAGACCACGCTGCTGAATATCCTGTCCGGCTTTATCCCGGAAGACGAGCGTGTGGTCACGATCGAGGATGCCGCGGAACTGCAGCTGCGCCAGCCCCACGTGCTGCGGCTGGAGACGCGGCCGCCCAACATCGAAGGCAAGGGCGAAATCACGCAGCGCGCGCTGGTGCGCAACGCGCTGCGCATGCGCCCGGACCGCATCATCCTGGGCGAAGTGCGCGGCGGCGAGGCGCTGGACATGCTCAACGCGATGAACACCGGCCATGAAGGCTCGCTGACCACCATCCACGCCAACACCCCGCGCGATGCGCTGACACGGCTGGAAAACATGGTCAGCATGGCGGGCCTGACCATGCCGGCCAAGGCCATGCGGCAGCAGATCGCCTCGGCCATCACGGTGATCGTGCAGGCCGCGCGCATGACCGATGGGCGCCGCAAGATCATCAGCATCCAGGAAATCACCGGCATGGAGGGCGACATCATCAACATGCAGGAGATCTTCACCTTCCAGCGCACCGGGGTGGACAAGGACGGTACCGTGCGCGGCAACTTCCGCGCCACCGGGGTCTATCCCAAGTTTGCCGAGCGGCTGCGCGTGTTCGGCGTGGGACTGCCTGACGATACCTACGACCCCGCCAAGCGCTACGAAGTCTGACCCGCCACGGCCCATGCCAATACGATCCATCCGGGGGAGAAACACATGAGCACGATCTTCTACGCCTTCGGCATCCTGCTGTTCGTCGCCGTGGTGCTCTGCGTCGAGGGCATCTACCTGTGGTGGAACAATGCCCACGGACCCGCGGCCAAGCGTATCGAAGCGCGGCTGCGGGCGCTGTCGGCCGGCGGACACGTCGGCGCCGAGCAGCTCTCGATCCTGAAGAAGCGCCTGCTGGCCGACTCGCCGCGCCTGCAGCAGTGGCTGATGCGGGTGCCGCGCATCGGCGCGCTGGATCGCTGGCTCGAGCAGTCCGGCAGCACCTGGTCAGTGGCACAGTTGTTCGGGTACTGCGCCCTGGTGGTGCTGTGCACGGTCGCACTGATTCCGCTGTTGCCGCTACCGGCTTCACTGGTGATGCTCGGCGCGGTGCTGGCCGCCATGCTGCCGGTGCTGCACGTGGTCCACCTGCGCGCCAAGCGGCTCAAACAGCTCGAAGCCCAGCTGCCCGATGCGGTCGACATGATCAGCCGCGCCCTGCGCGCCGGGCACTCGTTCAGCGGCGCCCTCAGCATGGTCGGGCAGGAAATGAAGGCGCCGATCGGGCCGGAGTTCCGCACCACCTTCGAAGAAATCAACTACGGCGTGGCGCTGGACGAGGCCATGACCAACCTGGCCATGCGCGTGCCGGTGGCCGACCTGCGCTACTTTGTCATCGCAGTCCTGATCCAGCGCGAAAGCGGGGGCAACCTGGCCGAAATCCTCGACACGATCGGCACCATGGTGCGCGAGCGCCTGAAGCTGTTCGACAAGATCCGCGTGCTGTCGGCCGAAGGCAAGCTGTCGGCATGGGTGCTGGGCCTGCTGCCCTTCGGCACCGCCGGCATGATCCTGGTGATCAATCCCGGTTTCATGAACGTGCTGTGGGAAGACCCGCTGGGGCTGCGCATGATCGGCGGGGCGCTGGTGTCGATGACCTTTGGCGTGCTGTGGATGCGCAAGATCATCCGGATCCGGGTCTGAGACACCGGCAGCGATGATCTCGGCGCAACACCAGAAGAAGCAGGGCTTGGACAGCCATACTGACGGGAGTCCATCATGCAAGAGATTTTCCAGGGGTTCCAGGGCGACCAGGTGATCGTGCTCGCACTGATCTTCGTGGCCGCGTTCGGCACGGTGTTCGGCGTGCTTTATGCACTCGCGCCCCATCGGCTGCGCGGACGGGCCGAGCAGATCGCCGGCCAGGCGGGCCCGTTCGAGGCTGACCAGGGCCGCCAGCAGGCGCTGATCGAAAAACTGGTGAAGTGGGCGCAGCCGATATCGCGGCTGTCGTTGCCCAAGGAGGGCTGGGAGAACTCGCAGCTGCGCGTGCGTTTCATGAATGCCGGCTGGCGCAGTGCGAGCGCCGCGCCGCTGTACTTCGGCGCCAAGACGGTACTTGCCGTCGCCCTGCCCATGCTTGGCCTGCTGGCGGTCAGCAGCCAGCCCGGACAGCAAAGCCAGCAGCTGATGTTCGCACTGCTGGCGTTGCTTGGCGCCACAGGCTACTACCTCCCCAACGTAGTGCTTGCCCGCAAAGTCTCCCAGCGCCAGCGCACCGTCTTCGAAGAATTCCCCGACGTGATCGACCTGCTGACCGTCTGCGTCGAGGCCGGCCTGGGCCTGGACGCGGCGCTGATGCGCGTGGCCGACGAGCTGGCGCTGCGCTGCCCCGTGCTGGCCGATGAACTGCAGCTGATGCTGCTGGAACTGCGCTCGGGTTTTTCGAAGGAAAAGGCACTGACCAACCTGTCGTTGCGCACTGGCGTGGAGGACGTGGACAAGTTTGCGTCGATGCTGATCCAGGCCGACCGCTTCGGCACCAGCCTGGGCGAATCGCTGCGCGTGCTGTCCGACATGCTGCGCACCAAGCGCCGCATGCGCGCCGAGGAGCAGGCCGCCAAGATTGCGCTGAAGCTGCTGTTTCCGCTGATCTTCACCATCTTCCCGTCATTGCTCCTGGTGTTGCTCGGGCCGGCCTTCATCCAGATATATCGCGTGCTGCTGCCGACCATGGCAGGACAAGGAGGTTAAACCCCCGGGGAACCCCGACAGTTTCCCCCGGCTGTCTCCCGGTGCAATGCCGGCAAGACAGTCACTTGCCCGGAACCCAGGTTCCGGGCTTTTTTGCTTTGCGAGGCGGATCCCGGGGCTTGACCGGACGGGCTGGCTTCTGAAGAATGCAGGCAATCCCCCCGGCGCCGAGGTCACGCAGCGCCCGCCCTACCCGCCTGGAGTCCCGATGAAGCTACGCATCCTGAGCGACCTCCACATCGAACACAACCTGCCCCAATCCGTGCCCGCATGCGACGCCGACCTCGTGATACTGGCCGGCGACATCGCCAACGGCCGCGACGGCATCGACTGGGCCATCGGCACGTTCAGCCAGCCGGTGGTCTATGTGCCGGGCAACCACGAGTACTACGAGAGCAATTTCGACACCGTCGACCAGCAGATGGCCGAGGCCGCGGCAGCGCATCCGCGGGTGCGCCTGCTCAATGGCGACGTCGCGGAATTCGACGGCGTGCGCGTCATCGGCACCACGTGGTGGACCGACTACACGCTGTTCGGCACCGACCGGCGCGACGAGGCAATGCAGGCGTGCGCGAAAGCGATGTACGACCACCGCTTGATCGAAGTCCGCGGCGACGACGGCCACATGCGCCAGTTCACGCCGCAGGACGCGCTGGCACGCCACCTGGCCGCGTCCGACTGGCTGTCGGCGCAGCTGGCGCGGCCATACGCCGGCAAGACGGTCGTGGTCACGCACCACGGCCCGGACCTCGGCAGCCTGGACCCGCGCTTCTCGCACGACCTGGTCTCCGGCGGCTTCCTGTCACGCCGCCCAGACCTGGTGGCGCAGGCGGACCTGTGGATCCACGGCCATACCCACACCAGCTTCGACTACTGGGTCGACAACTCGCGCGTGGTGTGCAACCCGCGCGGCTATGTCAGCCGCCGTACCGGCGAGCTGGAGAACAAGTCGTTCGACTGGTGCTGCGTGGTAGAGGTCTGACGCGCGCCTGCCCGCGCCCTACCGCGCCGGCCATCCAAACAAAAACCCCCGCGGACTCGCGTCCGCGGGGGTTTTTTATCGCAGCCTGCCCTGGCGGGCAGTGGGCTGGGGATGGATTACATCATGCCTTCCATACCGCCCATGCCGCCCATGCCGCCCGGCATTGCCGGAGCCGACTCTTCCTTCGGCGTTTCGGCCACGGCGCAGTCGGTGGTCAGCATCAGCGAAGCCACCGAAGCGGCGTTCTGCAGTGCGGTGCGGGTGACCTTGGTCGGGTCCAGCACGCCCATTTCCACCAGGTCGCCGTACTCGCCCGAAGCGGCGTTGTAGCCGTAGTTGCCCTTGCCTTCGATGACCTTGGCAACGACCACCGAAGCTTCTTCACCGGCGTTCAGCACGATCTGGCGCAGCGGCTCTTCCATCGCGCGCAGCACGATCTTGATACCGGCGTTCTGGTCGGCGTTGTCGCCTTGCAGAGCCGAGATCGCGGCGCGGGCGCGCAGCAGGGCCACACCACCGCCGGGGACGATGCCTTCTTCCACCGCAGCGCGGGTGGCGTGCAGGGCGTCTTCCACGCGGGCCTTCTTTTCCTTCATTTCGACTTCGGTGGCAGCGCCAACCTTGATCACGGCAACACCGCCGGCCAGCTTGGCCACGCGCTCTTGCAGCTTCTCACGGTCGTAGTCCGAGGTCGCTTCTTCGATCTGGGCGCGGATCTGCTTCACGCGGCCTTCGATGCCAGCAGCGTCGCCGGCGCCATCGATGATGATGGTGTTTTCCTTGCCGATTTCGATGCGCTTGGCCTGGCCCAGGTCGTTCAGGGTGGCCTTTTCCAGCGTCAGGCCGACTTCTTCGGCGATGACGGTGCCGCCGGTCAGGATGGCGATGTCTTCCAGCATGGCCTTGCGGCGGTCGCCGAAGCCCGGAGCCTTGACGGCGGCGGTCTTCAGGATGCCACGGATGTTGTTGACCACCAGGGTCGCCAGGGCTTCGCCCTCGACGTCTTCAGCGATGATCAGCAGCGGGCGGCCGGCCTTGGCCACTTGCTCCAGCACCGGCAGCAGGTCGCGGATGTTGCTGATCTTCTTGTCGAACAGCAGCACGAACGGGTTGTCCAGCGCGACAACCTGCTTTTCCGGGTTGTTGATGAAGTACGGCGACAGGTAGCCGCGGTCGAACTGCATGCCTTCCACGACTTCCAGCTCGTCGGCCAGCGACTTGCCGTCTTCGACGGTGATCACGCCTTCCTTGCCGACCTTGTCCATGGCTTCGGCGATGCGCTCGCCGATCGAGGCGTCGCTGTTGGCCGAGATCGCGCCGACCTGGGCGATTTCCTTGCTGGTGGTGGTGGGCTTGCTGATCTTCTTCAGCTCTTCCACGGCAGCGCCGACAGCCTTGTCGATGCCGCGCTTCAGGTCCATCGGGTTCATGCCGGCGGCGACGAACTTCATGCCTTCGCGCACGATCGACTGGGCCAGCACGGTTGCGGTGGTGGTACCGTCACCGGCGTTGTCGCTGGTCTTGGAAGCCACTTCCTTGACCATCTGGGCGCCCATGTTCTGCAGCTTGTCCTTCAGCTCGATTTCCTTAGCCACGGACACGCCGTCCTTGGTCACGGTCGGCCCGCCGAAGCTGCGCTCCAGCACCACGTTGCGGCCCTTCGGGCCCAGGGTCACTTTAACGGCGTTGGCGAGGATGTTCACGCCTTCGACCATCTTGGCACGGGCGGCGTCGCCGAACACTACGTCTTTTGCTGCCATGTTCTGAATCTCCTGAAATCTGTACGGGTGGGGCTACAAGTAACGGATTACTTGTTGACCACGGCCATGATGTCTTCTTCGCGCATGACCAGCAGTTCCTGGCCATCCACCTTCACGCCCTGGCCGGCATACTTGCCGAACAGCACGCGATCGCCGACCTTGACGTCCAGGGCGATGTTGTTGCCCTTGTCATCCTTCTTGCCGGGACCGATTGCCAGCACTTCGCCTTGATCGGGCTTCTCGGCAGCGTTGTCGGGAATCACGATACCGGACGCGGTCTTGGTTTCGTTGTCCAGACGCTTCACGATCACGCGGTCGTGCAGAGGACGCAGATTCATACGGACTCCTAGATACAAAGTGAGTTTTTGATCACAAATCGGCCGGCTACCGAGGCGACGGCCGTCAGAAATGTTCAGGTGTCGCAGAGGGCTGTTAGCACTCCCCCCTGACGAGTGCTAATTATAGGGACGGGGTAGGGGCATTTCAAGACAGGCGCCGGATGCGGGTTTTCCCGGGGACTGGCGCAGCGCACATGGGCAGCGCATATGGGGGGCGGATGGCGCCGGAAGCGATTCCGGCGCCCAGTGCAATCATGTCGGTGATGCGGCACGAATCGGACTCGCACCGCATCGACTGCGGAATAGGCCTTATTGCCTGCCATTGGCCAGCGCGGCGCCAGGGGCTTCGCGCGTGGCCGGGGTGATGTTATTTGCCGCCCTTCACGGTGGTGTACGCCGTAATCAGGTTCCGATAGTCGGGAATATGGTTGGAGAACAAGGTCCCCAGCCCCTCGATGTCGTTGCGCCAGTCGCGATGAAGCTCGCAGGCAACGCCGAACCACGTCATCAGTTGGGCGCCGGCCTCGGCCATGCGGTGCCACGCGGATTCGCGTGTCACCTCATTGAACGTTCCCGATGCATCGGTCACCACGAACACATCGAAGCCTTCTTCGATCGCTGACAATGCCGGAAACGCCACGCAGACCTCAGTCACCACGCCGGCGATCAGCAACTGCTTCTTGCCGGTTGCCTTCACTGCCTTGACGAAGTCCTCGTTGTCCCATGCATTGATCTGCCCGGGGCGCGGAATGAAGGGCGCATCGGGGAACATCGCCTTCAGTTCCGGCACCAGCGGCCCGTTGGGTCCGTCCTCGAAGCTGGTGGTCAGGATCGTAGGCAGCTTGAAATACCTGGCCAGATCGGCCATGGCGAGAACGTTGTTCTTGAACTTGTCGGGGTCGATGTCGCGCACCAGCGACAGCAGGCCGGCCTGGTGATCCACCATCAGTACCGCCGCCTGGTCCTTGTCCAAACGCTTGTAGGTCTTGCTCATCTTCCTCTCCTGTGAATGCGCGTCCGGTTCGGTTGGACACGCGTGGTGAAATCTTCTGCATGGCGCTGCAATCCATGCACGGCTGCCTGCTCACGCCCGGTGAACTAAAGCGGGCGCTGTGCGCCTGGATAGTTGTCCACCCGCAGCAGGAACGGATGGATGTGGATCTCTTTCCACACGCCCGCCCGGTGGAATGGATCGGCCCGGTTGAAGTCGATGACCTGCTGCTTGTCCTGCGCACGCACAAGGAACAGGCTGCCGATCATGCGCGCGCCATCGTCGGACATCAACGGCCCGCACATCACGCACCGGACCTCCGCGGTTGCCAGGTAGGCGCGATGTGCGTCGTAGCTGTCGAGCCGGCGCTGCAGGGCATCGGCGTGGTCAAGGCAATGAATGATGAAGTCCATATCCCATATACCTATTGAAATGCCTGGCCTGGCGCCGCAGCAGCCGGCGCGGGGATCGGCGTCGAGGCCCACGCCAGCATCTGCCACGCGCCCTCCTGCCGCTTCCACACGCTGAGGAAGCGGTTGTCGAGCGTGCGCTCCACGCCGTCGACCACGGCAACCAGCAAGGCCTTGCCCTCCATCACGGCGATGTCGTTGTAGATTTCCTGCCCGACCTCTCGTACCGATGCCTGCAGGTAGCGCACCCGCCCGCTGCGCAGCGATGCCAGGTATGCCTGCTTGTCTTCGCGCAACGCCGAGGAGTGGGTATAGCTGAGTTCATCCGCAAGCAGGCCTTCCAGCCCCGCAATATCGCCCGCGAGCATCGCGCGGTATCGCGCGGCATCCGCCTGCCTGAGCGCAGCGAGATCTTCCATATACCCTCCGGTCTTCGTGTCCGTTTTGCCCATGCCGGTGCCCTCAGCCATGCAGATACGCCTTCACCAGCGTCTTGTCGTTCAGCAGCGCCTGCCACTCTCCGCGCCGCACTTCGTGGATCACCCGCCCCACCGAAAGCACGTAGGCGCGGTCGGTCATCTCCGCGGCAATCGCCACGCTCTGTTCCACCAGCACGATGCTCAGCCCGCGCTCGCGCAGCCGGTTGAGCACGGCCAGGATTTCCTTGACGATGCGCGGCGCCAGGCCCGTGGTCAGCTCGTCCATGATCAGCAGGTCGGGCTGCAGCAGCAGCGCGCGGGCGATCGCCACCATCTGCTGCTGCCCGCCCGAGAGCAGGCCAACCTGGCCGCCGCCGCGCTCGCGCAGCAGCGGGAACAGTTCGCAGACTTCGTCGTGCGTGAAGCGCATGGCGCCACCGCGCGCGCGCCTGCCGGCTTGCTCGGCAAGGCGCAGGTTGTCGCGCACCGACAGTTCGCCGAACAGGTTGCGGTTCTCCAGCACTACGGCAATGCCATGCTCGAAGCGGCGATGCCCCGGCACGTGGCCGATTTCCACCCCGTCCTTGACGATGCTGCCCGCCAGCGGCCGCACCAGCCCCGACAGCGTGCGCACCAGCGCGGTCTTGCCCGCGCCGTTGGCGCCGACCACGGCCACCGCCTCGCCCCGCCCCACCTCGATGTCGATGTCATGCAGCACTGGCACGGGGCCGTAGCCGGCGCGCAGGCCTTTCACTTTCAGCATGGTCAGACTCCCATATAGGCTTCGCGCACGCGCGGGTCGGCCTGCACGGCCTGCAGCGTGCCGCTGGCAATGATTTCCCCGTAATACAGAACGTGGGCGGTGCCGCAGATCGTCATCAGCCCCATGTCGTGCGACACCAGCAGGATGGTCATGCCTTCGCCGTTCAGTCGCAGGATCCACGCGCGCAGCAGTTCGATTTCCTCGCTGTTCAGCCCCGAGGACGGTTCATCGAGCAACAGCAGGCGGGGTTCGCCGATGCAGGCGCGCGCCAGCTCGACGATGCGGCGCTGGCCCGCGGGCAGCGCGCCGGCACGGTGCTGCAGCAGGCCTTCCAGACCGAACTTTCGTGCGCATGCCAGCGCGGCTTCGTGCATCGACTGCAGCTCGCGCCGCGACAGCGGCGAACGCAGCATCGCATGCACCACGCCCGAACGCGTGGCCTTGTGGCAGCCGGCCATCAGGTTTTCCAGCACCGTCATGTGCTCGAATACCTGCGGCGTCTGGAACGTGCGCACCAGTCCGGCGCGGCTGCGCTGCTGCACGCTGTCGGCGGTGATGTCGCGCCCCGCCAGCAGCACCTTGCCGCCCCTGGGCCGCAGAAAGCCGGAGATGATGTTGAAGCAGGTGGTCTTGCCACTGCCGTTGGGGCCGATCAGGCCGACGATGCCGCCGGCCGGCACATCGAACGCAACATTGCGCAGCACGTCAAGGCCGCCAAAGCTGTGCGCGACCGCTTCGACCCGCAGCAGGGCCTGCGCGCCTGCCGCACCCGCGGCACTGGTGCCGAATTCAGCGATGGCGGATTTCATCGGACCTCCTTCAATGCGGGGTTCTGCGTGCGGCCGAAGCTGCGGCGATGCAGGCGGCCAGCCATGCCCGCGAGCCCACCCATGATCCCGCCGGGCATCAACGTGACCACCAGCACCAGCACCGCGCCAAACAGCACCTGGTGGAAATCCCCCAATCCGCTCAGCAGCTCCGGCACCAGCGACACAAACAATGCGCCGATCACCACGCCGTAGGTGGAACGCGCGCCTGCCACCACCGGCACCAGCAGGAACACGATCGAGCGCTCCACCGTAAAGCTCTGCACGCTGACGAACGACACATAGTGTGCAAACAGGCTTCCTGCCAGCGAGCCGAGCATGGCCGACAGCACGAACATCGCGGTCTTCAGCCGGTGCATGTCGATGCCGAGCACCTGCGCTGCCGGCGCCGCATCGCGCATGGCGCGCATGGCCAGGCCGGGGCGGCCCCTGACCAGGTTGTCCACCAGCCAGAGCAGCAGCGCCACCAGTGGCCAGGCAAAGTAGTAGTAGCGCTCCGGCGTATCGAGCAGGAAGCCGAACAGCGACAGCTTGGGGATGCCACCGATGCCCAGCGTACCGCCGGTCAGCCAGTCCCATTCGAAGAACAGCACATTGGCGATGCTGCCGACGGCCAGCGTCGCCAGCGCCAGGAAGAAGCCGCCCAGGCGCAGCACCGGCAGGCCGATCGCCGCGGCCAGCGCCGCGCTGGCCAGCAGGCCCGCCGCGGCACCGGCCAGCGCCGGCCATCCCAGCACCGTCGTGCAGTAGGCCGAGGCATAGGCGCCGATGCCATAGAACGAGGCCTGCGCAAGGTTGACGATGCCGCATTGCCCCAGCAGCAGGCCGACGCCCAGGCCGCCCACGGCCAGGATGGCGGCGAAGTTGAGCAGGTCGATGTGGTGGCGCGACAGCAGTTGCCCGGCCAGCGCCCACGCTACCACCGCGGCCACCACCAGCCAGCGCGTGGCGTTGGATGATGCATTCATGCTTATCCTCCCTTGCGCCCCGCGCGGCCCAGCACGCCGTTGGGGAGCAGAATCATGATGACGACCAGGATCGACAGCGCGACCACGTCGCGATAGCCCGACGGAAATCCCACCACCGCCAGTGATTCGGTCAGCCCCAGCAGCAGCCCGCCCACCACCGCGCCCAGCGGATTGCCCAGCCCGCCGAGGATGGCCGCGGCAAAGCCTTTCAGCGTCAGCCCGATGCCCATCTGGTAGTTCATCGACAGCAGCGGTGTCACCAGCACCCCCGCGACGGCGCCGAAGCCGCCGCCAAGCAGGAAGGTCAGCGTGCGCATGCGGCGCACGTTGATGCCGGTGGTGGTGGCCCCGTCGGGGTCCAGCGACGCCGCCGTCATGGCCAGGCCGACCAGGGTCTTGGTGTAGAACAGCCTCAACGCCGCCACCAGCAGCACGGCAATGCCCACCAGCGCCAGGGCGTGCACGGGCGCGGTCGCACCCAGCAGCTCCACCACACCCTCGCCGCCGATGGCCGGCAGCAGGTGCGAATCACGCCCGCCGAAATACAGCGCCGCGGCCGACAGCGCGAACGCCAGGCCGATGGTCAGCAGCAGGAAGCTCTCCTCGCCGGCGCCGCGGCGCATCATCGGGCGCACGAACAACGTGTCGATGGCCAGGCCGCTGGCGGCGCCGGCGGCAATGCCGCCGGCAATCGCCACCGGATAAGGCAGGCCCAGCGACTTGAGCGCGAATACCGCAACCAGCGCGCCGATCACCGCAAACTCTCCCTGCATCGCATTGACGATGCGCGTGCCCTTGAAGATGATCGATATGCCCACGCCGATCAGCGCGTAGACGAAGCCGTTGGTGATCCCGGACAGGACCGCCTGGATAACTAGGGTGTCAGACATTGCCGATCCTTTTGCCGATGCGTTTTGCCGCTACACCGGCTAGGGCCGGGCCTTGTAGTCCAGGCGCACGAACTGGCCCTTCTGCAGCTTCGAGTAAGTAAAGCCGGCCAGCGTCATGCCGCCCATATCGGGCGCAGAAAAGTCATAGCCCATCGTGACGCCCTGGTAAGGCCGGCGCAGCGCGCCGCAGAGCTTGTCGCCGGCCACATCGGCGCCCGCCGCCTTCAGGCCGCTGGCCAGCGCCATCACCGCATCCCAGCCCACGGCGGCGAAATGCTTGGGCAGCTTGCCGTACTCCTTACGGTAAGCCTCGACAAACTCCTTTTGCGCCGGCAGCGGATCTTCGGAAACGATGAACTCGGGATGGATGATGTTGTCGGCGGCCTCGCCCATGCCCTTGACGGTCTCGTAGGTGGCGGTGCCGTGCACGGAGATGATCGGCGCTCCAACCTTCAGCTGGCGCACATTGCGGAACGGCGCGGGCGAGGTCGAGATGACGACGATCGCGTCCGGCGTGGCGGCCTTGAGCTTGGCAGCCTGCGTAGTGACGTCGGTGGCGGCGATCTCGAATTTCTCGACCTGGACGAAGGTGACGCCGTACTGGCGGTCCAGCGTCTTCATGCTGCTCCACACCACCTGCCCGTAGCCCGAATCGTGCAGCACGCCGATGCGCTTGAGGCCGTTGTCGCGCGCATAGGACAGCACCGCGCGCGCATTCAGTTCCTGCGAGGGCGTCAGGTGGAAGACGCAGGTACGCTCGCGTTCCACCGCCGGCCCGAGTCCGGAGAACGCAAACAGCGGCACCTTCTGCGCCTGCGTGATGCCGCCGATGGCCACGGTCTGCGCGATGCCGGACGGGCCGACGATGGCGCGCACCTTGTGCGTGTGCAGCAGTGCGTTGGCCTTGGCCACGGCGGTATCCGGGCTGGAGCCGTCGTCCTCGACGACCAGCTCCAGCGGCCGCCCGCCGATACCGCCGCCGGCATTGATGACTTTCTGCGCCAGCAGCGCGCCTTCGCGTTCGGCCAGCCCCACGGCGGCGAGGCCGCCGGTCGTTGAAAACAGGCCGCCGATGCGCACCGGCTCCGCGCCGGGCCTGGCCTGGGCCAGCGCCGGCTGCTGCGCCAGCCCGAACATCACTCCGGCGACAGCCGCGCACAGGACGCCGTGCGGCGTCCGGATGATTTGCTTGAGGTTCATGTCTCCATCCTTTTTGTCATGATTCATGGGTTCCGGGCGCGCTCTCGTGGCGCGCCTCAGTTGACGGCGGCTAGCGCGCCTCCCCGTCCGGCGCACTGCTCCAGGCCGGCACATCGGCCAGCGCGGCAATGTCGAGATGGCTCAGGTCGCGCTGCTGCATCATCCCCAGGTACTGCCGCACCAGCGACGAGATCGGCAGCGCCACGGCGTTGTCGCGCGCCACGGCAAGTGCCAGGTCCAGGTCCTTCACCACCAGCGAGATCGGCCCCGCGGCGCCGTATTCGCGCTGCTTGAGCTTGTCGGCCTTGGTGCGGTAGTGCGCGCTGCCGACGATGCTGTCATTGATCGCATCGACCATCAGCGCGCGGTCCAGCCCGGCGCGCTCGCCGAAGGCCAGCCCTTCGCCGAGCACCGCGGTGCTCATGAACACCATCATGTTGATCATCAGCTTGATCACCCGCGCCTCGTCGCCGCCGCCGACATAAGACTGGCGCGCGGTCAGGCAGGCCAGCAGCGGCTGCACCGCAGCGAACGCCTCGCGTGGCCCGGACACAAAGCAGCTCAGCTGCGCGCTCGCGGCCAGCGACACCGTGCCGGACACCGGCGCGCGCAGCCAGCTGGCGCCGCGCTGCGCCAGTGCTTCGGCCACCTCAGCCGAGGCTTCCGGCGATACCGTGCTCATGTCGACAAAGACCTGGCCCGCGGCCGCCGCAGCGGCAATGCCGCCGTCGGACAGGAACAGCGCGCGCAAGCTGCTGTCATCGAAGATGGTAGAGAACACCACATCGGATTGCGCTGCCGCATCCCGCGCGGACAGCGCGGCATTGGCACCCGCTGCAACGACCGGCTCGCACTGGGTGGGCACCTTGTCGAACACCGTCAGCGCGTGGCCGGCCTTCAGCAGGTTCAGGCACATCGGCCTGCCCATGGCGCCGATTCCGATCCAGCCGATGCGCGGCGATGACGAGGTGCGTTCGTGATTCACGTCTTTCATGTCCTTGCCTTCCTGCCTACTCGACCTTGACGCCCGACAGCGAAACGACCTTGCGTGTCTGCTGCGTCTGCGTCTCGATGTAGCGCGCAAACTGTTCCGGCGTCAGCTTCATCGGCACCATGCCCTGCGCCGCAAAGTGCTTCTCGACAAAGTCCTGTTCGTCGAGGATTTCGCGGATGGTGGCATTGAGCTTGTCGACCACCGCGCGCGGCACCTTGGCCGGCGCCAGCACGCCGTAGACCGCGGAGATGTTCATCTCCTTGTAGCCGGCTTCTTCGAAGGTGGGCACTTGCGGCAATGCGCGCGTGCGCTTGTCGCCGCTGACCGCCAGCACCTTGAGCTTCTTCGCCGCGACAAAGCTCTGGATCGTCGGCAGCGCCGGGAACGTCATCAGGATCTGTCCGCCGACGACATCGGCCACCGCGGGCGCTGAGCCCTTGTACGGCACGTGCACGAGGTCCGTGCCGGCCAGCTTGTTGAACAGCGCGCCCATCAGGTGCGGCTGGCTGCCGGCGCCAAACGAGCCGTAGCTGAGCGCCTGCGGGCGGGCCTTGGCATAGGCCGCCAGGTCCTTGACGCTGTCTACCGGCAGGCTGCCCGATACCGCCATCACCAGCGGCACATAGCCGATCGCCGCCACCGGCGCGAAATCGCGCGCGACGTTGTAGGACACCGAGGGCAGCACCACCGGATTGAGCACGAAGGTGGCGTCGTTGGTCAGCAGCAGCGTGTAGCCATCGGGCTGCGCCTTGGCAACCGCGTCGGCGCCGATCACGGTGTTGGCGCCGCTCTTGTTCTCCACTACTACCGGCTGGCGCAGCTTCTCGGACATGCGCTGGGCCAGTTGCCTGGCGATGATGTCGGTGGTGCCGCCGGGTGCGTACGGCACCACCATGCGGATCGGCTGTGCGGGATAGGCCTGTGCCAGGGCGGTGCCTGCGCCGGCGAAGCAGGCCAGGCCAAGCAGGGCCGCGCACAGCGTGCGAGGGGTGTGAGTGTTCCGGTCCATCATGTCTCCATCTGTCGTTGTGGGGCTTTCCGGCTCGTGCGGCCGGATCTCCGTTCAGTTGAACAACCAGGGTTCGCGCTGCCGCCGCGCTTGTTCGTATGCGTCGATCTGCGCGGCATGGCGCAGCGCGAGGGCGATATCGTCCAGCCCGTTGAGCAGGCAATGCTGCTTGAACGAGTCGAGCATGAAAGGGATCACGTCACCGGCCGGCGTGATGACTTGCTGTGTGGCCAGGTCCACCTTCAGCCGGTAGCCGGGCGTGGCGGCCACTTCGGCAAAGAGGCGGTCGACCACCTCGGGCGCCGCCACGATCGGCAGCAGGCCGTTCTTCAGGCAGTTGTTGTAGAAGATGTCCGCAAAACTCGGGGCGATCAGCGCGCGCAGGCCGAAGTCTTCCAGTGCCCACGGCGCATGCTCGCGCGAGGAGCCGCAGCCGAAGTTCTCGCGCGCCAGCAGGATCGACGCGCCGCGGTAGCGCGGCTGGTTCAGCACGAAGTCCGGGTTCAGCGGCCGCGTGCTGCAGTCCTGCCCGGGCTCGCCGTGGTCAAGGTAGCGCCATTCGTCGAACAGGTAGGGGCCGAAGCCGCTGCGCCGGATGGACTTCAGAAATTGCTTGGGCAGGATGGCATCGGTATCGACATTGGCGCGGTCCAGCGGCGCGACAAGGCCGTCCAGGGTGGTAAAGGCTTTCATGGCTCGGCTTCCTCCGGGGTTACAAGGCGCGGACATCGACGAAATGCCCCGCCACGGCGGCCGCGGCGGCCATCTGCGGGCTCACCAGGTGGGTGCGCCCGCCCGGTCCCTGCCTGCCTTCGAAATTGCGGTTGGACGTGGACGCGCAGCGTTCGCCCGCCGCAAGGCGGTCGTCGTTCATGCCCAGGCACATCGAACAGCCGGGCTCGCGCCATTCGAAGCCGGCCGCGATAAATACCTGGTCAAGGCCCTCGGCCTCGGCCTGGGACTTGACCAGGCCCGAGCCCGGCACCACCAGTGCCTGCCGGATGCGCGGCGAGACATGCCGGCCCCGCACGACGTCCGCCGCGGCGCGCAGGTCTTCGATGCGCGCGTTGGTGCACGACCCGATAAAGACCTTGTCCACCGCGACGGATTCGATCGGCGTGTTCGGCAGCAGGCCCATGTAGCGCAGCGCCGCCTCGATACTGTTGCGCCGCACCGGGTCGCGCTCGTCGCGCGGATCGGGAACGCGTTCGCCGACGGGCACCACCATTTCCGGCGAAGTCCCCCACGTCACGTGCGGGCGGATGGTGGCGGCGTCCAGATCCACCACGGTGTCGAAGGTCGCGCCCGGATCGCTGTGCAGCGTGCGCCAGTATTCGACGGCCGCGTCCCACATCCGGCCCTGCGGGGCCTGCGGGCGGCCGCGCAGGTACTCCAGCGTGGTCTCGTCCACGGCGACCATGCCGGTGCGCGCGCCGGCCTCGATCGCCATATTGCATACGGTCATGCGCGCTTCCATGCTCAGGCCGCGGATGGTGCTGCCGGCGAACTCGATGACATGGCCGGTCGCCCCGGCCGTGCCGATGCGCCCGATCAGCGCAAGCGCGATGTCCTTGGCGGCAACACCCTTGCCCAGCTCGCCTTCCACGCGCACCAGCATCGACTTCGGCTTCTTCATCCACAGGCATTGCGCGGCCAGCACCTGCTCCACTTCCGAGGTGCCGATGCCGAACGCGAACGCCGCGAAGGCGCCGTGCGTGGAGGTATGCGAATCGCCGCAGGCGATGGTCATGCCCGGCAAGGTCGCGCCGCGCTCCGGCCCCACCACGTGCAGGATGCCCTGGCGCGGATCGTCCATGCCGAAGTTGACGATGCCGTTCTCTTCGCAGTTGCGGTCGAGCGCGTCAACCTGCGCGCGGCTCACCGGATCGGCGATGCCCTGGCTGCGCGCGGTGGTGGGCACATTGTGGTCGGCGGTGGCCAGCACCGAGGCGGCGCGCCACACCTTGCGCCCGTTCAGGCGCAGCCCTTCGAAAGCCTGCGGACTGGTCACCTCGTTGACCAGGTGGCGGTCGATATAGACCAGCGCGGGGCCGCCTGCCTCCTGGTGGATCACGTGGCTGGCCCAGAGCTTGTCGAGCAGGCTCGCGGGGCGGTTGGGGTCGGTCATGATGTCTCCTTGCTGGTCCTCAATTCATTGCTGCGGATAGAATGCGTGCATGACTTCCGCCGCCAAACCCACTGCCCCCGCCGACAACGACCCTCCGCGCAAGCTCGAGGAAGGCCATCGCGACTACGTTGCGGCGCTGGCGCGCGGCCTGGCGGTGATCCAGGCATTTACCGACACCACGCCGGAAATGACACTGAGCGAAGTCGCCCAGGCCACCGGCATGACGCCCGCCAGCGCGCGCCGTGCCTTGCTGACGCTGCAGGCACTCGGCTACATCGGCGCCAACGGACGGCGCTTCGTGCTGCTGCCCAAGGTGCTGTCGCTGGGTGCTGCCTTCCTCAGCTCGATGAACCTGCGCGACATCGTCCAGCCCTTCCTGCAGGAAGTGGCCGAGCGCTTCCGCGACTCGGTCTCGCTCGCCATCCTCGACGGCGACAGCGTGGTCTACCTGGCGCATGTGCCCAGCCAGCGGCGCATTGCGTTCCGCGCCTCGGTCGGCTACCGGCTGCCGGTGCATTGCACCTCGCTCGGTCTCGCCTTGCTGGCCCATGCGTCCAAGGCCCAGCAGAACAAGGTCCTGGACAAGGCGCCGTTCCAGAAATTCACGCCGAAAACGCTCAGCGACGCGGATGCGCTGCGCGCGGCGCTGGCACGCACGCTGGAACAGGGCTATGCGGTCCAGGATGGCCAGCTCGAACTCAACGTCCTGTCGATCGCCGTGCCCGTGCGCGACCCGCAGCAGCGCGTGATCGCCGCCATCAACTGCTCCACCGAGACCGAGCGCACCAGCCCCGAAGAGCTGGTCGCGACACGGCTGCCGGCACTGCGCGAAGCGGCCGCGATGATCGAGGCCGCCATCCGGCGGGCACCCACACTGGCGCATTCGATCCTGGCGGCTTCCTGAGCGGCGCGCGGCTTGCAGCGCCACTTCAGGCCGGCACCTCCGGTTCGATCGCCACATCCAGCGTCAGCAGCTGGTAGCCGTCACGCTGCGGATGGGGCCTGACTTCGACGATATGGTCTTCGATGGTCGAGAAGATGCAGTCGACCGGGTTGGCGGGGTCGCCCTTGAAATAGATCTGCGACGTCAGCGTGCGGTAGCCCGGCTGCACCACCCGGTAATGGATATGCGGCGCGCGCTGGCGGTTGCGGCCCAGGCGCCGCATCAGCACCCCCACTTCCGTGTCCTCGCGCCCGATGATGTAGCCGCCCGGCCGCACCGTGAAGATCTGGAAGCCACCCTCGCCATCGCAGCGCAGCTTGCCGCGCAGGTTGTCTTCGGACTGGGAGTCGTCTTCGTTCTCGTAGCGGCCGAACTGGTTGGGCTGCCACACGATCAGCGTGGCGCCCGGCACCGGCTGGCCCGTGCGCGCATCCAGCACGCGGCCGCGCACCTCCAGCCGCTGCCCAGGCTCCTCCGCCGTCGCCAGGTGGCAAGGGTTGCTGCCTTCGGCGACCTGGTCCTTGGGGAACGGGCCAGTCACGTTCTGCGGCGTGGCTTGCTCGCCGGTGCGCGCCAGGTCCAGCGCGCGCATGGTCAGGCCCATCATGTCGCACAGCATGATCAGCTCGTCCTGCGCGGCCACCCGGCCCAGCCAGGCGGCAATGCGATAGAGCTGCGCATCGGTCAGCTGCAGTTCGTCGAGCATGGCGTGGAAATGCCGTAGCGCGATGCCGAATTGCGCCTGCAGGGTAGCGTCCGAGCCGGGCGCGCCGTGGCACATGGCGGCCAGCGCGCGCTGCAGGGTGTAGTTGTCCTGGGTACTCATTGGTTGTCTCCCTGTTCTGATTATTGGCTGGCGGCCGACAAGTCGACCGCGCGCGCCAGCAAGGTCCGGTCGCCCTTCAGCTTGTGCTTGGCGGGCTTGTGCGTCGGCGTGTGGGGGATCGCCTCGACGGTGGCGATATAACGCGGCAGCTTGTGCACGGCCAGACGGCCGCGCGCCCAGGCGAGCAGTTCGGCGGCATCCGCCGTCTGGCCGGGGCGGAACTGCACCGCCAGCAGGATTTCTTCCTCGCCTAGCTCCGCCGGCACGCCGATGGCCGCCGCTTCTTCCACCGCCGGATGCTCGCCGAAGATGCGGTCGAGCTCGGCGCCCGACACGTTCTCGCCCTTGCGCCGGATCACATCTTTCTTGCGCGCGACAAAGACGTAGTAGCCGTCCTCGTCCTGCCGCACCAGGTCGCCGGTGGCGAACCAGCCGTCGCGGAACGCCGCCTCGGTCTGCGCCGGGTCGCGGTAGTAGCCTTGCATCAGCGTAGGCGTGCGGATCAGCAATTCGCCCTCGCCGCCCGGGGCCACGTCGTTGCCCTCGTCGTCGACGATGCGGGCCTGCGGCGCCGGCACCGCCGGATCCGGATGCGGCGAGATCAGGCCCATGGTGCCAAGCTTGTGCGGGCCGTCGAACGGATTGGCGATCACGCCCGGGATTTCCGTCATGCCATAGCACTCGATCAGGCGCGGCACGTGGAACTCGTGCTTCATCACGCGCACCATTTCCTGGGTCTGCGGCGCGATGAACATCTTGGTGATGCGGTGGCCGGGCACGAACTCGGCCCGCGGGCGCCGGGCCAGGATGCTGCCGGCTGCCGCCACCAGGTTCACCTCCGTGGCGCCGGTCTCGGCGGCAAAGCGCCAGAACGACGACGCCGAGAACTTGCGCACCAGCACCAGGCAGCCGCCGCATGCCAGCGCCCCGCCCACCGAATACATCAGCGCATTGATATGGAACAGCGGCATCACGCACATCACGCGCTCGTCGGGCTGCAGTTGCAGCCGGCCGACGAAGGCTTCGGCGGTCAGCACGTAGCCGCGGTGGCTGTGCATCGCGCCCTTCGGAAAGCCCGTGGTGCCGGAGGTGTAGATGATCAGCGCGGTATCCCGTTCGCCGCCATCGTCGACGGATTCGCCGGCGAACTGCCCGGTGGCCGCCGCCATCGACTGCTCCAGCGTCGGCACACCATGGTCGCCAGGCTCGTTGGCGCGCAGCCAGACCGCCCCGCCGAGCGCCCGGGCGATGGCCGCACCGGTTTCCAGCGTAGCCGGCGCGCACACCAGCCCGCACACCTGCGCATGCTGGAACACGTACAGCGCCTCGTCCAGGCGGTATTCCGGGTTGGCCGGCACCATGGTCGCGCCGATGCGCGCGAGCGCAAACATCAGCACGACCGTGGACGGATGGTTGGCGGACAGCACGCCAACGCGGTCACCGCGGCGCACATGCATGGCCTGCGCCAGCCATCGCGCGGCCTGCGCGATCCTTCCCTCAAGCTCGCGATAGCTCCAGGTCTCGCCCTCGAACAGCAATGCCGGCTTGTCCGGATGCGCCGCCACGCGGGCCGCGAGGAAACCGGTCAGCGTGAAGTCGTGCGCAGGGTACTGCCTGAGCACGTCGAGCGGCGCGATCGTGCCGGTGCGGGAGGCGGGCGCGTTCATGATGCTTGCGCCGGCGCGGCGCTGTAGGCGATGGCGTGCTCGGCGGCATCGGCCAGGATGAAGCCGATGGGCTGGCGGCGTTCCTCCTGCAGATGGGCGATCAGGCTGGCCACGCGCGCGAGCATCGGGACCCCCTTGAGCGCTGTGGCGGGATAGCCGGCATCGAGCAGCACTGCGGGGATCGCGCCCGAAACATTGAGCGGGAGCGGCTTGCTGTAGTGCTCGGGCACGGCGGCGGCGACCGCTTCCAGCGCGGCCACGTGATCACCGGCGATGTCCAGTTCACGCGCAACGGCCAGCAGCCGGTGCGCGCGCGGATCTCCCTGCTTGTGCGTGGGATGGCCAAAGCCGGGCAGCGGCTTGCGCGCCTGGCGCACGGCCCGGACCACCGAGTTCGCGCTCTCGGCCAGCGTGCCGTGTTCCCGCCCGGCAAGCACCTCCGCAAGCAACTGGCCCGCGGTTTCCGATGCGCCCAGGATCACCGAGCCACAACCCAGCACACCAGCCGCCACGGCGCCCTGCAACGCATCCGGCGCGGCGGCCAGCGTCATGCGCGCGGCCTGCACCGAGGGCACCAGGCCATGCTCGGCGATCGCCACGAGGCAGGCGTCGGTGATCGCCACCAGCTTGGGGTCGGGCTCGCGGCCGGTCAGCAGGAACAGGAAGTAGGCGGTGAAACCGGTCTTGCCGATCAAGGCCTCGCTCAGGTCCTTGCCATGTACCGACACGCCGTGGATATCCACCTGCGCGATGCTGGTTTGCCCGGGCGCCCGGGGGGATTTCGCGTCCGTCACGTTGTCTCCGTTTTTGCGCTACGCGCAACTTAATGCGTTATACGAATTATTCTAGGCGGGGGTGCGGGCCTCCGCAAGAACGGTAAACCCGCACACGCCATCGTCAAAGGCGCCGCTTCCTGCTCAGGCGCCATCCGTGAACGGGTCACCGCCGCCAACCCGGGCAAGCGCGCCGTCGGTGAATACATCGATTTGCCGCGCGCCATCCACAAACGGATCCGCCTTGCGTACGGCGATCCGGCGGAATTGCTCATCCGCGAGCCGGCCGGACTGCAAACGCTGCAGGGACTGGGCGACATGTCCACCGTTTGTGTAGACGTCGGGGGCCTGCACCGCCGCATGCGCCCCGGCTGCCACTACCCCCATCACAACAACGCCAATCAATGCCTTTTTCATCACTTGCTCCTGTGTCATTTGAGAAGAACCTGGTGTCGGTCGGGTCGCTTTTCCCTCCCGCCCACGACCTGAATATATACAAACCGTACCGTACGGTACTAAATAAAACAGAAAGTCTTGCTCAAATTTTTTGAAGTAACTTGCCGCGGCGTGCTTGCCACGTGGAGCACGCAGGCATTTGGTAGACTGCGCGGGGCGCCAGCGCCCATCCCTTCCCCTACTGGCTACCCGATGGCATCACCCGCAAGCGATACCGACACCCCTGGGCACCGCCCGCCGCCGCGCATGACGCGCCGTGGTGAAGAGAAGCGCGCCCTGATCCTGAGCACGGCTGCCGACATGTTCCTCGAACATGGCTACGACGGCGTCAGCCTCGATGACATCGTCAAGGCATGCGGGGGTTCCAAGACCAACGTCTACAGCTATTTCGGCGGCAAGGACGGGCTGTTCGTGGCGGTGGTGGAGCGGCTGTGCGACCGCTTCCTGGAAAAGACCGAAAAGAGCGTGGACGTGTCGCACTGCGAGGCGGCGGAGGGGCTGGACAAGATCGCCCACAGCTTCCTGCAGTCGTTGCTGGAGGAACGCCACCTGGCCTTCCTGCGTTTGATCTTTGCCGAATCGCGGCGTTTTCCCGCGTTGGGAACCGCCTGGTATACGCGCGGCCCGGCGGCGACCTGCGCCTATGTAGCGGCCTTCCTCGACAGCCGGCAGGCAAGCGGCACGCGGCTCTCAGCCAGCCCGGAGGTCAGCGCCCGCCTGTTCCATGGCATGGTACTGGCCAGCGTGCTGCACCGTACGCTGGCCACCGGCGTCCGCCCGGACGACACGGAAATCGATGCGCTGGTCCGCGACGCCATTGCGGTGATCGTGCCGGCCGTTGATGCCGGCGCGCCGTCGGCTCTACCTCGGAAGCGATAGCCCAGGCGCTGCCGGGACAGGCGCGCGGCGCTAGAAACTCGCGGCCAGGCCAAACGACACGCCCGAGACGTTGTTGCCGAAGACATAGCGCACCACCGCGCGGATACGGGTCACGAAGACCTCGTGGGCACTGGTGTCGAGCTCGAGGCCGGTGCCCAGTGTGGTGAGGTAGTTGAACCCCAGCGCACCGGCCTGGCTGCCGAAGTAATGCGAGTGCGACAGTTCCAGCACGTAGCGCACCGGCCGGTCGAGCGCGCGCATGCCGGTCGGCGCGCGCCAGCGCGCGTACAGGCTGGCGGTCTGTGCGGCGGACGAAGCCTCCAGGCCGGACGAATCGCCGAAGCTGCGCAGGTAGATGTTGGTATAGCGCAGTTCGACGTCAATATCGCGGTTGTCCCGGTGGCTTTCCCAGTCGAGCATCACCGATCCGCCCAGGCCATAGGCGTTCATTGTGCCGTCGTCGAGGAAGGCGACGTCGCGGTCGGTCTTGTGCTCGACCGCGAACTGGGCGATGGACAGGTCGCTGGCGACACGCCCGAGCGAGGCGTTGAAGATGGGGCGGAACACCAGTTCCTTGCTCGGGATCAGCGGAAAGTCCCAGCCGACGCCGACGGTGCCGGCGAACGTGTTCCACTTGGTCGGCAGCTTGCGCGATTCCAGCCCGTTGGAGGCAACAAAGGTGGGATCGTAGCGGTTGTAGGCGATCGACCCCTCCAGATAAAGCGGAAACGACTGGCTCAGCGTAAAGCCCCCGCCCAGCTGCCACAGGGTCAGGTCCGGGCTCTCGGTGTTGGCATTGGTGATGGAAAGCGAGCTGGAAGCGAGGTCCGGCACGACCGCGAACGACATCAATGTCAGCACCGCACTGGCGTGCTTCTGCACATTGGTGCCGACCACACGAAACGCCGGCTCGGCCTGCGCCAGCGCGGGCCCCGGCGCGGCCGCAAGGCCCGCCAGCAACATGAACATCAGTGGGCCTTGCGCTCGCATCGTTCCTCTCATCGGCTCCTGCGCCATCGCACGCGGCATTGACACCGTGCCCACGGCGTCAATGCCAGCTGGTCCAGGCTGGCGGACCGGGGCGTCACGCTTCGTGTGGGCCATGGTGGCGGAAGTGCCGCCACCGCAGAAGTGAATCTTATTGAGGCCGAATTAAAGAATCTTGAACGGGTATGCCGCGCCCGGCCCAGGTCGCCCTGCCCGCCCGCCACGCCAACAGGGCGGCCAGCCTGCCGCCGCGCTTGTAGGAACAATTCCGGCCTCGCATCGGCGCATGCCCGACAGCGCCAGGCCCACCTGCTGCCTAGACTGGCCTTGTCGCCGCATGGCCTGCCAGGCAGGCGTGTGCGGCATACGTCGCCGGAACGGTCCCGGGCCGGCGCTTCCGACCCTAACCCTGGAGGTATTCCATGGATCCGAAACAACCCGCTCGCCATACCCGAATCGCCAGCGTGATTGCAGCAGGCCTGGCAGGCCTCGGCTGTGCCGCGGCCATCGCACAGACCACCGCCACGCCCGCAACGCCCGCGACGCCGGCAACCCCTGCCGCGCAGGGCATGTCCGCAACACCCGCGACGCCCGCCATGCCAGCAACCTCGGCCAGCCCGGCAGGCGGACAGGCCGCCGCACCCGGCGTGACCCAGATCCAGCCGCCCAAGGACCCGCTGGTCGAGCGGCGCGAGGCACGCCGCGAGGCCGCCGCCGAATACAAGGCGAAGAAGAAGGCCGCCAAGGGCGAGTACAAGGACGAAGTCGGCGCTGCAAAGCAGGAGCGCAAGGTCGAGAACAAGGCAGCGGATGCCGCGGCTCGGCAGGAAATGGCTGCGCCGAAGCAGTGACGCAGCAGCGGCACGGTGCGCCGCAAGGCATGCGCCGCCGCGCCAATGCAAACGGGCCCCGCGGGGCCCGTTCGTGCGGCACTCAGTCGGCCAGGCCGCTGGCGTCGATATAGCCCAGCGCTTCGATCACGGCACGCCGCGCCTTCAGCACATAGCAGACCCGCCGCTCCTGGATCGACAGCGCCAGCACGTCGGCCTGAACCAGCTCCGAGAACACATGGCCGGCACGCCCCAGGCTCAGTCGCGCCAGCTGCGCCAGGTCAGTGGCCGGCAGCCCGGCTTCGCCGGCTTCCAGCAGCGCGCGGCAGATGCGGACGCGCGCGGGTTCGGTCATCAGCGCCAGCGTCAGGGTACTTTCCTGGGTCTCCATGATCACACCTCGGTCTCCGGGCACGGCACCCGGGCCGAGGATACAGGGGCGTCGGGGGCGATGCGGGGGTCACTCTTGCCGCGCAGCCGGGCGCGCGCGGTTTTTCCCGTTCTACGCGGCTCGTCCCGCAAAGGCAATAGGGTGCTGCCACGGCCCGGCGCACACTGGCGCGATTACAACAGCACGCCGGCCAGCCTCCCGGGCGGACGCGCGGTGCCCGCGCGTATCCGCCCGGTGGCCCGGCCGCGCTCAGGCCATCACAAACGGCAATTGCCGCTGGCGCTTGCCGGTCAGCGTGAACAACGCATTGGCTACCGCGGGCGCGATCGGCGGCACGCCGGGTTCACCCAGCCCGGTGGGGTTCTCCTGCGACGGCACGAAGAACACGTCCACCACCGGCGCATCGGTGATACGCGGCGGCGGATAGTCGGGGAAGTTGCTGTTCTTCACCGCGCCGTTCTCGATCTCGATGGCAAACCCGGGCTTGGTCATGGCCAGCCCGAACACGCACGCCCCCTGGATCTGGGCTTCGGCCGACATCGGATTGACCACGCGGTTGGCATGCACGCCGGCGGTCACGCGGTGCACGCGCGCCTCGCCCTTCACCAGCGAGACATCGACCACATAGGCCACCACGGTGCTGAACGACTCATGCACCGCCACGCCCCAGGCATGGCCCTTGGGCAGCTTGCGCTTGCCATAGCCGGACTTGTCCACGGCGAGCTGCAGCGCGGCGCGGTGGCGTGCATGCTTCTTCTCGTCGAGCCGCGCCAGGCGGAACGCCACCGGGTCCTGCTTCGCGGCGGCGGCCATCTCGTCGGCCAGCGTTTCCTTGACGAAGGCGGTGTGCGTATTGCCGACCGAGCGCCACCACAGCACCGGCACGTCCACCTGCGGGTGGTGCACCGACATCTGCAGCGGCAGGTCATAGTCGTTCTCGACAATGCCCTCGGTCATGGTGGCGTCGACGCCGTTCTTGACCATGAAGGGCTCGAACGGCGTGCCCTTCAGGATCGACTGGCCGACGATGGTGTGCTGCCAGCCCACCACCTTGCCCTGCGCGTCCAGGCCGATGCGGGCGCGGTGCAGGTGCAGCGGGCGGTAGTAGCCGCCGCGGATATCGTCCTCGCGGCTCCACACCACCTTGAGCGGCTCGGTGTGTCCCGCGCCGACCCAGGCCTTGAGCACGTTGGCCGCTTCGACGATGTAGTCGGAAGTGGGCACCGCGCGCCGGCCGAAGCCGCCGCCGGCCATCATGGTATTGAGCACCACCTTGTCCGGCGACAGTCCCAGCGTGCGCGCCACCGCGGCCTGGTCGACGGTCTGGAACTGCGAGCCCACCCAGACCTTGACCGCTTGCACCTTGCCGCCGGCCACTTCGGGCTGCAGCGTGCAGTTCAGCGGCTCCATCGGCGCGTGCGCCAGGTACGGGAAGCGGAAGTCCGCTTCGATCTTGCGCGGCGCGCGCTGGATCGCCGCGGCGATATCGCCTTCCCCCGCGCGCGCGACGGTGCCGGGCTGGCCCGCCAGCTTCGCGTATTCCTCGAACAGGACCTGCGACGATACCCGGGAACCGGCGTCTTCCCACTGGACCTCTAGCGCGTCGCGGCCCATCTTGGCGGGCCAATAGCCGCTGGCGATCACGGCCACGCCGCTGCCGCCGCGGTCGACCGGCACCTGCAGCACACCGAGCACGCCCGGCACCGCACGCGCCTTGTCGGCGCTGAAGCTCTTGACCTTGCCGCCAAAGCGCGGCGGGCGCGCCACCACCGCCACCACCATGTCCTTGAGCTGAGTGTCGATGCCGAATGGCGTGGTCGCCTCCATCTTGCCGCGCGCATCGAGCCGCGGCGTGGGCTTGCCGATGATGCGGAACTGCGCCGGATCCTTCAGCGTGACCTGCTGCGGCACCGGCAGCTCCATCGCCGCCGGCGCCAGCTCGCCGAAGGTGGCGCGCTGGCTGCCGGACGTGATCACGCCCTGCTCGACCTTGCAACTGGCCGGATCGACCTTCCAGCGCTGCGCCGCGGCGGCAACCAGCATCGCACGCGCGCGCGCGCCGAGTTCGCGGTACTGCTGGAACGAGTGGTTCAGCGCGGTGGAGCCGCCGGTCATCTGCATGCCGAAGCCGGGGTCCTTGTACGGATCGCCCGCCGGGGCCAGCGTCGCGCGCACGTTGCGCCAGTCGGCATCCAGCTCCTCGGCCAGCGCCATCGGCAGCGCGGTGTGCACCCCCTGGCCGAATTCCAGCCGGTTCACCGCCACGGTGACGGTGTTGTCCGGCGCGATGATCAAAAACGCCTGCGGCGCCGCCGGCGGCGGCTTGGGCCTGGCGCCTTCCTGCGCCTGCGCCAGCGGTGCCATGCCCAGCGCCAGCCCGCCGCCGGCCAGGCCGGTCAGCTTCAAGAAACTGCGGCGGTCCAGCGTCGCCACGCCGGCGTCGGCATGTGCTTCGCCGCTGTTGCCTGCCTGGCCGCCGGCCAGGGCTTCGATGCCTCGGATACGCATATCGGTTCCCTCCCCGCTCAGGCCAGCGCGCGGGCGGCGTCTTTGATCGCCGCGCGGATGCGCTGGTACGTGCCGCAGCGGCACAGGTTGCCGGCCATGGCCTGGTCGATGTCGGCATCGGTGGGCCGCGGCTTGCTGCGCAGCAGGCCGACGGCGCTCATCACCTGGCCGTTCTGGCAGTAGCCGCACTGCGCGACATCGTGCTTGAGCCAGGCGTCCATCACGGCGCGCCCGACGCGGTCGGTGCCGATGCCTTCGATGGTGGTGACGCGGGCACCGGCGACCGCGGAGGCCGGCGTCACGCAGCTGCGCGTGGCCTGGCCGTTGACGTGCACGGTGCAGGCACCGCACGCGGCCATGCCGCAGCCGAACTTGGTGCCGGTCATTGCCAGGTTGTCGCGCAGTGCCCACAGCAGCGGCGTGGATGGATCCACGTCGACTTCACGGGTCTTGCCGTTGACGTTGATGGAGAGGGTGGTCATTTGGGGGACACTCCTTGGGTACGTTGCCCGCTGGTCATTGCCTTTGCGCCGCAGCCTGGCGCAACGGACAAGTGAGGATAGTGCAATTTCCGGCACCTTGCCGGGCGCTGTGCGCACTCACGTGCCGTCAGCGCCGGTTGCACGAACTTTGTGCAACGAACGGCTGTCCCTCATGGATTGCCCCTGCGATCCGGCGGGATCCGGTTCCTGCCACTGAAACAGTGCCCTCGACTATTCCAGAAAATCCGTTATCCGCAGCCGGTACCGCCCCGGCCCCGAACGCGGCCACGCCCGGCACCGCCGTCTCGCCAGCAGTGCGCGCGCGCGCCGCGCCATCGCCTTCGATAGCGCGGCTCGACGGCATCCAGGCCTTGCGCGGACTGGCCGCCGCGCTGGTGGTGATCTACCACTCCGGGCTCACGCTGGGAGGCGCCAACGCGCCGGTGCTGAACTGGCTGACCCACAACGTGATCAAGCGCGGCCATGTCGGCGTGGATGTGTTCTTCGTCATCAGCGGCTTCATCATCGCCTGGGTCGCGGTGCTGGCCCGGCCCCGGCCGGAACGCCCGCTCAGCTTCATGATCCGGCGCCTGTGCCGGCTGGCGCCGCCGTACTGGACCATGTCGGCCATCCATGCGTTGCTGCTCAACCCGGTCACGCCGGCGATCTTCGCCGCGTCGCTGGCATTCCTGCCCACCTCCACCGGACATGCGCCCTATTACGGCTATCCGGCGCTGTACGTGGGCTGGTCGCTCAACTACGAGCTGGCGTTCTACGCGGTGTTCGCGCTCGGGCTGCTGCTGGCGGGCCGGCGCGCGTTGCTGGTGGTGCTGGCGGTGTTCGCTGTGTTCACGCTGGTGCTGCCGTGGTGGCGCTTCGGCACGCTGTCGGCCGATCCCGCACAGGGCTACGCGTTCGCGGCGCCGTGGCTGGCCATGGTCAGCAATCCGCTGGTGCTCGAGTTCCTGCTGGGCTGCGCACTGGCGTGGGCGTACGCGCGCTGGCGTCAGTTGCTGACGCCACCATTGGCGCTGGCGCTGCTGGTGATCGGCGGCACGGCCTTCGTGCTGTCGCTGCCGCTGGTCGGGCCCGATTTCAGCCTGGCGGGACGCGGCTTGCCCGCCGCGCTGCTGGTGGCGGGCGTGGTCGCGGCCGAACACACCGGCATGCTGCGCGTGCCGCGCGCGCTGATCGGGCTGGGCGAACTGTCCTATGCCCTCTACCTGACCCACCCCACCGTGATCGAAGCGGTCAAGCGCGTGATGCCCGAGCTGCGACCGGACCAGACCGCCATGCAGCTGCTGCGCTTTGCCATCGATGCGGGCCTGGCACTGGTGCTGGCCTGGCTGCTGCACCGCTGGGTCGAACTGCCGGGCATTGCGGCGGGCCGACGGCTGGCACGTGGCTAGGATGGCGGCAAGCCCGCCAGGAACAGGTACAGGGCCGTCAGCTCGGTATCGTTCATGCGCCCGAAAGAATCGAACGGCATCACGCGGCTGAGCGCGGTGCCGTCGGGCCGCTTGCCGCTGCGCATCATCTCGATGAACGCGGCCGGCTCGGCGTAGCGGGCCATCGCGCCGCCGGGCACGGGGCGCAGGTCAGCGGCCGCGGGCCAGTCCGGCGGCGCCCCGGGAATCTTGCCGCCACGGAACGCCGGCCCGTGGCATCCCAGGCAGACATTGGCCACATAGGCGCCATAACGCGGCGTCGGCTCGGGCACCAGCGCGGCCTGCGCCGGCAGGCTATGGTCGATCTTGGACGCCGCGTCCTGCACCACTCCCACGCCATACAGCGCACGCACCAGCCACGGCATGGTGATTTCGGCAGGCGCGCCCATCGCCGCGGGCAGGCTGCGCAAATAGCCGACCAGCGCGCCGAGGTCCTCGTCGCTCAGCCGGTTGTAGTCTTCGCTGGGCATGATCAGCAGCGGGCGCAGCGAGGGCGCCACGCCATGGCGGATGCTGCGCACCCAGTCCACCGGCTGGTAGGCGGCGATGTCCGGATTGGCGCGCGTCAGGTCCGGCGCGCGCACGCGCAGGCCGCCGGGGTCGTCGATCACCTGCTTGCCGCCCCCGCCGGCGCCATGGCACTCCATGCAGCCGCGGGATTCATACAGGTACTTGCCGTGGGCGATGGACGCGGGGTCCTCGCGGATGACGACGGGCGCAACCTGGACCTCGACCACACGCTGCGCCTTGCGCTCGCCCACCCATGCCGCGCCGTACGCCGCCGCGGCGGCGACCACGGCCGTGCCCGCAAGCCCCCATGCCGCCATCCGCAGAATCCGCGCCATTTGCCTTCCCCTGTCCGCCGCACTGGATGCCGCAGCTTGCGGCCAGTGCCCCGGGGGCTGTCGGTGGGAAAGGCAACATAGCGCAGCGCCTGCGGCGCTCAGGCCAGCCCGGCCGGCGCCCGGTCGATGAATCCGGTCATGCGTGCCAGCCGGCCATCGGCCGACACCGTGGCAAAGTCGGTGCCGACCACCAGCGCGGCTTCGCCGGCGGGGCCCAGTTCCCAGGAAAAGCGCAGGTGTTCCCCGTGCGCATCGACCGGGCTGACGCGGGTGAAGCGGAAACCGGGAAACTTCGCCTGCACCGCGGCGATCATCGCGTCGATGCCGGCATGGCCGTCGCCCCGCATCAGCGGATCCACATAGCACGCCGTTTCCGTCCACGCCGCCGCGATCAGCTCGCGCCGGCGCGCGGCATCGGTCTCGTTCCAGGCGGCGAGGTAGCGGTCGGCAAGCGTGGCGGCGTGTGCGACCTGCGGGGACTGGGTGGCAGCGGACATGGCGTTCTCCTTGGGTTGGGTAGACAAGCACTCAGGGCCTGGCGTCAGGCCATGGCTGCATGATCGGCGCGGGGGCGCGGCGGCGCGATTACCGGGGAGGTTATCGGCGCGGACCCCGGCGCTTGCCGCCCTACCAAAAAATCGCCCCCAGCACCAGCGGCAAGTAACCCCCAACCTGCCCCCTGTCCTGCCGATGGCCATGCGCTTATCCTCGCTACATTGCCCCTACGCTGGGCGGCAGTCTGTCCGGGCGTCCGGGGGCATGCCACCGGGGCGCGCCGGTCACGCCGCCTCCTTCCCACCGCATCGCACCGCCTTTGCCTCGTTCTCGTCCATGACGCCCGACACGGCTCCGCCGATCCACCCGGCCGCTCCAGCCCCTTCCGCCGCGCCGCGCCGATGGCTGCCCTTGCTGCTGGCGGGCGCCTGCTACTTCGTGCTGGCCGCGGCGGCGCTGTGGCTGGCGCGGTTGCCCGGCACCGTGGCCTCGGTGTGGCTGCCCAATGCGTTCGGGCTGGGCCTGCTGCTGCAGCGGCCGCGCGCGGAGGGGCCGTGGCTGCTGGCCGGCATGCTGGTGGCCAGCGTGCTGGCCAACCACGGCGCCGGCGACAGCATCGGCACCGCGCTGATGCTGACCGGTGCCAACCTGGCGGAGATGTTGTCCGCGCTGCTGCTGTTGCGCCTGCTGGACCGGCATGGCTTTACCGGACGCCACGGGCCGCTGGCCGAATTCGCGGTGATGCTGGCGGTCGGGGGCATCCTGGCGCCGATGGTCGGCGCCACGGCGGGCGCGGCTGCCATCGCCGCGGTTCAGGGCAGCCGCTTCGCGCCGGTGTGGTGGACGTGGTGGCAGGCCAGCGCGCTGGGCATGGCGCTGCTGCTGCCGATGATGCTGTCGACGACGGCGGTGCGGGTGCGCGCCGCCGTCGCGCGGCCGATGCTGGCGCCGCAGGCAGGCGCGCTGGCGCTGAGCCTGGCCATCGGGGCCCTGGCGCAATGGCAGGGGCACGACCCGTTCGCCGCGATGTCGCTGCCGCTGGTGCTGCTGGCGCTGGCCGGCAATCCCTTCGCCACCGCGCTGCTGGCGCTGGTGGCCACGCTGTGCCTGCAGGCACTGATGCTGCTGTCGCACCGCCATGAAGCGGTGCCGCTGTCGGCGGCCGTCATCATGGTGCTGCCGGTCTGCATCGCCTACCTGACCGAGCAGAACCGGCACGGCCGCGCCAGCCTGCGCAGCAGCGACAAGCGCTTCCGCCAGGCCATGGAGCATTCGGCGATCGGCATGGCGCTGGTCGACATGGACGGCCGCTGGCAGACCGTCAACCGTGCCATGACCGAGCTGCTCGGCTACAGCGCGGCCGAACTGCGCGAGCTGAGCTACCAGCAGCTGACCCATCCCGACGACCTCACCGGCGACCTGCGCCAGGTCGCCAACCTGTTGTCCGGCAAGGTGGAGGCCTATCGCCTGGAAAAGCGCTACCGCCACAAGGACGGCCACTATCGGTGGGTGCTGCTGGCGGTCTCGCTGGTGCGCGACGAGCAGACCGGCGAGCCGCAGCACTTTATTACGCAGGTAGAGGACATCCACGCGCGCAAGCTGGCCCAGCAAGAGCTGGAACGGTTGTCGCGGCGCATCCAGCTGGCGGTGGAGGCGGGCGGCGTGGGCATCTGGGAGTGGGACCTCGCCGGCGCCGGCATCACCTGGGATGCGCGCATGCATGCGTTGCACGGCACCGATCCCGCCGCCGGCGCGCCGCTGCCGGAGCAATGGATCGCGCTGCTGCATCCTGACGATGTCAGCCGCGTGCGCGGCGAGATGCGCCTGGCCATCCGCGGCGACGCGCCGTTCGACACCGAATACCGCATCGTGCGCCCCGGCGGCGAGGTGCGCCACGTGCGCGCCATGGCGATGGCGACCCGCGGCGCCGACGGCACCGCCCAGGCACTGGTCGGCACCAACTGGGACACCACCGAGCAGCGCCGGCTGACCGAGGCGCTGTTCGAGGAGAAGGAGCGCCTGCATATCACGCTGCGCTCGATCGGCGATGCAGTGATCTGCACCGACGCCACCATGCACGTGACCTTCATGAACCCGATCGCGGAACAGCTGACCGGATGGACCATGGCCGCCGCCACGGGCCTGCCGCTGGAACGGGTCTTCCGCATCGTCGACGAAAGCACCGGCGAGCCCATCCCGAGCCCGGTCGAGGCCTGCCTGCGCACGCTCACGCCGGCCTACCTGCAGGAAGGCGCCGTACTGCAGAGCCTGACCGGCGAGCGCCACGACGTGCAGGACTCCGCCGCGCCGGTGCTGACCGCGCGCGGCGAGGTGCTGGGCGCGGTGCTGGTGTTCCAGGACATCACCGCCGCGCGCGCGCTGCAGCGCGAGCTGGCGCGCTCGGCCATGCATGACGCGCTGACCGGCCTGCCCAACCGCACCTGGTTCGAGAAGCGCCTGCGCGAGTCGTGCGACGCGGCGCGCTTGCACGGCCACCGCGCGGCGCTGTGCTTTATCGACCTGGACCGCTTCAAGATCGTCAACGACACCGCCGGCCACGGCGCCGGCGACGTGCTGCTGCGCGAGCTGGGCTACCTGATCCGCAACCATGTGCGCCCCGACGACGTGCTGGCGCGGCTGGGCGGCGACGAGTTCGCGCTGCTGCTCAAGGACTGCACCGTCGACCAGGCCGAGCAGGTCTGCCAGGGCGTGATCGACGCCATCCGCGGGCGCCGCTTCCCGTGGGAAGGGCGCGTGTACGACGTCGGCGCCAGCATCGGCATCGCCGCCATCGACCTGGACGTGCCGCCGGTCAGCGAACTGATGAGCCGCGCCGACGTGGCCTGCTATGCGGCCAAGGCCGCGGGCCGCAGCCGGGTCTCGGTGTACCGCCGCGACGAGAGCGACGCGCGCCGCCACCACCGCGAGCTGGAAGTGGCCGCCGGCATCCACTCGGCGCTGGAAGCCAACCGCTTCCGCCTGTTCGCGCAGGAGATCCGCGCGCTGCAGCCGGAACAGAACGAAGACGGCAGCGGCCACCGCCATATCGAGATCCTGGTGCGCATGGTCGACGAGCACGGCGAGCTGATCCTGCCCGGCGCTTTCATTCCCGCTGCCGAGCGCTACGACCTGATGGGCCATGTCGACCGCTGGGTCATCCGCAACGTGCTGCGCGGCTACGGCGAGCGGCTGCGCGCGGTGCCGGGGCTGTCGGTGTCGATCAACCTGTCGGCCAACTCGCTGGGCGAGCCCTTCCTGCTGCCGTTCCTGCATGCCGAGCTCGAAGCCAGCGCCCTGCCCGCCCATCGCATCCGGCTGGAGATCACCGAAACCGCGCTGATCAACAACATGGCGGCAGCCAACCGCCTGGTGGCGGAAATGCGGCGCGCCGGGTGCACGGTGTCGCTGGACGACTTCGGCTCGGGCCTGTCGTCGTTTGCCTACCTGAAGCAGTTTCCGGTGGACTTCCTGAAGATCGACGGCAGCTTTATCCGGCAACTGGCCGACAACGCCGTGGACCGCGAGATCGTCAGCTCGATCAACGACATCGGGCACCGGCTGGGCGTGCGCACGGTGGCGGAATGGGTGGAGGACGAACGCACCCTCGATGCGCTGCGCGCGATCGGCGTGGATTACGCGCAGGGTTA
This sequence comes from Cupriavidus taiwanensis LMG 19424, assembly GCF_000069785.1. Taxonomy (NCBI): domain Bacteria; kingdom Pseudomonadati; phylum Pseudomonadota; class Betaproteobacteria; order Burkholderiales; family Burkholderiaceae; genus Cupriavidus; species Cupriavidus taiwanensis. The sequence continues at coordinate 679,613 of NC_010528.1, read as the reverse complement.
TGCGATCGGGCGGCCGGTGGCGCTGGACGTGTTCCTGGCCGGCTGCGCGCAGCGCAATGCGCAGGCCTCGTAGCCTGCCTGTCCACGATACGACCGTGATACATTCGGCGCCTGTCACATGGCCGCCTGGCCGAATCCAAGGGGAACCCGTTGTCGCTCGTGTCCGACCCGATGCCGGCGCCGCTGTACGCGCGCGTCAAGCAGCACATCAGCAGCCGGATTGCTGACGGCAGCTGGCCGCCCCATCACCGCGTGCCGTCCGAGACCGAGCTGGTCGAGGCGCTAGGCGTCAGCCGCATGACGGTGCACCGCGCGCTGCGCGAGCTGACCGCCGAGGGCATGCTGGTGCGGCTGCAGGGCGTCGGCACCTTCGTTGCGGAACCCAAGCGGCGCACCGCGCTGTACGCGGTCAACAATATCGCCGACGACATCGCCGCGCGCGGACACCGCCATCGCGCCCGCGTGGTCAGCCTGGAAGCCGAGCGCGCCGGGCCGGCGCAGGCCGCGGCACTGGAAGTCGCACTGGACGCGCGCGTATTCCACTCGGTGATCGTCCACTACGAGGACGACGTCGCCATCCAGCTGGAAGACCGCTATGTCAACGCCGTAGTCGCGCCGGACTACCTGGCGCAGGACTTCAGCAGCGAAACCCCATACCAGTACCTGTCGCGCATCGCCCCGCTGACCGAGGGCGAGCACGTGGTCGAGGCCGTGCTGGCGCTGCCGGAAGAGTGCGAACTGCTGGCCATCGCGCGCGGCGAGCCGTGCCTGCTGATCCGCCGCCGCACCTGGTCCGCGGGCCGCGTGGTGACGTCGGTGCGGCTGGTGCATCCGGGTTCGCTGCATCGGCTGGAAGGCCGGTTCACGTCCTAGGCCAGGTGCCGCCATCGGAACCTTTTCCGAATAAGTAAGGAAAGCGGCGCATCACGCCGACCCATCCTACGGGATTACCCCGATTCATACGCACTTGTATATACAGGAATATACATGCCTATGCGTTGACCCAAAGCGCGCGTTCCAGACCCGCAAGACCGAAGGAGTATCCCGTGACCCAGACCCCCACCCATTCCACCCGTTTCCGCGACACCGAAATCCGCGCCCCGCGCGGCACCACGCTGACGGCCAAAAGCTGGCTGACCGAAGCGCCGCTGCGCATGCTGATGAACAACCTCGATCCCGAGGTGGCGGAGAACCCGAAGGAACTGGTGGTCTACGGCGGCATCGGCCGCGCCGCGCGCAACTGGGAATGCTATGACCGCATCGTCGACGCCCTGACCCGCCTGGAGGACGACCAGACCCTGCTGGTGCAATCGGGCAAGCCGGTCGGCGTGTTCCGCACCCATCGCGACGCGCCGCGCGTGCTGATCGCCAACTCCAACCTGGTGCCTCACTGGGCCAACTGGGAACACTTCAACGAGCTCGATGCCAAGGGCCTGGCCATGTACGGCCAGATGACCGCCGGCAGCTGGATCTACATCGGCAGCCAGGGCATCGTGCAGGGCACGTATGAAACTTTTGTCGAAGCCGGCCGCCAGCACTACAACGGCGACCTGAAGGGCCGCTGGGTGCTGACCGCGGGCCTGGGCGGCATGGGCGGCGCGCAGCCGCTGGCCGCGACGCTGGCCGGCGCGTGCTCGCTCAATATCGAATGCCAGCAGAGCCGCATCGATTTCCGCCTCAAGACCCGCTACGTCGACGAGCAGGCCACCGACCTGGATGACGCGCTGGCCCGCATCGACCGCTACACCTCGCAAGGCAAGGCGATCTCGATCGCGCTGTGCGCCAATGCCGCCGAAGTGCTGCCCGAACTGGTGCGCCGCGGCGTGCGCCCGGACATGGTCACCGACCAGACCAGCGCGCACGACCCGCTCAATGGCTACCTGCCCGCTGGCTGGAGCTGGGACGAATACCGCGAGCGCGCGCAGCGCGAGCCGGCCGTGGTGGTGAAGGCCGCCAAGGCCTCGATGGCCGCGCATGTGCGCGCCATGCTGGACTTCCAGAAGCAGGGCGTGCCGACCTTCGACTACGGCAACAATATCCGCCAGATGGCCAAGGAAGAAGGCGTGGCGAACGCTTTCGACTTCCCCGGCTTCGTGCCCGCCTATATCCGCCCGCTGTTCTGCCGCGGCATCGGCCCGTTCCGCTGGGCCGCGCTGTCGGGCGATCCGCAGGACATCTACAAGACCGACGCCAAGGTCAAGGAACTGATCCCCGATGACGCGCACCTGCACCGCTGGCTCGACATGGCGCGCGAGCGCATCAGCTTCCAGGGCCTGCCGGCGCGGATCTGCTGGGTTGGCCTGGGCCTGCGCGCCAGGCTGGGCCTGGCGTTCAACGAAATGGTCCGCAGCGGCGAGCTGTCGGCGCCGATCGTGATCGGCCGCGACCACCTGGACTCGGGCTCGGTCGCCAGCCCCAACCGCGAGACCGAGGCCATGCAGGACGGCTCGGACGCCGTGTCCGACTGGCCGCTGCTGAACGCGCTGCTGAACACCGCCAGCGGCGCCACCTGGGTCTCGCTGCACCACGGCGGCGGCGTGGGCATGGGCTTCTCGCAGCATTCCGGCGTGGTCATCGTGTGCGACGGCACCGATGAAGCCGCCGCGCGCATCGCCCGCGTGCTGCACAACGACCCCGCCACCGGCGTGATGCGCCATGCCGACGCCGGCTACCAGATCGCCGTCGACTGCGCTCGAGAGCAGGGGCTGGACCTGCCGATGCTGCGCGACTGACCAAAGCTCACGAACCTGATGTTTTCTCCCCTCTCCCGCTTGCGGGAGAGGGGCGGGGGAGAGGGCGGACGCTCGCAATGGCGATACGCTGTCCTCTGTGGAAACGCCGGCCCTCTCCCCCGGCCCCTCTCCCACTTGCGTGGGAGAGGGAGAAAACAAACCGATTACACCAAGCCCCACTGGGAGACAACCGCATGCCACCCGATATCACCGCGCCCGCCTACGATGGTGCCGCCGGCGCCCAGGCCGGTGCTCACACCGCCGCCCTGTCGCGCACGCGCGCGATTGCCGCCATCACCATCGGCAACGGCCTCGAGTTCTACGATTTCGTCGTCTACAGCTTCTTTGCCACGCTGATCGGCCGCCTGTACTTCCCCGTCGACAACCCCACCGGCCAGCTGCTGATGTCGTTCGCCACCTTCGGCGTCGGCTTCCTGATGCGTCCGCTGGGCGGCCTGCTGATCGGCATGTACGCCGACCGCGCCGGCCGCAAGCCGGCGGTGGCGCTGACGCTGTGGCTGATGGGCCTGAGCTCGCTGATCTTCGTGGTCACGCCGCCGTACGCGCAGATCGGCATCCTCGCCCCGGTCATGGTGGTGATCGCGCGGCTGGTGCAGGGCTTCGCCATCGGCGGCGAGATGGGCGCCTCCACCGCGCTGCTGCTGGAATACGCCGACGACCGCACGCGTGGCTTCTATACCGCCTGGCAGCCGTTCAGCCAGGGCCTGGCCGCGCTGCTGGGCGCCGTTACCGGCCTGGTGCTGAGCAACGTGCTGGCACCGGCCGAACTGGAATCGTGGGGCTGGCGCCTGGCCTTCCTGATCGGCATCCTGGTGATCCCGGTCGGCCTGCTGATCCGCCGCCGCCTGGAAGAGACCGCCACCCCCGCCCATCACGCCGAACACGCCGAGCAATGGCCGCTGCTGCGCCGCCATGCGCGCGAAGTCTTTGCCAGCATCCTGCTGATGATCGGCCTGGCCTCTTCCACTTACATCGTGGTCTACTACCTCAGCAACTACGCCGTGAGCGTGCTGAAGATGCCGCTGTCGCTCGGCATCTGGGCGGGCTGCGTCGCCGCGGCGGTGCAGGTGGCGCTGTCGCCGTTCGCCGGCTGGCTGGCCGACCGCGTCGGCCGCAAGCCCGTGGTGCTGTGGTCGCGGGTGGCGCTGCTGGCGATGGTCTATCCGGCCTTCGTACTGATCAATGCCGAGCCTTCGCTGGCGCGGCTGCTGGTGGTGGTGGCCTGCCTGTCGGTGCCGATGTCGATGACCGCGCCGGCATCGATGGTGCTGGTCAGCGAGGTGCTGCCCAAGCGCCTGCGCGCCACCGGCCTGTCGATCGCCTACTGCGTCGCCATCGCCATCTTCGGCGGCTTTGCCCAGTACTTCTCGACCCAGTTGATCCAGGCCACCGGCAACGCCAACGCCCCGGCGCTGTACGTGATCGGCTGCGGCCTGGTGTCGCTGCTCGGCCTGCTGATGGTGCCCGAAACGCTGGGACGCCGGCTGAAATGAGCGACCTGGCAGAGTTCGCGCCGGTGACGGAGGCGACGGCCGCCACCGGCCCCGATACGGTCTGGCGCGGCCGCCGCGATACCGGCGAGGCCGGCGACACCCGTCGCCTGTTCGATATCGTCGCCGGTCCCGACACGCCGCGCACGCCCGGCGTGCCGGTGCTGCTCGGCTTCTGCTGCGACGCCGGCGTGGTGCGCAACCAGGGCCGGCCCGGCGCCGCCGGCGGCCCGCGCGAGATCCGCCGCGCGCTGGCCGGCGTGCCGGCGCACGGCATCGGCCGCCTGATCGACGGCGGCGACGTCCACTGCGAAGGCGATGCGCTGGAGCACGCTCAGCAGCGGCTCGGGCAAGCCGTCGCCGCCGAACTGGCGGTCGGCGCCTGGCCGCTGGTGCTGGGCGGCGGGCACGAAGTGGCCTGGGGCACGTGGCAGGGCCTGCGCATGCACCTGGACGCGCGCGGCGACCGCGGCCGCGTGCTGATCGTCAACCTCGACGCGCACTTCGACCTGCGCGCCAGCCGCCCCGGCAGCTCCGGCACGCCGTTCGACCAGATCGCCGCCGACTGCCGCCAGCGCGGACTGCCGTTCGACTACGCCTGCCTGGGCGTCAGCCGGCTCGCCAATACCGCCGCGCTGTTTGCGCGCGCGCACGCGCTGGGCGTGCGCCATGTCGAGGACACCGAACTGCAGGAGCGCCACCTCGACGCGCGCCTGGCCGAGCTGGAGCGCTGGGTCGCCGATGCCGACCACGTCTACCTGAGCATCGACCTCGACGTGCTGCCCGCCGCGGTGATGCCCGGCGTCTCGGCCCCGGCCGCGTACGGCGTACCGCTGGCGGTGGTCGAGGCCATCGCCACGCTGCTGCGCGACAGCGGCAAGCTGCGTGTGGCGGACATTGCCGAGTTCAACCCGCTGTACGACCGCGACGGCTGTGGCGCGCGGGTGGCGGCGCGCCTGGGCTATCGGCTGGTGGGCGGCTGACATCCCGCCACCGGCGGATTCCAACCCACCGACATCGGCCGTCGACCCGCCCGTCCTCCTTGCGGTCCCCTCCCGCGCTTCGGGAAAGGGAAGCAAACCGGCAGCAATCCCACCCCTCTCCGCACCCCAAAACCCTCGGGTTAACACCTAGAACGCCGTTCGGATTCCCGAACGGCGCCTTCGCCAGCAGATCCGGTTTTCCGAACCAGGCGCCGGCATCACATTATTTTCCCCTTTGTATTCAATGGCTTGCAGTGCTGCGGCGAGACCTTTGCGCTGGCACGGCGCGTGCAATATAGGCCGCCGCTCACAGCGCCCGACAGGTACGCCGGCACGCCCCCAGCGTCCCGGCCGATGCCGAAAAACAAAGGAGGACACACCCATGACCGACCCCGCCTTGCCCACCCCCGTCGCCATCCCGGCGCACCCCCGGCACCTGCTGCCGCGCTGAACCCTGACACGGCCGGCCCGGCGCCCCGACGTCGCCCAGCCTTCCTGCAATACACAGTCGCCCGTCCCTTCCCGGGAACGGGCGCACAGGCCTGATCCACGATGAAACTGAATCGACTGCCCACCCTGATCTTCATTGCGATGCTGCTAGGCGTGCTGGCCGGCACCGCCGCGCACAACCTGGCGCCGGATGCCGCCACCGCCAAATCGATTGCCGACCACCTGTCCATCCTGACCGACATCTTCCTGCGGATGATCAAGATGATTATCGGCCCGCTGGTGTTCGCCACGCTGGTGGCCGGCATCGCCAGCATGGGCGACGGCCGCGCCGTCGGCCGCATCGGCATGAAGGCGATGATGTGGTTTATCGGCGCCTCGGTCACCTCGCTGCTGCTCGGCCTGGTGATGGCCAACCTGCTGCAGCCCGGCCACGGCATGAACCTGGCGCTGCCCGCGGCCGACGCCACCTCGAACCTGAAGACCGGGGCGCTGAACCTGCGCGACTTCATCGCGCACGTGTTCCCCAAGAGCTTCGTCGAGGCAATGGCGCACAACGAGATCCTGCAGATCGTGGTGTTCTCGCTGTTCTTCGGCTTTGCGCTGGGCACCGTCAAGGACGGCGTCGGCAAGCCGGTGCTGCAAGGCATCGAAGGCCTGGCCGACGTGATGCTGAAGGTCACCAACTACGTGATGGCGTTCGCCCCGGTGGGCGTGTTCGGCGCGATCTCGGCCGTGATCACCGCGCAGGGGCTGGGCGTGCTGGTGGTCTACGCCAAGCTGCTGGGCAGCCTGTACCTGGCGCTGGCGCTGCTGTGGGTGGCGCTGATCGCCGGCGGCTACTGCTTCCTCGGCCGCGACGTGTTCCGCCTGCTCAGGCTGATGCGCGCGCCGCTGATGATCGGCTTCGCCACCGCCAGCAGTGAATCGGCCTACCCTAAGGTGATCGACCAGCTGACCCGCTTCGGCGTCAAGGAGCGCATCACCAACTTCGTGCTGCCGCTGGGCTACTCGTTCAACCTGGACGGCTCGATCATGTACACCTCGTTTGCCGCGCTGTTCGTGGCGCAGGTGTATGGCATCCAGCTGTCGCTGACCCAGCAGATCACCATGCTGCTGGTGCTGCTGGTCACCAGCAAGGGCATCGCCGGCGTGCCGCGCGCCTCGCTGGTGGTGGTCGCCGCCGTGCTGCCGATGTTCGGCCTGCCGGAGGCCGGCATCCTGCTGGTGCTGGGCATCGACCACGTACTCGACATGGGTCGCACCGTGACCAATGTGCTTGGCAATGCGATTGCCACCGCCGTCGTCGCCAAAAGCGAAGGCGCCATCGGCGCGCCGGTAACGTCCGGGGAGGATGAACCCGCCGCGGATACCACCACCGGCCTGGCACCTGCCCAGGTCCTCGCGGCCAAGTAACACTGTCCGCCAGGCGCGCCAGGGCCCGGTTGCCGAACAGGCAACCGGGCCTTTTTGCATTCTGGCGGCCGGTACCCCCCGTTGGTGTGGTAAAAGTAGGCTCCCGCGCCCGGCTCCAGCCATTGCCGGCGCGGCGGCTTTGCCACCTGCCTCGCCCAACACCTGATGACCGGCCCGCTCCACCCTTCCGGCGATACCCCCCGCGCCACCGCCGCCAGCCCCGCCGCTCATGCCGCGGCCAACGGCTCGCGCCTGCCCTACGGCCTGCGCGGCGCCGCGCCGCTGCTGGCGCTGCTGGCGCTGGCCGTGCTGGTGGGGTTGGCGGGCGCGCTCGGCTACCGCTACACCTACGACACCGCGCTGGCGCGCCAGGCCGAACGCGGCCAGGTGCAGCTGCGGCTGTACACGCAGGCGCTGGAAAGCGAGCTGGCCCATTACGACTACGTGCCCGGGCTGCTGTCGCTGGACGAGCGCATCGCCGCGCTGCTGCTGCGGCCCGACGACGCCGCGCGCACCGCGCGCGCCAACGAATACCTGAGCGCCCTCAACACCCGCGCCGGCACGCGCGTGATCTATGTGCTGGATGCGCACGGCAAGGTGCTGGCCACCAGCAACTGGCAGCGCCCGGACAGCTACTTCGGCGAAGACCTCAGCTTCCGCCCCTATTTCCGCTCGGCGATGGAGGGCCAGCTGGGCCGCTTCTACGGGGTCGGCACCACGCGCAGCGAATCCGGCTACTACCTGTCGGCGCCGCTGGGCGAACGCGACAACCCCGTCGGCGTGGCGGTGGTCAAGATCGGACTGGAGCCGCTGGAAAACCGCTGGCAGGGCGCCGACAGCCAGATGCTGCTGACCGACGAGAACGGCGTGGTGATCCTGGCCTCGGACCCGTCGTGGAAGCTGGCCGCGCTGCGCCCGCTGTCGGCCGAGGTGCGCGAGCGCCTGGCGCGCAGCCTGCAATACAACCGGGCCCCGCTGCCGCAACTGCCGCTGGCCCCGGTGCGCAAGCTCGACAACGGCAATGGCAGCAGCAGCGACGAACTGGTACGCCTGCGCCGCGGCCCGCCCATGCTGGCCCAGCATGCCGCGCTGCCAGGCACCGACTGGCAGCTGACGCTGCTGACCAATACCTCTCAGGCGCGCGTGGCCGCGCTCAACACGGCGGCGCTGGCCGGCGTGCTGACCGCCTTCGTGCTGCTGCTGGGCGCCGCCTGGAACGTGCGCCGGCGCATCATCAACGAACGGCTGGCGGCACGCGCGGCGCTGGAGGCGGCCAACAGCGAACTCGAACGCAAGGTGGCCGAACGCACCGCCGACCTGTCGGCCTCTAACCAGCGACTGCAGACCGAGATCGCCGAACGCATCCGCGCCGAGACCGTGCTGCGCCAGGCCCAGGACGGACTGCTGCAGGCCGGCAAGCTGGCCGCGGTCGGGCAGATGTCGACCGGCATCGCCCATGAGCTGAACCAGCCGCTGGCGGCGCTGCGTACCATCTCCGGCAATACCGGCAAATTCCTCGAGCGCGGCGACTACGCCACGGTGCGCGCCAACCTCGACACCATCATCGGCCTGGTCGAACGCATGGGCCGCATCACCGGCGCGCTCAAGTCGTTCGCGCGCAAGCCCGCCAACGGCAGGCGCCAGGCGAAGCTGGCCGAGGCGGTGGACAACGCGCTGTTCCTGCTGCAGACCCGCGTCGACGCCGTGCAGCCGGCGCTGCAGCGCGATGTCGATCCGGCGCTGGCGGTGGTGTGCGACCCCAACCGGCTGGAACAGGTGCTGGTCAACCTGCTCGGCAACGCGCTCGACGCGGTCGCCGGCAAGCCCGACCCGCGCATCGCGCTGCACGCGCATGTGGCCGGGGGCATGGTTCACCTGACCGTACGCGACAACGGCGCCGGCCTGTCCGAAGAGGCCTTCGCGCGGCTGTTCGAACCGTTCTTCACCACCAAGCCCGCCGGGCAAGGGCTCGGGCTGGGGCTGACGCTGTCGGCCGGCATCCTCAACGAGAACGGGGGCAGCCTGTCCGCAACCAACCATCCCGATGGCGGCGCCTGTTTCACGCTGGTGCTGCCGCTGGCGCTGGAGCCCAATCCACAGGATGTCGAACATGCCGGCTGATCTGACCGTACTGGTCGTCGAAGACGATGCCGACGTGCGCCTGGGCTGCGAGCAGGCGCTGCGCCTGGAGGGCATTGCCACGCGCGGCGTGGGCAGCGCCGAGGCGGCGCTGCGCGAGGCCGGTCCGGGCTACGCCGGCGTGGTGGTCAGCGACATCCGCCTGCCCGGGCAGGACGGCATGGCGCTGCTGGCGCAATTGCGGGCGCGCGATCCCGCGCTGCCGGTGATCATGATCACCGGCCACGGCGACGTGGGGCTGGCGGTGCAGGCGATGAAGCAAGGCGCCTACGACTTCCTCGAAAAGCCGTTCTCGCCCGAGCAGCTGGTCGATGCCACCCGCCGCGCGCTCGAGCAGCGCCGGCTCGCGCTGGAAGTATCAGAACTGCGAGAACGTCTGGCCGGGCGCGAAAAACTGGAAACCCGGCTGATCGGCCACTCTCCCGCGGTCGAGCGGCTGCGCCGCCTGATCGCCGACCTCGCCGGCACCGACGCCAACGTGCTGATCCACGGCGAGACCGGTACCGGCAAGGAGCTGGTCGCGCGCTGCCTGCATGAGGCCAGCCAGCGCCAAGCGCGCAACTTTGTCGCGATCAACTGCGGCGGCCTGCCCGAGCAGCTGTTCGAAAGCGAGATTTTCGGTCATGAGGCCGGCTCTTTCACCGGCGCCGCGCGCCGCCGCATCGGCAAGATCGAGCATGCCGAAGGCGGCACGCTGTTTCTCGACGAGATCGAGAGCATGCCGATGCCGCTGCAGATCAAGCTGCTGCGCGTGCTGCAGGAGCGCGTGGTGGAACGCCTGGGATCGAACCAGCCGGTGCCGGTGAACACCCGCGTGGTGGCCGCCACCAAGGCCGACCTGCGCGCGCTGTCCGATGCCGGCCAGTTCCGCGCCGACCTGTACTACCGCCTCAACGTCATCACGCTGGAACTGCCGCCGCTGCGCGAACGGCGCGAGGACGTGCCGGCATTGTTTGAACATTTCGTCGCGCAGGCTGCGTTGCGCTTCGAGCGCGACGCGGTGCCGGCCACGCCGGCGGAACTGTCGGCGCTGGTGGCCTACCCGTGGCCGGGCAATGTGCGCGAGCTGCGCAACCTCGCCGAGCGCCATGTGCTGGGCCTCGGCTGCAACCCCGGCCAGGGCGTCACCGCACCCGAGGCGATGCCCCTCGCGCAGGCCGTCGAGCAGTTCGAGCGCGCGCTGATCGCCGACGCCATGCGCCGCCACGACGGCAACCTCAGCCGCGCCAGCGAAGCGCTGGGCGTGGCCAAGACCACGCTGTTCGACAAGGTGCGCAAGTACGGATTGTGAAACAGACGGCAACGCGGTTTGCAGCGGTACCGATAAACGGAACCGTTAATCTGTGAAGCGCCCGCTGAATTCAGCAGGCGCTGCAGACATTGCAGTCATTGGGAACCATGGCGAAGCTGGCAGGTCTGCACTGACAACCTGTTGTCATCACAATGCACTCAATGTGCGTTAAGAAACAAAAGCCCCGCAGATTTATGTTTTTTCTTACAGATACTTTGTCGTTTGCGGCATATTATTAGCTTCCAGCAAATCCAGCATCGGGGCATCCAATACATTGGGATCGCGCTGGGCTTGCTGGAAATGCACAAAAGATCAAAACAACCACAAAAAGCAGCCTGGCCAGCGGGGGAGCGGGCCGGGCACACAGGGTCAGTCAACTGTTGGCAGTGACAAACGCGCGGCGCCAGTGCCAGGGGCCGCGTGCGCCATGACGGCGCGACTGCCTATGGACTACGGGTGATGGGATGAAACTTGATCCGGCACTGGCTGAAAAGCCTTACTACAGCACGCGGACAGCGGCAAAACTGCTCAACGTCTCACTGGGCACCGTCCAGAAGATGGTCGAGCGCGGCGAACTGGGGGCCTGGAAGACCAACGGCGGCCATCGGCGCATCCACAAGGAAACCGTGCATCGCCTGCTGGCGACGCGCATCGGGCCCGAAGCGGCATCGCCGCACGGGCTGGACCTGGTGGTGTTCCATCCCAACCACCAGGAGGCACAGCGCATCCACAGCCAGCTTGCCAAATGGGGCCTGCCGCTCAAGAGCGTGGTGGTCGACGATGTGCTCGACACCGTCATTACTTCCGTCAGCGAGCATCCGCGCGTGGTGCTCTACTACGTCGACGAGCTCAACGACGCCGAGTCGGCCACCGTCGAGAAGCTGCAGAACTTCTTTGCCAGCCAGCATGTGATCTTCGCGGTCATCACCAACCGCCAGGCCTATGACGGCGTGGCGGATGCCCTGCAGCACTGGGGCATCATGGTGTTCCTGAAGACGCCCTCGCTCGAAGAGGTCAAGGGCTTCCTGCGGGCGCAGCTGATGATGGGCCGCGCCGCCTGACGCTTCAGGCCACGGCCGCCGGCCGCGGCACTGCCCGTCCGGCATCGCTGCCGTCCGCCTGCGCCAGCATCCAGCCGTACAGGTTGCGCGGGTCGGGCGGCATCGCCACCAGTTCCACCGCGGTGCCGGCGCGGTGCGCCTGCGCCGCGGCGTAGAGCCAGCGCAGCGCGGCATAGTCTTCCAGCGCAAACCCCACCGAATCAAACACGGTCACCTCGTCCGCCGCGGCGCGGCCGGGCGCGTGGCCGGCCAGCACCTGCCACAGCTCGGTCACGGGCGCGTCGGCGGGCAACTGCTGGATCTCGCCCTCGATGCGGGTCTGCGGTTCGTACTCCACCACGATGCGCGCGCGGCGCAGGATATCGGCATGCAGCTCGGTCTTGCCGGGGCAGTCGCCGCCGACCGCGTTCAGATGCATGCCGGGCCGCACCATGTCTGGCGTCAGGATGGTGGCGCGGGTCTTGTCGGCGGTGACGGTCGAGACGATGTCCGCGCCGGCCAGCGCGGCCTCGATCGAATCGGCGCGCCGGATGGCAAGGCCGGGCACGGCGGCCAGGTTGCGCCTCAGCCGCGCGGTAGCGGCGGGGTCGATGTCATAGGCCGCGATCTCGCGCACGCCCAGCATCGCCTGGAAAGCCAGCACCTGGAATTCCGCCTGCGCGCCATTGCCGATCAGCGCCATGGTGGCCGCGCCGGGCCGCGCCATGGCGCGCGCCGCCAGCGCCGAGGTGGCCGCGGTGCGCAGCGCGGTGGCCAGCGTCAGGTCCGCCAGCATCAGCGGAAAGCCGGTCTCCACCTCGGCCAGCAGGCCGCATGCCATCACGGTGGGCATGCCGTGCTGCGCATTGCGCGGATGGCCGTTGACGTACTTGAACGCATACTGGCTGCCGTCGCTGACCGGCATCAGCTCGATCACGCCGCGCGCGGAATGGCTGGCCAGCCGCGCGGACTTGTCGAAATCGGCCCAGCGCGCAAATGCCTGGCGCACCTGCGCGGCCAGGTCGACGATGGCGGCCTGCGGGCCGATCGCGGCCACCAGCCTGGCGACATCGGCCGCGTCGAGGAACAATGTCCGGACGGTGTTCTTCATGACCCGCTCTCCCTGGCTGTTCATGCCGAGCCTGCGTTCACGCGGCCGCCGCGGCGAAGCCGCCGCCGCTGCTGCGGTCCAGCCGCAGGGTCATGCAATAGGCGCCCCCGCCGGACAGCATGAACGGCGACAGGTCGACCTCGTGCAGCTGGTAGCCGCGCCGCCGCAGCTCCGTGCGCAGGTGCGGCGTGGTGCGGGTCATCACCACCTGGTCGTCCAGGTTGACGGCATTGACGCTGAAATGGCGCAGGTCGTCGGCGCTGGCCTCGATGCGCAGCCGCGCCGGCACGCGCGCGCGCAGTTCGCGCAGCGCCGCTTCGCTGAAGGCGGGCGGGTAGTACAGCACCTCGCCGCCCGACAGCGGGCAGAAGCACACATCGAGGTGGTAGCTCTGCTCGGTGGCCAGCTCCAGTGCCACCACGTCCTTGCCGAAATAGCGCGATACCGCCAGCGCCGCCTCGTGCGACGAACGTGGGCCAAAGCCCGCCCAGAAATGGCCGCGCGCCGCGTCCCAGATGCAATCGCCGGCGCCTTCCTGGTAGCACCCTTCCGGCAGCAGCGCGACCTCATCGAGCAGCCCCCGCTCGCGCAGCTTGCCGAAGATGTCGGCAAACGGCGCTTCCTCGCCGCGGCGCTGGGGATAACGGAAGCGCGCCAGCAACGCGCGGCCGTCCAGCACGACGGCGGCATTGGCCGGAAACACCATGTCGGGCAGCCCAGGCGCGCCAGGCGCCACCTCCACCGCAAAGCCCGCGCGGCCGAGTGCCTCGCGCAGCACCTCGAACGACTGCATCGCATTGCGGTGCATGCCACGCGGATCGCGCGCCCACGCGGCCGGGTCCATCCACGGATTGATGCTGTACGACACGTCGTAGAAAGTGGGCTCGACTAGCAAGATGGTCGGGGTCTGGATCACGGCGGCTCCTGGGCGGCATGGCGGGCGATGGCTCCGTTCGGAAATCCATCGGTTGATTCAATTCTGGTGCAAGGCCGCGTTAGCCAAAAGCCAGCAACTTGTCCAGTTTGCGCCTACCATTAGGCAAAGTGCCAGCCTATGCTGGCGTTTTGCCAATCGCCCCCGCGCCGCCCCATGGATGCCATCGACCAGCAGCTGATTTCCCTCCTGCGCGACAACGCGCGCACGCCGGTAACGGCACTGGCACAGGCGCTGCGCGTATCGCGCGCGACCGTGCAGAACCGCCTCGACAAGCTGGAGCAGGAAGGGCTGATCGTCGGCTATACCGTGCGCCTGCGGCCCGAAGCCGAGTCGCACCGCATTCGCGCCTGGATGACGGTCGCCGTCGAGGGGAACAAGACCCGCACGGTGCTGCAAGCGCTGCGCGGCGAGCCCAACGTGCAGGCGCTGCACACCACCAACGGCCGCTGGGACATCATCGCCGAGCTGCGCGCCGACACCCTCGAGGCCTTTGACCGCGCGCTGGACCGGATCCGGCTGATCGACGGCATCAGCGCCACCGAGACCAGCATCCTGCTGTCGACCTACAAGTAAAGCCGCGGGGGCCCCTCATCCGGCCGTGCCTCACCCTGTCGCGCCCTTGTGCGGTGCGGCATGCCCCATCACCGGGATGCGCTGCACCAAGGGCGACCCGATATATCACCCCGTGATATATTACGTGCACCATTCCAAAGCGCCCCCCGACCCAAGAATGCCAACCGCCCCCGTTTCCGCCCTGGCGCATAACGCCCGTGCCTGGCTGCGCACATTCGTTCCCTTGCCGGTCGCCGCCAGCCGCAAGGAGCGCCTCAAGAGTTGCTTCGGCGCGCTGCTGGGCCTGCTCTGCACAGAGTGGATCAGCCACCAGACGCTGGGCGGCTTCAATCCCTGGTTTGTCGCGCCAATGGGCGCCTCGGCGGTGCTGCTGTTCGCCGTGCCGTCGTCGCCATTGGCGCAACCGTGGTCGATCATCGGCGGCAACCTGATCGCCGGGGTGGTCGGCGTGGCCTGTGCGCGCTGGATCCCCGACCCCGGCCTGGCCGCCGCCGTCGCGGTGGCCGTCGCCATCGCCCTGATGTTCCAGTTCCATTGTGTGCATCCGCCCAGCGGCGCGGTGGCCATCACCGCCGTCTTCGGCGGGCCGGCGGTCAGTGCGCTGGGCTTCGGCTTCGTTGCCGTGCCGGTGCTGTTCAACTCGATGCTGATGCTGATGATGGCGCTGGCCTTCAACAACCTGTCGCGCCGGCGCTATCCGCATCGCCCGCCCGAACCCGCGGTGCAGCACGGCACCAAGGACCTTCCACCCACCCAGCGCGTCGGCGTGACCCGCGCGGACCTGGATGCGGCACTGAAGGTGCGCGGCGAATTCCTGGACATCGAGGAAGACGACCTCGAGCAGATCCTGGTGGCGGCGCAACTGCGCGCCTATCGCCGTCATTTCGGCAACGTGCTGTGCGGCGAAATCATGTCCCGGGACGTGATAACGGTAACGCCCGACCAGCCCGCGCACGAAGCCGGCCACCTGCTGTCGCGGCACCGCATCAAGGCCCTGCCGGTGGTCGATGCGACGCGCAAGCTGGTAGGGATCGTCACGCAAAGCGATTTCTTTGCGGCGCAGCGCGATACCGGCGCGCGGCGTCTGGCCGGCACCGTGCGCAACCTGATGACGCATGCCGTGGTCACGGCGCGGCCCGAGCAGCCGATGGTGGAACTGGCGCAGGCCTTCTCCGACGGCGGGCTGCATCATGCGCCGGTGATCGATGACCAGCGGCGCGTGGTGGGGATGGTGACGCAGTCGGACCTGGTGGCGGCGTTGCTGAAGAGTGGGGTGATGGCGGTACCGGATTGAGGCTGGGTTGTCCTTGCACGCCCGACTTCGTGGATGCTCCTCTCCCCCGCCCCTCTCCCGCGCGCGGGAGAGGGGCGCAAACAAGCGGGCAACAAAAGCCAGACGGGTCGCCCGCGACAACGCGTGCGAGCGCAGCGACGCACTCCTGCCACAGCAGCAGACCTGAGATAGGGAGCGCGCGCAGCGCAGCCGAAGGCGTCCCACCAATAACGTGATAAGCAGGCTGCCACCGACCTAAAGTCGGGTTCGTCCATCCGACCCCGAACGCCAGGCACCTCCCGGTAGCGTCAGCAGGGTCGAATCACCACCAGCACGACCGCGAGTCACCACCGCCAGAACCACCAACGCCGCCTTGGCCAGCCGCCCAGGCGACGCGCTCTTTGCCTCCTTTCTGTCGCTCGGACAGAAAGGAGGTCGCCGGCTACGCCGGCGAAACAGCCACGCCCGCCAAGCACGACACCACCCCGCAAGGCAAAGACCCAAGCCCACGTTTCACAGCCGCTCCTCCCCCATAAGCTATATTTACGCCGTCCCCGTCACACCCAACCCCCAGGGGACAAACGGAGACCCCGACCATGAGTTCCGGCCAGTTGATCGAAAAAATCGCCGCCGTCTTCGCGCTGATCGTGCTGATCGGCGGCTCGCTGCTGGTTCTGGCGCCGTTCACCACGGCCCTGCTGTGGGGCGCGATCCTGGCGTTCAGCTCCTGGCACCCCTACACCGTGCTGTCGCGCTGGCTCGGCAACCGGCGCGGGCTGGCCGCGCTGATCTGCGTGCTGCTGGCGACGGTGATCGTGCTGGGCCCGTTCGTCTATGCCGGCGCCAGCTTCTCCGCGCACCTGGACGACCTCGCCGCGCTGGTCGACCGCTATATGGAGCAGGGGCTGCCGCAGCTGCCGCTGTGGCTGAGCAGCCTCCCCTATGTCGGCAGCTACCTGCAAAACTCGTGGGACAGCGTGATCAATGCCGATTCCGAAATGGTCGCCAACCTGCGCAAGCTCATTGCGCCAGTCGGGCACGTGCTGCTGGGCGCGGGACTGTCGATCGGCGCCGGTCTGGGGCAGCTGGCGCTGTCGATCATCCTGGCGTTCTTCTTCTACACCGGCGGCGAGTTCGCCATTGCCTGGCTGCGCGCCGGCATGCGCCGCATCGCCGGCGAGCGTGCCGACCACCTGCTGGAACTGGCGGGCAGCACCGTCAAGGGCGTGGTCTACGGCGTGCTGGGCACCGCCTTCATCCAGGCCGTGCTGGCCGGCATCGGCCTGTGGATCGCGGGCGTGCCGGGCGCCGCCATCCTGGGCTTCGTGACCTTTTTCCTGTCGGTGGTGCCGGTCGGGCCGCCGCTGGTGTGGCTGCCCGCGGCGCTGTGGCTTTACCACACCGGCGCCACCGGCTGGGCAATCTTCCTGGTGGTGTGGGGCGTGGGCGTGGTCAGCATGGCCGACAACATCGTCAAGCCGCTGCTGATCAGCAAGGGCACCGGCATGCCGCTGATCTGGATCATGCTGGGCGTGCTCGGCGGCGCGCTGGCGTTCGGCTTCCTGGGCGTGTTCATCGGCCCGACGCTGCTGGCGGTGGCCTATGCCCTGCTGCGCGACTGGACCATCGGCTCGCAGGGCGAGCTGCAGCGCGACCTGCAGCAGGGCGCGGCGCTGGCCCCGGCGCAGGTGCCGGCCGCGCCGCCGGCACCGGCTTCGGCCCCGGCCGTGGTCGACAACCCCGATGTGCCGCCGGCGGCCACCGGCAAGCGGTCCGGCTGATGGCGGCACACGACGCGCCCGGTGCGCGGCCCGACCCCCTGCTGCCCGACACCTCGCCGGCCGCGCTGCACCGGCTGGTGGCGTGCGAATACTGCGACGCCGTCTACGAGCGCACGCCAATCTCCCCCGGCGAACGCGCGCTGTGCCTGCGCTGCGGCGGCCAGCTCTACCGCGAGAGCCGGCGCCAGTACCAGCGCCTGCTGCCGCTGGTGATCACCGCGCTGGTCCTGTTCCTGATCTCCAACGCCTACCCCATCGTCGAGATGGACCTGAAAGGAGTGCGCACGCAGACCACGCTGCTGGGCGCGGTGCAGGCGCTCTATGCGGACCAGATGGCGCTGGTGGCCGCGCTGGTGTTCGCCACCACCATCCTGTTCCCGCTGTCCGAATTGCTGATGATGATCTACCTGCTGGTGCCGATGGCGCAGCACCGCATGCCGGCCGGCTTCGACCGCATCGTGCGCGGCATCCGCCAGACCCGGCCGTGGGGCATGATCGAGGTCTTCATGATCGGCGTGCTGGTGACGCTGGTGAAGCTCTCGACCATGGCACGCGTGCTGCCGGGCATCGCGCTGTGGTCGTTCGCCGCGCTGGTGATCGTGCTGGCGGCGATGCTGTCGTTCGATCCACGCGACCTGTGGCGCCATCTCGAAACGCCGGATGACAACGCCGCGGCGGCGGACGAGGAGCGCCGATGACGCAACCGCAGCGCCCGCCGCCGCCCGCCGGCCGCCTGGCCCGTCCGCGCCAGCTCGCGCGCGACGTGGTGGCGGAACTGACCGATGACGACGAGAGCACCCCGCTGCCGCAGGTGCCCACCGCCAGCCGGCTGGGCCTGGTGTCGTGCCACGCCTGCGACCTGGTCAGCCCGCGCACGCTGGAAGGCTCGCCCTGCCCGCGTTGCGGCGCGACCTTGCACCATCGCAAGCCCGACAGCGTGGCGCGCACCTGGGCCTTCCTGCTGGCCGCCTACATCCTCTATATTCCTGCCAACATGCTGCCGGTGATGGTGACCCAGTCCATCCTCGGCACGCAGCAGGACACCATCCTGTCGGGCGTGATCTACCTGTGGCTATCCGGCTCGCACATGCTGGCCGTGCTGGTGCTGATTGCCAGCATCGTCGTGCCGCTGCTGAAGATGGTGATCCTGACCTTCCTGCTGCTGTCCGTGCATTTCCGCTCCAGTTGGCGGATCCGCCAGCAGACCCGGCTGTACGGCCTGGTGGAGGTGATCGGCCGCTGGTCGATGCTCGATATTTTTGTGGTGGCGCTGCTGGCCTCGCTGGTGCGGGCCGGGGCGCTGGCCACCATCATTCCCGGCGGCGGCGCGCTCGCCTTCGGCGCGGTCGTGGTGCTGACCATGCTGGCCTCGCTCAGCTTCGATCCGCGCCTGCTGTGGGATTCGCTGGAACCTGACAATGCCCGACACTGACAACCAAGCCCCGGCGGGCGCCATGCCGACCTCCGCGTCCCCTTCGCCCCCCTCGCCATCCCCGTCCGGCCTGCCGCGGCCCGAGCGCCGCCGCCGCGCGCGCTGGCTGCCCTCGCTGGTGTGGCTGATCCCGATCGTCGCCGCGGTGGTCGGCATCTCGCTGCTGGTGCACACGCTGGCCTCGCGCGGACCCGAGATCACCGTCACCTTCCGTACCGCCGAAGGCCTCACGCCGGGCAAGACCGCGGTGCGCTACAAGGACGTCGATATCGGCCTGGTCAAGTCGGTGCGGCTGGCGCGCGACCGCTCGCATGTAGTGGCGACGATCGACCTGAGCAAGGATGCCGAGAATTTCGCGGTCGCCGACACCCGCTTCTGGGTGGTGCGCCCGCGCTTCGCGGCCAGCGGCGTGTCGGGACTGGAGACGCTGCTGTCCGGCGCCTATATCGGCGTCGACGCGGGCAAGTCGAATGAGTCCGCGCGCGACTTCAAGGGCCTGGAAGTGCCGCCGGTGGTGACCACCGACGCTTCCGGCAAGCAGTTCGTGCTGCGCGCGTCCGAGCTGGGCTCGCTCGATATCGGCTCGCCGGTCTATTACCGGCGCGTGCTGGTCGGCCAGGTGGTGGCCTACCAGCTCGACCCCAACGGCCGCGACATTACGCTGCGCGTGTTCGTCAACAAGCCCTATGACAAGCTGGTCACGGCCGACACGCGCTTCTGGCATGCCAGCGGGGTCGACCTGAAGCTCGACGCCGGTGGCCTCAAGCTGTCGACGCAATCGCTGGTGACGGTGCTGCTGGGCGGCGTCGCCTTCCAGGCGCCGGACCACACCACCGCCACCGACGCCGCCGCCGAAAACACCCAGTTCCTGCTGGCCGCCGACCAGGCCGAGGCGATGAAGGAGCCGGAAGAGCTGGCGCCGACGCTGGCGGTGCTGAATTTCGACCAGTCCGTGCGCGGCTTGTCGCCGGGTGCGCCGGTGGACTTCCGCGGCGTGGTGGTGGGCCAGGTGCGTTCGATCGGCATCGAGTTCCAGCGCGAGAAGCGCGCCTTCCGCATGCCGGTGGTGGTCGAGCTTTACCCGTCGCGCATGGGCTTCCGCGAGCGCGACGTCGAAGACCGCGAGCGCGCGCGCAAGATCATCCAGGGGCTGATGCAACGCGGCATGCGCGCGCAGCTGCGCACCGGCAACCTGCTCACCGGCCAGCTGTACGTGGCGCTCGATTTCTTCCCCAAGGCGGCGCCGGTCAAGGTAGACCTGGACGCGCCGATTCCGGAGTTCCCCACCACCCCCGGCGCCTTCGACCAGTTGCAGGCGCAGGTGGGCGACATCGTCAACCGCATCGACAAGGTGCCGTTCGACCAGATCGGCCAGGACCTGCGCACCACGGTGGCCAGCCTGAACAAGACCCTGGCCACCGCCGACAAGCTGGTGCAGCAGCTCAACGGCGATGTCGCGCCGCAGGTGCTGGCCGCGCTGCAGGACGCGCGCAAGACCCTGACCGCGGCCAACGGCACGCTGGCGTCGGACGCGCCGCTGCAGCAGGATACGCGCCGCATGCTGCAGGAGCTGACGCGCACCGCCACGTCGCTGCGCACGCTCACCGATTACCTGGAACGCCATCCTGAAGCGCTGCTGCGCGGCAAGCCGGAGAAAGAATGATGAAGCGCCTTTCGCTCACGCTGGCCTGCGCCAGCTTCGCCGCGGCGGTACTGGCAGGCTGCGCCTCGCCCGAGCCGCGCTACTACACGCTGGCGCAAGGGCCGGCGCCGGTTGCCGCGCCGGCGCCGGCAGCCGCGCCGTCGACCGACACCCTGTGGCTGGAGGTCGCGCCGGTGCGCGTGCCGGAGCGCCTCAACCGGCCGCAACTGGTGGTGCGCGATGGCCAGAACGGTAGCGGCGGCGATGCCGGCGTGCGCCTGCTGGACCTGTCACGCTGGTCCGCGCCGCTGCCGGACGAGCTGCGCGATGCGCTGTCGCAGCGCCTGCAGGCCACGCTGGGCGCGGTCGACACCTACCAGCAGGGGCTGTCCGACGTGCAGCCGCTGTACCGCATCACCACCGAAGTGCTGCGCCTGGACGCCGAGGTGGGCCAGCGTGCCGGCGCCACCATCAACTGGACCGTGCGCCGGCTGCCCGACGGCAAGGTGGTCAGCGGCAGGACCCAGGCCGAGCTGCCGGCGCCGGGCGCGGTCGACGGCGTAGTCGCGGCCTACCGCGAGATCGTGGCGAGTACGGCCAGCGATATCGCGGCCGGCGTGCAGGCGCTGCGGCGCTAGCCACCGCCGCGGACGGCCGCGTCGATGTCGTGGCGGGCGGCGGCCATGGCCGCCAGGCATTCGGCCGCTCCGCCCTGCACCAGCCGGACCGGACACGCCAGCATCAGGTTCTTGCCCAGCCCGAAGTCCTCGACGGTAAAGCCCCGCGCATCGAGCGGCGTGCCGTCGGCATCGGTGGCCACCGTGACGCGCTCGCGCAGCGTGCCGGCATCGGTGCTGTAGGCCCACACGGGCTTGCCCAGCGCCACCGCAAAGCCGACTTCGAACGCCGTGCCGGAATCCGCCTCGCCCGGGCCGCGGAAGTCATCCAGGTTGGCCATCACCAGGTCCGCGCGCCGCAGCAGCGCGATGTTGGCGTCATAGATCCAGCGTGCGGTGTCGGGGCCGGACAGGCCTTGGGGCGCGGACTGGTCGAGCGGATACAGGCCGGTGAAGCCATGCGCCGCGCACAGCGCCTTGAGGTGCTCGCCCCAGGCGCGCGCATCCTTGCGAAACACGTCAAAGCCGGCGAGGTAGATGGTGGTCATGGCACGTGGAAGCAGCGTGGGGCGGCGCCAGGCCGCGAGGCTTGCAGCATAACGCGCCGCCCGAACATCGCACAGCTTGCGCGCCCACGTCCGGCCGGGCGCCGGCGCCTGCGCTAACATTGCCGCTCACGCCTCGACCTCCTCCTACCCATGCCCGCTCCCCAGATCGTCCAGGTCGGCCCGCTCGCGCCGCAGACCAATGCCATCCTGCAACAACAGTACGGCGCCGCGGCGCTGTGGCAGCAGGCCGATGCGCTGGCCTGGGCGCGCGGCGAGGGACAGCAGGTACGCGTGGTGGTGACCTCGGCGCGCCACGGCTGCAGTGCCGCGCTGATCGATGCGCTGCCGCGCCTGGAGGCCATCGTCAGCTTCGGCGTCGGCTATGACGCGATTGCGCTGGACGCCGCCCGCGCGCGCGGCATCCAGGTCAGCAACACGCCCGACGTGCTCAACGACTGCGTCGCCGACCTCGCCTTCGGGCTGCTGCTCGACGCGGCCCGCGGCATCGCCCATGGCGACCGCTTCGTGCGCGCCGGGCGCTGGCCGCAGGGCGGCTTCCCCCTGACCACGCGCGTCTCCGGCAAGAAGCTGGGCATCGTCGGCCTGGGCCGCATCGGCGAGATCGTCGCGCGGCGCGCGCAGGGCTTCGACATGGAAATCGCCTACCACAACCGCCGCCCGCGCCAAGGCGCGCCGTGGCGCTTCGAAGCGGACCTGAAGGCGCTGGCAGCGTGGGCAGACTTCCTGGTGGTGGCCACCGTCGGCGGCCCTTCGACCGCGGGGCTGGTGTCGCGCGACATCCTCGACGCGCTCGGCCCGCGCGGCATCCTGGTCAACGTCTCGCGCGGCAGCGTGGTCGACGAGGCGGCGCTGGTCGCGGCGCTGGCAGAAGGCCGGCTGGGCGGCGCGGGCCTCGATGTGTTCCAGGACGAGCCCAACGTGCCGCCGGCGCTGCTGGCCATGGATCATGTCGTGCTGGCGCCGCACGTGGCCAGCGGCACGCACGAAACGCGCGCCGCCATGACCGCGCTGACGCTGCAGAACCTCGACGCGTTCCTGGCCGGCGGCAAGGTGCTGACGCCGGTGCTGTAGCGGCCGGGCGGCCTGCCTATACTGGATTCACCGGTTCCAGCCCAAGCTGCGGGCCGGGGTCAGGAGGCATCATGGCACGCAAGTTTATCGATTGCCGCGAGTATCCGAGCGACACCCACTGCACGGTCGCGCTGAGCGCCGACAGCGAGGACGAACTGCTCGAAGCCGCGGTCCAGCACGCGGTGGCGGTGCACCAGCATCAGGACACGCCTGAGCTGCGCAGCCAGTTGAAGTCGATGTTCAAGGAAGGCACGCCGCCGGCCTGAAGCCGGCAAGGCTGGCGCCGCGCAGGCGCCAGCCGTTCCCGCCCCGGGGGTTCATTCGCAGCCCCTGATACAGCACTTATGCCGGTTGGAATACCGCTGATACCCGTCATGGCGCATCATTGACGCCGCGCTATATACAGACGTATATTGCGCCTGACAGTCCACCCCCTCCGGCCTCGTCTCGCCTGCCTTGCATGCCGGCGGCCGCTTCCCAAGGATTCCGATGCCTGTCTTCCGTTCCCGCCGCCGCGGGCTGCTGCTGGCCGCCGCGATGCTGGCGCTGGCCGCCCCGCCCGTCTTCGCCGCCGACCTGGTGGTATCCGCCGCGGCCAGCCTGACCAACGCCTTCCGCTCGCTGGCCGAGTCCTACGAGCGCGCTCACCCCGGCACGCATGTTGTGCTGAACTTCGGCGCCTCCGACGTGCTGATGCAGCAGATCGTGAAGGGTGCGCCGGCGGATGTATTCGCCTCCGCAGACCAGGAGGCGATGAACAAGGCCGAGGCCGAAAAGGTGATTGCGCCAGCCTCGCGCCGCAACTTCGCCGCCAACCAGGTGGTGCTGATCGTGCCGGCCGACAGCAAGCTGCCGATCGCCTCGCTGCAGGACCTGACGCGCCCGGAAGTCCGGCGCATCGCCTACGGCAACCCGGCTTCGGTGCCGGTGGGACGCTACACCCGCGGCGCGCTGGAAGCGGCCGGGCTGTGGGACGCGGTCGCCGCCAAGGGGGTGCCGGCGCAGAACGTGCGCCAGAGCCTGGACTACGTCGCGCGTGGCGAGGTCGAGGCCGGCTTCGTCTTTGCCACCGACGCCACCGTGATGCCCGACAAGGTCCGGGTGGCGGTGCGCGTGCCCAGCCGCACGCCGGTGACCTATCCGATCGCCGTCACCAGCCAGGCGCGCCAGCCCAAGGAAGCGGCGCAGTTCGTCGACTATGTCGCTTCGCCGGAAGGCCAGGCGATCCTGTCGCGCTTCGGCTTCCATAAGCCCTGAGGCCGCGCCGAAGCACGCCATGGATGCCGTCTGGGTACCGCTGCTGCTGTCGCTGAAGGTGGCGGGCTGGGCCACCGCGCTGAATGCCGTGCTCGGCGTCGGCGCGGCCTGGGCGCTGGCACGCTGGCGCTCGCCGCTGCGCGACGTGGTCGACGCGGTGCTGACGCTGCCGCTGGTGCTGCCGCCGACGGTGCTGGGCTATTACCTGCTGGTGCTGGTGGGGCGCCGTGGCGTGTTCGGCGAGTGGCTGGCGCGCCTGGGCATCGAACTGGTCTTTACCTGGCAGGGGGCGGTGCTGGCTTCGACCATCGTCGCCTTTCCGCTGGTGCTGAAGTCCGCGCGCGCTGCCTTCGAAGGCGTCGACCACCAGCTGGAAAACGCCGCGCGCGTGCTGGGCGTGCCCGAAGCCGGCATCTTCTTCCGCGTCACGCTGCCGCTGGCGGCGCGCGGCATCATCGCCGGCGTGCTGCTGGCGTTTGCGCGCGCGCTGGGCGAATTCGGCGCCACGCTGATGATCGCGGGCAACCTGCCCGGGCGCACGCAGACCCTGTCGGTGGCCATCTACGAGGCGGTCCAGGCCGGCGACGACAACACCGCCAACCTGCTGGTGCTGGTGACTTCCGTCACCTGCGTGCTGCTGCTGGTGATTGCCGGGCGCCTGGTGCCGGCGGCCGCGCGCCATCCCGCTGAAGTCTATGAACGCCGGCGCTTGCGCCCGCGCGTCCGCTAACGAAAGGGCCACGCAGATCGCCATGAGCATGCACGTCAGCATCCGCAAGCAGATGGTCTCGGCCGACCGCCACTTCGGGCTGGATATCGAGTTCGATTCGGCCAGCCGTCGCATTGCGCTGTTCGGCCCTTCGGGCGCCGGCAAGAGCCTGACGCTGCGCGCCATTGCGGGCCTGCTGACCCCGGACAGTGGCCGCATCGTGCTGAACGGCCGCACCTTGTTCGATGCCGACGCCGGCATCGACGTGCGTCCGCAGGAGCGCCGCGTGGCCTACCTGTTCCAGGAATATGCGCTGTTCCCGCACCTGACCGTGGGCCAGAACATCGGCTTTGGCCTGGCGCGCGGCTGGCGCAATCCGCGCCGCGGCGCTGTGCATCCGCAGGCGCAGCGCTGGATCGATGCCTTCGGCCTGGCAGATATCGCCGGCAACTACCCGGCGGAGATCTCCGGCGGCCAGAAGCAGCGCGTGGCGCTGGCGCGCGCGCTGGTGGCGCAGCCCGACATCGTCCTGCTCGATGAACCGTTTTCGGCGCTGGACCCCGCGCTGCGCGCGCGCATGCGGGCGGAGCTGCGCACCCTGCAAGCCAGCCTGGACGTGCCGATGCTGGTGATCTCGCACGACCCCGCCGATGTCGAGGCGCTGGGCGAACACGTGCTGGAAATCCGCGAAGGCCGCATCTTCGGCAGCGGCACCGGACGCCACCATCCGCCGGTCTACGCGCCGGCGTCGGCGCGCGTTGCCTGAGCCGCGCGCAGCAGATCCACGTACGCACCTTCGACCAGATCCGAGGTGGGGACGCCCAGGCGGGCCATCAACGCATGTGCCTCGGCCACGCCGTCCGCTACGCTTTCCGCATCGGCCAGCACCACTTCCAGCTCCAGGAAATCGCCCAGCGCTTCGACGCGGTCCAGATGCACGCGCGTGCGTCCGGCCAGGTACAGCGTGCGCAGCTTGCGCACCCGTCCGCCCTCGCCGTGCGCGGCGGCCAGCGCGGCGCGCAGCGTGCCGGGCGAAGGCGTCGGCGACAGGATGTAGAAGCTCTCTTTCGGGCCGGCCGCATCGGCGCGCGCATAGAAGATCAGTTCGCCGCGGTCCGGTGCGAACTCGCGCAGCTTGAGCCGCCCGTTGGCGCAGCGGAAGAAGGTATCGTCCTGGCGGATGTATTCGGGCCCGTGGTCGGCCAGCGCGGCGGCGCGCGGCAATAGCGCCTCGACGCTGTCGATGCGGGCCTTGATCTCGACGTTCCTTGGCATCCGTGCTCCTTCGGTTCAAGCCATCAGCAAACGCGCGGCAATCACCCACATGGTGATGCCGATCACCACCTCCAGTACCTGCCACGCCCGCGGCCGCGCGAACACGGGCCGCAGCAATGCCGCGCCATAACCCAGCGCAAAGAAAAACAGGAACGACGCGGTCATGGCGCCCGCGGCAAATTCGCGCGCATGGCCCGCGAACTGCGTCGACACCGAACCGATCAGCATCACCGTGTCGAGATACACATGCGGATTGAGCCAGGTGAACGCCAGGCACACGGCCAGCGTCGGCGCCAGCGGCCGCGGCGCAGCATCACTGGGGTCCAGCGCCGCGTTCGAGCGCCAAGCCGCAATGAAGCTGCGCGCGCCATACCAGACCAGGAAGGCCGCGCCGCCATAGCGCATGGCGTCTCCCAGCCATGGCAGCGCGCGGATCATCACGGCAAACCCCGACACGCCCAGCAGGATCAGCAAGGCGTCGGAGAGCGCGCACACCAGGCACACCCACAACACATGCTCGCGCCGCAGGCCTTGCCGCAGCACGAACGCATTCTGGGAACCGATGGCGAGAATCAGGGAAAGACCGAGGGAAAAGCCAGCCAGCGCGGCGTGCATTGCGAGGGGAACGACATGCTTTGGGGGCGGCTATTATTGCACGCCGCGGCAGTCATCCCACCACGCCGAGGATCACGCTCGAGGCCTTGAATATCGCCACCGCGGCCACGCCAGCCTGCAGCCCCAGCGCCTCGACGCTGCCGTTGGTGACGATCGCGGCCACCGTGCCGCCGCCGTCGAGTTCGATCACCACTTCGGCATTCACCGCGCCGGGCATCACGCGCGCCACCACCCCCGCCAGCTGGTTGCGCGCCGACAGCCGCATCCCCGGGTCGGGCAGTCCCACCAGCACCGACGACGCCTTGATCAGCGCAAAGGCCTCGACGCCCTCGGCCAGTTCCAAAGTCTCCACGCTCTCGTGCGTGATGGTGGCGACGATGCGCTGCCCGCCGGGCAGCTCCAGCACCACTTCGTCGTTGACCGCGCCACCGCGCACGCTGGCAACGCGTCCGAACAGCTTGTTGCGCGCACTGGTCTTGATCATCATTCGCCTCATCAGGTGGATATCGTCGGCGACGCCTTCGCCGAGCCGCGACAGCTGCGCCACGAAGCGCCGGTGTTCGTCCTCGAGCACGCGATAGGTGCGGATCAGCTGCTCGCCGCGTGCAGTCAGGCGCGTGCCGCCGCCGCCCTTGCCGCCCGCGGCGCGCACCACCAGCGGCTCGCCGGCGCTGTTGTTCATCGCGTCGATGGCGTCCCACGCCGCCTTGTAGCTGATGCCGACGGCGCGCGCGGCCGCCGTGATCGAGCCGTGCTCGCCGATGGCGGCGAGCAGCGCGATGCGGTCCTTGCCGCCCCAGTCCTGCGAGCCGGAGCGGAACCAGATGGCTCCCTGGAGTTCAAGCATGTGGGGTCGGGTGCCGCTGGCCGGCACCGCAATGAAGTCGGAAACGCGGTTATGGTAATCCGATTCGGCGGCAGGCCCCTGCGCAGACAGCGGCAAGCTGCCAGTCAGCCGGCCAGGTAGTGCGCGCGCAGCTGCGCGACGTCGACCTGCAGCGCGTCGTGCAAGTAGTTGCCGACGCTGCCCCAGCCCGCTTCGATCGCCTGCATCGACGCCTCGAGATAGCTGGCACGGACTTCCAGCAACGGCATCATCACCGCGGCATCGACGCCGAGCGCGCCCATCTGCGCCAGCGCCGCCGCGTTGAACTGCGCGTTGCGCTGGTTCGATTCCAGGTAGTTGGCCAGGATATCGTCCTGGCCGACGCCCAGCGCCGCCAGCAACAGCAGCGCGGCAAAGCCGGTGCGGTCCTTGCCCGCGGTGCAGTGGAACAGCAGGGTCTTGCCGCCCTGCACGGTCTGCATGAAGCCGCCGAAGGCGGCGCGGTAGCGCACCGGGAAATCGCGGTAGACCTCGAGCATGAACGCATCCATCTGCGCCGGCGTGCTGGCGCGCAGGCGCGGCATCAGCACATCCATCGCCATGCTGCCTTCCAGCACGGGCACCGCCTGCCAGCGGAAGCGCTGGCCGAAGGCCGCTTCGCCCGGCGACTTCTCGCCGGGCGAGCGGAAATCCACCACCATGTCGAGCCCGAGCGCCTGCAGCCGCTCCAGGTCGGCATCGCTCGCCAGCGCCGGGTTGCCGCTGCGGTAGAGCCGGCCGTGGCGCACGCGGCGCCCTTGCGCGCCAACCAGTCCACCCAGGTCGCGCGCGTTGCTGATGCGCTCGAACACCAGGTCTTGCACGTCCTGCGCGACAGCGGTCGCCGCCGGAGCTGGCGGCATGGCCGCGAGAGCATGCGGGCATGCCGCGCGTTGAAGCCACTTGAGCATTGTTCGTTCCAGATTATCGTTGCCCGGCGCGCGCGCATCAGCGTGCGCGGTACGCCGGCACATGCCAGCGCAGGTGGCAGCCGGCGATATAGCGCCGGTCCAGCCGCGCCACCGGCTTCCAGACCGTCAGCGCGCCGGCGTCGATATCGACCCACGCCCAGGGATGCCTGGGGTCGCCTTCCTGCACCAGTTCCACCGAACGGATCTTCGCATACCGCGCCAGCGCCTTGCGCAGCGCCGCCGGATCCATCCCGGCCTTGAGACCGCGCACTAAAACCTTCATGGTCGGCTCCAATTATTTCAGATCACTCCGGCTCGCGCATCACACGCCCCGACGCCCAGCCCGGGCCAGGCCATGCGGACTACCGCCGGGAGCCTTGTATGGCAAGCCTCTCACTGGTATGACGCGTGCGGCGGCGGGAGAATCCGGTGATATGCCATGGCCTTGATCTTGCGCATGACGGGCGTAACTATCCCGCCGCGGACCTCGACAT
This sequence comes from Cupriavidus taiwanensis LMG 19424, assembly GCF_000069785.1. Classification (NCBI taxonomy): domain Bacteria; kingdom Pseudomonadati; phylum Pseudomonadota; class Betaproteobacteria; order Burkholderiales; family Burkholderiaceae; genus Cupriavidus; species Cupriavidus taiwanensis. The sequence goes on along the minus strand of NC_010528.1, from coordinate 650,922 downwards.
CGCCCGCTGCGGCGCGGAAAATTTCAGATAAGTCCGACGCGGCCGCCGCGCCAGCAGCAAGGCCGCTTCGGGCACATCCACTACAAGGACGTCGGCGATGCCAGAACTTCCCGCCTCACAACCGCCCGCCCCCGCCGCCCCGGTCGCGGCCACCCCCACACCGAAGCTGACCCTGCACTGGGGCCTGTTCGCGGCCGCCGCGGCGCTGATCGCGGTGCTGGCGATCCCGCAGCCCGACGGCCTCACCATTGCCGGCCAGCGCATGCTGGCGATCCTGGCGTTCGCCATCGTGGTGTGGATCACCGAGGCGGTGTCGTACGAGACCAGCGCCATCATGATCACCTCGCTGATGGCCGGGCTGATCGGCTTGGCCCCGACCGTCAGCGACCCGTCGGTCCAGTACGGCACCTCGAAGGCGCTGGGCATGGCGCTGGCCGGCTTCTCCAATACCGCGCTGGCACTGGTTGCGGCGGCGCTGTTCATTTCCGCGGCGATGACGGTCACCGGGCTGGACCGGCGCATCGCGCTGGTGACGCTGTCGGCAATCGGCACCAGCACGCGCCGCATCCTGATCGGCACCATCGCGGTCACCATCGCGCTGAGCCTGGTGGTGCCCAGCGCGACCGCGCGCAGCGCCTGCGTGGTGCCGATCATGATGGGCGTGATCGCCGCGTTCGGGGTCGACAGGAAGTCCAATATCGCGGCCGGCATCATGATCACGGTGGCACAGGCCACCAGCATCTGGAACGTCGGCATCCAGACCGCGGCCGCGCAGAACCTGCTGACGGTGGGCTTCATGGACAAGCTGCTGGGCGAGCGCATCACCTGGCTGCAATGGCTGATTGCCGGAGCGCCGTGGGCGATCGCGATGTCGGTGGTGCTCTATGTCCTGGTGCGCTGGCTGCTCCCTGCCGAGACCGAGGCCGTTCCTGGCGGCAAGGAAGCGGTGCAGCGCGAACTGTCCGCGCTGGGCCCGATGAGCGCGCCGCAGAAGCGGCTGGCCGCGGTGTCGATCGGCCTGCTGCTGTGCTGGGCCACAGAAGGCAAGCTGCACAGCTTCGACACCGCCACCGTGACCTTTGTCGGGCTGGTCATCCTGATGCTGCCGCGCATCGGCGTGATGGACTGGAAGACCATGCAGCAGCGCACGCCGTGGGGCACGCTGATCGTGTTCGGGGTCGGCATCAGCCTGGGCACCGCGCTGCTGTCGACCCAGGCGGGACAGTGGCTGGGCCAGTTCGTCGTCACCCATTCCGGGCTGGCGGCACATGGCGCGTTGCTGGTCTTTGCGATCCTGTCGGCCTTCCTGATCCTGATCCACCTGGGCTTCGCCAGCGCCACCGCACTGACCGCGGCGCTGCTGCCGATCCTGATTTCGGTGTTGCAGACCCTGCCCGGCGACATCAACCGGGTCGGCATCACCATGCTGCTGGGCTTTACCGTCAGCTTCGGCTTCATCCTGCCGATCAACGCGCCGCAGAACATGGTGTGCCTGGGCACCGAGACCTTCAACGGGCGGCAGTTCGCGCGCATCGGCATCCCGGTCACGATCGTCGGCTACGCCATGATGCTGCTGTTCGCCGCGACCTACTGGCGCTGGCTGGGCTGGGTGTAGCCGGACTCGCGCGGGGCGCGCGGCGGCTGGCACAATACGCGCCATGAAAAGCCTCTGCTCCGCCCTGCTCAAGCTGCTGCTGCTCGCCGCGATCGGTGGCGCGCTGCTGGCCGCCATCGCCATCCTGGCCGCCAACCGCCAGCTGCCGTCGCTCGACGCGCTGACCGCCTTCCGCAACACGCCGGACTACGTGCCCATCGCCAGGATGCCGCGCGCGCTGACCGAGGCGGTGGTTGCCATCGAGGACGAGCGGTTCTATGTGCATGACGGCATCGACTACGTCGGCGTGATCCGCGCGGGGATCGCCAACCTGTCGGACGAACTGTCGCAGGGCGCATCGACCATCACCATGCAGGTGGCGCGCAACTTCTACCTGTCGCGGGAAAAGACCTACACGCGCAAGCTGTACGAGGTGCTGCTGTCCTACCGGATCGAAAAGGCCCTCAGCAAGGACGAAATCCTCGAGCTGTACCTGAACAAGATCTACCTGGGACAGGGTGCGTATGGCTTTGCCGATGCCGCGCAGACCTACTTCGGCAAGCGGCTCGACCAGCTGACACTGGCTGAATGCGCGATGCTGGCGGGCCTGCCCAAGGCGCCGTCCGCGAACAACCCGGTGGCAAATCCGCGGCGCGCGCGCCTGCGGCAGGAGTATATCCTGCGGCGCATGCTGGAGCTGGGGCGGATTTCGCGGGGCGAGTATGACGGGGCGTTGCTGGAGCCGTTGCGGTTGCAGTGATGGCGAGCAATGGCGCGCGCCACGCATTCCCCGTCTTGGGAAGGTGATCAGAGGCCGGCCACGATGCGGCGGATGGACGCCAGCCCGTCAATCTCGAAAGGGCCACGGCCCGTGGCCTGCCAGACGCTGCCAAGGCTGCCATGGCGCAGCACGCCAGGAGGCAGGCGGCCGGACATTGCGCCGGGCGCGAGCGAAAGCCGCAGGCGATCGCGCCATCCCGGCCGGTGCCGGGCCCACAGGGCGTCGACTGCCGCGGCCAGGCAGGTTCGGTCCGCCGCGCGCGCGTGGCCGTGTATCAATTGCGCCAGCTCCGCCAGCCACTGCGCAGGCGCGGCAAGGACATGGCCCGCCCATCGCGCACTGGCGGACTGCCAGACTACCAGCGGGTAGCGCCGCCCGACCCGGTCATGCGAGGCCGCAATGACACCGACCAGGTAGCCGCGCCCGCCGGGAAACTGCAGGCCGTCTGACCGCAGCACAAACTGGCAAGGCTCGCCGTGGCCCAGCCGGCACGGGCCTGACAGGCTCGGCGGGGTCAGGTGCAGCCATTGCCGGACCGGGTCATTCGCAGCATGCGATGGCTCCCGCAACGGCAAGGCGTCGTCCCGGCCATCGAAGCAGTTGCGCCACGCCTGCACCTGGTCCAGCGAGGCGCGGTGCCGGACAAAATCCCGTTGCCCGGGCAACTTGCCGAACATCGACGGTGCGGTGATCACCCGGACCTCCCCGGGCATTGGAAGCCCTGCAGCAGGCCGGTGGTCCAGGGATTGGCCAGGCTGCCGGTATTGATATCGAGCTTCGCCTTGCGGCCGTCGAAGTCGTACTCGGCCATGAAATGGCTGGCCGAGGCGGAACCGGCAAGGCGGCCCCTGGCGATCACCCGCATCAGGGCCCACGGGCCGTTGGCCGCCAGCGTCGAAGTGTCCGGGCGAATCCGCGGGCTGGCGCTGATCTCGGCCCCTTGCCCGCCCCGTGGTCCGGGCCAGGTCACCTTGAGCGGGATAACCGGCCCATGCACATAGCGCTGGCTCTGTCCGTCAAAGTCCATATTGAGTTCGACGATCTCGGGGTCGAGTTCCACCACCTTCAGGTCGACTTTCCACGCCATCTTCTTCGCGCCCGGATCCCGGAAGAACACTTCCCGGATCTCCCTGGCGCGCTGGAATGGAACCAGGCTGGGGCCAGCCACGGGCGGCACGTCGGGCGCGCTCAGCCTGTAGCGCCAGGGCGAGATGGTGGTATCCACGTGCGGCGCCAGCACCTTCTGGAAAAAATCGTCCAGTACGCCGCCCGCGGCGAAGACGCGGGCAAAGTCTTCCGGGTCCACATCCTGCGTGGACGTCGGCGTGAACGGATACTTGCCGTCGATGGCACTGCGGCAGCTCTCGCCGATAACGGCGTCCATCTGCGCGATCAGGATATCGCCCACGCCCTTGTTGACGTCCCGGGCGCCCTGCACGACCAGGTCTGCCAGCACAGCGTTGAAGGGTGCAGGCAGCTTGGCCGCCTCCATGCGCAGCTGCTCGCCGGCCTCTGCCGGCGGCGGCAGGTTGCGGGTGCTCAGCGCATTGTTGGCGACGACCAGGCTGGTGTAGTAAGCGTTGACCATGCCGGCGATTCCATCCAGTTGCGGCTTACCGGCGGCAGCCGGCGCGTCCGGCGCCGACAGGTCAGCCTGGCCGGTCACCACTTCGCGCAGCGCGGCGAAGCGGTTGTCGACCAGTTCACGTTCCTGGCGGGCCTCGGCGCGCACGCTCAGTGCACTGGCCTTGCCGGTCTTCTTGTCCAACGCCGACAGCGCCTTCTCCGCAAGAGACTTGTCTTCGGGCTCGACCTGGCGGCTGAGCGTGGTCTCCTGCACCGCCGCCCGCCCCAGCCGTGCAAGCGGGGAATCCGGCGCGGCAAAATTACGCAGGATCTCCAGATCAAACGCCAGGTTATTGCCCGTCACCGTCCGGATGTCACCGAGGAACTTTTCCCAATGTTGGGCATACTCGTTCAGGTAGAGACGGCGAATCTCGCGCGTGAGCGGATCGTTGCCCGCAAGCCTGCCGACGGCACCGTCAACCGTTTTTTTTTGAGCCTCGCGCCCCTCTGCACGCCCCATCACCCACGCGTCCATGGCCCGGGCTCTGGCAACGAACTCTGGCAGGCGGGCATTAAACACGTCATGGTAGCCGGCGTAGGTGAAAAGGCCGGGGATGCCGCGCTCCAGCGGCTCACCGCTGGCGCGGGTGAAGACCGTGCCGGCCTGGGGACCGACCGCGCGCACCAGCGTGAAATCCTGTGGCGCCTCCTCGGTCATGGCTGCCTTGGCACGTTCGTACACGCGCTCCGTCGAAGTGTTGCCATCCAGGAAATCGCGCGCCGAGCGGATCAACGCCTCGTTCCTGGCGTACGGTGACTGGACCGGACGCTTGCCGTCCAGCAGGCTGTCCAGGTGCTCCAGTACCGCCACCCTGCCACCGAAAGCGTCCGCCCCGCTTCCCGTGGCCCAATCGCTCTGCACCCAGCTACGCACGTCGGACGCATTGAACTTGCCCGCGTCGTGCAGCATCAGGTAGACCCGCAGGGTATCGTAGGTCGCCTTGGCGTCGCGCTGGTTGACCGCAGCCGACAGCACCGACTCGACCCGCCGCACCAGGTACGGCACCAGCAGATTGTCCTGCAGCCGGGCATGGGTCAGGATCGCGGCGTCCAGCACCGGCGGCACGCTGTACAGGCCATAACGCCAGTCGACAGACGGATCGGCCAGGTCCAGTCCGGCATAGGCAGGCAGGTCGCGCGCGGCCGCCAGCACTTCGGGCATGGCTTCCGGTGCCGGCTTCTTGTAGAAGGACGTCACGGTCGCTGCCAGCGCCTTGGCTTTGTCCTGCACCTGATCCAGATAGCTGCGGTTATGGCCAAAGCTGGCATACAGCGACCCGGCCAGCCACAGGAAGATCACCAGTGCCAGCACATGCCCGAGCAGCCGCAGCAGGCGGAAGCGGAACTCCCAGCGCAGGTTTGGCTTCACCAGATGAGCTTCGGGCACGATGATGCGCTTGAAGACGTCCTGCAGGAAGTAGCTGCGGTTGCCGGTGGCCGGATCCGTGGCGGCGCCGGCAGCCCCGGTATCGGAAGGCGCGATGCCACGCACCTGCCTGATGACGGTGCCGGCATCCGCTACCACTGCTGCGCCGGTTTGCGCGGCGCTGGTAAAGTACACGCCGCGCAGCATGGCGCTGCGCTCAGTGTCGTCATACCGCGAGTCCAGGAATATCTGTTCCAGCATAGCGACCAGCGGCTCCGTCACGCTCGCAAGCTCATCACTCAGGGCGTAGAGTGCCTTGCGCCGGGTCAGATCAAATTCCTCATACAGCCGCCCGTCCAGCCCTGCCTCCAATCGCGTCACCAGAGATCGCATCTCCTCACGGCACAGCGCCCAAGGATCAACGGCCGGCTGTCCCGGCCGCCGCCTCGCCATGGCTGGCAAGGTAAAGCCCCAAGGCTGGGCTCGTCCTTCGCTGGTCAGGTACTGGAAGTAATCAGCGAAGCCCGCAAGCTGGTCGAGCTTGGTCACCAGCACGTAGATGGGAAACTGGATGCCCAACGCTTCGCGCAGTTCGGCCAGGCGTGCCCGGATGCTTGCCGCTTCCACCACACGCTGCTCGCTGGAGTGTCGAAGCAGGTCCTCCACGCTGATCGTCACCAGCGCGCCATTGATCGGGGCCCTGGCGCGGTACTTGCGAAGCAGGCCAAGGAAGCCTCTCCATTCAGCCGGGTCGGTCGCCGAACCCGATTCCTGCGCGGTGTAGCGGCCGGCCGTGTCGATCAGCACCGCCTCATTGGTGAACCACCAGTTCGTCTGCTCGGTACCATGCCGCGCGCGCGCCGCCGCACTCATCTGCTCGGCGATGGGGAATTGCAGCCCGGCGTTCAGCAACGCCGTCGTCTTGCCGGCTCCCGGCACGCCAACCATCATGTACCAGGGCAACTCGTAGAGATAGCGTCGGCCCTCGAAGAGGCGAGCCACCCTGCTGCCGGTGCGCATGCTCTTGAGCTGCCGCAGCGCAGTCTGGACCGCCGCGTTCAGCCTGGCAATGTCTTCCTTGGCCACCACTTCCTGCCGCTTGCTGCCAAAGTTCAGCAGACTCTCGACAAAGGTCTTGTCCGTGCGCGCACGCTGCCAAAGCAGGTACAACAGGTATGCGGCGAACACAAACACAATCGCCGCGATCAGCAGGATACGGACGGAAGCCGGTTCCAGCGGATGCATGGTGCCAATGGCCAGTAACGAACCCGCATGCCAGATCAGCAGGCACAGGGCAGCAGCACCGATGGTGGATACCGGCCAGCCAAGCAGCCAGAACAGCGCCAGCGCGAGCAACAGCACGATGAGCGCTGCACGCGCTCCGGTGCCCGCAAGCGGACGCATGCCATTGAAGCCAAGCAGCGGCCCGATAAACCAGATGGCTGCCGCGACCACGAGCACGGCAATGAAGGCCAGTGTGTGCCGGGAGAACAGCACTGCGCCAACTCGTTTCAGAAATTCCATGCCTGACCCCGATTACTGCGTGACAACGATCTCGACCCGGCGATTCCTTGCCCGGCCGACTGGCGCCTTGTTATCGGCAAGCGGCTGCGAATCCCCCTTGCCAATCGCTTCGAGCCGGTTCTTTGCGACGCCCTTGCTGGCCAGGTACTCGGCCACGGTCGCCGCACGCTCTTCCGACAGCGCCTGGTTCGAGGGATACTTCGCCGTCTTGATGGGAACGTTGTCGGTGTGCCCGATCACGGTCACCTTGCCGGTTACCTTGCTGACCTCTGCCGCAACCTTGTCCAGCAACGGCAGGATCTTCTCGCTGACGTCCGCGCGGCCGCGGCCGAACATGTCATCCCCGCGGAACGTGATGGCGCTGCGCGTCGCATCCTCCTGCACGCTGACAACCCCACGCGCAATCTCGTCCCTCAGCAACTCGGCGAGGCGCAGCGCCCTGGGCGGCTCCGGTGGCGTTGCCTTGCCAATGGCGAGGATCTGCTGTTCGAGGTCGTGGGTGCGGAACAACAGCTGGTACTTGTACCAGGCGAACAGGCCAAAGACTGCCAGTGCCAGCACCGACACCGTGACCCACACCGGGACCGTACGCAGCAGCCTCAGCCGCCCCGCGTCTGCGCCCCGCCAGTGCGGTGACAGGTCCCGCGGTACGCTTTCACGCGTTCCGCTGATCAAGTGCAGCAGGCGTTGCCGGATCGCGTCGAGTTGCCGGTGACCATCGGCGTGGCCGGCATACCGGCCGAGAAAACCGAGCGAGAGGATGTGATAGATCACCTCGATCACATCGATGTTCTCCGACTGGGATGTCAGCAACCTCCCCAACAACAGGAACACCTTCTCGCCGCCATCGTTCTCGCCGTGCAGCTGGATCAGCAAGCTATTGGTCGCCCAGGTATGCCGCCCCCAGGACATGCCGTTGGCCGCTTCATCCAGTGCTGTGCACAGGCAGTACTGCGCAGCCAGAACGTGCTCGCGCCGAATATTGGCGCGATCGCAGAGCGACTGAAAGTCCTTCGCTTCCCGCACCAGGATGCGCTTCAGCGCAGCCACCTCGTCCTGTCGCAGCGAGGCCGGCATGTCGGCCAGAGCCCGCAATAGCGGCCGAGCCGCGGCGAGCAACGGATTTGCCTTGCTGCGGATCTCATCAACCCGATGCTCAACATCCCTTCGGGCGCCGTCCTGATGGACGGCCCCCGCCGCGGCGCGCGGGCTTGCGTGGTCTTTCGCTCTGGCATGCGGGGCTGCCTGCTGTTCCAGCGGAAGGTCACTCGACACAAGTGGCTGGCTCATTGCCGCACTCCCCACAGTTCCATGCGCAATTCAGGAAAGGTCCCCGCCACGTGCAGCGCCAGCCCGCCGTACTGCGCCACCTGATCCCAGAGGGGATGCTGCTGCGACAGCTCAAAATAGACATGACCAGCATGGAACGGAATCTGACGGGGCGGCACCGGCAGGGGCTGCAGCGGAATGCCAGGAAGATGGGAGCGAACCAGTTCCGCCAGGCGCCCGGATGGCCCCACCTTGGTCTGGGCCGGGAACTGCTGCTGCAACAGATCCGCGGGAATCTGCGCGGCGACTGCCAGCACAAAAGTCGGGAAGCGGCTGATCTCGCTCGGATCCAGCACTGCCAGCCGAATCCCGTGAGACTGCTCCGTGATGTCAATCCGCTGCGCGGCGCGCTCCAGCACCACATTGAGCAGGAAGCGCAGGTCATCTACCAATGGCTTGAGGCAAAGATGCGGGGCATCGTGCCGATAGGCAGCATGCCCCGCAGGCCGACGGGTCTGGGTGCGCACGAACGTCGACAGTTCCCCGGACAACGCCGCCAGGTGCATGTACAACGCCTCTGGCGACGCGGCCTTGGCATGCAGCAAGTGGGTCAGAATCGGCTCATACCGGTTCAGCAATTGGAGAATCAGGTATTCCGATACCTCGGCGGCATCCCCGCCCCGCATTGAGGCAGCAGACAGACGCTCCGCCATCGCATCGGCCCTGAGATGCACGAGGCCGTGGATCTCGGTAAGCCACGCCTGAAGCAATGCGCTGGCGGCGTAGACATTGACCGGCGGAATCAGTGCCGCATCCAGTCTGGCACTGCCATCGGCGCGAATTTCTGCCACGCTTGTCAACGGCAGGCCAAGCCAGGATTCGGAAAGCTCTCTCTCCGGCAATAGCCGAAGACGCAAGTCTGCCAACTGCACCAGTTTCGGTCCCTGTGCGATCGAATTGGCATCCAGCAGCTCGTGCTCAAAGGCACGGTAACGCGCCAAGGAGTCCCTGGCATCCCCGAAACTCATCTCTTCCGCATTTGGCGTGCGAATCGGCACCGCAAGATAGATGATCTGATTCAGGTGCTCGGGCAGCAGCGCAAGGGGTGCCGGCACTGCCGTGTGAGCAGGGGCATCAAAGGGCGTGCCGTCCTGGAAAATCCCCGCGGCGCTTGCTACCACCAGCTTGCCGAGCGAGAGCGCTTCGGCATCGATCGAGAAATGGTGAAAGCCCCAGAAGAACGGGCTCAGCGCGGCGCTACGCTTGTGTGCGTAGTGTTCCAGATAGCGCTCCTGTTGCTGAAAGAGTTGCGGGCGCAGGAACAAGCCTTCGCTCCAGACGACCTTGTTGTACCAGCTCATGGATTCAATCAGGTTTGGAAATGGTAGTGGTCTGCTGGTCCAACGAGACTTGCAGCTTGACCTTGCGTGCCGGCATTGCCATGCGATACCACGCAGCCTCCGGGGCTGGCGGCAGTTTGTAGACGGATCTCCAGGTGGCCTTGCCCAGCTCCCTGTACCCGACCAGGAAACCGATGGCCTGCGTATCCGCATTCAGCTTGCGCTCGATCTCACGCGACTCGCCGGGACGAAGGATGAATTCGTCGCGTGCCAACAGATCCTGCGTCAGCAGTGTCTTGTCCGCGTTTTCCAGCGAGTAGTAGTCCGCATTTTCAAAGGCGCTGGCGGTCTTGAGTTCATAAACGCGAACCAGGACCGGCGACGGCCTGCCCTTGTCATCAGGGTTGACGGTGTCCCTGGCGGTCACGGCCAGATCCAGCTTCATCTGCTCGCGCTGCGCGGGCACGCTGGAACATGCCGAGCTGAGGACCAATACCGCGATCGGGCCGAGCAGCAACATGGATCTCGCCGTCCTGTTCCCTGTCAGAAACGCCTTGCGATTCATGTGCCTACCCGCGCGGACACCGAGCCCATCAGCACTGCGCCGCATTCCGTCGCATCACCGCTGGCCGCACCCGGCACGCCATCAACCTTGTACAGTCCCCTTACCTGCGAAATCCGGCTGATCCCGTGCAAGGGACAACTGACGGCGTCCCCCATGCATGCCATGGGGCGACCATTGATCTTGCGGCTGGGCGAGCCAGCCAGCACGAAGCCACCATGCGTGTGGCCATCGCCAACCACAACAATGGAATTTGCCATGGATTTCCTTGCTCCCAGGTAATGGACGTACTGACCGCAATGGCAGGCGCGAACTTCGCCTGCAGCGTAATCATTTGCATGACGCAATCATCTTCCCGGCCGAGGTCGGGCTTGCCGCATCAAAGAAGGCTTTCAGGTCGCTATAGCTCTGTGGTGGCCTGGCCAGCCGAATCAGACCATGGCATTCACTTTCTTTCGGTGCGCTGGCTTTATCCACGCACGCGCCGATCGCCTTGGAAAGCCTGTCCTCCTCTCGATCCACGCCGAAGTCGACATAGGCGCCGTGGACGTCCGCACGCAGCGCTGGATAGGTCTGGGCACACCCTTCGATCATGGCAAGCATGGTGGCCATCGCCGCCGCCTGTTGCATCGCTGCCTGGCTTTGCAGTTCAGTCAGTTGCCCGGGTGTGATATCTGCCCTGGCACGGGCAGAAAGCAGGCAGGTCGTCGCAGCGAGAACGACCGTAGTGAGCCGAATGGGATTCATCATGGCAGAGCTTCTCCTTGTTGGTGGTCTTTGGCACGAGCGTTCATTTGACGACCATACGTCCATGTGCTTAACGTGCAGCCGTCTGCTTGCCGAACCACGGGTAATAGGCAGTCGTCCTGCCCCGCGCCCGCGGCCATTCCTTGGGCGGTTCGCGCCTGGTCCAGCCTTCCGGTGGCGCCACCAGCACCGTCCACGCATCGTTGGGATCCGCCACGCTGGTGACGACTGCGCTATGCCCGGTCTGGTCCGCATATGCGACCGCGTAGGCAATGTTCAGTCCCGCGCTGGCCGAGCGAGCCGGGCCCACCATATGTTCGGAGACGCTGCGGAAGTCTTTCAGGTGGTCCAGGTCCGGCCACTGCTGATGCACCGCCGCGCGCAGCGGCGCGAGCGCCGTATTCACATTGGGTGCGCGCCGGTCCATGTCGTGGTACACCCGGTCAACGGGATGGGCCTGCGGCGCCTGCGCTTGCACGGCTTGCAACAGGCCCTGCCACGCGCCGCCAGGGGCAGCGGCCTTCGCCCCGATGCCGCCCTCGTGCTGCTGCGGGGTGTACAACGCCGCCAGCGGCGCATAGCCCCAGTCCGCGCTGGGATGCCCCAGGATCAGCAGCACCGAGTTTTCGTTGGTCTGCTCGCCCTTCGGGTAGTTGGGCGCGTCCATGGTGTACACCCATACCGTCTTCTTCGGGTTGGCGTTCAGGTAGGCAATCGCCGCCTGAAGGTCATGGAAGCCCACCGTTTCCGCGCCAGCCATCACCGTGACATTGGCCAGCTTCGGTTCGGGAAAAGCCTCCAGATCCATTGCCTCAGCTGCGCCATAGATCTCCATGAAGAACAGCCGGCGTGCTGCGTTAAGCGTGAAGGTGGGCAGGCCGATTACCAAGTCGGAATCGCTTGGCAACCCTCGCTCCAGCCCGCTTCGATAGTTGTAGACCTTGACGAAGAGGTCATTCATGCGCGCCTCGGCGTGTTCCTCGTTCTCCGCCAACATTGAGGGGGCCGGCATGCCAAGTTCAATATGTTGAGCGAGTTCGTCACGGCCGTTCAGATACCGATCCGACTCCTTGATATAGGTCGGTGTATTGATCCATGCTCGCGGGATGCCGGCGAACACCCTGATGTCGGCAAAGTCCGGCCGTCGCGTGCCGTTCCGGATTGAATAGAAGTAATTCCCGTTGACCGCCGTGTGATAGCCCAGTGGATAGAGCGGTTCACGGATCAGGGCATTAAGGGCTTTCCAATAGACCGGATTGGGATTGTCATCCTTCCAGACCGGATTGACCCCGCCGACGAGCAACCCCGGCGCGTCGCCGAGCTTCAGATGCGGGCTGTCCGTATCGGACGGATTGCGATCCGCCAGCCCCTGCGCCCACAACAGGTTCCAATGGGTCGGGTAGTCCTTCCACATCAGCGGATTCATCCACTGCACCCCAAGTACATACGCGGCCGGCGCGTTCGGGCCGCTCGCGGGTGTGCGCGCAGCAAGTGGATACGGCGACGGATCTCGGTGATAGTTGGACATGGGCTTTCCCGATGAACAGGCCGACAGGAGCACCGCGATGGCAGCGCTCATCATCACGGCAATCGCGCGCAGGACCGTCACCTTGTTTATGCAAGTGGCCATCGTTCAACGCCGGTCCGTCTGCTTGCCGAACCACGGGTAATAGGCAGTCGTCCTGCCCCGCGCCCGCGGCCATTCCTTGGGCGGTTCGCGCCTGGTCCAGCCTTCCGGTGGCGCCACCAACACCGTCCACGCATCGTTGGGGTCCGCCACGCTGGTGACGACTGCGCTATGCCCGGTCTGGTCCGCATACGCGACCGCGTAGGCAATGTTCAGCCCCGCGCTGGCCGCACGAGCCGGGCCCACCATATGTTCCGAGACGCTGCGGAAGTCTTTCAGCTGGTCCAGGTCCGGCCACTGCTGATGCACCGCCGCGCGCAGCGGCGCGAGCGCCGTATTCACATTCGGCGCGCGCCGGTCCATGTCGTGGTACACCCGGTCAACCGGATGGGCCCTGCGGCGCCTGCGCTTGCACGGTTTGCAACAGGCCCTGCCACGCGCCGCCAGGGGCAGTTGCCTTCGCCCCGATGCCGCCCTCGTGCTGCTGCGGGGTGTACAACGCCGCCAGCGGCGCATAGCCCCAGTCCGCGCTGGGATGCCCCAGGATCAGCAGCACGGAGTTTTCGTTGGTCTGCCTGCCCTTTGGGTAGTTGGGCGCGTCCATGGTGTACACCCACACCGTCTTCTTCGGGTTGGCGTTCAGGTAGGCAATCGCCGCCTGAAGGTCATGGAAGCCCACGGTTTCCGCGCCAGCCATCACCGTGACGTTGGCCAGCTTTGGTTCGGGGAAAGCCTCCAGATCCATTGCCTCAGCTGCGCTATAGATTTCCATGAAGAACAGCCGGCGTGCGGCATTGAGCGTGAAGGTGGGCAGGCCAATCACCATGTCCGAGTCATATGGAAGTCCCCTTCGAGGCTGACCGCCATAGCCGGTATAGTTCTTCACAAAGTAGTCCGCCATACGCGCCTCGGCATGCTCCTCGTTCTCCGCCAGAATCGACGGCGCCGGCATTCCCCAATCAATCTGTTCTGCCAATCGGTCCCGGCCATTCATATATCGATTAGACTCCTTGATATATGTTGGTGTATTGATCCACGCCTGTGGCATGCCAGCGAACAATCTGATGTCGGCAAAGTCCGGCCGTCGCGTGCCGTTCTGGATCGAGTAGAAGTAATTCGCGTTGACCGCCGTGTGGTAGCCCAGCGGATAGAGCGGCTCACGGATCAGGGCATTAAGGGCTTTCCAATAGACCGGATTGGGATTGTCACCCTTCCAGACTGGGTTGACGCCGCCGACGAGCAGCCCCGGCGCGTCGCCGAGCTTCAGATGTGGGCTGTCCGTATCGGACGGATTGCGATCCGCCAGCCCCTGCGCCCACAACAAGTTCCAATGAGTCGGGTAGTCCTTCCACATCAATGGATTCATCCACTGCACCCCAAGTACATACGCGGCTGGCGCGTTGAGACCCCTCTCGGGTGTGCGCGGAGACAGTGGATACGGCGACGGATCGCGGTGATAGTTGGACATGGGCTTTCCCGATGAACAAGCCGACAGGAGCGCTGCGATGGCTACTGCGGCCATGGCGATGGCAAGACGGTTGATGGGTAGTGAGCGTCGATCAGTAGTGTTCATCGTGCCCTCCCTGCAAGATCTGCCCCGCCGAAGGCCGGGTCATGCTCGGTGGGCCGCTGACGTCTAATTTCAGAAGGCATCTGTGAAAAGCGGCTGTCCGAGCGTTCATCATCCATACCAAGCGCCCCCGGAACATCGGCCTTGTAATCCTTTTGACTCTCCAGAAAATCTCCATTGATTCGACCGGAACCGTAGTACCAACTCCATTCCTTCATTTGATCGTCTTGCGGATCACAACGTCGCCAGTCCGCCAGTCGCCGCAGCCACTTCAACTCCCTCGTCGGCATCATGCAGATCCCCACATCCACGTCATAGGCGAGCACCTTTTCGCAGTGCACCGGATTGTTCAGAATGGTCGAGTGGTTCGTGGCATTCAGGTCCACCGCGTACTTCAGGAAGTACTCGCGCTTTTCGGTATCGAACTCGCGGAATTCCGCATACTTGTCCCCCGTAAGATCCCCGCCATCCTTCATCTGCTCAATGGCCGCCTCATAGGGGTTCCCCGCCTTGCGCCGGGCCAGCTGACGCACGCTGGCATTGTGTTCATAGCGCAGCGCCGCTTCGTCGCTGTAGTCCGCCGCGCCTTGCCCGGCGCCCCGGTACTTGTCGTAAATGTCGTCGCTCCTGCCCGCCGGATTGAGCGCATCCGTGTGCGACTCCGGCCCCTGGTTGAAGATCCCTTCCACTTTGCCGGCTTTCGCGCTTTGCCCGCCATCGTCAGGCGCCCGCTTGTCAGCGTGATACAGGTGAATCGCCCGCGGTGCGATGGGCTCCTTCACCGCCGGGGCATTGATCGGCACGGTCCAGCCGTTCGGCGGATCGGCGTTCACTGGCACATAGTTGACATGCCCGAAAGTCGTCACCCGTAGCAGGCCGAAGGCAATCTCATAAATGCCACCGAGCACGGTCGCACCGAGTTTTTCTCCGAAGCTGCGCTGGTCGTCCTGCCATACCCGCGTCAGATGAAAGCGCAATGGCAATGGCTTGCGGTACCAGAATGCATTACCGTCGCCCTGGACCGGATCGACCTTCGACGGGTTGCCCTTGTCGTAATAGACGAAGTTGCTTGGCTTGGCGCCCACTTCGAATGGCATCTGGCCATACTTCCCCGGATTTCCCTGGGCCCACACACGCTGGAACAAGACCTCGGCATGATGGGCGAAGGCATAGGGGCGATCGCCGCGCGCCTTGGCCGACTCCAGCATGTCGTGATCAGTGCCGGCCAGCACCTCTTTCGACAGGCCAAGCCAACCCATGCCCTGCACGGTGCTCACTGAAATCACTTGATCGTGGGGATTGCTATAGAGAAAGACGTGCCTGCGCGTCTGACGCTCGCAGCTGTCTTGCCCGGCCGTCCAGGGATCTTCCCCCTCCCTGGGACGCCGGGTTGGCGTCAGGGCGTTGACGCAATCGTCGCTGGCATGATCAAAGGTAGAGCTACCAACGATCTCGAAGAAGCGATCCAGCGTCTTGCGCCGCGCATACACGGTGACGCGGCCCAGGTCCGTGTCGGCGTTGTACTGCCCGAAGTTATCGAAGAAATTCGGCAGCACGCTGTATGGCGGATTGGCGAGTACATAGGTGTCCGCCACGCCATCCCCGCCGAAATCGTGCTTGCCAATAAATGCCGAAGCCATGCCGATCATATTGCCTTGGCTGTGACAAACCACCGTGACCGGACACACCTTGCCATAAGCATCGATATGCTTGACCCGGACTTGGGCCACCAGCGCGGCCAGGCGCCGCGCGGCATGGGCGCCATAGTGGCGTGGAGGGCAGGCGTAGATCAGCCGGCTTGTCTCCGTATTCAGGTCCTGCGCCTGCAACCCCGCAAACAGGTCGGTGACC
Source organism: Cupriavidus taiwanensis LMG 19424 (assembly GCF_000069785.1). Classification (NCBI taxonomy): domain Bacteria; kingdom Pseudomonadati; phylum Pseudomonadota; class Betaproteobacteria; order Burkholderiales; family Burkholderiaceae; genus Cupriavidus; species Cupriavidus taiwanensis. The sequence goes on along the minus strand of NC_010528.1, from coordinate 635,065 downwards.
GTGCCGGTGGACCACAGATCCGGCAGGGCCGAGCATCCGTTGGCGAAGGGACCGCCGCCCCAGGCATTGTCCTCGTCGAGCAGGATATTCTTTCCAACCTTTTTCAGATCCGCCTTGTTCGCCGCATAGCCCCAACGGAAGCGGATCACAGGGCTTTGGTCGGCATCGGCTACAAAGTTGTCCGCATCAACGTCTCGCGACAAGTAGCCTTTGGGTGTCAGTTCCGGCAGATACTGCGCTGGCCGTAGCGCCCCCATATCGTACGTATCGCCTACGTCCCCGCGCTGCTGGCGCTGATTCAAGCCTTTGCACAGCCCCTCTTCGGCGCTGGCGAACCATTCGCCGTTCGAGTTGACCCCATGCACGAAGATGATGATGCCGGGCAATGTCTTCAGGTCGAGCTTCCGGAGCGCCTTGCTTGGGACGTGAATGTCGTCGGCGCTGGCGATCGGGTTGGCGCCTGGTCTGGTTCCTACGGGTGCATTCATATCTGATTCCGTGACAATCAATGCGAAGCAGGCTCAGTACAGCTTGGGCGCAAATATCTTTACGCTCACCGCCTCGATCAGCTCCGAAGCAGACTGCGCGGTTTCGCCAGCCGCATTGGTTACGCCTTCCACCACAGTGCCGTCTGCCTTGACGATCTGGTAGGGTGCATTGGCGACCGGCCGCTCAAGCTCGCCTGCCTTCAGCAGGAACTTCCGGCCCGCTTCACCCTGGCTAAACTGCGGCAACGGTCCGCTCAGTCTGGACGGCCCGACGATGTCGAAATCCGACGTATGCAGCACGATCCCACCAGGACCATGGATTTCAACCTTGCCTCCGCCGATGCGGATACCGGCGCCGTCCGCTGTCATCAGGCTCAGGCTCTTGCCCGCATTGAGGACGATGTTGCCGTCGGTGGCGGTCACCACCACGTTCTGCCAGGCATTCGCTTCGATGCTGGATTTCTGCGCCTGCAGAACCAGGTTGCCCTGGTGCGCGATGCCGCGCAGCTCACCGCTGTGTGCGAAGAACCCGATTCCCTGCCCCGCATTGACAACGAACTGCTGCCCTGCGGTCATTTGCTGGTTCAACCGTGAGACGGTGTCGATATGCTTGCCGGCATACGTCGTCAATATCTTGGGCGTGGCCAGTGCCATGCCCGCCGGCGCATAGGCACCAATCAACGGCCGGCCGCCCTCACCCGGTGCGTCCTTGCGGTTGTTGGCGCCAGCGTCCCACTCCCTCACGGCCCGCACGAGTTCGGCCTGCGGATCCGTATCGGCGGCCAGTCCTTCATGGGCATGGCCATAGTCGCCCAATGACTTCGCCGCCTCCAGCGCCGCCTCCATGCAGCGGATGAACTCATCGCGCGACAGGTGCCCGCCCATGGCGCCTACCTGCCCTTCGGCCGTGACGAACAACCCCTTCGCACCCCGTATGGTCCCGTGACCATCGGTGCGCAGATCAAAACCTTCACCATGCCTGTCCTTTCGCCCGGCGTGGTCCGGCACCCCGGTCAGGTAGCCCAGGTTCAGTTGCGATGCCTGGTGATCCGAGGACAGCTGCGCCTGGATCTGGTCCTGCGTGTCGTCCAACAACAGGTGGTTGTGGCGCCCGCCAAACAGCTCCTTGCTGCGGATCCCCGACAAGGCATGCTGCCCCGGCAGCGCCCACGGCGGCAGGTTGAGCTGGTTCGGCGCTCGCCCGACAATCACCGGACAGTCCGGATCGCCGTTGATGAAGGCAACAATGACCTCTTGCCCGATCCGCGGAATATGCATCGCGCCGAACTGGTCGCCCGACCAGCCGTTGACCACCCGGATCCATGGCGACGAGTTCTCGTCGTACTTCCCGTAGCGGTCCCATTCGAATTGAATGATCACGTTGCCGTGATCGTTGCACCAGATCTCCTGGTTCTTCGGGCCGGTCACCACCGCCCGCTGCACGCCGGCCACGTATGGTTTGCCGACAGTGCGCGGGGGGCGGAAGACTTCATCGGTGGGGTGGGCTTCAAAGGCAACGCGGCACGAAAACTGTTGCCCGCTACCGGATTCGCCGCCGACATCCTCCAGGTCCAGCGTCGCACCGGTCACCAGGTACTCGCGGTTCATCGCCGGGTTGCTGTGATTGCTCACCAGGTAGGTGCAGCCCGCCGCCACTCCGCGCAGCGCACCCACGCCACGTGCGCGCCGGCCGCGTGAGCGGCGTTCTTCCATGCGAATCCGCGCGCGCATTTCGCCCACCGCCGGGTCGATGTAGTCGCCCGGGTACTCGTAGCGTTCAAAATCGGCAAAGCTGGTGTCGCGCGGCTGGCTGTTGCCGGTGGTCAGGTCCGCGCGCGGTTTGCGCGGATCGTAGTCGTTCAGCGTCACCTTGCCCGTGCGCAGCCGGTTGACCGGATCGAAGCGGACCAGATGCTCCTGATCGATCTTGAAGCCACGCGGATAGAGCGGCAGCGTGCGATAGGCTTCGCTGGGAAACGCGCGGTACGCGCCCGACTCGGCGGCCAGGATCAGCCGATGGTGTCCGCCGTCATGCTCGAAGAAATATGTAATGCCATACTCTTCGGTCAGGCGCTGGATGAAATGCGCATCGGTCTCGCCATGCTGCACCTCCCAGTCGAGCTTCGGGTACACTGAGGTATCGAGGCGCTTCTCCACCGAGAACGGGTAGTCGGCAAGCACCTCGTCGAGGATCTCGATCACCGTCTTCTTCTGGAAAGGCTTGAAATCCGACGTCTGCGTCGCGAGCCACAGCCAGGGGCGCAGCGTGAACCGGTACATGCGATTCTCCGCCACGCCGCCGACATGCTCTATGTCGGAGATGACGCCGGTGATCTCGCGATGTCCAGGCCCCACCCCACCCAACAGGCCGGTGCCCATGCCATCGAGTTCGATGGTGACAGTCATCTCGCGGCCGATCATCGCATCGGGATCCGTCTCGGCAAGGTACTGTTCCGCGGCAGGCGAGACCGCGCGCAGGTCTACCTTATAGGTGAAGAGTTCACTCAATCCCTCATGGCCTGAGATCCTCACGAACTCCAGCTGAGGCTGTCCCAACAGATCGGGAATCGCCGCGCTGGAGACGCTGACGGTGCGATTCCGCCCAACGGCCAGGTTCTTCAGGTTGTTTAGCGCACTCATGAGGTCAGCTTTTTCACGGCCGCCTGGAGGCGTACCGTTGTCATCCGCATGGATTCCGCACTCGGTCAGTGCCAGACGCCTTGGCCTCGCCAGCTCCAACACTTGCAGCAAGCGAGGCCGGTCATGGCGATCAGGCTTCCTTGTTGCCCTTGATGTCGTAGCCCGCGGTCACCGCCCCGCCGCTGCCGCCCTGGGCGTTCTGCACCACATACTCCTGCTTGACCCTGGAGAACGACAGCGCCACCTGCTCGCGCATGCGCACTTCGTCATCCACCGAGCCCTTGGGGCTCACCCTGGTGACGATGACGTCGGTCATGGTGAGCTTCAGGTATTCGAGCGGATTGCCGCCTGCCTTGCGCACCACCAGCACCGCCTCGTTGATGTGCTTGCCGGTCAGGCAGTACTTCATCAGGTTGGGCGAAGCGCGATCGATGAAGTGCTCGAAGGACAGGTCCGACACGGTGGCCTTGCCGGCGCCGCCGCCGCTGCCCGCGTGCATGGTGGACTGTTGCTCGATGCTCCAGTCCCAGGCCAGCACTTCGATTTCATTCTTGTGCGAGGCATCCTGCGACTCGCCATCGATGCCGTTGATCTTCAGGAAAATGTCCTGTGCCATTGCAGAACTCCTTCACGTTAAGACGGAACTGCAGACAAGAGCCACAGCCAGTGCCGCGCCCCGATCAGGGTCAGGGGCGCGATACCTCGGCGTGGAACTACCGGTACGTTTGAACGCCTGATCAACGTTCAGGCGGCGTCCTTGACCGACGGCAGGCGCGCCACCAGGCGCAGCGAGACGGTCAGGCCCTCGAGCTGGAAGTGCGGACGCAGGAAGAACTTGGCGCTGTAGTAGCCGGGGTTGCCTTCCGTTTCCTCGACGACCACCTCGGCTGCCGCCAGCGGTCGGCGGGCCTTGGTCTCCTGCGACGAGTTGGCCGGGTCGGCATCGACGTAGTTCATGATCCATTCGTTGAGCCAGCGCTGCATGTCCTCGCGCTCCTTGAAGGCACCGATCTTGTCGCGCACGATGCACTTCAGGTAATGGGCAAAGCGAGAGCAGGCGAACAGATACGGCAGGCGTGCCGACAGGTTGGCGTTGGCGGTCGCATCGGCGTCGTAGTACTCGGCTGGCTTCTGCATCGACTGGGCACCGATGAACGCTGCGTAGTCGGTGTTCTTGCGGTGCACCAGCGAGATAAAGCCGTTCTTCGACAGTTCGGCTTCACGGCGGTCCGAGATGGCGATTTCGGTCGGGCACTTTATGTCGATGCCACCATCGTCGGTGGGGAAGGTATGGCACGGCAGGTTCTCGACCACGCCGCCGCTTTCGACGCCTCGGATCAGCGTGCACCAGCCATAGAGCTTGAAAGAGCGGTTGATGTTGACCGCCATGGCGTACGCGGCATTGCTCCAAACGTACTTGCGGTGATCCGCACCGTCGGTGTCTTCTTCGAAGTCGAATTCATCGACCGGATTGGTCTTGATGCCGTAGGGAAGACGCGACAGGAAACGCGGCATGGCGAGGCCGACATAGCGGGCGTCTTCCGAGTTGCGCAGGCTGTTCCACGGCGCATATTCCAGGTTCTGGAATATCTTGGACAGGTCGCGCGGATTGGCCAGCTCCTGCCACGAATCCATCTGCAGCACAGACGGCGAGGCGCCGGCAATGAACGGGGCATGAGCCGCCGCCGAGATCTTGGCCAGCGAGCCAAGGAGTTCGACGTCGGGCGGCGTGTGGTCGAAGTAGTAGTCGGCCACCAGGCAGCCGTATGGCTCGCCACCAAGCTGGCCGTACTCTTCTTCATAGATGCGCTTGAAGAACGGGCTCTGGTCCCAGCCGATGCCCTTGTAGCGGCGCAGGGTCCGGCGCAGGTCTTCCTTTGACACGTCCATCATGCGGATGCGCAGCTTGTCGTCGGTTTCGGTGTTCGAGACCAGGTGGTGCAGGCCGCGCCAGGCAGACTCCAGCTTCTGGAAGTCCTCATGGTGCAGGATCAGGTTGATCTGCTCGGACAGCTTTTTGTCGATGGCGCCGATGATGGCTTCGATGCTCTTGTAGGCATCATCGCTGATGGTGAACGAGCTGGCGAGCGCCTGCTCGGCCAGGGTCTTGACGGCGAGGTCGACGGCCTCGCGCGCCTGGTCGGTCTTGGGCGAGAATTCGCGGCTGATCAGCGCGGCGAAGTCGGAATGGTCAGCGCTCGCGAGCGCTTGCTGTTGTGCTTGTTGGACGGAGGCCATGGAATCCTTGCTTGATGAGGTGGTTCAGGTAGGCAAGCAGCCGATCCATTCAGGACTGCGGCGATTGAGGTTCGTCGTCACCTACCCCGGGCTTTGGCGCCTTGGCAAGCGACTGCAGCAGCGCGGGATCCTGCAGCAACTGGTTGATCAGCGACTCGGCGCCCGACTTGCCATCCATGTAGGTCTGCAGGTTGGCGAGCTGGGTGCGGGCTTCGAGCAGTTGCCTGAGTGCATCGACCTTTCCGGCTACCGCCGCGGGGGAGAAATCTTCGATGCTCTCGAATGTCATGTCGACCATGAGTTGGCCGTCGCCGGAGAGCGTATTGGGCACCGCAAACGCCACGCGCGGCTTCATGGCCTTCATGCGCTCGTCGAAGTTGTCGATATCGATCTCGAGGAACTTGCGATCGGCCACCGCCGGCAGCGGCTCGGCCGGCTTGCCCGACAAGTCGGCCAGCACGCCCATCACGAAGGGCAGCTCGATACGTTTCTCCGAGCCATAGACTTCGACGTCGTACTCGATCTGCACGCGCGGCGCGCGATTGCGCGCGATGAATTTCTGCGAACTGTTCACAACAGACATGGATCTCCCCTGCGGGTTACATGGACATGCCGGTCGGCATCAAGCCGATCCGGGCCTCGGGACACTCCGGCACAACGGCATCAAGGCCAGCGCGGTATTCGGTGTGGTAGGCAAGCCCGGCAGGCGCGCGGTCGGCAACGCGGATCCCGATGGCCGCGAGCTCGCGCTTCTCGGACAGGGCCAACAGCCACAGGCGCGCCAGTTGCGGCTGGATGACCTGCTCAATGAAGCCGATCAGCTGCCGGGCGCCGGTCTCGCCGACCGGGCAGCGCGCCACGATGAACTCGACTACCGGTTCGTCGTAAGTCAGCACAATGCCGTGCTGATGCTGCATGCGCGCCACCACGCGATCGAGATGCAGGCGCACGATGCGGCCGAGGTTGTCGGCCGTCAGCGGCAGATATGGCACGACTACCAGCCGCCCAAGGAACGCCGCCGGGAACACCTTGCGCAGCTCGGGCATCAGTGCGTCGCGCAGCGCGGCTGGCTCAGGCATCAGCGCCGGGTCTTCACAGAGGTGCGCCAGCAGTTCGGAACCGGCATTGGTGGTAAGCAGCAGGATGGTGTTTCTGAAGTCGATATGGCGCCCCTCGCCATCCTCCATGTAGCCCTTGTCGAAGACCTGGTAGAAGACTTCGTGGATATCGGCATGAGCCTTCTCGACCTCGTCGAGCAACACGACGCTGTAGGGCCGGCGGCGCACCGCTTCGGTCAGTACGCCCCCTTCGCCGTAGCCGACATAACCCGGGGGCGCGCCCTTGAGCGTCGAGACGGTGTGCGGCTCCTGGAATTCCGAGAGGTTGATGGCGATGAGGTTCTGCTCACCGCCGTAGAGGGCGTCGGCCAACGCCAGCGCCGTTTCGGTCTTGCCAACTCCCGACGGGCCTGCCAGCAGGAAGACCCCGACGGGCTTGCCGGGGTCGGCCAGTTGTGCGCGAGCGGTCGTAACGCGCTCCCCGATCTGGCTCAGCGCATGGCCTTGCCCGATCACGCGTTCGCCAAGTATCTGCGGCAACTGCATCACGGTCGTCACCTCGTCCGCGACCATGCGCCCAACGGGGATACCCGTCCAGTCGGCGACGATGGCGGCGACCACGCGTTCATCCACTTCCGTGTACACAAGCGGCGCATCCGCTTGCGCGGCATGAAGCTGGCCCTCGAGCTCAGCCAGGATTCGTTGCGCCGGTGCCGCGAGCGGCGATGCATCCGGCGCGGACTGCACCAGTGCGTGCCGGCGGGTGACCAGGTCGTTCGCCAGACCGCGCACCCGCTCCCATCGCGCCGTGGCCAAAGCCAGGTCGGCTTCGAGCTGTTCCCGCCGGGCTCGCGCCAGCCCGATACGCGCAGCGTCCGGCCGGCCCAGGCCGGATTCGCGCGCCAATAGCGTGGATTCGGCGTCGGCCGCGGCGAGTTCATGGCGCAGATGTTCGACTTCTGCCGGCGGTGCGTGCAATGACAGGCCGACGCGTGCACAGGCGGTGTCAAGCAGGCTGATCGCCTTGTCGGGCAACTGCCGCGACGGGATAAAGCGATGCGACAGCCTGACGGCGGCGCGCACCGCCTCGTCGCGGATCAGTACCCCGTGATGCGCCTCGAACGTCCGGACCAGACCCCGCACCATGGCGACCGCCCTGGCTTCGTCCGGTTCCATGACCTGCAGGACCTGGAAGCGGCGGGTAAGCGCCGGGTCCTTCTCGATGTGGCGCTTGTATTCGCTCCAGGTGGTGGCGCCGATCGTGCGCAGTACCCCACGCGCCAGCGCCGGTTTGAGCAGGTTGGCGGCATCGCCGGTGCCGGCCTGGCCACCGGCGCCAACCAGCGTGTGGACTTCATCGACGAACAGGATCACGGGCGCCGGGGATTTGGCTGCTTCCTCGAGCACGCCCTTCAAGCGCGCCTCGAACTCGCCCTTCATGCTGGCGCCCGCCAGCAGCGCACCCACGTCGAGGCTCAGCAGCCTGACGTCCTTCAGGCTGGGTGGCACCTCACCCGCGGCAACGGCCAGTGCCAGCCCCTCGATGACGGCGGTCTTGCCGACACCTGCTTCGCCGGTCAGAAGCGGGTTGTTCTGACGGCGGCGCAGCAGGATGTCCGTCATGGTGCGGATCTCATGCTCACGGCCGATCACCGGATCCAGCCGGCCCGCGCGCGCCGCCTCGGTCAGGTCGCGACAGTACCTGCCGAGGGCAGACTTGCCGGCACTGGCAGATGCCATCGCGCCACTGGCTTCACCCGGTGTGGCGGGTACCAGGCCGCTGCCGTCATAGGCCGCTTCACGGCTTTCGGGCGATTGCGCGATGAGCGCCGGTGCCATTTCCACCAGGTCATCGGGCCGCAGTTTCGCGAACTGGCTTGAGATGCCCAGCACCGTACGGCGCAACTCCGGTGTCTTCAGCAGCGCAGCGAGCAGGTAGGCGCCGCGGACGCGGTCATCGGAAAAAGCCAGCGTCGCATAGACCCAGGCCCGCTCGATCGCCGACTCGAGCTGGAACGAGAAGTCGCTGATCGAGGTGGCGCCGGCAGGCAACGCGGCCAGTGCGCGGGTCAGGTCGGCGTCCAGCACGGACAGGTCGGCGCCGGCATGGCGCAGCATCCGCTGCAGGTCGCCATCCGGGGCCTGCAGCAGCTGGTGGAGCCAATGCACAAGCTCCACGTAAGGGTTGCCGCGAAGCTTGCAAAACGCCGTCGCACTTTCGATTGCCTTGAACAGCGTGAGATTGAGCCGGCCGAATAACGCTTGGCGCGAGATATCCATTCGTTGCCTTTTCCTGGCGATTCCCGTGAATGAGAGAACCGCCGTTGCGCGGAAATTTTTATTGGTATTTTTAGGATATGTCCAAAACCATACGCCAGGCAAACCCGTCACCAGGATTCCCAGTCGCTCAGCCGGATCCGAGAAGAAGTTATAACTCTTTGATTTTAATGCGCTTATACATCGGTCGCGCGATTAACACGGCTTGCGGACGCCGACAATGACTTAACCCCGTGGCCGCAGTAAATATTACGATTTTTGACATTTCATATCTGCATGCCTCTTTTCAAAGAGAGCCGTCTATAAGGAAATCCTTAAACCCTCATCATCCATTTTTAATCTAGATTTAAAGGATTCTTAATAGGAAAATTCCGCTTAATTTTGAATGTCATGATGCGTGAATTCCGGATTATGATCGGACGCTTTCCACAGCGAATACCCTCACGTGACTGGGCGATGATCAACTGGCAGAACCGTACGACAGACATCGATGCCGTCAACGCACGGCCCGGCGGTGATAGCACTCCGCCCGGCCCTTCGGATGTACCCGGCGCGACGCAGCCAGCTGCGGCCGATCCCTACGCGCTGGTAAAGCCAGCCGGCGGCAGCGCGGTTTCGGACGTAGTTGCCGCTGACCCAGCCGACGTGCTCGACCAGCTCAGGCAGGAGGCCGAAGCGGCGCTGCGGGATCCCAACTACGTCAGCGCGCACGCCGGTTTCGCTGCGCCACGGGCAGGTCCGGTGCCGTTGCTGGCCGAAGGTGACGCAAGGCCGGTGCAAACGCTGGCGCGCGAAGCGGACCATGGCGATAGCCTGATGGACATGCTGGCCGCGACTGGCCACACGGATTTCATGGCCGGCGCCGGCACAACCCCTGAAGCTCACGAGTTCTTATCAATGCCGGCTGTACCCGACGTACTGTGGCTGTTCGCTGGCGAGATGGCTCCCGCACGTCGCCGTGGTGTCACGGCAACGCTTACCCGCCGCGAGCACCACCTGGTCTCGATGGACAGCGCCTACCGCCCCGCTCCCGCTACAGCACCCCAGCATGACGGCATCCGCCCTTGCGGCGAGACCCGGTGGACCGATGCAAAGGACGCCGCCATGCCGGATGCCGCCCCGCTCACCGTCGGCGCGCAGCATGGCTGAACACCGCCCGCCGCGCCGCCCGCATTCGCAACTGCTGCCGACGCTGCTGGACCGGCTGCGCGACGACGCGCCCCGGCGCCAGACGGAAAGCGCCGACGAGTACACCGTCACGCGCGCCCAGATGCGCGAGATCATCCAGCGCGATCTCACCTATCTGCTCAACACCACCAATCGCGAGGATGAAATCGATCGCAAGCGTTATCCCGCTGCTGCCGCATCGACCATCAACTACGGCGTGTCTCCGGTCGCCGGCAGTTATCTGGCCGAACACAAGTGGAGCGATATCGTCACCATCGTCAGGCGTGCAATCCTGGATTTCGAACCCCGGCTCATCCCCGGCTCGCTGGAAGTGAAGCCGCTCCTGAAAGAAGATGCGCCACGACGCTACAACACCCTGGTGTTCGAGATCAAAGGCCTGATCCATATGAACCCGTATCCGATGGCGTTCACTGCCCAAAGCTCGCTCGACCTGGAGACCAGCCGGATGAGTGTCCAATCTATCCACGCCAGCTGACGCCATGGATCCGCAACTGCTCGATTACTACAACCGCGAGCTCGTCTACATGCGCGAGCTGGCCGGTGAATTCGCCAGACAGCACCCGAAGGTCGCAAGACGGCTGGGCATGCAGGGCATCGAGGTGGCCGACCCCTACGTGGAGCGCCTGATCGAGGCATTCTGCTTCCTGTCGGCGCGGACCGAGATCAAGCTTGACGCAGAGTTCCCGCGCTTCACGCAGCGTCTGCTGGAGGTGATCTACCCCAACTATGTGGCGCCGACGCCATCGATTGCGGTCGCGCAATTCCATCCCAGCCGCGGCGAAGGCGATTTTGCCCATGGCGTGGAGGTTCCGCGCGGCACGGAGGTCAACGCGGCGGCGGCGCCTGGAGAGAAGACGGCCTGCCAGTTCAGGACCACGCAGCCGTTGATACTGTGGCCGCTTGAGATCACCGAAGCGCGGCTCACCGGCATTCCGCCCGATGTACGGGGTCCGGAGCGCTATGTGCCCGCCCATGTGACAGTCCAGGGTGCCCTGCGCTTGCGCCTGCGCTGTACGCGAGACGCCACCTTCGATCAACTGCCCGGCCTGGACCACCTGCCGGTCTATCTGCGCGGCGACGACCTGATCGCCTCACAACTGTTCGAACTGTTGCACAGCGCCGGTGTGGCGACGCTGATCGGCGAGCCCGGGACCATGAGCGAGCGCCCCTGCGCGGTGACGCAGGATGCTGTCAGTTACGTGGGAATGGGACCGGGCGAAGGCGCGCTGCCCTTGCAGTGGAACAGCTTCCACGGGCACAACCTGTTGCATGAGTACTTCGCTTGCCCGCAACGCTTCTATTTCTTCGGCCTCAACCAGCTTGCTGAGGGCCTGAGCCGGATCCGCGGCAAGGAAGCCGAGATCGTCGTGCTGCTGTCGAAGCCGCCCGGGGATCTGACCAGCAAGGTCGACCGCGACCAATTCGCGCTGTATTGCACACCGGTGGTCAATCTGTTTCCGAAGCGCACCGATCGCATCGAGGTCACGCCGGGGCGCGCCGAATTTCATCTGGTTGCCGACCGCCAGCATCCGCTGGACTACGAAATCTATGCCGTCAGGCAGCTTTCGGGCCAGAAGTCCCAGCACAGTGCCGGCCTGGACTTCCAGCCGCTCTTTGCCACGCTGAACAGTGACGAGGGCAATCACGGCCGGTACTTTTCCGTGCGGCGCGAGCGTCGGCTGATCTCTGAGCAGGCACGCAAGTACGGCACGCGCACGGCATACGTCGGCACCGAGCTGTTCGTATCCCTGGTGGACCAGCATGAGGCGCCTTACCCGGATGCCTTGCGCTATCTTTCGGTGGAGTCGCTGGTCACCAATCGCGACTTGCCCAATCTGGTACCGCGCAATGGCCGGCACGACCTGACCCCGGCGGCTTCCATCCCCGTGGACGGCATCGGTCTGATCCGGCCGCCGTCGGCACCCCGGCCACCGTACGCCGACGGCGAAATGGCCTGGCGCCTGATACGGTTGCTGGGCTTCAACTACTTGTCCCTGACCGACCTGGAGCACCGCTCGGGCGGCCAAGGCCTGCGCGACATGCTGCGGCTGTTCGTAGCGAACGACGATCTCACGCACCAGGGGCAGATTCGGAGCCTGATCGGCGCGAACGTGAAGCCGGTCATGCGTCGGCTACCCGGCAATGGCCCGTTGATCTATGGCCGCGGTATCCAGTGCCAGCTCACCGTGGACGAAGGCGGCTTCTCCGGCATCAGCCCGTACCTGTTCGGCGTAGTGCTGGAGCATTGGCTGGCGCGCCACGTCTCGGTCAATGTCTTCACCCAAACCGAACTGCACTCCATGCAACGCGGCCTGGTGCATCGTTGGCCCGTGCGCATGGGCGGCCGCGGCGCCGTGTAGCCATGTTTGAGAACAACCGCGACGATGCGCCGCCCGGGCCCGTGACGACCGCCGCACCGGGACACTATGCCGGCCAGGCACCCTGGAAGCTGAGCTTTCTGGGGCTCCTGCGACATCTGTCCGCCACGCACCCCGCATTGCCCCCGATCGGCCTGGCCAGCCTGCCACGCGACGAGCCCTTCCGGGCTGGCCAGCAGGCCGCGCTCACCTTCGCGCCTCGCGAGATCGCACGCATGGAGATGGTGTCCGGGCGGTTCCAGGTGCAGTTGTTTGGCCTGGGCATGCTGGGGCCCAACGGGCCGCTGCCGATCCACCTGACGGAAATCGTACGCGAGCGCAGCGAGGCCCACCGGGACAGTGCCACCGCAGACTTTCTTGACCTGTTTCACCATCGCGCCTTCATTCAGTTCTATCGGGCATGGGCAGGCGCGCAGGCCGCCGCTGGCCTCGACCGGCGCGACGATGAGGTGTTCTCCCGCTATATCGGCTGGCTGGCGGGCAATGAAACCGAAGACATCGCGCACAGCGCGCTGCCCCCTCACGCCCGGCTCGCTGCGAGCGCACACCACGTGCGCGAAGCGCGCAACCCCGACGGCATTGCGGCCACGCTCTCCCACTTTTTCGGGGTGCCGGTCAGGCTTGAAGAGTACGTATTGCACTGGATCGCCGTCGATCCGGCCGAGCACTGCCGCCTGGGGCACGCGGGCACCGCAGGCGTGATGGGACTGGGCGCCATGCTGGGCGAAATGGTGCCGGACCGCCAGCACAAGTTCCGCCTGGTAATCGGGCCGCTCGGGCTGCAACAGTACCTGAACTTTACGCCCGACGGCAGGGATCTTCCGACGCTCATCGAATGGGTGCGCGCCTTCGTTGGTTTCGAGTTCGTCTGGGACGCCGAGCTGCAGGTAATGCCGGACGCGGCGCCCCCCGCGGTGCTGGGCTCGCAGGAGCGCCTTGGCTGGTCCACGTGGCTGGGCGAACCGGATCGCGACCGCGCCATCACCGGGATGGTATTCGAGCCCGAACACTACGCAACACGATGACCAGAAACACCAGAGCCAAGCCCGCCTCGATGCCAGGCCCCGACCTGGCCTTCCCCGAACTACTGGAGCCGGTCGCACGCGAGAAGCCATGCGGTGACGACCTGGAATACGACCCCGAGTTCGTCCTGCTGATGGCCAGGGCGGCGCCAAAGGCGGAGGCGCAGTACGGCAACTTCGTCAGCGAGCCCGAAGCCGTCAACTGGGCGGATCTGGAACGCGACTGCCGGCGCCTGCTGCTGCGCACGCGCGACATCCGCATCCTGGTGCTGTGGCTGCGCTGCCGTACCCGGCCGGGCATGGCAAGCGGCCTGCGCGACGGACTCGCGACCCTGGCGTGCATGCTGGCGAAATGGCCGGATGAAATCCATCCGCAGTTGCTCGTCGATGGCGAGGCCGATCCCGCGATGCGCGCCAATGCGCTGGCAGCGCTGACGGATCCGGAAGGGCTGATGCGGGACATTCGCGAACTCGTCATCACCGGCAACGCGGCGCTTCGGCTGCAGATCCGGGATGTCGAGCGCTCGCTCGGCATGCCGCGGCCCGCCGACGCCCTGGCACCGGAATCGGTACGGCTGCAGCTGCAGGCGCTGCGCCAGCAGAACAGCCCTGCCCTCGCGGCCCTGGATCAGGCCGCTGGTCATGCAGCGGCTATCGACCGCTGGGCCAAAGCCAATCTGCGGGAGAACGGTCCTGACTTGAGCCCGTTGCTAAAGCTGCTTGGCATGCTGACCACCTCGGTCGCGACCGCGCCGGCACCGCCTGCCGCTGCGGCAGCAGCGGCGGCACGAGCCTGCGTGTCTGCCGATTGCCCTTCCGATAAGGGTGCGGCCGGCAGTCCTTGTGCCAGCGCAGCCGCCGTGCACCCGGACAAGCCGGAAGATCGCGATGCCGCGCTGGCCGGCATCCGCGGCGCGCGTGACTGGTTCGAGCGCCACGAGCCCAGCAGTCCGGTGTCACTGCTGCTCAGGCAGGCCGAACGGCTGGCCGGCAAGCGCTTCGATGAGGTGTTCCAGGCGATTCCCGCCGAGCTGGTGGCGCGCTGGTCGCAGGACATATAGCGAGGACCGGCGCCCGCTACTCCAGCATGGCCCGATGCCTGCCCAGCGCCTCCTGCACGATCTCCAGCAGCCCGCTGCCGGCCTCGGCGTCGACATGCCCCAGCAAGGCCCGGCGCATGCGCGGTTCCCAGAAGCGCTTGATATGCCCGGCGATATCCGAAACGGCTTCCTCGCGATCGGGCATGGCTTCGAAGAAGCTGCCGATCTGGTTGGCCATGGTGATGAGGTTGTCGATCTTCATGCCGGGGTCTCGTGGGTGCTGCCGTGCTGCAGTCGTTGGGGGTGGGCGTAGACCACGTGCGCGCCGGGGCGCACGAAGCCGGCCAGGGTGATGCCGGCCTGTTCGGCCAGGCGCACCGCCAGCGCGGTGGGGGCGGACACCGCCGCCAGCACGCCGGCGCCGATGGCGGCGGCCTTCAGGACCATCTCATAGCTGGCGCGGCTGGTGACCAGCACCGCGCCGCCGGCGATGTCTTCGCCGCTGCGGGCAAGCGCACCGGCCAGCTTGTCCAGCGCGTTGTGGCGGCCCACGTCCTCGCGCACCATCGAGACATGGCCATCCGCGCGCAGCCAGGCGGCGGCGTGGGTTGCGCCGGTGTGTCGCTGCAAGGCCTGGCGCAGCTGCAGCTGCACGAAGGCGGCCTGGACCACATCGGTATGGAAGCTCGCCGTGCTCCGCACCGGCGCAGGAGTCCGTATCACCTGTTCCAGCGATTCCGTACCGCATAGCCCGCAGCCGGTCCGGCCAGCCAGCGAGCGGCGCCGGTCCTTGAGCCGCATGAAGGCGGCCGAGGCGATGTCCAGCTGCACGGCGATGCCATGCGCGCGCGTGTCGATCTCGATGTCGTAGACCTCGCGCGCGCTGTCGACGATGCCCTCGCTCAGGCTGAAGCCCAGCGCGAAGTCTTCCAGGTCGGCCGGCGTCGCCAGCATCACCGCGTGCGAGATGCCGTTGTACTCCAGCGCCACCGGGACTTCCTCGGCGACCTCGTCGGGCCCGAGCATCAGCTCCGCGCCGCGCCAGCGGTTGACCGCAAAGGTGCTATGCGTAGGGGTCGCGGCGGCTTCCGCCGCGGCCGGATGGCGTTCCGGCGACTGCATGCAGCGCATCATCGCATGGTCCTCCCCTCAGCCCGCGGCCTGCGCCGGATCGGCGCTGGCCGCCTCCAGCAGCCGCAGCTGCGTGGCGTTGAAGTCCTGGTACTGCCGCTGCCACGCCGACGGCTGCGCCACCGGCAGCACCTGCACCGCGGTCACCTTGTACTCGGGGCAGTTGGTAGCCCAGTCCGAGTTGTCCGTGGTGATCACGTTGGCGCCCGACTCGGGGAAGTGGAACGTGGTGTAGACCACGCCCGGCTGCATGCGCTCGCTGACGATGGCGCGCAGCACAGTGTCGCCGGCCCGGCTCTGCACCCCGACCCAGTCGCCGTCCTTGATGCCGCGCTCTTCGGCATCGTGCGGGTGGATCTCGAGCCGGTCCTCGGCATGCCAGTGGACGTTGTCGGTGCGCCGCGTCTGCGCGCCGACGTTGTACTGGGACAGGATGCGCCCGGTGGTCAGGATCAGCGGGAAGGCACGCGTGACCTTCTCGCTGGTGGGCACGTACCTGGTGATGATGAACTTGCCCTTGCCGCGCACGAAGGCATCGATATGCATGGTCGGCGTGCCTTCCGGCGCGTCAGCATTGCATGGCCACTGGATGCTGCCGAGTTCATCCAGGCGCTGGTAGCTGACACCGGCGAAGGTCGGCGTCAGCCGCGCGATCTCGTCCATGATTTCGGACGGATGCCGGTAGTCCATCGGGTACCCGAGCGCATTGGCCAGCAGCATGGTGGCCTCCCAGTCGGCATAGCGCGCCTTGGGCGGCATCACCTTGCGCACGCGCGAGATGCGGCGCTCGGCGTTGGTGAAGGTGCCGTCCTTTTCCAGGAACGACGAGCCCGGCAGGAACACATGGGCATATTTGGCGGTCTCGTTCAGGAAGATGTCCTGCACCACGATGCATTCCATCGACGACAGCGCCTCGGACACGTGCTGCGTGTTCGGGTCCGACTGCACGATGTCCTCGCCCTGGCAGTACAGGCCCTTGAAGCTGCCCGCCAGCGCGGCCTCGAACATGTTGGGGATGCGCAGGCCCGGCTCGGGGCTGATCTCGACATTCCATGCCGATTCGAACAGGCCGCGCACGGTCGTGTCCGACACGTGGCGATAGCCCGGCAGCTCATGCGGGAACGAGCCGATATCGCACGAGCCCTGCACGTTGTTCTGCCCGCGCAGCGGGTTCACGCCGACGCCCTCGCGGCCGATATTGCCGGTGGCCATGGCAAGGTTGGCGATGCCCATCACGGTGGTCGAGCCTTGCGCGTGCTCGGTCACGCCCAGGCCGTAGTAGATTGCGGCGTTGCCGCCGGTCGCGTAGAGGCGCGCCGCGCCGCGCAGCTGTCCGGCGGGGATGCCGGTGACGCTCTCCATCGCCTCGGGCGAGTTCTCCGGCAGCGCGACAAAGTCGCGCCACTGCTGGAACGCGCGGTTCTCGCAGCGCTCGGCAATGAAGGCTTCGTTGAGCAGCCCTTCGGTGACGATCACATGCGCGAGCGACGTCACCAGCGCGACGTTGGTGCCGGGGCGCAGCTGCAGGTGGAAGTCCGCGCGGATATGCGGCGAATCGACCAGGTCGATGCGGCGCGGATCGACCACGATCAGCTTCGCGCCGGCGCGCAGTCGCTTCTTCATGCGCGAGGCGAACACCGGGTGGCCATCGGTCGGGTTGGCGCCGATCACCATGATCACGTCGGCCTTCTCGACCGACTTGAAGGTCTGCGTGCCCGCCGATTCGCCCAGCGTCTGCTTGAGGCCGTAGCCGGTCGGCGAATGGCACACGCGCGCGCAGGTATCGACGTTGTTGTTACCGAATGCGGCGCGCACCAGCTTCTGCACCAGGTAGCCCTCTTCGTTGGTGCAGCGCGATGACACGATGCCGCCGATGGAGTCCTTGCCGTGCGTGGCCTGGATGCGCTTGAACTCGGACGCGGCATAGTCGATGGCCTCTTCCCACGATACCTCGCGCCACGGATCGGTGATCTTCGCCCGGATCATCGGCTTGAGAATGCGGTCCTTGTGCGTGGCGTAGCCCCAGGCGAAGCGGCCCTTGACGCAGGCGTGGCCCTCGTTGGCCTTGCCGTCCTTGTACGGCACCATGCGCACCACTTCGTTGCCCTTCATCTCGGCCTTGAACGAGCAGCCCACGCCGCAATAGGCGCAGGTGGTCACGGTGCTGTGCGAGGGCTGGCCCAGCTTGATGATCGAGGTCTCGGTCAGCGTCGCGGTCGGGCAGGCCTGCACGCAGGCGCCGCACGAGACGCAATCCGACTCCATGAACGGCTGGCTGGTGCCGGGCGAGACGCGGGAATCGAATCCCCGGCCGCTGATGGTCAGCGCGAAGGTGCCCTGCGTTTCCTCGCAGGCGCGCACGCAGCGGTTGCAGACGATGCACTTGGACGGGTCGTAGGTGAAGTAGGGATTGGACTCGTCCTTCTTCATCTGCGTGTGCGTCGCGATCGGTTTCGCGTCGGGGCCGCCGTCGTTGTAGCGCACCTCACGCAAACCCACCACGCCGGCCATGTCCTGCAGCTCGCAGTTGCCGTTGGTGGGGCAGGTCAGGCAATCGAGCGGATGGTCGGAGATATACAGCTCCATCACGCCGCGGCGCAGGTCGGCAAGCTTGTCGCTCTGGGTCTTCACCTTCATGCCGGCTTCCACCGGCGTCGTGCACGAGGCCGGATAGCCGCGGCGCCCCTCGATTTCGACCAGGCACAGCCGGCACGAGCCAAAGGCTTCCAGGCTGTCGGTGGCGCACAGCTTGGGGACGGCGATCTGCGCTTCCATCGCGGCGCGCATCACCGAGGTGCCGGCAGGCACGGTGACGCTGACGCCGTCGACCTCCAGGGTGACCATGTCGGTCGAAGGGCTGGCGGGGGTGCCGAAATCGATCTCGTTGCGGGCGTTCATGGCGGTTTGTCTCCCGTGTCTCTGCTGGACCTGGCTCAGGCGGCCCTGGCCGGATTGGATGCGAGGCCGAAGTCCTCGGGGAATTCATTCAGCGCGGACAGCACCGGGTACGGCGTCATGCCGCCCATTGCGCACAGCGAGCCGTTGAGCATGGTGTCGCACAGGTCGCGCACCAGTTGCACATGCCGCACCGGCTGCTCGCCGGCGATGATGCGGTCCATCACTTCGACGCCGCGGGTCGAGCCGATCCGGCACGGCGTGCATTTGCCGCACGATTCGATCGCGCAGAACTCCATCGCGTAGCGCGCCTGCTTCGCCATGTCGACAGTCTCGTCGAACACCACGATGCCGCCGTGGCCGACCACGCCGCCGAACGCGGCATAGGCTTCATAGTCCAGCGGCACGTCGAAGCGCGACTCGGGCAGGTAGGCGCCCAGCGGCCCGCCCACCTGCACCGCACGGATCGCGCGGCCGCTGCGCGTGCCGCCGCCGTAATCGACCAGCAGCTCGCGCAGCGTGACGCCGAACGCCTTCTCCACCAGCCCGCCGTGGCGGATGTTGCCGGCCAGCTGGAACGGCAGCGTGCCGCGCGAGCGGCCCATGCCGTAGTCGCGATAGCACTGCGCGCCGCGCGCCAGGATCACTGGCACCGTGGCCAGCGAGATCACGTTGTTGATCACCGTGGGCTGGCCGAACAGTCCCTTCAGCGCCGGCAGCGGCGGCTTGGCCCGCACCACGCCGCGGCGGCCTTCCAGGCTTTCCAGCAGCGCGGTTTCCTCGCCGCAGACGTAGGCACCGGCGCCCTTGCGCACTTCGAGGTGGAAGCGCTTGCCGCTGCCGCGAATGTCGTCACCGAGCCAGCCGGCGGCGTTGGCGATGCCGATTGCGCTCTCCAGCACCGCGATCGCGTGCGGATATTCGGAGCGGCAGTAGATATAGCCCTGCTCCGCACCGACCGCGAGGCCGGCGATGGTCATGCCCTCGATCAGCATGAACGGGTCGTCCTCCATCACCATGCGGTCGGAGAACGTGCCCGAATCGCCTTCGTCGGCATTGCAGACGATGTACTTGACCGCGGCTTGCGCGCCCAGCACCGTCTTCCACTTGATGCCGGTCGGGAACGCCGCGCCGCCGCGGCCGCGCAGGCCGGAGTCGGTGACTTCCTGCACGATCTCGGCGGGCTGCATGGCGAGCGCGCGCTCCAGGCCGGCGTAGCCTTCGTGCGCGCGGTAGTCGTCCAGCGACAGCGGATCGGTGATGCCGACGCGGGCGAAGGTCAGGCGCTCCTGACGCTTCAGGAACGGGATCTCTTCGGTTAGGCCATGCGCCAGCGCGTGCGCGCCGCCCTGCAGCAGCCCGCCGTCGAAAAGCCCCGGCACGTCGGCCGCGCTGACCGGGCCATAGGCCACGCGTCCGGCGGCGGTCTGCACCTCGACCAGCGGCTCCAGCCAGAACATGCCGCGCGAACCGTTGCGCACGATGCGCACCGCCTCGCCGCGCGCGGCGGCCTCGCGCGCGATGGCTCGCGCGACTTCATCCGCGCCCAGCGCCAGCGCGGTGGAGTCCCGCGGCACAAAGACAGTGGTGGTCGCGCTCATGCCTGGACCTCCGCCTCTGCCGGTGCCGCCGTGGACCGCGCGCGCAGCGTGCGCACCAACGCGTCGAAGCGCGCGGCATCGACATAGCCGTGCAACTGCTCGCCCACCATCACCGCCGGGCCGCAGGCGCACTGCCCCAGGCAATAGACCGGCTCGAGCGTCACTTGCCCGTCCGCGCTGGTTTCATGGAAGCCACAGCCCAGCGCGCGCTGCGCATGCTCGGCGAGCGCCCCGGCGCCCACGGCCTGGCATGCCTCGGCGCGGCATACCTGCACCACGTGCCGGCCGGCGGGCTGCTGGCGGAAGTGATGGTAGAAGGTGATCACGCCATGCACTTCGGCGCGCGACAGGTTCAGCGCGCGCGCGATCACGGGCACGGCGGTGTCGGGAATAAAGCCCTGGGTGTCCTGGATCTCGTGCAGGATCGGCAGCAAGGCGCCCGGCATGTGCTGGCGTGCCGCGACGATGGCGGCAATGCGCGCGGGATCGGGGGATGCCGCGGCATCGGGAGCACGTGGTGCGTTGGGGGCGATGTCTGGCATGGCGTCTCCTGTGAGGGCTCGCCAGGACCGGCGGCAAGGCCTGGCCGGATCCCGCTTATATGCTATTTTTTTCCTATTTCCGGGCTATCGGATCGCCGTTTCGCCCGTTAGGCGGACTATATGAGAGTGACAGCGGCCCTTCAATAAGCTATTTTCTACATATGATCCGCATCTCGATCCACCCCCATCTGCAAATCCGGGACGACGCCCGGCCGGGCGGCGAACCCCTGGACGTGTCCAGGCTGGTCGCCCTGCTCGGCCATATCGGCGACTCGGGCAGCATCAGCCAGTCCGCCCAGGCGGTGTCGCTGTCGTACCGCTATGCCTGGGGCATCCTGCGCGATGCCGAGGCGCTGTTCGGCGGTCCGCTGATCGACAAGACGCGCGGGCGCGGCAGCGCCCTGACGCCCCTGGCGCAGCAGTTGGTGTGGGCCAGCAAGCGGATTGGCGCCCGGCTGTCGCCGACGCTGGACAGCCTGGCGTCCGAACTCGAGATCGAGCTGAAAAAGCTGATGGCGCAGCCGGAGGCGACGGCGCGGCTGCATGCCAGCCACGGCTTCGCGGTGGCGGCGCTGCGCGACTTCCTCGACGAGCAGCAGGTGCGACACGACCTGAAATACTGCGGCAGCGTCGAGGCGGTGGCGGCGCTGGCCGAAGGCGCGTGCGACATCGCCGGCTTCCACGTGCCGGTGGGCGAGTTCGAGCACGGCATGTGGCGCCACTTCACCACCTGGCTCAAGCCCGAGACGCACTGCCTGGTGCACCTGGCGGTGCGCAGCCAGGGGCTGTTCGTGCGGCCGGGCAACCCGCTCGGCATCCACACACTCGAGGACCTGACCCGGCGCGAAGTCCGCTTCGTCAACCGGCAGGTCGGCTCAGGCACGCGGCTGCTGCTGGATCTGATGCTGGCGGCGCGCGGCATCGACAGCGCGCGCATCGAGGGCTACAGCAACGGGGAATTCACGCACGCCGCGGTGGCGGCGTACATCGGCAGCGGCATGGCGGACGTGGGCTTTGGCGTGGAGACCGCGGCGCGGCGCTTCGGGCTGGCCTTCGTGCCGGTGATCAAGGAGCGCTACTTCTTTGCGATCGAGCGCGCCAAGCTGCGCAGCGCGGCGCTGGCCGGCGCGGTCGGGGCACTGACCAGCGAGGCCTTTCGCCAGCGCGTCAATGCGCTGCCCGGCTATGACGGCACCCTGACCGGCACCGTGCTGACCTTGTCCGAAGCCTTCCCGGACTACCTCGACACGCCGCAGCGCTAGCGCCGCAGCAACGACAGGCGGTCAGGATGGCCGGCCCACTGCTCGTGGTCCGGCAGCGGTCCCTTCGCCTGCGTCAGCGGCAGCCAGTCCGGCCGTCGCGACAGCTCGGCGTTGAGCGCGAGGAAATGGCGCTGGTCTTCCGGCAGGTCGTGCTCGGAATAGATCGCACCGACCGGGCACAGCGGCACGCACATCGAGCAGTCGATGCATTGGTCAGGATCGATGGCAAGGAAGTTCGGCCCTTCGTGGAAACACGACATCGGGCAGACCTCGACACAGTCGGTGTGGCGGCACTGGATGCAGGCATCCGTCACGACAAACGTCATTGGGGCAGTTACGGCACGGCAGTCAATCAGAGGGGGATCGTAACGCCCGGCCGATGCGCGCGGGAGGCACCGGCTTGTGCAAGTCCTTCAAATCCGCTGAAGCGGCGGGGCGCCGCACGCGCCCCGGCATCGCCGCGTCATGCCGTCTCGCGCATCAGCTCTTCCTTGCGCGCGGCCATAGCCTGGGCCACGTCGCGCAGGTCGACCTTTTCCTTGATCACATTCTTGAACAGCTCGCCTTCCTCTTCCTCGATGTGGTGGGAGACGTATTCCGACAGCACCGTGAAGTTGGCCTCGAGCATGTCGCCCGCCGGATCCTCTTCGATCGCCGCGATCAGGTCCTTGGCCACCTGGTGCTCGACCTGCGCCTCGTCCAGCATGGCGTCGATCTCTTCGCTAACGCCACGCAACGCCGGATAGAAGATTTCTTCCTCGATGGTGGCGTGCACCGTCAGCTGATGGCACACCTCGAGCGCGATCGACTCTTTCTCGTCGCGGTCCTCGGTGTCCTTGAACGCCTTGAACTGCTTCTTGGCGGCACGGTGGTCGTCCATCAAGGCACCGAGGGCCTCGGCCTGGTCTGCGGGGATCTTCGATTTGTCCACGGTTCTCTCCTGGTGGGGAGCCGGCACTCCGGCTTCGCTCCGCAAGGTGCAGGTTCCGTGCCCATGCCGCCTCCAGCGCCGTGGCGCGCGCGCGGCGAGCCGCCCGCGAGTCATTGCAATTCCTGCGCGAAGCCTTGTAATTGTGCCCGCGGCGGCGCGTGGGCCAACGCATGCGCGCCCGCATCGGTTTTCCGCGCCGGCATGACGTTGCGCCACCCGGCGCGAGCACCGGCGCGCGCGGCATGAAAGTTGCGGCGGATACCGCAAGCCGGAACGAAATCCCTCTGCCCGGAGCGCCTCAAGAAGCGAGCGGCCCCACGCCCCGATACCATCATGCCGACCACATTCCTCTACTCCAATTGCGCCGATGCACCGTCGGCCATCCAGGACGAACTGCAGGCCGCCGGCGCCGCCGGCTATGGCGTCGACCCGCAACACGTGTTCTGGGAGGCAGCGCCCGCATCGGTGCCGGCATTGCAGCGCCCGCGCCTGCGCGCGCTGCAGCACCAGGTGCAGCCGGGCGACGCGGTGGTGGCGCTGCGCCTGTGCAGCCTGGGCTGGAGCGTGCCTGAAGTGTTGAACACGGTCCGGCGCTTCCGCCTGCTCGGCGTGGCGCTGTACTGCGTGCAGCTGTCCCGCGCTGACCTCGCCAGCGCGACGCCGCCCGAAGCGGTCGAGGTATTGCGTGCCGTGGCCGCGCTCGAAGGCGCCACCCGAAGCGTGCGCGTGCGCGAGAGCCTGGCCGCGGCCAAGGCTATGGGGCGCCAGGTCGGCCGTCCGCCCAAGCACACGCCCGAGCAGCGCCACGCCATACTGAGCGCGCTGTCCGCGGGCTATTCGGTCAGCGAGACCGCGCGGCGCTTCAACACGTCCCGCCAGACCGTGCTGCGCATCCGGGCCGCCGAGCCGCTGGCCCAGCGTGCGGCAGCGATCGCCTTGGCCGACACCGAAGAGTCCGCCACCGAGGCGGCGGCAGAATGAAACCCGCCGCCGCAACGCGCGCTTCGGCGGCGCCTGGCCGGCTGCCATGACCGACCGGTCGCCTGACGCCACGGACCTGCCTGGGGCACTTGTCGATGCCACGGCGCCGGCCGGGACCATACCCCTGCCCGCGCGCTTCGCCAGGCCTACCCTGCTGCTGGAAACCCTGCTGGCCACGCGGCTGGAGCTGCTCAGCCGCGACCACCCCTGGCCGCCGCATACGCTGGCGCAGCGGCGCGCCGTGCTGATGCGGCTATGGGAGCAGCGCGCGCCGGGGCTGTTCGAGCAGGACGGCACCGCCGAAAGCATCGAGCGCTGCCTGCAGGCCGCGTTTGCTGAAGCGGCCGCCGGGCGCAGGCTGGAAGCGGCGCTGCAGTTCAAGCGCGCGTATTACCTGGTGTGCTGCACGGCATCGTCGAGTAGCCGAGCCCGGCTGCATGGCAGCCACAACGGCGGCAATAACGGCTTGCCCGGCTAGCCAGCGCGTGCCGTGTTCACGCGCACACCGCACGCAGCGTCTCGTCCCACTCCGCAACGAAGCGCCCGATGCCGAAGCGCTCGCGCGCCACCCGGCAGCCGCGCTCGCCCCAGACCCGCGCCAGCTCCGGATCATCCAGCAGTTCGCGCATCACGCTGACTAGGACCTCGATGCGCGTATCGACATAGCCGTTGTTGCCGCTCTGGATCACGGTGGCCAGCTCGGTGGTGGCAAGGCCGACCACCGGCACCCCCAGTGTCATCGCTTCCACGACCGCCAGCCCCAGGCTGGTGTAGCGGATCGGATTGAAGAAGAAGCGGTAGCGCGCGACAAAGGCCGCCAGTTCCGGGTTGGCGACCTCGCCCAGCCCGCCCGCCTCTTGCGCCGCCATGCCGACCAGGTCCAGCGGCACCTGTTCGCGCACGCGCGCGAACAGGTCTGCGCCGAGCCGGCGGCCGCGCCGCGACAGGTTGTTGACCACGCTGATGCCGCGCGCCAGTTCGCCGCTGTAGCGCACCGCCTCGTCGACCAGCACGCCATGTTCGATCACGCGGCACGGCGTGACGCCGCTGTCCCACATCAGCGCATTGAACGGCGTCACATGCACCAGCAGCATCGACGGGTCCTGCACCGGATGGCGCGTATTGGTGGGATGCTCCTGCGGCGGATCGTGCTCCAGGTAGATCGCCGGCAGCGCACGCTGCGCGGCGCTGAGCAGCGCGACGCGGTCATGCTCGTAATGGTGGCGATGCTGGTACAGCACGCAGTCGAAGTCGCTGGCCGGAACGGCGTCGTAAGGCACCTCATGCACGTTGGCGCCCCACGGCAGCGCGCCGCCGGCGCCGGCATAGCCGGGCGTGCCGTCGTCGCGCGTGACCAGGTACAGCTCGTGGGGGATCTGCGACAGGTAATACAGATAATTCCCGTGCACGTGCCAGGTCAGGATGCGCAGCCGCCTAGCCATGGCTGCGCTCCCGAGCTGCCAACGCCAGCGCGGCTTCCACCACGCTGGCCACGCTGATGTTTGCCGCGCACGGGTGTCCGGCGACCGGGCAACACTGATGCATGCACGGACGGCATGCCGGCTGGTCGGCCAGCACGCGGTGCAGCGTGGTGTCGAGCGGCGCCCAGCGTGCGCTGTCGCTGCCGCAGGAAACCACCACGCTGGGCGTGCCCACCGCCGCGGCAATATGCGAAGCCCCGGTGTCATTGCACAACAGCAGCCGCGCGCCCCGGATCAGCGCGGCCAGCGTGCCGAGCGCGGTCTGCCCGCACAGGTTCACCACCGGCTTGCCCAGGCGCCGCGCCAGCTGGCCCACCAGCGCGGACTCGTCGCGGCTGCCGGTCAGCACCACCTTCACCTGCCAGTGGCGCCGCAGCGCGCGCCCTGCCTCGGCGAAGCGCTCCACCGGCCAGCGCCGCGACAGCATGCGCGCACCGGCGTGCAGGCAGATGTATTCGCCGGCAACCAGCCCATGCTCCGCAGCCAGCAAGCGCCAGCTGGCATGGTCGAGCGGGCGCAGCGGAAACGCCAGGCTGCGGTCCGTGCACGGATAGCCCAGCGCCTGCATCAGCGCCAGCAGCCGCTCCACTTCGTTGCCCTGCGGCCACGGTACCAGCACGCCGGCGCGGTTGCAGCGCGCCGCGGCGGGATCCGGGCAGAAGCCGGCCATGCGCCGCGCCCCCAGCCGCTGCACCACGGCGTTGGTGAGCGCGCCGCTGCCGTGCAGCTGGATCGCGAGGTCGAACCGCGCCGCATGCGCGGCCGCGTAGAACGGGCCCGCGGCGGCTTCGGCGCACGGTTGCTCGGGCATCCCGGGCGCGCCGGGAAACACCATCAGGTCATCCACCAGCGCGCTGAAGCGGGATACGAACTCCTGCGCCCACGGCAGGCCGATCAGCGTGATGCGGGCATCGGGCTCGCCCGCGCGCAGCGCCCGCAGCGCCGGCACCGCGCACAGCATGTCGCCGAGCTGCAGCGCGCGAAAGACCGCGATGCGCCGCGCGCGTACCGGCGCCGTGCGGCGCCGCGACCGATGCTGTACCAGGGGCAACGCCGTGACCGGCTCGACGCATGCATTCATAGGAACACCACCCGGAACGCCAGCGCGCCGCGCAGCCGCCAGTACAGCGACAGCGGCGGTATCAGCATGGAGGTGACGGCCATCTCGGCCACATGGGCCGGCGTCAGCGCGGCGCCGCGCAGGCGCCGCGCGCAGAATGCCACGGTAAATCCCAGCCACGACAGGCCCGCTGCCGCGGCCACGGCGGGCGCGCCTGCCAGCCACGCGATCGGCGCGGCCAGCAGCGCCAGCACCGTCGCGTAGTAATGCCAAGGCGGCACGCGCCGGATGCGCTGCCGGTACAGGCGCGGATGCTTCTTGTACAGCAGCGCGTCGAAGTACACCTTCGCCTGGGCCGCCATGCTGCTGCCCCACGCGGCGGGCCGCACCGGATGGGCCACTACCGCCGCCGGCGCGCGCCCCACCGGGCAAACCTGCTCGATCAGCCGGAACTGCAGGTCCGAATCCTCGCGCCAGGCGCGCGTGAAGCGCTCGTCAAAGCCGCCGATGCGCTGCAGCGCATCGCGCCGGACGAAGCAATTGGCGGTGACAAACTCCGCGTGCGCGAGACCCCCGGTATCGCGCTCGTGGTCGGTGGGCCGTGCCGGCAGCGGCACGGTCACGGTGCCGGCCACCGCGCAACACTCGGGCTGGCCCGCCAGCGCCGCGCAGCCGGCTTCGAGCCAGCCCGGCTCCGGCACGGTGTCGTCGTCGGTGAATGCGATCACCGGGGCCAGCGCGCGGCGCCAGCCCGCATTGCGCGCGCCCGACGGCCCTTGCGTGCCGGGCACTGGCACATAGCGCAGCGCATGATGCGGATGCTGCGCGGCCATCAGCGCCACCAGCCGTTCGATGCGGGCTTCGCAGCCATCGTCGGCGATAAGGATCTCGTAGTCCTGCGCGGGCAGGCGCTGCGCGCACAGCGCCTGCAGGCAGCGCGCCAGCAGCGCCGGGCGGCGCCAGGTAGGTACCACCACCGATACCCGTGGCTCAGGCCTTTGCATGGGCACCTCCCGCAGGCTTCTCCAGCAGGAACGGGCCGATCACCAGCGCGTCCAGCGGCGAGGTCCAGAAGCACTCGACCGCATCGCGCGGCGTGCACACGATCGGTTCGCCGCGCGTGTTGAACGAGGTATTGACCAGGATCGGCACGCCGGTGCGGCGCTCGAACGCGGCCAGCAAGTCATAGTAGGCCGGGTTCTGCTCGCGGCGCACAGTCTGCACGCGCGCGGTACCATCGACATGGCAGACCGCGGGGATGCGCGCCGCCTGCTCGGGGCGCACGTCGTAGATGAACAGCATGAACGGCGCCTCGCCGCGGCCGGGCTTGGCCGCGCTGAACCAGTCCGCGGCGCGCTCCTGCATCACCACCGGCGCCACCGGGCGGAAGTCTTCGCGGTCCTTGATCTGGTTCAACCGCTGCTGCATGCCGGGATCGATCGGCGAGGCCAGGATCGAGCGCGCGCCCAGCGCGCGCGGGCCGAACTCCATGCGACCCTGGAACCAGCCGATGATCTTGTTCTGCGCCAGCAGCTCGGCGGTCTGCCCTGCCAGGTCGTCGAGCCGGCGGTAAGGCAGCCTGGCCCAGTCGAGGAAGGCCGCGATCTCGTCCTCGCCATATGCCGGCCCCAGGTAGGCGTGTTCCATCGACCATTGCCGCGCCGGACGTCCGCGCTGCAGGAAGTCGATCCACAGCGCCGCGCCCAGCGCGGTGCCGGCGTCGCCGGCGGCGGGCTGCACCCAGACCTCGTCGAACGGGCTCTGGTCACGTACGCGCGCGTTCATCACGCAATTCAGCGCCACGCCGCCGGCCATGGCCAGGTGCCGTTCGCCGGTGGCCTCGGCCAGCCAGGTGGTCATGCCGACCACGGTTTCCTCCAGCACCTCCTGCAGCGAGCGCGCGATATCGAAATGCGCGGCGCCGAAGGCCTCGCCGCGCTGGCGCGGCGGCCCCAGCAACGCCGCCAGGTCCGGTTGCGACACGCGGTAGCCGCCTTCGGCATCGCGCCGGACCATGTCGCGGAACACGCCGAGATGCGCGGGCTTGCCGTAGGACGCCAATGCCATCACCTTGTACTCGTCCGACGAATGCAGGAAGCCCAGGTGGCGCGTAACGCGTTCGTACAGCAGCCCAAGCGAGTCCGGCAGGTCGATCTGCTTGATGCGCCGGTACGCCTTGCCGTCGAACACGCCGTAGCTGGTGGTGGCGCGCTCGCCGCGCCCGTCCATGGTCAGCACTGCGCAGCGCGCGAACGGCGCCGCCAGAAAAGCGCTGGCTTCATGCCCCATGTGGTGCTCGACGAAATGCCAGCGGAACGGCCCGTCGTGGCGCACGCCCCGGAAGCGCGCGGCCAGGTGGTGCGGCGCGCCGCTGGCCAGTTGCCGCGGCGCGTTGACCACGTACGACAGGAACAGCGGGTCCCACGGCGACTCATGCCCGCTGGCGGCACCGTGCGCCGACGGCTCCAGCGGCAGCGTCACGGTGGCGTCATGCCGGCGCGCGCCCAGCATCAGCGCGGGATCGAAGGCATAGGCGACATGGTCGACGTCGCGCAGCGCGATGCCGGCCTCGGCCAGGCAATAGTCGATGGCGTGGAACGGCAGCTCCCACGCCGTGAACGGCACCGGGCGCTTGCCGTGCTTGATGTGGGTGAAGCGCTCGTCCTCCGCCGCGGCGATGACCTCGCCATCGCGCACCAGGCAGGCGGCAGAGTCATGGTAGGCGGCGTTAATGCCAAGGGTGTACATGTTCAGCCTCGTCGTGTGGGAGGTGGCGGGTTGCACTGTCGTCCGGCATCGCCGGCACGGCATCGAACTCAGGAGGCGTCGCAGCGGCTGCGCCCACGCCCGGCCACGGCAGTTCGACCGCGGGCATGCTGTCGGGATTGCCACCCAGCAGCGCCAGCGCGGCCTGCACCGCGTGCGCGGCCGGCACATCTTCCAGGCAGCGATGGTGCCCCTGCGGACACATGCTCTTGTAGCAATAGCGGCACGGCACATCGGCAAACAGCGTGCGGTGCGGCACCTGCCACGGCGTGTGCTGCGGGTTGGTCAGCGCGTACAGGTCCACCACCGGCGTGCCCAGCGCGGCGGCGAGGTGGACCGGCCCGGTGTTGTTCGACACCAGCAGGTCGGCGGCTTCGATGAGCGCGCCCATTTCGCCCAGGCGCAAGGCGCCGGCGAGCGGCACCACGCGCGCGTGGCCGGCAGCGGCGCAGACCGCGCGCACGATGTCGTGCTCGGCGGCATCACCGGTCACCAGCACGTGCGCACCGGCTTTCACCGCGAGCGCGTGCGCCACCTGGGCAAAGCGCGCCGGCGGCCAGCGCCGCGACGGCGCGCTGGCGCCGGGATGCACCACCACCACCGGCCCGCTGCGTCCGCCGCGGATCGCGGCCAGGCGCCCCGCGACGGCGCTGCGGTCCGACGCCAGCACGCGAAAACGCAGGCGCGTATCGCGCGCGACGGCTCCCACCTGCGCCACCAGGTCGAGCTGGCGCTGCGCCTCGTGGCGCGGACGCTGTCCCGGCAGCGTGCCCGGCTCGGTGTCGGGAATCCAGTCGCTCAGCAGCGTGTACGGGTTCTCGCGGCAGCAGGCCAGCCGCAGCGGAATGCCCGCCAGCGCGCACAGCACCGCGGCGGGCAGGGGGCTCTGGCTGTAGACGGTAAAGATCACGGCCGCGTCGAAACGGAAGCGCGCCAGCCAGCGCGCGCACGCGGCGATCTCCGGTCCGGGAGCCGGTGCCACCTGAGCCTCGGTGTGCCTGGCCCACGGTGCGTCCCACGCCAGCACGCGACTGACCATCGGCAGGTGCGGCGCCAGCGCCGCCGCGCTGCGCGAAGTCAGCAATGTCAGCCGTCGGCCCGGCAGCGCCTCGGCCAGGGCCTGCATCGCCGGCGTGCTCATCAGCACGTCGCCCATATTATCGAGGCGCACGCACAGCACGCTGCGCGCGGATTGCCAGTTCATGGCGCCTCCGCATGGGATGGCGACGCGGCCTTCGATGCTGCCGCGCCGGCCGGGTCCGCGGCCCGCATGCGCGCAACCACCAGGCGCGCGGCGGCGTCGAGCGTGCGCACCACGTAGTCAGCCTGGCGCGCGGGCGACAGCTGCCATTCGGTCTCGTTGCCGCAGTCGACCAGCACGGTGGTGCACCCGGCGCGGTTGCCGGCCTCGACGTCGTTCAGGATATCGCCGATCATCCAGGACCGCGCCAGATCGAGCCGCCATGCCGCGGCGGCCTGCAGCAGCATCCCGGGCATGGGCTTGCGGCACAGGCACGCGCGCGCGTAGGGAGCGACCCGCCCTTCAGGATGATGCGGGCAATACAGGAAGCCGGCCAGCACGGCGCCATGCTCGGCAAACATCGCCGCCAGCCGATCGCGCACCGGCACCAGTTCTGCCTCGGTATGCAGGCCATGGGCCACCCCGGGCTGGTTCGTCACCACCACCAGCGGCACGCCCAGGCCGCCCAGCAGCCGCAGCGCGGCGGGCGCGCCTGGCGCAAGCCGCATGCGCGCCGGATCGACGTTGCAGGGGACGTCGTGCAGCACGGTGCCGTCCTTGTCGAGCAGCACCGCGGCGCTGAGCTGGCGTCCGGAAGCGCTGGCGGAGCTCATGGCCACGAGGTCTCCTTCATCGGCAGCACCATCACCTCGGGGATCACGGTTTCATCGGGCTGCGTCAGCACGAAGCGCACTGCGTTGGCGACATTGGCCGGATCCTGCAGGTTGCCCTGATCGATATCGGGAAAGCGGTCGAGCAGGAACGGCGTACGCATGCCGCCCGCCACGATGGCCGACACCTTGATCCCGTGCGGGCGCAGTTCCGCGTGCAATGCGTGCGAGAAGCCAAGCAGGCCCCACTTGGTGGCGTGGTAGGCCGAAGCATTGGGCCACGCGCGCTTTGACGCGGTCGACGCGATGTTGACGATATGCCCCCCGCCCTGCGCCTTCAGCAGCGGCACGGCGGCATGCGTCATCAGATAGGGGCCGTACAGGTTGACCATCAGCACCTTGCGCCAGGTCTCGGCATCGACCTCATCCACCGGCAGCGTGATATCGATGGCGGCGTTGTTGACGATGCCGTCGAGGCGCGCCCCACGCGCGCGCACGGCTTCGAAGGCGGCATGCACGGAGGCGGGATCGGAGACGTCCAGATGCAGCGGCCACGCTTGCGCGCCGGCCTCGGCAAGGCCGCCGGCGCTGTCGCGCGCAAGCTTGTCGTCGATATCGGCCACGATCACGGCGGCGCCGGCGGCGCTCAGCGTGCGGCAGATGGCGGCGCCCAGGCCCCTGCCCGCGCCGCTGACCAGATAGGTGCGGTCCTGCAGCGGCATGGCGGACTCGGTGTACGCGGCGGGTCGTGGCGGAGGCGAAGTTTGCATGGTGGTTCCCTGGCGATCGGTGTGTGGTGAACAGTGATTCGGACAACGAATCGGACATCGGTGCTGGCACCCTGCCGGCTGCGGCATGCTGCGTTCAGGACAGGAATTTCCAGGTGCGCAGGCTTGCTGCCGGTGCGAAATGTGTGCCAACAGTCAGGCGAACGCACCGGTGCGGCAGACCGCAGGCCATCAGCGGCCCATCAGCCGGCCGGCTGCGCGCTTGCGCAAGACCCTTGCGCCACCGCTCGCAGCAGCATCGCCACGCAGCCGGCAAAGGCCTCGTCGTACCACGCATTGGCACCGCTGACGGCGACCACGATGCCGTCCACCACGGCGGCACCGCCGAGCAGCGTGTCATCGCTGCGCAGGCGGTGGGGGCTGCAGTGGATTACCTGCGCGCTGGCCATGCCGGTGCGCCAGCTCAGGCTGGCCTTGGCGCGCGCATAGCGGCTGTAGTCGGCATCCCAGGCTTCTCGCGACGGCAGCGAATGCTCATAGAGAATCGCTTCCTCGAACGCGCAATCGCCCGGCTGCAGCGTCGGATCCATCACGACGACATGCATGCAGCCGCTTTCGCCGACAGCCTTGTCGCGCAGCGAGGCTTGCAGCATCGGTAGCGCGAGTTCCACCGCGCGCCGCGCCGCGGCGGGATCGCTGAAGCGGCTGGCGCCGGCCTGGGAAGCGCGGGGCGGCTGGCCCGCAGCGGGGGTCATGGGCATGGGCAACTCCATCGATGGTTGAAGGGCAGGCGGTCGGCCAGTGCGTGCAGCAAGGCCTGCATGAGCGCCATCGACGCAGCAAACATCGGGCCGGTTGCAACGCTGCGCAACGCGGGGTCGCAAGTGAAAGACCGGTAAGCGCAAATTACAAAGGGGCGGCGTAAGAATGACCAAAACGCCCGATGGCGCCCTTGGTGCGTCTTCTGGGCTATGCGGTTCTCGCTCTCAACGAGAACCGCTATATCGCTTCTCCATCGGTTCCCCGATCGGCAGCAAGATTTGTGGGATTGTCCGTGCCGCACTGGCACGCTAGCTGCAGGGGCCACCACCTCCTGGCCGGTACCCTGCGTTGCGGGCGGCCGCAAAATACCGGAGCCCACCATGCGCAAGATCGCGCTGATCAGCGAACATGCCTCGCCACTCGCCAGTGTCGGCAGTACCGACTGCGGCGGGCAGAACATCTATGTGGCGCATCTTGCAAGGCAGCTTGGCAGCCGCGGCTATCAGGTCGATGTGTTCACGCGCCGCGACAAGGCGCTGTTGCCAGAAGTGGTGGCGTTCGCACCCAACGTACGCGTGATCCATGTCACGGCCGGACCGCCGGTGCAGATCCCCAAGGAACAGTTGCTGCCGTATATGGAGGACTTCGGCGCGTTCCTGGCCGACTTCGTGCGCCGCGACGCCACCGGCTACGATGTGCTCCATGCCAACTTCTTCATGTCCGGGCTGGCTGCGCTACGGGCCCGCCACACGCTGGGCATACCGCTGGTGATGACCTTCCACGCGCTGGGCAAGGTGCGCAGGTTGCACCAGGGCAGCACCGACGGCTTCCCCGACGACCGCTTCGCCATCGAGGACACGCTGGTGCGCGAGGCCGACTGCGTGGTGGCGGAGTGTCCGCAAGACCTGGACGACCTCGTCAGCCTGTACAGCGCCGATCCGGCGCGCGTGCAGACCGTGCCGTGCGGCTTCGATGCCGCGGAGTTCGCGCCGGTGCCGCGTGACGCGGCACGGCGCGCACTGGGCTGGCCGCTGCACGGATTTCGCGTGCTGCAGCTGGGCCGGCTGGTGCCGCGCAAGGGCATCGACAACGTGATCCGCGCGCTGGGCTGCCTGCGGCGCGACACGGACCTCGATGCCACCTTGTACGTGGTGGGCGGCAACGCCGAGCAGCCCAGTGTGCAGGCCACCCCGGAAATCGGCAGGCTGCAGGAGGTAGCCAGCGCCGAAGGCGTGGCCGAACGCGTGGTGTTTACCGGCCGGCGCGGGCGCGACACGCTGCGCCTGTTCTACAGCGCCGCGGATGTCTTCGTGACGACCCCGTGGTACGAGCCCTTCGGCATCACGCCGGTGGAAGCGATGGCGTGCGGGGCTCCGGTGATCGGCGCGGACGTCGGCGGCATCCGCTCCACGGTGGTGGACGGGCACACCGGCTTCCTGGTGCCGCCCAAGGCCCCGGCGGCGCTGGCGGCGCGGCTCGCGCAACTGGCCGCGAACCCCGCGCTGGCGCGCAAGCTCGGCGAAGCGGGCCGGCGCCGCGCGCAGGCGCATTTCACCTGGGCCGGAGTGGCGCGGCAGATGGAGGCGGTCTATGCGCGCGTCTGCGCCGGCGCGCCCGTGCTGCAGGCGGGGGCCCGCCGCGTGGCGGCCTGACGCCGGCACCGCGGCACGCCCGCACAAGCAAGCCAATCCAAGGAGAACGGAAATGAAGGAAAGCGATCGCAAGCGCATCCTGGTCACCGGCGGCGCGGGATTTCTCGGCTCGCACCTGTGCGAGCGGCTGGTGCGCGCCGGCCAGGACGTGCTGTGCGTGGACAACTTCTACACGGGCACCAAGGAGAACATCGCGCACCTGCTGGGCCGGACCAATTTCGAGCTGCTGCGCCACGACGTCACCTTCCCGCTGTACGTGGAAGTCGACGAGATCTACAACCTCGCGTGCCCGGCCTCGCCGGTGCATTACCAGCACGACCCGGTGCAGACCACCAAGACCAGCGTCAACGGCGCGATCAACATGCTGGGACTGGCCAAGCGGCTCAGGGCGCGCATCCTGCAGGCGTCCACCAGCGAAGTCTACGGCGACCCCGAGCACCATCCGCAGCAGGAAGGGTACTGGGGCCATGTCAATCCGGTGGGCATCCGCTCCTGCTATGACGAAGGCAAGCGCTGCGCCGAGACCCTGTTCATGGACTATCACCGCCAGCACGGACTGGACGTGCGCATCGCGCGCATCTTCAACACCTACGGGCCACGCATGCACCCCGCCGACGGCCGCGTGGTATCGAATTTCATCACCCAGGCGCTGACCGGGCAGCCGCTGACGGTTTACGGAAACGGCGCGCAGACGCGTGCATTCTGCTATGTCGACGACATGGTCGATGCGCTGGTCCGGCTGATGGAAGCTCCCGCGAGCGGCACGCCCGTCAACCTGGGCAACCCGTGCGAGACCACCATGCTGGAAATTGCGCAGGCGGTGCTGCGCGCCACCGGCTCGCCCTCCCGGATCGAGATGCGCCCGCTGCCGGCCGACGACCCGCACCAGCGCTGCCCCGACATCACGCTGGCGCGGCAGCTGCTCGGATGGGAGCCGACCACCGCGCTGGAACAGGGGCTGCGCCGCACCGTGGATTACTTTGCCGCGCGGCTCGCTGCCCAGGCGCATGCCGAAGGGGCGCCCGGCAACGTGGTGCCGGTGTCGGCCACCGCGCGCGAAGCGCGTGCCGCGCTCAGTTGACGGCGTGCCGGAGCGCGCGAGGGGACGCCATGGGCACGGCGATGGTGGTCGATCTCGCCGCCGCGGTGACCGTGATCTCGCCGCACCTGGACGATGCCGTGTTCAGTTGCGGCGGCCTGATCGCGGCGGCGCGCGCGGCGCGCGTGGTGACGGTATTCGCGGGCGTGCCGCCCGCCGACATGCCGGCCCCTGACTGGGACCAGGCCGCCGGCTTCGCCAGCGCCGAGCAGGCGGTGCTGTCGCGCCGGCGCGAGGACAACCACGCGCTGACCATGCTGGGCGCGCACGCGGTATGGCTGGATTTCTGGGACAGCCAGTATGGCCGCCACTACACCGCCCGACAGCTTGCCGACGCCCTGCACACCGTGCTGCTGACCCAGACCGAAGGCGTGGTGGTGGCTCCGCTCGGGCTGTTTCACTCCGACCATGGCCTGGTGCATGACGCCTGCCGGCTGCTGATGCTGGCCGCGCATGCGTCGGGTCCGGCGTGGAGCGCGCCGCGCGCGCCCCCGGCCGCGGCCGCGGCGGCCCCGCGGGTGCAGTGGCTCTACTACGAGGACGCGATCTACCGGCGCATGCCCGGCCTGCTGCAGCAACGGCTGGTGCAATGCGGGGACAGCGGCCTGCGCGCCACCCCCGTCAACCTGCCCGTGACGCAGTACCTGACGCAGAAGAGCTACGCGCTGAATGCGTACCAGAGCCAGCTGCAGCTGTTCAGCGAAGACAAGCTGTGCGACCTGTGCGCGCCCGAACGCTACTGGATACTGGAGCCGGCAGGCGCCGGTCATGACTGAGCCAAGCAAATTCCCGATGCCGATTCCCACATCTGCTTCCCCTGCCAGCCATTGTTCCGGGCCTTTCGACATCAGCGTGGTGGTGCTGACGCATAACCGGCGCGATTCGGTGCGCACCGCGCTGGCGCGACTGAGCGCGCTGCCGGAGCGCCCGCCCATCGCGGTGGTCGACAACGCCTCGGACGACGGCACCGCGGCCATGGTGCGGCGCGAGTTCCCGCACGCCGCGCTGCTGCGCAGTGCGCACAACCTCGGCGCGGCCGGCCGCAACCTGGGCGCGGACTGGGCCAGTACCCGCTATGTCGCCTTCTGCGATGACGACTGCTGGTGGGCGCCCGGATCGCTGTCGGCGGCGTGCGCCATGTTCGAGCGCCATCCGCGCGTCGCCGCGCTGACGGCGCGTATCCTGGTGGGCGAGCATCGCGGCGAAGACCCGACCTGCACGCGCATGGCGGCCAGCCCCCTGCCCTCGGCCATGCTGCCGGGGCGCGCCATCCTGGGCCTGATGGCGGGCGCCACCGCGTTCCGCACCGATGCCTTCCGGCAGGCCGGCGGCTACCACCCGCGCCTGTTCCTCGGCGGCGAGGAAACGCTGCTGGCGCTGGACCTGGCTGCGCATGGCTGGCAGCTGGTATACGCGCCGCAACTGGTGGTGCACCACCATCCCAGTCCGCTGCGCAATCCGGCGCAGCGCCGTTCGCTGCTCGCGCGCAATGCGATCTGGTCCGCCTGGCTGCGGCTGCCCTGGCATGTGGCGCTGGGCGAGACCGCGGCGGCATTGCCGCAGCTGTGGCGCTGCCAGGGATGGCGCGGCCTGGCCGAGGTGCTGGGCGGCATGCCCTGGGTATGGCAGGAGCGGCGCGTGATCCCGCCGGAGGTGCTGAAGCTGCGCCGCCGGCTGCACGAGACGCGCGCCTGAAGCGCAGCGGTAGCGGCCGCGCTACGCTTCCTGCGTGTCTTGCGTGGCGCGCACCGCCAGCGAACGGATCGCCGCCACCAGCTCGCCCACCCGCACGGGCTTGGACAGGTGCAGCTGGAACCCGGCCATCAGCGCGCGCATGCGGTCCTGCGGCTCGGCGTGCCCGGACAGCGCGATCGCGGTCATGCGCTTGCCCAGCGGCACCTGCATCTGCGCTTCCAGCCGCCGCACCCGGCGCAGCACGGTGTAGCCGTCCTCCTCGTCGAGCGCGAGGTCGCACAGCAGCACCTGCGGCCATTGGCCCGGATGCGTACCCGCCAGCAGCGCGATCACGTCATCGCCACGCTGCTGCGCAATCGCATGGGCACCGTAGTCTTCCAGCGAGGCGCTCAGCACCTCGCGCGTGGGCTCGTCGTCGTCCAGCAGCAGCACGCGCAGGCCCTTGAGCGCCTGCGCATCCGGCGCCTCCGGCACGGCTTCGGCGCTGTGCGGCGCGGCCGGCGCGGGGCGCGGTTCGCTCTCTTGCACGGCGCGCATCGGCATCAGCATCTGGTAGGCGTGCGCGGGCCCGTCGGCCGACAGCGTGACGCCGTGCTCGGCCAGCCATTCATGCAGGCCCTGCACATCCGGCAGCGGCAGATCGCCCGGCGTGGCGGACAGCCGCAGGCCGGCCTGCCCGTCAAGCCGCTCGAGCCGCAGCTCCAGCCGCCCGCCCGGCTCGATGGTGGCGATCATGTGCTGGCATAGTTCCCAGATCGCCTTCTGCAGCACGCCGGGATCGCCGGTGACGCGCAGCTCTGATTCGCTCTGCACCGTGAACAGGTTGATATGGCGCTCGGCAATCAGCTCGCGCAGCCCGTCGACCACGCTGGCCACCAGGATCTCCAGGCGCACCGGCTGCAGCGCGAGGCGCCGTTCGGCGCGTTCCAGCTCGCGCTGCTGCTGCTGCAACTGCCACATCTGGGTGTAGATGCCGCCGCGCTCGAGCAGCGTGGCGTGGTTGCCGTCTTCGACGATGCGGCCATGCTCCATCACCAGGATGCGGTCGGCATCGACGATGGTCGAGAGCCGGTGCGCGATGATCAGCGCGGTGCGTCCGCGCGCGACTTCGGACAACTCCTGCTGGATCGCGCGCTCCGAGCGCGTGTCCAGCGCCGAGGTGGCCTCGTCGAACACCACGATGGGCGGGCGCTTGAGCATCGCGCGCGCAATTGCCACGCGCTGGCGCTCGCCGCCCGACAGGCGCACGCCGCGCTCGCCCACCTGGGTTTCATAGCCGTCGGGCAGGCGGTCGATGAAGGCGTCGAGCTGCGCGGCGCGTGCCGCTGCGACGATGTCGGCGCGGGTGGCGCCTTCGCGGCCATAGCCAATGTTGTAGGCGATGGTGTCGTTGAACAGGATGGTGTCCTGCGGCACGATGCCGATCAGTTCGCGCAGGCTGCGCTGGGTCACCAGGCGCAGGTCCTGTCCGTCGATGCTGATGCTGCCGCTGTCCGGCTGGTACAGCCGGAACAGCAGCCGCGCCAGGGTCGACTTGCCGGAGCCGCTGCCGCCCACCACCGCCACGGTCTGGCCGGCGCCGGCGCGGAAGCTGACGTCCCACAGGGTCTGGTGGCTGGGGTCATAGCTGAAGTTGACGCGGTCGAACACGATCTCGCCGCGGCTCACGCGCAGCGGGCGCGCGGCCGGCGCGTCGCTGTCCTCGCCGGGCTTGCCGTGGGCGTCGAGCAGCGCGAACAGCCGCTCCACGTTGGTCATGGCGTCGTTGGATTCGCGGAAGATAAAGCCCAGTGTATTGAGCGGCAGCACCACCTGGATGATGTAGGCGTTGATCAGCACCAGGTCGCCCACCGACAGCGAACCCTGGATGACCCGCTGGGTGGCGAGCAGCATCACGGCGCCCACGCCCACGGCAATGCACAGGCTCTGCCCGATATGCAGCGCCGACAGCGCATACTGGTTTTCCACGCTGATGCCGACCCAGCGCTGCAGCATCTCCGACAGCCGCCGGGTTTCGAAGGACTCGCGCGCAAAGAACTTGACGGTGTCGTAATTGAGCAGGCTGTCCACCACCTTGCTGTTGGTGGTGGCCTCGACCGCATTGACCTGGCGCTGCACGCGCATGCGCCGCTGCGTAAAGACGTAGGTGAAGCCGGCGTACAGCACGAACACGCCCAGGATAATGGCGGCAAAGGCCGCGCCATAGGCGCCGATCATAATGGCCAGCACCGACACGATCTCCATCAGCGTCGGCACGATGGTGAAGACGGCCACGCCGAGCAGGAAGCCGATCGCCGCGGTGCCCTTCTCCAGGTCGCGGATCACGCTGCCGGTGGCACGCTGCGCGTGGAAGCGCGCGCCCAGCGCATGCAGGTGCGCAAAGGCGCGCTCCATGAAGGCCGCCACCGTGCTCTGCGTCACATAGGCAAAGACCACGTCGCGCAGCTCGCTGAAGGCATTGCCGAGCAGCCGCAGGATGGCATAGGCCAGCACCAGGAACACCGGCATCGCGACCAGGCCGAGGCGCGCGGCATCGGTACCGGCCGCGGCCGGCGTGACCTCGTCGACCACCAGCTTGAGCATCAGCGGCACGGCCACGGCACAGGCCTTGGCCAGCAGCAGCAGGCTCACCGCGACCAGCACGCGGGCGCGGAAGCGCCAGATCGCGCGGAACAGTTCGGCGGCAATGCGGCGCCGGGAAGCGGGGCGGATGGTCTGGGACATGCGCGCGGTTCAGGCCTCAGGCGTTTGATGCGGCAAGGCAGGGAACCCGGCGCGGCTTGCCGTGGCGTGGCCGTCGCGGGGTCTTGGGAGAAGGCAAGTTCCATACCGATGTGGCAGCGGCGGTGACGGCGCAGGGGCGGCCCCGCGCGGCTGCCATGGCGTGAAACCTGCTGCAAACCGGCAGCAGCGCACCGCGCGCGCCGCCCCATTGCATCAGTCATGCCCGAACGCAACAAGCCCCCTGTCAGCCGCGGCGAACTCAACGAATGCCGGCGCTGCCCGTTGTGGCGCAACGCCACGCAGGGCGTGCCCGGCACCGGCGCGGCCCACGCGCGCATCATGCTGGTGGGCGAGCAGCCGGGCTCGCAGGAAGACCTGCAAGGCTCGCCCTTCGTCGGACCCGCCGGACACCTGCTGGATGAAGCGCTGCAGGCCGCGGGCCTGGATCGCGACAAGCTCTTCATGACCAATGCGGTCAAGCATTTCAAGTTCGAGTGGCGCGGCAAGCGCCGGCTGCACAAATCGCCGGCGCAGCAGGAAATCGAGGCCTGCAACCTCTGGCTGGAACGAGAGCTGGAGAAGGTGCACCCCACAGTCGTGGTAGCGCTGGGCGCGACCGCGGCGCGCGCGGTGCTGGGCCGCAAGAGCGTAACGCTGGCGGGCATGATGGAGACGCCGGTGGAGCATGAAGGGCGGCTGGTCATCGCTACCTACCACCCCTCCTTTGCCCTGCGCCAGCGCAGCGACGAGGCGCGTGCCGCCGCCTTCGACCGCATCGTGCGCAGCCTGCAGGCAGCGGCGCGCCTGGCACGCGGCGGGAAGCCGTGAGCGGAATCAGGACCGGTTGACAGTCGGCGGCGCGTCGGGATCCCGGCTGCCGGGATCGTGCAGGTCACGCGCCTTCACGCCCGGTGGCATCTCGCCCTTGCCGGCCTGGTCCGGCTTGCGCCCTTTCTCTCCGTCCTTGCGGCGTGATGCCGCATGCTCCCAATCGGCCCTGGCGCGTTCGCGCGCGCGCTGGTTGTCCGCGGCGTTTTCCTTCAGTTCACGGTCATCCAGGCCCTGGCGCCGATCCAGCGCCGGATCGTTCGACGTATCGTGCTTGCTGTGCTTCATGACGCCTCCGGTGAGGTGGGCCGCTATCGCGGCCAACGCCCGAAGTGCGCGCAACTTCCGTTCCCGCACGGATTTCGGCGGCCAGGGACCGCGCGGGCCGGAACCGCGCCCCCCGACGCCGGCGCCACCTTGTAACAACCGCCGGCGCTTGTAGAAAGTGCGTTGCGCCGGTCCGTTGCCGGACCGGGCACTGCAGCGTGCGGGATGGCCCGGCAAATGCTTTTGCCGTACCAGCATGCCCCCTTTACACCGCTTTACACAGCGGAACGCCCGCGTTACAGGAGTATCCAGATGCAATTCACGATCCCACGCGCCGCAGCGATTGCGCTGCTTTGCGCGTTCGCCGGCGGCACCCTGGCGCAGCCGCCCGAAACCGGCGTGCGTACCGACAAGGGCCCCAAGGGCAGCCAGACCGTACCGCCGCCGGGTGCCGGCGTGGCACCGGGCAGCACACCGGGCGCCACACCCACCAACCCGGGCGGGCTGGCCAAGGATCTCGGCGACGTGCCCAAGGAGCCGCACACCGCGGGCGGCCTGCCCGGCCGCGACAAGCCCAAACCGGCCTCGGAAAGCGCCGGCAAGGTCGACCGCGACGGCCTGCACGGCAAGCCGCGAACGGGCAGCGGCGGGGCCTCGATCGACCAGACCCGCGTGCCGGACGCGAAGGGCCGCTGATTCGCTTCAGCAACCAGGGCTACCGTGGACGCATCACGCCAGGCAGCCCGACCCTGGCCCTGGGGACATCGCAAAGGGGATTGCCTCGCTCGCCGGGGGCGATGCCGGCTTCGCGACCGGCGTGAACCGGCCGGTCGACGGCGGCTCGAGGATCTTGCGCGGACCATTGCGCCAGGCATGACGCGTCTTCAGGGCACCAGCACGAAGCGCTGCCGCGCGCCCTGCGCCTGCGCCGCCCACACGCGCCCGACCGCTTCCAGCGGCTCGGCGACGATGTCGATCTCCATGCGCCCGGCGGCGGTATGCCGGCACAGCTCGGCGTAGGCCTGCGCCTGCGCCTCGATAGGCGCGTGGTAGTAGGCGAAGCCCATGATGTCGAAGCACGCCTGGCGCGCGGCAGCGCCGGCAAAGGTGATGGTCGGCGCGACCGTGGTGCCGATATGGACAAGGCGCCCGCCATGGCCTAGCGCCAGCAATGCGGCTTCGGCGGGCGCGCCGCACAGGTAGTCGAGCACGATATCGACGCTGCCGCCGGCCGCATTGCGGTAGGCGTCGACCAGGTCGCCCGGCTGGTCGAGCGGCACCACCGCGTCCGCGCCCAGCCGGCGGGCACGCTGCAGCGCGCGTACGTCGCGCCCGGCGGCAATGACGCGGCCGGCGCCCAGCAGCCTGGCCGCGGCCACCGCCAGCAGCCCGGAGATGCCGGTCGCCCCAAGCACCAGCACG
This sequence comes from Cupriavidus taiwanensis LMG 19424, assembly GCF_000069785.1. NCBI lineage: Bacteria > Pseudomonadati > Pseudomonadota > Betaproteobacteria > Burkholderiales > Burkholderiaceae > Cupriavidus > Cupriavidus taiwanensis. The sequence goes on along the minus strand of NC_010528.1, from coordinate 593,058 downwards.
GTCTCGCCCGGCTGCATGTGCGCGCGCCACGACAGCGGCAGCCACGCCGCGAGGCCGGCGTTGCCCAGCGCGGCCGCGCGGGCGTCGTCGATGCCGTCCGGCACCGGGAAGGTCAGCGCCGGGTCCACCAGCGCGCGCTGCGCCATCGAGCCGTACGGCGCGCGCGGCGCATTGACATTGAAGTAGACCCGCTGCCCGTCGGCGAGGCGCCCCACGCCTTCGCGCCCCACCACGAAGCGGCCCGCGCCTGGTTTGATGTAGTGGCGGCCTTCGGCAATCGCCATGTCCAGCCGCGTGAGCGCGGACGCGGAAACCTTGACCACCACCGTACCGGGTTCGGCGACCGGGTCGTCGAACTCCTGGTACACCGGCGCCTGGCCCGCGAACGATACCGCTGCTTTCATCTCTGTCTCTCCTGTTGCTGGCCCGGGCCGGCTGCGGCTTGGCAATGCCGCCCGGGCAGATTACAATGCAATCGATTGCACGACAAGCGCAAGGCCTGCTGGCATCCGGGCCGATTGTAGGAACCGCCGCGGCCTTGCGTCCAATCCACTTTTTGCCGGTATCCCGATAACCAGGCGGTATGGCGCAGCGCCTGCCGCACATGGCACACAGCGATGAGCAAACCCACCATCAAGCAGATTGCCCAGGCGCTCGACGTGCATCCGTCGACGGTATCGCGCGTGCTCAATCCGCAGACCCGCCACCGCATCGGCGACGAACTGGTGGCCCGCGTACTGAAGGCGGCACAGGACCTGCACTACTCGCCCAACCGCATTGCCGCGGCGCTGCGCACGCGGCGCTCGGGCACCATCGGCGTGGTGGTGCCGGACATCGGCAGCCCGGTGTTTCCGCCGATCGTGCTCGGCATCGAGAACGCGCTGGCGCGGCACCGCTATATCCCGATCGTGGCCAATGCCGGCGGCGACAAGGCGCGCCAGACCTTTATCGTCGACCAGTTGCTGGCGCGGCAGGTCGACGGCCTGATCCTGGCCACCGCCGAGCGCAACGACCCGGTGGTGGACCATTGCCTGGCGCAGGGCGTTCCGCTGGTGATGGTCAACCGCAGCGACGATGCCGGGCGCGTTTCCAGCATCGTCGGCGACCACCGCCAGGCGATGGCGCTCGCCGTCGGCCATCTGCACGCGCTGGGCCACCGGCGCATCGGTCATGTGGCCGGACCGGTCAATCTCTCGACCGGCCATGAGCGCGAAGCAGGCTTCCTGCAGGCGGTGGCGGAGCTGGGCCTGGCTGCGTCGCACTGCCCGGTGGTGCGCGCGCCGGCCTACACCGAAGCGGCGGGCCAGGCCGCCTGCGCGCAGCTGCTGTCGCGCCGCAAGCGCATCACCGCGGTGGTGGCCGCCAATGATTTCCTGGCGCTGGGCTGCTACGCGGCGGTGCGCGCCGCCGGCGGCAGCTGCCCGTCGGACCTGTCGGTGGTGGGACACAACGACATGCTGCTGATGCATGCGGTGTCTCCCGCGCTGACCACCATCCGCGTGCCATTCTACGAGATGGGCACGCGCGCCGCCGCGTTGATGCTGGGGGCACTGGACGGCAGCGCCACCACCACGGCGCGGACCCTGCTGGCGCCCGAACTGGTGGTGCGGGCTTCGACTCGGCCCGTGTAAGGCGGTCGCCCCGAGGCAATGCCGTTCAGTTAAGGAATCAGACACTACCGTCATTCCCGCGCAGGCGGGAATCCGGCGTTTTTTGGAAGTCACTGGGTTTCCGCCTGCGCGGGAACGAACAGGGGTTAACTGAACGGCATTCGTCGCCCGAGGGCGCTTTTTTTGGAAATTTTGTGCAATCGATTGCGCACGTTCACCGCAGTAGAGCTACGCCATGGACCTCCGACAACTTCGCTACTTCAAGGTGCTGGCCACGCTGCAGCACTTCGGCCGCGCCTCGGCGGCGCTGCATATCGCGCAGCCCGCGCTCAGCCGACAGATCCGGCTGCTCGAGGAAGAACTGGGCGTGCGCCTGCTGGAGCGCCACGTGCGCGGCGCCACGCCCACGCCAGAAGGCCTGGTGCTGCTGGACCGCGCGTCCTTCCTGCTGCGCTACGCCGATCAGGTCAAGGTGGACATCGCCGACCTCGCCGCGTCGCCGCGCGGGCTGGTGGCGCTGGGACTGACGCCGGCGCTGGCGCCGCTGCTGTTCATCCCGCTGGCCGAAGCGCTGCGCGAGCAGTATCCGGAGATCCGCCTGCGCCTGGTGGAGAATTTCGCGCCCGCGCTGCAGGATGCGCTGCTGCAGGGCACGCTCGACGTCGCGCTGCTGAGCGGGCCGGTATCGAGCCCCGGGGTTTCGGCGGTGCCGCTGGTGGCGGAGAGCCTGTGCGCGATCGGTCCGTGGGGCGATACCGCGCTGGGGGATGGGCCGGTGGAGATGGAACAGCTGCAGGACCTTCCGCTGATCCTGACTGGCGTGCCCAAGTCAGGCGTGCGGCTGGCGCTGGAAGCGCTGGCGGCGCGCCAGGGGCTGGAGCTGCAGGTCTCGATGGAAGTGGAATCGATCGAGGTAGCCCGGCGCCTGGTAGCGCGCGGATTCGGCTGGACGGTGCATTTTGCCGCGGCAATACGCGAAGAACTGCAGGCGCAGCGGCTGCAGGCAGTGCCGATCCGGGGGCTGGAGCTGCATCGGATGATCGGCTATGCCGCGGCGCGGCCGCCGTCGCGGGCTTCGCTTGCGGTGATGGAGACGCTCAGGCGGGTGGCGAGGGATCTGGCGGTGGAGGGGGATTGGCCGAATAGCCGGCTGCTGGCGGAGATGGCGGAAGGCGATTAGGAGGGCTGGCTGTTTGGCTTAGATGCCATGCAGCCCCAGCCCGGACAGGCCTTCCTAAAACACGTGCTTGACCCCCACCATCGTGCCAAACTGCGACGCCCCCGGCCTGGGATTGGACCCAGCCGCCCCGGCACTCACTGACTGCGCCAGCTGCCCCCCGTTATCGATAAATCCCGCCGTGGCGTAAACCGAAGTCCGCTTGGAGAACGCATAGGCGCCACGCACCGCGTACAGCATGGCCTTGTTGGCGCTGTCGTGGAACTTGAGGTAATAGACCTGCCCGGCCAGCGTGAAAGCCGGCGTAATGTCGTAGGCCATGCCGCCGTACCAGAGCTGGCTGCGCGGCGTCGCGCTGCCTTCGTTGTCGCGGCGGATCACGCCCACGCCCAGCTTGGCGCGCGACAACAGCACGTAGCCGCTCAGCGACAGGCGATCATCGCTCAGCGACTTGTTGCCAAGCCCGCCGAATGCACCCGGCCCGCCGCGCAGCGAGTCATAGGCAGCGGTGACGCCCCAGCCCTTGTGCTCATACTGGATCAGCGCCGACCATTCCCGGCAGGCAGACTTGCTGGCCGGGTTCTCGCCCGCGCAATTGGTGCCGGCCGGGCTGGGGCCGGCGTTGACCGCATCGCGCCCGAAGCTGTAGGTAGCGCCAATGGTCAGGCCGCCGAAGGTGCCCTTGTAGGCCAGCGCGTTGTCGGCACGCGTATTCGGCAGGTAGCTGTCGAGCGATGCCGCGCCGTACACGTTAGGGCCAAGGATGTCCGAGTCCAGGTTGGCCCAGAACAGCATGGTGTACTGACGCCCCAGCGACAGCTGCCCCCACTTGCCGCTCAGCCCGACCAGCGCTTGCCGCCCGAACAGCCGACCGCCCTGGTTGGCACCGCCGGTATCCGGGGCGAAGCCTGACTCCAGCACGAACACGCTCTTGAGCCCGCCGCCCAGGTCCTCGGTCCCGCGCAGGCCCCAACGCGACGGCACGGTGCCGGTCAGGGTCGGCATGCGCACCAGGCTGTCGCCGCCCGCACCGACCTTGTTCACGTATTCCACGCCGGTGTCGATCACGCCGTACATCGTCACGGACTGCGCCGCGGCCAGCGTCGGGGCCAACGCAAGCAGCGCGGCCCCCATGGTTCCGAACTTCATTTGCTGTCTCCTCTTTTGGGCTGTCTTGTCGTTGTGGTGGAACGCGGCCGCTGCCCTATGCAGCCGTGGTGCTGTAGCGCTGGTGAATGTTGTTAAGGCTGCGATAGGCCCCGGCAAACTCCCGCAACTCCAGCGACAGCGCCAGATACCGGCGCCGGTATGGCTCGGCGAAATGCGCGGTCAGGCAATCGAACATGGCGGTGACGGTGCGGTCGAGCACGTCTTGCGGGCGCCCCGCCGCTACCGCCAGCGTCACGTGGACGAAGGCATCGTCGCCGCTGCCGTCGGCCATGCGGTAGGACTCCAGGCAAACCGCGCGCGCACGGATGCCGCCTGGCGCAAACGCGCCGGGCTGCGCAAGCAGGACCGCGCTCAGCCCCGCCAGCAAGGCATCGATGCGCGCAACCGGCGCAAGATTGCGGGTGTATTCGACGGTCAGGTGCGGCATGCTTATGGCCTGCGCTGCGCTCGCGGGGCCAATGCCTGGCGCGCGGCGAAGGCGCCGTCGCCATGCACCACTTTCCCGTCGACCATCGTCAGCACCGAACGGATGCGATGGATGTCTTCAACCGGTACGGTCAGGTAGGGCTTGTCGAGCACCGCCAGGTCGGCCAGCTTGCCCGCCTCCAGCGTGCCGCGCGAAGTCTCATCGAACGAAATCCAGGCCGCGTTGGCGGTGTACAGCCTCAGCGCTTCCAGCCGCGAGAGCCGGAAGTCCTCCTTGCGCCGGACTTCCCTGCCGATCGAATAGCCGCCGACGTGGAACTCCAGCGCGCGCCAGACCCCGGGGATGCCGATACGCGTGGCATCGGTGCCGCCGGCCACTTTCAGCCCGTGCTGCAGGGCCAGGCGCACGGGCGGAGCGGCCTCGGCCACATGGTGGTCGTTGGCGTGGCCGATGGCGCTGGCCTCGAAGTACGGCCCCATCTGGACCGTGTAGGCAAGCCCGAGCGCCTTCATGCGCCGGAACGTTTCCGGCTTGCCGGTGTTCAGGTGGGCCATGGCCCAGCGCAGCTTGCCCAGGTCATGGCGCTTGCCCACTTCCTCGAACACATCCAGGATCGCGCTGGCGGCATCGTCGGTATAGGCGTGGATCTCGACCGGATAGCCGCGGCTGGCGGCAAAGCTTGCCACCTTGAGCAGTTCCTCGCGGTCCTTCGCCGACGGCTGGAATCCGGGCCCCATCTTCACGCCGTCGTCCATGCCGAACACCAGCATTTCGCCCGGTCCCAGGAAGCGCAGCTTGCCGTCGCCCAGCCGCGGCGGCAGGAAGGCCAGCGTGTTGCGGAACCACTCGGCCTCGTTGCCCGCGACCAGCGTCGGGATGCGGTAGCCCACCCGCAGCGACAGGCTGTCTTCGCGCCACAGCGCGAACAGCGGATCGTACGCGGCGCCCGGCCCGGCGGTAGGGTCGATCAGCGCGGTAACACCGAGGCTGTTCAGCCGGCCGAAGAAGGCCTGCAGGCTGGCCTTGGGGTCGACCTGGCTCTGCGCCAGGATGCGCCCGAACAGCGCCGACAGCGGCCGGATCGCGCCGAAGACCCGGCCGGTGAGACGGCCGTCGCTGTCGCGCTCCATGCGGATGCCGGGCGGCAGCGCATCGGGCTGGTCGAGCTTGAGCACCTCGATCGCCTTGGCGTTGACCAGCGCGTAGTCGTACAGGTACTGCACGTAGGCCGGATTGTCGGGCAGCAGCGCGGTCAGCTCGGCCGGCGTGGGGGCGCGCTTCTCGGTGAACTGGTCGGGGTGCCACGAGCCGGTCACGGCCACCCACTTGCCCGGGCCGCGCGCCTGCGCGGTCTGTCGCAACTGCTCCAGCCCGGCGGCCAGGCTGGTGGTCTCGCCTTCGTACCAGTAGGTCTCGAAGGCATAGCTCTGGCCGCCGCGGATGGCGTGGATATGGGTGTCGATCAGCCCCGGAATCACCGTGCGCCCGCCGAGGTCGATGACCTCGGTAGCCGGGCCGGCCAGGCGGCGGATTTGCGGGTTGGCGCCCACCGCGACGATACGCTCGCCGCGGATGGCGATGGCCTGCGCCACCGTATCGCCGGCGTCCATGGTAAGCACCGTGCCGTTGACCAGGATCCGGTCCGCCTGCGCGGCGGCGGCCTGCGCCTGTGTTCCCCAGGCCGCCATCAGGCAGCCCACCGCCATGGCATGTGCCAGGGCCCGTGCAATGCATCGCATAACGGTATTCCGTGTGTCAGTGGAAGGGGCGCCCGCCGTGCGGGCGCCAGTGCTGCGCCGTTACTGGCCCGGCTGCGCGCCCGAGCGCTTGACGATGGGCTCGAGCTTGGCGATGTCGGCGGCGATCAGCTTGTCGAACGCGACCGGGGTCGAGGGCTTGGCCTCGGCGCCTTGCGCCACCAGCTTCTCCCTGGTCGCCGGCGCGCTCAGCGCCTGCTGCATCGCCGTGTTCAGGCGCGCCACGATTTCCTTGGGCGTGCCCGCCGGCGCCAGCACGCCGAACCAGGCATCGAACACATAGCCCGGCACGCCCGCTTCGGCGATGGTGGGCACGTCCGGCAGCGACGGCACCCGCGCCGCCGTGGCCACGCCCAAGATGCGCAGCTTGCCCTCCTTGACGAACTGCAGCGCGGTGATGGACGGGGCGAAGAACATGTCGACGCGTCCGCTGATCACATCGGTGATGGCCGCCGGCGCGCCCTTGTACGGGATATGCCGCGTCTGCACGCCCGCGGTCACGTTGAACAGCTCGCCGCTCAGGTGCGACGAACTGCCGCTGCCCGCCGAGCTGTAGGTCACCGAATCAGGCTTGGCGCGCGCCGCGGCCAGCAGGTCCTTGAGCGTGCGGTACGGGCTGGAGGCGCTGACCACCAGCAGGTAGGGCATGGTCGCGACCGTGGAGATGCCCTTCAGGTCGCGCGTGGTGTCGTACGGCAGCTTGGGGTAGAGCGTGGGATTGACCGCGTGCCCGGCGGAGGTCAGCAGCAGCGTGTAGCCGTCGGCGGGCGCCTTGGCCACCACCGCGGTGCCGATGGTGCCGCCGGCGCCGGGGCGGTTGTCGACGACGATCTGCAGGTTCGACGAGGTGCTCATCTCCGCGCTGACGATGCGCGCGAGCAGGTCGGTGGCGCTGCCGGCGGCAAACGGCACGACCATGCGGATCGGCTTGTCGGGATAGGTGTCGGCGTGCGCCGCGCCGGGCAGCAGCGGCAGGCACAGTGCGGCGGCCAGCGCCGCGCGCAGCATGTGGCGGAATTTCATGTGGGGTCTCCTTGATCTCGGGTAATGGCCTGAGGCGGGCCTCGTTCAGAACACGTGGCGCATGCCTAGCGCAAAGGTCTGCGGATCGGCGCCGGCGGAAATGCCCAGCTCGTTGATCGCAAAGTCGTAGGTGGCGTTTTTCTTGTTGAAGATGCGGCTGTAGAAGCCGAACACCGAAGTGCGCTTCGACAGCGGATACTCGTAGCCCAGCGTGGCCTGCACCGCGCCGGTATCCGGGCCGCTGCGGAAGAAGCCGACGGTCTCGGTGGCGTTGCCGCGGCCGTTGCCGGCAAAGCCGACACCCGCGCGCAGGCTGCCGGTCCACAGCTTCTGCACCACCGAGGCGTAGTACGCATCGCGCTTCAGGTCGCCGGTGGCGGTGCGGTAGTGCAGCCGCTCGTAGATCGCCGAGACCTTGGTGGTCGGGAACTGGTACGACAGGCCGATCTTCATGCCTTCGTCGTCGCGGCCCGCGGTCTGGTAGTTGTTGTGGCGCTCGTAAGCCAGCACCACGTTCAGCGGGCCGTTGTCATAGGCCCCGGCGAACGACCACAGGCTGGGATTGCGCGGCACCGTGGCGCGCTCTTCATTGACGCCCCAGGTCACGCCGCCGCTGAAGCCGTTCCACTTCGGGCTGCGGTAGTGCAGGCTGTTCTTCTGGCGGCGGTCGAAGGCGCTGGTGTCCTGGATGTTGTCGGAGGTCGGGGTCGAGCCGTTGCCGATCAGCGCCATATACCCGGCCGTGGTCGGATAGAACGGGTCGTAGGACGACGTGGCTTCGAGGTAAGCCGTGGTCCAGTTGCCCATGAAGAAGCTGCCGGCCGAGCCAGCCAACCCAACGCGGGTATTGCGGCTGGCCAGTTGCCCGCTGCCCGTATCCAGGGAGATATTGCTTTCGATCTGCCAGATCGCCTTCAGACTGCCATACAGCGCCTCTTCGCCGCGCATGCCGAACACCGAGCGGTTATTGGTCAGGCGGCCGGTGCCACCCAGCTTGGTGCCATCGGAGGCCGTCGACGCATCCGAATACTCCATCGACGTATTGAGCCTGCCATACAGCGTGACGTGGTCCTGCGCCGAAGCGGCGGTGCAGCAGGCCGCGAGCGCCGCAAAGATGGCGCCCGCAAGGGGGTTCTTCATGTTGTCTCCAGTGTCGGTCTTGCGCCTGTCCGAATCGATACGGGGATGCCTGCCCCGCCCCGTGCACGAAATCGCGGGCAGCAGCAACCCCTGCCCGGACTACGGCATCAGCAATGTCTGGATTCTTGATTGCGCTATCTCATGCGGCGGATGTACGCGGCGATGCAGCGTGAGGGGGATTCTAGAAATCGGGTATCGCAGCGTCCATTCGCATTTTCTTTTGGTCGCCATACCGATTTGTTATCGTGGTGGCCGACCATGCCGGCATGGACATCGGCAGCATAGGGCGCGGGCGCGGGGCCCGGTAGTGGGCGGTAGTGTGTCGCTGTGTTCCAGCGATGGGACGCCGTCGACACAGGCGATGCGGGGGGTGCGCAGTGCGTGGAGCGTGCGCCAAATGCGGAATCGGACGGACAACAAAAAAGGGCCTGGCGGCCCTTTTTCGATTTCTGCGGTGCGGACGATCCGTGGATCAGCCAGCGAAGTTCTTGCCGGCGAAGTCCCAGTTCACGACATTCCAGAATGCCTCGACATACTTCGGGCGGGCATTGCGGTAGTCGATGTAGTAGGCGTGCTCCCACACGTCGCAGGTCAGCAGCGGCTTGGCGTCGGTGGTCAGCGGCGTGGCGGCGTTGGAGGTGGACACCAGGTCCAGCGAGCCGTCGGCCTTCTTGACCAGCCAGGCCCAGCCCGAACCGAAGGTGCCGACGGCAACCTTGGTGAACTCTTCCTTGAACTTGTCGAACGAGCCCCACTTGGCGTTGATGGCATCGGCCAGTGCGCCGGTCGGCTGGCCGCCGCCGTTGGGCTTCAGCGAATCCCAGTAGAAGGTGTGGTTCCACACCTGGGCAGCGTTGTTGAAGATGCCGCCCGACGACTTCTTGACGATCTCTTCCAGGGTCGCGTTCTCGAACTCGGTGCCCTTGATGAGGTTGTTCAGGTTGGTGACGTAGGTCTGGTGGTGCTTGTCATGATGGAACTCCAGCGTCTCCTTGGAGATGTGCGGAGCCAGGGCATCATGCGCGTACGGAAGCGGGGGGAGCTTGTGTTCCATTGTTCTGTCTCTGTGGGTTGGGGTTGTTGGGTCCGGAATTGCCGATTGTAGGGGACTTGCAAGGCCCACGCAAACCGCGGCGCAAAGCCCCCTGCTCCGATGTTAGTTTGTCCGCGCGCGGCTTTCCGGGAGATTTCGGCGCGGTCTTTCGGGCCTGTGCCGCACGCGCATGGGAGGCGTTCCCGGCGCCGCGCGGCGGCTCAGAATTCGGGCAGCTTGGCCTGCACGCCGGCGATCGCCAGGTCGGCCACGCCCTCGGCCAGGTGCGCTTCGACCACGCTGCCCGCGCGGATCTCGGCGGGGGCGCGCAGCGCGCGTCCGCGCTGGTCCAGCAGCACCGCATAGCCGCGTTCCAGCGTGCGCTGCGGCGCCAGCAGCTCCAGCGCGCCCGCGCTGCGTGCCAGGCGCTGCGCGGCGCGCTCGTGCTGGCGCAGCGCGGCCGCCTGCAGCCGTTGCCACAGCCGCGCGACGCCGGCGTGGGCAGCGAGCGCGTCGGGGCGGCAGGCGCGCCAGCGCATTGCCAGCAGTTGCTGGCGATGGCGCTGCGACACCACGGTGTCACGCAATGCCGAGCGCAAGTGTCGCGCCAGATTGTCGACCTGCGCGCGGCGCTCCTGCAACTGCGCCTGCGGGCTGCGCACGCGCCGCGCCAGCCAGTCCAGGTGTTGCGCGCGCAGGTCCAGTCCGCGGCGCAGGCATTGCCTGAGCGCATCGCGCGCGCGCAGGGTCTGCGCGAGCAGGTGCGAGCGATCCGGGCTGACCAGCTCGGCCGCGCCGGTGGGCGTTGGCGCACGCACGTCGGCGACAAAGTCGGCAATGGTGAAATCGGTCTCGTGGCCCACGCCCGAGACCACCGGCAGCGTGCAGCGCGCAATCGCCTGCGCCACCACCTCTTCATTGAACGACCACAGGTCTTCGATGCTGCCGCCGCCGCGGCACAGGATCAGCACGTCGCATTCCGAGCGCGCGGCCGCGGCATCGAGCATGTCCGCGATTTTCTGCGCCGCGCCCGCGCCCTGCACCGGTACCGGATAGACCACCACCGGCACATGCGGCGCGCGCCGCCGCAGCGTGCTCAGCACATCGCGCAGCGCCGCGGCCTGCAGCGACGTGACCACGCCGATGGCGCGCGGCTGCGCCGGCACCGGGCGCTTGCGCTCCGGCGCGAACAGCCCGGCCTGCGACAGCTTTTCCTTGAGCCGCAGGAAGGCTTCATAGAGATTGCCGAGTCCGGCGCGGCGCATGGCCTCCACGCCAAGCTGCAGTTCGCCGCGCGCCTCGTACATCGAGACCACCGCGCGCACTTCCACGGCCTCGCCCTCGCGCGGCTGGAAGTCGACATGCTGGTTGCGTCCGCGGAACATCACACAGCGGATCTGCGCCCGCGCGTCCTTCAGCGAGAAATACCAGTGGCCGCTCGCCGCGCGCGTGAAGTTTGAGATCTCGCCCCGTACCCAGGCGAGCGGAAAGCTGCGTTCGAGCACGCGCGCAATGGCGTGGTTCAGTTCGCCGACCGGGATCACCTCGCGGCCGCTGCGCGGCGCGGTGAAGGAAGGGTCACGCGACAAATTCGGCAAGTCAGACATGGGCAGTCCGCGGGGATGCGGCGTAGATCAGACATGTCCACAGCATAACTGCAATGTCAAGGGGGTAGCGCTGATGGCAGCCTGCTGCCCCGAAAGCCGCATGAATTGGTGCAAGCCTTTGATTCTTATGCAATTTATGAGCACAACAAAAATTAGGCAATATAACCATTTTTCTTTTGCATCAACCACTTACAAGGCGGCCAAAGGCCTTGTTCACAAAGTTATCCACAGCGTCTCTGGATAAAAAGCGCCTTATATTTCACTCTCCAAGGCAACGTGGCGCCTAGCACGCTTATTGATCGCGCCAAGCGCCTTGGCATTCGCCCCGGCGGCGCGACACCCCTAGCGGCATCCGCGTGACACGTTTCTGCTGCGATTGCACATTTTCGCGGCAGCGCCGCAAAAGCTCCTTTAATTCAGATGGTTAGATCGCTTCTCCCGGAATTGTCCACAGGCCATCCACAGTGCTCTCCCTTGCCGCTGTGGACAAACCCCGATTTTCTAGGAGACAGGGCGCCGCGAGACCCGGCAGCGGACCATACGACCGTTTGCCCGTTTTTTAGGCAGCAGGATGTACCGCCTTTCGAATCAAGGACTTATGCAATTTTTCAGGTAGCTTTCCACAAGCCCTCCACAGCACTGTCCCGCTGACGTGTGGAAAGCGCGGTCGAAAAGTGCTCCAGCGTACAGAAAGGCGGCCGCACGCTGTGGCAGCCAGCGCCACGGCACGTGCGCGATGCGGCGCAGCGCATCGCGGGCGGCATTGCACAAAATTTAAGCAGGGTCGCCTTTACCCTTTTCGATCAATGGTTTAGCCATCTTGTCCGGCAGCTTTCCACAATCGATCCACAACACTGTCCCTGTCCGCTGTGGAAAGCGGTGCTCCGCGCGGTCCGCACGCGATGCGTGCCGGAGACAGGCGCGCACCGTCGCTTGCCGCGCGCCGGAGCGCGAGTTAGAGTGGCGCCTGATTTTTTTAGAGCAATGCCGGAGCGCGCAGCAAGGCACCCTGCCCACGCGCCTCAAGGCATGCCGGCTGGTGGTTTGGGGTTTCGTTATTCGGTTGTCGATCCCGGGGGTCCAATTGTTTTCCATCATTCAAGCGGCCGGCTGGCCGATCTGGCCGCTGTTGCTCGCCTCTGTCATCGCGCTGGCGCTGATCGTGGAACGCTTCCTGTCGCTGAAGCGCAGCAAGGTGCTGCCCGCCAGGTTGTATGAAGAAGCGCTGGCGGCCGCGCAGCAGCGCCGCGCCACGCCGGAAGTGGTCAACACGCTGGAACAGAATTCTCCGTTGGGCCGTGTGCTGGCCGCGGGGCTGCGCCACGTGGTGCTGCAGCCGCATACCTCGCGCGACGCCGCCAAGGACGTGGTCGAGGAAGCCGGCCGCGTGGTCGCGCACGAACTCGAGCGCTACCTGAACGCGCTTGGCACGATCGCCTCGGTGGCGCCGCTGATGGGGCTGCTGGGCACGGTGATCGGCATGATCGAGATCTTCGGCAACCAAGGCGGCACCGGCACCAGCCCCGAGCAGCTGGCGCACGGCATCTCGGTGGCGCTGTACAACACCGCCTTCGGCCTGATCGTGGCGATCCCGGCGCTGATCTTCTGGCGCTACTTCCGCCGCCGCGTGGACGACTATGTGGCCGAACTGGAATTCCGCGCCACCTCGTTCCTCGACGCCATCCTGCCGCAGCGCCGCGCCTGAGCGCCGCACGCAAAGCGAACGCCATGCACTTCCGTTCCCGCCAGCGGCGCGAAGAGCCGGAGATCAACCTGATTCCGCTGATCGACGTGCTGCTCGTGATCCTGATCTTTTTGATGATCACGACCACGTACTCGCGCTTTACCGAGCTGCAGATCCAGCTGCCCACCGCCGACGCCGAGCGCGCGCGGCAGCAGCCGCAGGAGATCGTGGTGTCGGTGTCGTCGCGCGGCGTCTACTCGGTCAACAAGCAGGTGATGGAGCAGAAGGACGTCACCAGCCTGGCCGACCGGCTGCGCAGCGCCGCGGGCGCCGGCGGCCAGCCGCCGGTGGTAATCGTCAATGCCGACGCCCAGGCCACCCACCAGGCCGTGGTCAACGTGATGGAGGCCGCGCGGCTGGCCGGGCTGTCGCGCCTGACGTTCGCCACGCAGAGCGCGCAGCCGCGCTGAGCCCGGGCCGCGCGCGGCCGGCGGGCTTGCCCCATGCGCACGGCAATGCCCATAATGGTTGGGCCGCCCCCGAGGGGCGAAGCCGCGCGCGCACTACAATCGCATCCCGACCATCGACTCTCGCCCGCCGCGTCCATGCCCGTTCCCCGCCATGCCCTTGCCGACTTCGTGACCGCCCAGTGGCAACGCCGCGGCTGGTTCGCGTGGGTCATGCTGCCGTTCTCGCTGCTGTTCGGCGTGGTCGCGCGGGTGCGCCGCCACGGCTACCAGCGCGGCTGGTTCAAGTCGACGCGGCTGCCGATGCCGGTGGTGGTGGTCGGCAACGTCACCGTGGGCGGCACCGGCAAGACCCCCGCGGTGATCGCGCTGGCGCATGCGCTGACCGAGGCCGGGCTGCGGCCCGGCGTGGTTTCGCGCGGCTACGGCGTGCAGCTCAAGCACCCGCGCCGCGTCAAGCCGACCTCGCAGGCCGGCGACGTCGGCGACGAACCGCTGCTGATCGCGCGCGCCACCGACGTGCCGGTCTGGGTCTACCCCGACCGCGCGCTGTGCGCCCAGGCCATGCTGGTGTCGCACCCCGGCATCAACGTGCTGCTGCTCGACGACGGCCTGCAGCACTACAAGCTGCAGCGCGACTTCGAGATCGTGATGTTCGACGCGCGCATGGGCGGCAACGGCCTGATGCTGCCAGCGGGCCCGCTGCGCGAGCCGCTCTCGCGCCCGCGCGACGCCACCCTGATCAATGACCCCACCTTCCGCGCCACGCCCGACCGCCCCGGCGTGTACGGCATGCGCCTGGAACTGGGTGACGCCTGGCAGCTCGCCGATCCCGCCATGGCGCGGCCGCTCAGCGCCTTCGCCGGCCGGCGCGTGCTGGCCGCGGCCGGCATCGGCAACCCCGAGCGCTTCTTTGCCAGCCTGCGCGGCGCCGGCCTGGCGCCGAAGACGCTGCCGCTGCCCGACCACTATGACTTCGTCGTCGACCCGTTCGTCGACCATCCCGACGCGCTCGATGCGGACGTGATCCTGATCACCGAGAAGGATGCCGTAAAATGCGAGCGCTTCGACGACCCGCGCATCTGGGTCGTGCCCACCAGGCCCGTGATCGATGCGGGCCTGATCGATAAAATCCGCCGCGCCGTGCAGGCGCAAATCCAACCCGCGCCGACCGCGCCGGCCGCCGCGAGCGGCGCCGCCGGGCGCAACGAGGAACACCGAGATGGACAACCGGCTGCTTGAAATCCTGGTCTGCCCGCTATGCAAGGGCAAGCTGGAATACGACCGCGCCGCGCAGGAGCTGATCTGCCACGCCGACAAGCTGGCCTACCCGATCCGCGACGGCATCCCCGTGATGCTGGCCGACGAGGCCCGCCAGTCGGTGCCCGGCCGCGTGATCGAGCCGGACGCGCCGGCGGGCAACTGAGCAGCGCGCCATGACCGTCCCCGCCTTTACCGTGGTGATCCCGGCGCGGCTCGCCTCGACCCGCCTGCCCGACAAGCCGCTGGCCGACATCGGCGGTCGGCCGATGGTGGTGCGCGTGGCCGAGCGCGCGCACGCGTCGTCGGCGCAGCGCACCGTGGTCGCCACCGACGCGCCCGCGGTGGCGCAGGCCTGCGCCGCGCACGGCATCGAGGCGGTGCTGACCCGCGCCGACCACCCCTCGGGCACCGACCGGCTGGCCGAGGTCGCGGCGCAACTCGGGCTGGCCGATGACGCCATCGTCGTCAACGTGCAGGGCGACGAGCCGCTGATCGAGCCGGCGCTGATCGACGAGGTGGCGCTGCACTTGGCGCACCACGCGGACTGCGCCATCGCCACCGCGGCCCATCCGCTGCACGACAGCGCCGAAGTGTTCAACCCCAACGTGGTCAAGGTGGTGTGCGACGCCGCCGGCCGCGCGCTGTATTTCTCGCGCGCGCCGATTCCGTGGGCGCGCGACGCGTGGTCCGGCGTGCCGGCCATGCCTGCCGCGTCGGCCCGGGTGCCGCTGCCGGACATGCCGGTGCTGCGTCATATCGGCCTGTACGCCTATCGGGCCGGCTTCCTGCGCCGCTTCCCGACGCTGGCGGCGGCGCCGCTGGAGCAGACCGAGGCGCTCGAGCAGCTGCGCGCCATGTGGCACGGCGAGCGCATCGCGGTGATGCAGACCGCCGCCGCGCCCGCGCCCGGGGTGGATACCCAGGCCGACCTCGACCGGGTGCGCACGCTGTGGGCACAGTCGATGGCCCAGGAAGGGCCCTGACAGACACCTCCGCGGGGCTCGCACGTCCGGGCTGCGCGCGCACCTGCCCGCTCCGGTCGATTCTGCTGCAACCGAACCGGGGCGCCGATTTCGGGCCGAATCCCCGCTGCCTCATGGCATAATGCTTGCCGATACAGAGCCGCCCCGCTGGCGCGAGCAGTCGCGCCGCCGGCCAAGGCTCGGTGGGGAGATAAAGATAGAGCCCGTCCGGTGCGCCGCGCCGCCATCCCCCTGGCAGCCGCCGCCGGCCGTACGCGTGGGTACGCCTGAGCCGTGCCCGCGCTGAACGCAGTCAGCGCGCACCGGGACCGCAGTCAGTCTCGCGTCAACTTACGGCGTTACCCTCCTTCTGATCTCCCGCCATACCAGATTAAAAACTCTGAGGACCCGTAAATGCGTTTGATCCTGTTGGGCGCGCCCGGCGCTGGCAAAGGCACGCAAGCCAAGTTCATCTGCGAAAAGTTCGGCATTCCGCAAATCTCCACCGGCGACATGCTGCGCGCCGCGGTGAAGGCCGGCACGCCGCTGGGCGTGGAAGCCAAGAAGGTCATGGACGCGGGCGGACTGGTGTCGGACGACATCATCATCGGCCTGGTGAAGGACCGCCTGAAGCAGGACGACTGCAAGAGCGGCTACCTGTTCGACGGCTTCCCGCGCACCATTCCGCAAGCCGAGGCGATGAAGGACGCGGGCGTGGCGATCGACTACGTGCTCGAGATCGACGTGCCGTTCGACGCCATCATCGAACGCATGAGCGGTCGCCGCGTACACGTGGCATCGGGCCGCACCTACCACCTCAAGTACAACCCGCCCAAGACGGAAGGCGTCGACGACGAGACCGGCGAGCCGCTGATCCAGCGCGACGACGACAAGGAAGAAACCGTCAAGAAGCGCCTCGACGTCTACTCGCAGCAGACCCGTCCGCTGGTGGACTACTACTCGGCCTGGGCGGCCAACGGCGACCCCGCGGCCAAGGTGGCGCCGCCGAAGTATCGCAAGATCCTGGGCGTGGGGAATGTTGACGAGATTACCGCGCGGGTGTTCGAGGCGTTGAAGTAATCGACTCGCTGGACCAGACAGTCAAGAAAGCGGCCTTCGGGCCGCTTTTTTTTGTTCCGGCCTTTGCGGCACGCACAGGTGCTTGAGCGCACCGCCGCCCGATTTCTCCCGGGCCCCTTGCACATCGGCCCGGCCTCCGTACAATGCGCTTAACGTTTACGTAAACGGAAACCACACCGAGGAGACACGACCGTGGAAATCAAGGACAACGTATTCATCATCACCGGCGGCGCCTCAGGCCTTGGCGCGGGTACGGCCCGCCTCCTTGCCGAATCCGGCGCCAGGGTCGTCATCGCCGACCTGAACGAAGCCGCGGGCCAGGCGCTGGCGGCCGAGACCGGCGGCCGGTTCGTGCGCTGCGACGTCACCTCGGAAGCCGATGGCCAGGCCGCGGTCGCCGCGGCGCAGTCGCTCGGCCGCCTTGCCGGCCTGGTCAACTGCGCCGGCATCGCCACCGCCAACAAGACGGTCGGCAAGAACGGCCCGCATCCGCTCGATGCCTTCGACAAGACCATCCGCATCAACCTGATCGGCACCTTCAACATGATCCGCCTGGCCGCCGCGGCGATGGTGCAGAACGCCCCCGACAGCGAGGGCGAGCGCGGCGTGATCATCAATACCGCCTCGGTGGCGGCCTTCGACGGCCAGATCGGGCAGGCGGCCTATGCCGCGTCCAAGGGCGGCGTGGTCGGCATGACGCTGGCGATCGCGCGCGACCTGGCGCGCGACGGCGTGCGCTGCATGACCATCGCCCCGGGCCTGTTCGAAACCCCGATGCTGCTGGGCATGCCGCAGGAGGTGCAGGACGCGCTGGGCAAGATGGTGCCGTTCCCGTCGCGGCTGGGCCGGCCCGCCGAATACGCGAAGCTGGCGCGCTCGATCATCGAGAACCCCATGCTCAACGGCGAAGTGATCCGCCTGGACGGCGCGATCCGGATGCAGCCCAAGTAAGCGCTGGCAGCTGCCCGCTCAGCCGGGCAGCAGCATCACCAGCATCAGTCCCGGCGCCGCCGCGGGCACCAGCGTCAGCTGCTCGAACTGCAGCGTGCCCTGGCGCGGATGGCGAAAGCCGCGGCGCCCGCCCTCGCGGTCTTCCACGTCCTGCGACAGCCAGGCAGCGCGGAACTCCGCGCTCTCCGCCATCAATCCCTCGATCAACGCCCGCGTCGGTGCCGCGTCGGCGTGGCGGATGCTGTGCGCGCGAAATTCGGCCACCAGCCGTGCGGCGCGGTGCGGCCAGTCCTGCACCAGCGCCTGCAGCGCCGGCGACAGGAACATCGCGCGCAGCAGGTTGCGCTCGGTGCCAGCGGCGTCGAGCCAGCCGGTGAACAGGTCCGCGGCCGCGGCGTTCCAGGCCAGCGCGGTCCATTGGCGGTCAAGCAGGTAAGCCGGCCCGTCGATGGCGTGCACGCTGGCCAGCACCGCGGGCGGCACCGGCTCGCCGGCGGCGTGTTGCGGGTCGCGCCGCCCCGCCAGTTCGAACAGATAGGCGCGCTCGGCACGCGACAGCCGCAGCGCCCCGGCCAGGCTGGCCAGCGCGCGCGCCGACAGCGACACCGGCCGGCCCTGCTCCAGCCACGTCACCCAGGTCGTACTTAGTCCCGCCAGTTGCGCGACCTCCTCGCGTCGCAGCCCCGGCGTGCGCCGGCGCTGGCCGGGCGCCACGCCCACGTCCGCCGGCGCCAGGCGTTCGCGGTGCGCGCGCAGGAAGGCGCCGAGCACGGCCTCGCGCGAGGCTGGCGAGGATGGATCTGCAGTCTGGATGGTTGGCGGCATGGCAGGCTGGTGGCGCTTATACCAGGATAAAGCGGTGACTTGTACCGGGAAAATGAGCCGCCTACAGTATGCCGAACCCGCCTCGCGGGCAAGCCCCCTCCCCCGACAACAAGACCGCCCGCCGGCCTCACCCGGCAGCGGCCCAAGGAGCTCAGCACCATGCAGCAACAGGAACTCGTCGCCGCCCAGTTCGGCGCCACCGCCAGCGCCTACCTCACCAGCGCGGTCCACGCCAGCGGCGCGGATCTGCAGCAACTGAAGGACGAACTGGCTGCACTGATTCCCGCGGCCAACCGCCCGCGCAGCCGCGTGCTCGACCTCGGCTGCGGCGCCGGCCATGCCAGCTTTGCCGCCGCGGCGGTGGCGGGCGAGGTGACCGCATACGACCTGTCGGCCGACATGCTGGCCGTAGTCGAGGCCGCGGCACGCGAGCGCGGGCTGGCCAACGTGCGCACCCGCCAGGGCGCGGCCGAGCAATTGCCGTTCGACGATGCCGGCTTCTGCGCGGTGGTGTCGCGCATGAGCGCGCACCACTGGCGCGACGTGCCGGCCGCGCTGGCGGAAATCCGCCGCGTGCTCAAGCCCGGGGGCAAGGTGGTGCTGATCGACATCGCCGGCGCGCCGGATCCGCTGCGCGATACCTGGTTGCAATCGGTCGAGCTGCTGCGCGATCCCTCGCATGTGCGCGACTACACGCCGGCGGACTGGCGCGCGATGTTCGAGGCGGCGGGCTTTGCCGCGGACGCCATCGCGGTATCGGAGACCTGGCGCATCGGCATCGACTTCGACAGCTGGGTACAGCGCATGCGCACGCCGGCGGTGGCGGTGGACGCGATCCGGCACCTGTGGCAGGTGGCGCCCGCGGAAGTGCGCGAGCACTATCGCGTGCAGGACGACGGCAGCTTTGCGCTGGAAGCGTTGATGGTCACCGCGCGCTGACCGGGCGCGGCCGGCTTACGACGCGGCCGGCTCAGGCCGCGGCGCTGACGGCCGGCGCCTCGGCCCGCACGGTCAGGCCCCGCACCAGTTCCCACACCGCCGCCGCGGCCGGCGACAGCGAGCGGTCCTCGCGCCGCACCATGACGATGCTGCGCTCCTCGCGCGGCACCAGCGGGCGCCACACCAGCGGCGACGCCGCCGGCAGCGGCAACGAGAATGACGGCAGCACCGAGGCGCCGATGCCGGCCTCGACCATGCCGAACACACTGGCCGAATGGCCCAGCTCCTGCACCACCTGCGGCACCACGCCGTGGCGGCCGAACACGCGGTCGATCAGCGGCCGGCTGCCCGAGGCAAAGTCCAGCAGCACCAGCCGCATGCCGTGCAGCGCCGACCACGGCACCGATTCCGCCTGCGCCAGCGGATGGTCGCGCCGGCAGACGAAGCAGAACGGGTCGGTCGCCACCGGTGCCACCAGCAGCCCGTCGCGCACCAGCGGGTCGATCAGCACGCCGAAGTCCACCGCGCCGGCGCGCACCTGCTCCAGTCCGTCGGCCTGGACGTTGTCGCGCACGGTCAAGCGAATCTCGGGATATTGCGCGGCGCAGGCGGCCACGTAGAGCGGCATCAGCCGTGCCGAAATCGTCGGCGCGCCGGCTATCACTACACGGCCCCGATAGCGCTCACCGAGCTGTCGCGTTTCTTCGAGGGTGTCGTCCAGTTGCCCGAGCAGGCGCTCCAGCGCCGGTGCCAGCGCATGGCCGGCTTCGGTCAGCACCACTTCGCGCGTGGTGCGATCCAGCAGGCGCACGCCGAGCGCGTCTTCCAGCTCCGCGACGCCGCGACTGACCGCCGGCTGCGTCAGTCCGACAGCATCCGCGGCCCGGCTGAAGCCACCGCTGCTGGCCACGGCAAGAAACACGCGCAACTGCCGCAATGTGTAATTCATGCAACAAGCGGATAAATAGATTCTATAAATGAATTTGCATTCTAGACCTGGCTAGCGTCCAATACTAGGCAAAACCCTAACATCGCAGGATTTCACCCGCAGTCATGTCCCGTATTGTCCGCAACCTCAAGAAGCTCTATGACCTGATCGACGGCTTTGTGCTCGTCATGCTGACGGCCATTGCCATCGCGCTGGCCGCGCCCCAACTTGGTACCGGCGACGGCCCGCTGCACCTCGGCGTGGTGACCAGCCTGGGCGTGGCGCTGGTGTTCTTCCTGCACGGCGCGGCGCTGTCGCGCGACAAGCTGGTGGCGGGCGCCAAGCACTGGCGCCTGCACGTGTTCGTGCAGGTCTTCACCTACGTGGTGTTCCCGGTGGTGGGCGCGCTGCTCATGCTGTCGCTGCGCAATACGCTGCCGGCCGACCTGCTGCTGGGCGTGTTCTTCCTGTGCGCGCTGCCGTCCACGGTGTCGTCGTCGGTGGCCATGACCTCGATGGCCCGTGGCAACGTCTCGGGCGCGATCTTCAACGCCACCATCTCGGGCCTGATCGGCATGCTGGTGACGCCGCTGCTGATGGGGCTGGTGATCAGCGCCAGCGGCGCCTCGATGCCGCTGGGCAAGGCGCTGACCGGCGTGGCGCTGCAGCTGCTGCTGCCGTTCGCGCTGGGCCAGCTGTTGCGCCCGCTGATCGGCAACTGGCTGGCCAAGAAAAAGCACATCACCAACAAGATCGACCGCGGCGTGATCGTGCTGATCGTCTACTCGTCGTTCTGCGACGCCACCGCCGAGGGCCTGTGGCACCAGTACCAGTGGCAGACCATCGGCGCGGTAATGGGGATTGCCGCGGTGCTGCTGTTCGTGGTGCTGGGCTTCACCACGCTGACGGCGCGCCGCCTGGGCTTTTCCGTCGAGGACGAGATCACCGCGGTGTTCTGCGGCTCGAAGAAGAGCCTGGCCAACGGCATCCCGATGGCCAAGATCCTGTTTGCGGGCCATCCGGCGCTGGGACTGCTGGTGCTGCCGCTGATGGTCTATCACCAGTTGCAGCTGATCGTCTGCTCGGTGATCGCGTCGCGCTATGCTAACCGCGATGCGTTGCTGGAGGACCCGGCCACGGCGCGGGCCTGAAGCGCGTGGCCATGAGAAACGGGGCATGCCCAAGGCATGCCCCGTTTCTTTTGTGCCTGCCGCCAGTGGGGCGGATCAGACAGACGGATTCTTCGACAGCGGCGGATTGCGCGCGAAGTACGAACGGATGCCTTTCAGGATGGCATTGGCCAGCTGCTCCTGGTGCGCGTTGTCATTGAGCTTGCGCTCCTCTTCCGGATTGCTGATAAACGCGGTCTCGATCAGGATCGACGGGATGTCCGGGGCCTTCAGCACGGCAAACCCGGCCTGCTCGACGTGGGCCTTGTGCAGCTTGTTGATGCCGCCGATCTCGCCCAGCACGGCCTTGCCGACCTGCAGGCTGTCGTTGATCTGCGCGGTCGTCGACAAGTCCAGCAGCACGCGCGCCACCTGCGCATCCTTGTTGCCCATGTTGGCGCCGCCGATCAGGTCGGAGGCATTTTCCTTGTTGGCCAGCCAGCGCGCCGCGGTACTGGACGCGCCGCGCTCGGACAGCGCGAACACCGACGCGCCGCGCGCCTCGGGCGACAGGAAGGCATCGGCGTGGATCGACACGAACAGGTCCGCCTGCACGCGGCGCGCCTTCTGCACGCGCACGTTCAGCGGCACGAAGAAATCGGCGTCGCGCGTCATCATCGCGCGCATATTGGGCTGCGCGTCGATCTTGGCGCGCAGGCGGTGCGCGATCTGCAGCACCACGTCCTTTTCGCGCGAGCCGGCCGCGCCGATCGCGCCCGGGTCTTCGCCGCCATGGCCGGGGTCGATCGCCACGGTCAGCAGCCGGCGCATCTTGAACGGGCGCTCGGCGGTGGGATTGTCGCGTGCGACCGGCGGCACCACGGGCGCGTTCGGGGCCGGCACCGGCGGCACCGGTGCGGTGGACGGTGTCGACGGCCGCGGCCGGGCCGCGGCCACCGGCGGCGGCAGCGGCGCGGTGGTGGGCGGCACTTCGCCCTTCTCGTCGAAGCGGCGCACCAGCGCGCCGATGGCGTCCTCTTCCGCGCCGGCCGGAGCGCCGGCGATGCCTTCCGCGCCCGGCGCGGGGGCCGAGGTGGCAAAGCGGCGCTGCTTTTCCTCGGTGTCGCGCACCAGCTTCCACAGCGGGTCGGGCGGGTTGACCGGATACAGGTCGAACACCAGCCGGTTGCGGTAGCTGCCGATGGGCGCCAGCGTGAACACTTGCGGCGCCACGTTTTCCTTCAGGTCGAACACCATGCGGACCACGCGCGGGCGGTTCTGGCCGACGCGCACGGTCTGGATATACGGGTCGTTCGGGGTGATCTTGGCCACCAGCTCGCGCAGCGTGGGCGACAGGTCGAGGCCGTCGATGTCCACCACCAGCCGGTCGGGGTCGCGGATCATCTGGTGCACCGCGGCCAGCGGCGTATCGGATTCGATGGTGACGCGGGTGTAGTCCTCCGCCGGCCACACGCGCACCGCGACGATGCCGGCGCCCGACGCGATCTGCGGACCGGCCAGCGTCAGCACGGCGGCGCCGGCGCCCAGCTTCAGCGCCTGCGCCATCCATTTGCGGCGCGCCTGCAGCAGGCCGTCGGGTCCATCGGGGCGGTCGGTGGCAAGTCGCTTGATCAGCATGCGTTCAGCAAGGTAAGTCCAGTGGGAGTATAGGCGCGCATGGTCGCGATCCGCCGCTCGCCGGCGTCATCGGCGCCGGCCATGTCCGATTGGAGCAACACGTGCAGGTCCGGTTCCCCCAGCAGGCGCCCGGCCTTCTCCGGCCACTCGACCAAATTGAAGGCCGGCTCTGCAAAGCAGTCTCGAAAACCCGCGTCGAGCCACTCTTCGGGATCGGCAAAGCGGTACAGGTCGAAGTGGTAGACCGTCAGCGGCGAGCCGTCGGCGCGGGCGACTTCATAGGGCTCGCACAGCGTGTAGGTCGGGCTGCGGACCTTGCCCGCGTGGCCCAGCGCCCGCAGCACGGCGCGCGACAGCGTGGTCTTGCCGGCGCCCAGGTCACCCGACAGCTGCACATGGACCGTGCGCGGCGGCATCGCCTGCACGGCGGCGGCCAGTGCGGCGCCCAGGCGCGCGGTGGCGGCTTCGTCGGGCAGCGTCAGGGTGCGTTCTTCGAGCAAGGGCATTGCGTACAATTCAGGAATGATCGACCGAGTCGCCCCAGGGCAGGCGGATGCGCCGCCCACACCAGTACCAGATACCAGCGGCCACGCGGCCGCGGGCCCGGGGGAGCTTGCGGCGCTGGCCGCGTCGATCCGCGCATGGGGCGCGGCGCTGGGCTTTGCCTCGGTGCGCATCGCCGATGTCGACCTCGCGCACGCCGAGCCCGGACTGCTGGCCTGGCTGGCGCAGGGCTGCCACGGCGACATGGATTATATGGCCAACCACGGCCTGCGGCGCGCCCGTCCGGCCGAACTGGTGCCCGGCACGGTGCGCGCGATCGTGGCGCGCATGCCCTATGTCCCGGCCGCCGGCGCGCACGCGCAGGCCGCCGACTGGCGCCGCCACGAGCTGGCGCGGCTGGACGACCCGGCCACCGCGGTAGTGTCGCTGTATGCGCGCGGGCGCGACTACCACAAGGTGCTGCGCAGCCGCCTGCAGCAGCTGGCCAGCCGGATCGAGGCCGAGATCGGCAAGTTCGGCTACCGCGTCTTTACCGATTCGGCCCCCGTCATGGAAGTGGCGCTGGCGAGCCAGGGCGGTCTCGGCTGGCGCGGCAAGCATACGCTGCTGCTGGACCGCGACGGCGGCTCGATGTTCTTCCTCGGCGAGATCCTGGTGGACATCCCGCTGCCCGCCGATCCGCCCGAATCCGGCCATTGCGGCAGCTGCCACCGCTGCCTGGACATCTGCCCCACGCGCGCCATCGTCGCGCCCTACCGGCTCGATGCGCGCCGCTGCATTTCCTACCTCACCATCGAGCACAAGGGCGCGATCCCGGTGGAATTCCGCGCGCCGATGGGCAACCGCGTCTACGGCTGCGACGACTGCCAGCTGGCCTGCCCGTGGAACAAGTTCGCGCACGTGGCCACCGTGCCGGACTTCGATGTGCGCAATGGCCTGGACGCGCCCGACATGGTGGCGCTGTTCCAGTGGACCGAAGCCGAATTCAACCAGCGCCTCGAAGGCAGCCCGATCCGCCGCATCGGCCATGAGCGCTGGCTGCGCAATCTGGCGGTGGGGCTTGGCAACAGCCTGCGCGCGGCCCGGTCGGGCACGCGCGCCGAAGACGCGGCCCTGGCCGCGCGCATCCGCGCCGCACTGCTGGCGCGGCGCGAGGCTGCCACGCCGCTGGTGCACGAGCATATCGACTGGGCCCTGGCACAGGGCGGACCGCCGGCGCAACAGGCCGGCTGATCCGGGATGCCCCGGTCAGGTCAGCTCACCAGCGCCAGCCACAGCGGCGTGGTCACGATCGCCCCCACCGTCATCAGCGAGATCGTCGCGGCCACCATCGGTCCGTTGCCGCCCATGCGCACGGCCAGGATGTAGGCACTGGAGGCGGTCGGCAGCGAGGCGTACAGCACCACGATCTGGTACTGCAGCACGGTCAGCGGCAGGTGCCGCCCCACCAGCCAGGCCACGCACGGCATGGCCAGCAGCTTGACGCCGGTCCACCACGCCACCGGCCCGGCGGTGCCGGTGGCGCCGCTGATCTGCAGCCCGGCGCCCACCGTCATCAGCCCCAGCGCGGTCGACGCCGAGCCCAGCCGGTTGAGCGTCATGCCCAGTACCTCGGGCGCGTGCAGCCCCATCATATTGGTCGCCAGGCCGCCGGCGGTGGCCAGGATCAGCGGATTGCGCGCCAGTTCCTTCCACAGCGCGGCCTGGCCATGCCGGGCCAGCGCCCACACCGCCAGCACGTTGCACAGCGGCACGGTGCAGCCGACGATCACCGCCATCAGCGCCAGCCCTTCGGAACCGCCCAGCCGCGAGGCCAGCGCCAGCCCGATATAGGAATTGAAGCGGAACGCGGTCTGCAGCCCCGAAGCAAAGCTGACCGCATCCGGGCGCAGCACCCATTTGACGGCGTAACCGCCGGCCACGCCGGTGGCCAGCACCAGCATCGCCAGTCCCAGCATGGCCGAGGTCGAGGAGAAATCCAGCACCGCGGTATTGGTCGACTGCAGCAGCAGCGCCGGGAACAGGACAAAGTAGACCAGCCGCTCCACCCCGCCCCAGAAGGCGCGGTCGAAGGGGGAATAGCGCACCAGCAGCCAGCCGATCAGGATCAGGCTGAAGTCCGGGACCAGCAGGAGGGCGGAAGACATCGAGGGTTGTTGTTGTGGTGGCAGGGGCGTGGCGCTGCAACTGCCCGGGCAGCCGTCGCACAGAAACAGCAGCGGGGAGAGATAACGGCAAAAAAGCCTGAATGTGCAGACTAGGGCAGATACGGATAGGTATTCTTCCAGATTTCGGGCAGCATGGCATGCCAAGTTGTACGCCTGCCGCCATGTTGTCCCGCATCCGTTCCGCGCGCCTGCGCGTGGACACCCTCCTCCGCTCCCGCTTCTGCCTTGGCTTCCGCCTTGGCTTCCGCCTTGGCTTCTGCCTTGGCTTGCGCCCTGGCTTCCGCCCGGGCCGCCGCCTGCGCCTGGCCGTCGTGCTGGCGGCGCTCGGCGCCGCGCCCATGGTGCATGCCGTGCCGGGGCCGGCGCGCGCGGTCGAGATCGAAGGCATGCGCTTCGACGATGCGGCGCGCGTGGGCGGCAAGGAGCTGCAGCTCAATGGCGCGGCCCTGCGCACCGGCTTCCTGAGCAAGGGTTACGTGGCGGCGCTGTACCTGGAGGAAAAGGCCCGCAACGCGGCCCTGGTACTGGGCACCTCCGGCGCCAAGCGGCTACAGTTACGCATCCTGCGCGAGACCGAGCCGCCGGCCGTGGTGCGCGCGATCCGCCAGGGCATGCGCGACAACCACAGCGAGGCGCAGATGCGGGGGCTGGCGGCGCGGCTGGTACAGTTCGAGCGCACCCTGGGCGAGATCGGCACCGCGCACAAGGGCGACGTCATCAACCTGGATTTTTCCCCGCAAACGGGGACGGTCGTCGCCATCAACGGCACGCCGCGCGGCCGGCCGATCCCCGGCGAAGACTTTTACCAGGCCCTGCTGCGGGTGTTCCTGGGCGAACGCCCGGTCGACGCCGGCGTCAAGCGCGGCCTGCTGGGCGGCTGACCCCAGATTACGCTGCCGGCGCACCGCCCGACCTGTGGCACTGCGACGGTTTTTTTGCTTCCGGGCGGCACCCTGCCCGGATTTCTGACGGGAGACATGATCTCATGCAAGCTGGCAAACTCGCACTGACCCTGGCCCTGGCCGCCGCCGCCACCGCGGCGCACGCCCAGAGCTACCCCACCAAGCCGATCCGCCTGATCATTCCGTTCGCACCCGGCGGCACCACCGACATCGTCGGCCGCGGCGCGGCGGACCAGATGAGCCGCATCCTGGGCCAGCCGGTGGTGGTGGAAAACCGCGCGGGCGGGGGCGGTTCGATCGGCGCCGACGCCATCGCCAAGGCCGCGCCGGACGGCTACACCATCGGCATCTCCACGGTCTCGACCATGGCCGTGAACCCGGCCTGCAACCCCAAGCTGTCGTACGACCCGATCAAGGACTTCAAGCCCATCACCAACCTGGCCAACGTGGCCAACGTGATCGCGGTGAACCCTAACTTCCCGGCCAAGAACTACAAGGAATTCCTGGCCGTGCTGAAGGCCAACCCGGGCAAGTACTCGTACGCGTCGTCGGGCACCTGCGGCTTCGGCCACATGCTGGGCGAGCAGTTCAAGGTCTCGACCAAGACCTTCATGGTCCATATCCCGTACCGCGGCGCGGGCCCGGCGCTGAACGACGTGCTGGCCGGCCAGGTGCCGATCATGGTGGACAACCTGCCGTCGTCGATGCCCTACATCAAGGCCGGCAAGCTGCGCCCGCTGGTTGTGGCCTGGAACAAGCGCCTGGACTCGCTGCCGGACGTGCCGACCTTCGGCGAAATGGGCCTGAAGGAGCCGAACGATCCGGCCTGGTACGGCCTGGTGGCGCCGGCCGGCACGCCTGACGACGTCATCAAGAAGCTCAATGAAGCCGCCGTCAAGGCCCTGCAGGACAAGGACTTCCAGCAGCGCCTGCGCACCGCCGGCGCCGAGCCGTCGGGCAACACGCCGGCGCAGCACGCGGCCGAGATCAAGAAGGAATTCGACAAGATGAAGAACCTGGTCAAGGTGCAGAACATCAAGCTGGAGCAGTAATCCGGCCGGTGTGACGTCATCCGCAAGGGGCCGCCGCGAGGCGGCCTTTTTTCTGCCCCGCCAAAAAGCACTAAAATCCAGCATTCGCCCCAGCCCGACCGCCATGCCCGCCACCTACGACGCCATCCTTTCCGCCCCGTTCGGCAAGATCGGCGTGCGCACGGACGGCGCGCGCATCCGGGCCATCGTGTACCTTCCCGGGCACGTCGAGGGGCTTGCTCCGGCGGATGCGCTGACGCAGCGGCTCGCCGAGCAGCTGGCGGCCTATTACGACGATCCCGATGCTGTCTTCGACGTGCCGCTGGCCGCGGCTGGCAGCGCGTTCCAGCAGCGCGTGTGGCAGGCCATCTGCGCGGTGCCGCGCGGCGCGACCACCACCTACGGCACCATTGCCGACACCATCGGCGCGATGCCGCGCGCGGTCGGCCAGGCCTGCGGGCAGAACCCGTTCCCAATCCTCGTCCCCTGCCATCGCGTGGTCTCGGCGCGCGGTATCGGCGGCTTCTCGCACCACGCCGAAGACGGCTTCTACCTCGACGTCAAACGCTGGCTGCTGCGCCATGAGGGCGCCATGCTGATATGAGCGGCGCTCCGGCGGCAGCCGAGCCCACCGCCGTCGCCAGCGCTGCCGACGTGGCCCTGGTCGGCCGCTTCTGCGATGCGCTGTGGCTGGAAGACGGGCTCTCGCGCAACACCATCGACGCCTACCGGCGCGACCTGACGCTGCTGGCGCGCTGGCTGCAGCATGAGCAGCGCGGCGAGCTGCTCGACGCCGACGACGGCGCGCTGTCGGCGTACTTCAGCGCGCGCCACACGCAGACCCGCGCGTCGTCGGCCAACCGGCGCCTGGCGGTATTCCGCCGCTTCTACCAGTGGGCGCTGCGCGAGCACCTGGTGCAGGTTGACCCGTGCCTGCTGCTGCGCCCCGCCAAGCAGCCGCCGCGCCACCCCAAGACCCTGAGCGAGGCCCAGGTCGAAGCGCTGCTGGAAGCGCCCGACACCGAGACGCCGCTGGGCCTGCGCGACCGCACCATGCTCGAGCTGATGTACGCCAGCGGGCTGCGCGTGTCCGAGCTGACCCAGATGAAGACCGTCGAAATCGGCCTGAACGAGGGCGTCGCGCGCGTGGTCGGCGGCAAGGGCGACAAGGAGCGGCTGGTGCCGTTCGGCCAGCAGGCCGGCGACTGGCTGCGGCGCTACCTCGCCAGCGCGCGTCCGGTGCTGCTGGCCGGGCGTGCCTGCGACGCGCTCTTCGTCACGCAGCGCGGCGAAGGCATGACGCGGCAGGCCTTCTGGCACCTGATCAAGCGCCATGCGCGCGATGCCGGCGTGCATGCCCCGCTGTCGCCGCACACGCTGCGGCATGCCTTTGCCACGCACCTGCTGAACCACGGCGCCGACCTGCGCGTGGTGCAGCTGCTGCTGGGCCACGCCGACATCTCCACCACCCAGATCTATACCCACGTCGCCCGCGAACGCCTGCGCGAGCTGCACCAGCAGCATCATCCGCGCGGCTGAGCGGCACACAGCGATCGCCATGAGCAAGACCAAGCATGTCTCCGAAACCCCTGCCACCCAGTTCCTGCGCAAGCACGGCGTAGCCTTCGGCGAACACCCCTATGACTACGTCGAGCACGGCGGCACCGGCGAATCGGCGCGCCAGCTGGACGTGCCCGAGCATGATGTGGTCAAGACCCTGGTCATGGAAGACGAGCGCGCGCAGCCGCTGGTGGTGCTGATGCACGGCGACTGCTCGGTCTCGACCAAGAACCTGGCGCGCCAGACCGGGCGCAAGAGCGTGCAGCCGTGCAAGCCCGAGGTCGCGCAGCGGCATAGCGGCTACCTGGTGGGCGGCACCTCGCCGTTCGGCACGAAGAAGCGCATGCCGGTATATGTGGAATCGACCGTGCTGGACCTGGCGCGCATCTATATCAACGGCGGGCGCCGCGGCTACCTGGTCAGCCTGGACCCGAAACTGCTGCCCACGCTGCTCGACGCGCAGCCGGTTCAGTGCGCGCTGCCGGACTGACCTTGCGGCCGTCTTGCCCCACTTCAGGCCGAAGCAAGCCTCCGCGCCAATCGGGGAAGTCACGGTCGTGGCGAGGCCCCTGCCGCGCTACAATCGCGCCAGCCTGAAAACATCCCACTCCACATGGCCAATCTGCTTTTCGCCCTTGCCGCCTACCTGATCGGCTCCGTTTCCTTCGCTGTGGTCGTCAGCAAGCTGATGGGGCTGCCGGATCCGCACTCCTACGGCTCGGGCAACCCCGGCGCCACCAACGTGCTGCGCACCGGCAACAAGAAGGCCGCGATCCTGACGCTGATCGGCGATGCCCTGAAGGGCTGGCTGGCGGTGTGGCTGGCGGCGCGCTTCGGCCCGGCGCACGGCCTCAACGACACCGGTCTCGCCATGGTGGCGCTGGCGGTGTTCCTGGGCCACCTGTTCCCCGTGTTCCACCGCTTTGCCGGCGGCAAGGGCGTGGCCACCGCGGCCGGCATCCTGCTGGCGATCGACCCGATCCTGGGCCTGGGCACGCTGGCCACCTGGCTGATCATCGCGTTCTTCTTCCGCTATTCGTCGCTGGCGGCACTGGTGGCGGCGATTTTCGCGCCGTTCTTCCACGTGCTGATGAACGGCGTGGATGTGATGGCCGGCGCGATCTTCGTGATCAGCGTGCTGCTGATTGCGCGGCACCGGCAGAACATCGCCAAGCTGCTGGCGGGGAAGGAGAGCCGGATCGGGGAGAAGAAGAAGGTTTGAAGGTGTGAACGCAAACTGCTGAGAGCGTCCGACCGCTGCTGGTTTGCTCCCCTCGCCCGCTTGCGGGAGAGGGGAGCCTTTGCCAGGGGTGGTGGCAAGCCCCAGCCGTACCGCACTACACGGTTTTTACCAAACGGTCACTAGACCGTAGCCGCCCCAAACAGCATCTCCACCCGCAGCCCGCCCCCTTCCGCATTCACCAGGTTCAGCTTTCCCCCCGCCTGCCGCACCAGCCGGTCGACGATCGCCAGCCCCAGCCCGGAATGCGCATTGCCGCCGCGCGCCGGATCCAGCCGCACGAACGGCAGCGTGGCGCGTTCCTTGTCGTCGTCGGGAATGCCGTCGCCCTGGTCTTCCACCACCAGCATGTAGCCGTCCGGCGTGCGCGAGGTCGCGATGCAGACCGGCGGCTTGCCGTAGGCGTAGGCGTTGTCGACCAGGTTGCCGACGATGCGGTCCAGCTGCGTGGCGATCATGCGGAAGCCTTCGCCGGCGTCCAGCGACAGCACCACCTGGCGCTCTTGCTCGGCCAGCGAGGCGGCCAGCTCGTTGACGCGCCGGTCCACCGGCACCGGCCGCGCGGTCGACTCGCTGGTCTGCGCGAAGCTCAGGAACTGCTCGACGATGGCCGCCATCGAATCGACGTCGCGCGTGACCCCCGCGGCCGCCTTGGGATCGGCCAGCATCTCGGCGCGCAGGCGCAGCCGCGCCAGCGGCGTCTTCAGGTCATGGGCGATGCCGGCCAGCATGGTGTTGCGTTCCTGGTCGATGCGCGCGAGGTCGGCCACCATGCGGTTGAAGCGCTCGATCAGCTGGCGCAGCTCGTGCGGCCCGCGCTCGCGCAGCGGCGGCACGGCGTGCTGTCGTGACAGCAGCGCCGCTGCGTTGGCCATGTCGCGCACCGGCCGCTGGATCTGCCACGCGATCAGCACGGCGAAGACGATGGCGACGCCGACCACCAGCATCACCCCCGGCACCAGCCGGTTGTCCGGCGGCGGGTTGTGGACCCACAGGATCGGCATCGCGATCCAGTCGGCGCGGCTCGGCAGCTTGATCCAGATGCGCGGGGTGGTCTCGTCCTCGAGCCGGATCTCGGTGCCTTGCGGCAACCGGCTGATGAACTGCTCCACCAGCCGGCGCGAGCGCCCGCCCTTGGGCGCGGTGGCGTGCTCGTCGGCATCGGCGGTGTTGGCGGTTTCCACCAGGCTGGGCAGCTTCGCCGGCGGCCGCGCGTCGAGCGCGCGCTCGATGCTGTCGAGCTGGAACAGCATCTGCTCCACCGAATAGTCGACCTGCTGCTGGCGCCGGTCCATGCGCAGGATGGCGAGCCACGAGAAATGGCTGATCACCAGCACCGCGGCGATCAGCAGCGCAATGCGGCCGAACAGGGTATCGATACGTCGCAACTTCATCGGGAAGCAGGTCCTGGTGGCGCCGGATGCGGGGCGCCAGCAGCGCCGGCGCATGGCCGGCGCCGGGTTATTCGGGGAGGCCCGCGGGAATCTCTTCCGCTTCGTCAGGCACGAAGGTGTAGCCGCGGCCGCGCACGGTCTGGATATAGCGCGGGCGCTGCGCGTCCTCGTCGAGCAGCCGGCGCAGGCGCCAGATCTGCACGTCGATGCCGCGGTCGCTGATGCCGCTGGCGCTGCCGTACATCAGCTCGACAATGCGCTCGCGCGACAGCACTTCGAGCGGATGCATCAGCAGCAGCTTGAGCAGCGCGAACTCGGTATCGCTGATCGACAGCGCCTGGCCGGCACGCGCCAGCGTGCGCTGGCGGAAGTTGACGCGGAACGGGCCGAACGCAACCGACTCGCGGTCCTCGGGCGCCGCCGCCGGGCGCGCCAGCTTGCGGCGCAGCACGGCGTTGATCCGCGCCAGCAGCTCGCGCGGCGAGAATGGCTTGCCGAGATAGTCGTCGGCGCCGATCTCCAGGCCGACGATGCGGTCGATCTCGTCGCTGCGGGCGGTGAGCAGGATCACCGGGATATCGTCGTTCCTGGCGCGCAGGTTGCGCAGCGCGGTCAGGCCGTCGACCTTGGGCATCATCAGGTCCAGCACGATCAGCGCCGGCCGCTCGCGCTCCAGGCGCGCCTGCAGGCCGTCGCCGTCATGCATCACCGAGACGGCGAAGCCTTGCTGGGTCAGGTACTCGCGCAGCAGATCGCGCAGTTCGGGATCGTCGTCGACGACGAGGATCTGGGTAGGCTGGTTCGTTCGCATAGGCACATGATAGTCAGCCCCGGCGCCACATACGCCGGCGGGGCCGGACGGTTTTGTTTCCGCAGGTTACACCCGGGGTCCTGGTAATCCTCTGTAATAAATCGGCCGGACGCGGAAATACGGGCGTCCGCGCCCGCACATTATCCTTGCCGCATGACTTGCCGCCGGCGCCGCCCCATGCGCGCCGCGCGGCACTCGGGCCCGCTGCCCCGCAAGGCCGGCCGGCGCCCATTGCAATGCGTGCGATGCGGCATACTGCGGCATCGTCACTTGCCAGCAGAACACATGACGGTGCGCCGGGCGCGCCGTCCCCAGGATTGCGGACATGTCCAACCCCGAACACGGCCAACCTAACCCTACCCCGTCCCCGTCTTCCCCCCCGCCCGGTTCGTCCGGCACCCCGCCGCGCCGGAACCGGCGCCGGCTGTATGCCGGGCTGCTGGTGCTGTTGCTGGCCGGCGGCGCCTGGTACTGGCATGCGCACCGCGGCGACGCCTCCAAGGGCAGCCCGGGCGGGCCCGGCGGTGCCAGCGGACCGGCCGCCGCCGGCCCTGGCGGCCCTGGCGGTCGCCCCGGCATGCCGCGCTCGCCGGTGGTGGTCGCCACCGTGGCCCAGCGCGACATGGACGTGGTCCTGAACGGGCTGGGCAACGTGACCCCGGTCTCGAACGTGACCGTGCGCGCGCAGGTGTCCGGCCCGCTGCTCAAGGTGCTGTTCAAGGAAGGCCAGATGGTCACGGCCGGCGACGTGCTGGCCGAGATCGACCCGCGCCCGTTCCAGGCCGCGCTCGACCAGGCCGTGGGCCAGCTGGCGCGCGACCAGGCGCTGCTGCAGAACGCGAAGCTGGACCAGCAGCGCTACCGCACGCTGCTGGGCCAGGATTCGATCTCCAAGCAGCAGGTCGATACCCAGGACGCGCTGGTGCGCCAGTACGAGGGCGTGGTCAAGACCGACCAGGGCAACGTCGCCAACGCGCGCCTGCAACTGGGCTACACGAAGATCGTGGCGCCGGTGTCGGGCCGCATCGGCCTGCGCCAGGTCGACCCCGGCAATATCGTCAACACCAGCGACACCAACGGCATCGCGCTGATCACGCAGATCCAGCCGATCGCGGTGATGTACACCATCCCCGAGGACAACCTGCCCTCGGTACTGAAGAAGCTCAACGCCGGCGAGAAACTGCCGGTGCAGGCCTGGGACCGCCAGGTGCGCAACCAGCTGGGCGAAGGCACGCTGCTGACCACCGACAACCAGATCGACACCACCACCGGCACGGTCAAGCTCAAGGCGGTCTTCCCCAATGCCGACGGCATGCTGTTCCCCAACCAGTTCGTCAATGTCCGCACGCGCGTCGACACGCTGCGGGACGCCACCGTGATCCCGGTGGCGGCGATCCAGCGCGGCCAGCAGGGCACCTTCGTCTATACCGTCGACGAAGCCAGCAAGGTCAAGGTGCAGGTGGTCGAGCTGGGCCCCGGCGACGGCGCCCGCACCGCGGTGCTCAAGGGGCTCGAGCCGGGCCAGCGCGTGGTGGTCGACGGCGCCGACCGGCTCAAGGAAGGCATGACGGTCGAAACCGTCGACCCGGCGGCACGCGCGGCCGCGGTGGTGCCGGCCAGCCAGCCGCGCGCGCGCGGGCGGCGCCATCGCGATGGTGCGAGCGGTGCGGGCGGTGCCGGCGGTGCCAGCGGCGCGCAGGCCGATGCCGGCGCTACAGGCGCTGCAAGCGCTTCGGCACCGCAAGGCGAACGCCGCCGCCACCGCGAAGCCGGCGCCAGCGCACCGGCCGCGCGCGCGCCGCAGCAGTAAGGACGCCGCATGAACCCGTCCCGCCTCTTCATCGAGCGCCCGGTCGCGACGGCGCTGCTGATGCTGGCCATCCTGCTGTCCGGGCTGGTGGCCTACCGGCTGCTGCCGCTGTCGGCGCTGCCCGAGGTCGACTACCCGACGATCCAGGTCACCACGCTATACCCCGGCGCCAGCCCCGACGTGATGACCTCGTCGGTGACCGCGCCGCTGGAGCGCCAGTTCGGCCAGATGCCGGGCCTGAAGCAGATGTCGTCGTCCTCGTCAGGAGGGGCGTCGGTGATCACGCTGCAGTTCGAGCTGACGCTGCCGCTGGACGTGGCCGAGCAGGAGGTGCAGGCCGCCATCAATGCCGGCAGCAACCTGCTGCCGTCGGACCTGCCGATGCCGCCGGTCTACAGCAAGGTCAACCCGGCCGACGCGCCGATCATGACCATCGCCATGACGTCCGACACCATGCCGCTGCCCAAGCTGCAGGACATGGTCGATACGCGCGTGGCGCAGAAGATCTCGCAGATCCAGGGCGTGGGCCTCGTCACCATCAGCGGCGGGCAGCGTCCCGCGGTGCGCATCCAGGCCAACCCGACCGCGCTGGCGTCGCTGGGCATGTCGATCGACGACCTGCGCACCGCCATCGGCGCGTCCAATGTCAACGGCGCCAAGGGGAGCTTCGACGGCCCGCAGCGCGCGTCGACCATCGACGCCAACGACCAGCTGCGCTCCGCCGACGAATACCGCCAGATCATCCTCGGCTACAAGAACGGCGCGCCGATCCGCATCACCGACGTGGCCGAGATCGTCGACGGCCCCGAGAACAGCCGCCTGGCCGCATGGGCCAACGACAAGCCCGCGATCGTGCTCAACATCCAGCGCCAGCCCGGCGCGAACGTGATCGAGGTGGTCGACCGCATCAAGGCGCTGCTGCCGCAGCTGCAGAACGCGCTGCCGGCGTCGGTGCACGTGCAGCTGCTGACCGACCGCACCACCACCATCCGCGCCTCGGTCGAGGACGTGCAGTTCGAGCTGCTGCTGGCGATCGCGCTGGTGGTGCTGGTGATCTTCCTGTTCCTGCGAAATATCCCCGCCACCATCATCCCGGGCGTGGCGGTGCCGCTGTCGCTGGTGGGCACGTTCGGCGTGATGTACCTGGCCGGGTTCTCGATCAACAACCTGACGCTGATGGCGCTGACCATCGCCACCGGCTTCGTGGTCGATGATGCGATCGTGATGATCGAGAACATCATGCGCTACATCGAGAAGGGCGATTCGCCGATGCAGGCGGCGCTCAAGGGCTCGAAGCAGATTGGCTTCACCATCATCTCGCTGACCTTCTCGCTGGTCGCGGTGCTGATCCCGCTGCTGTTCATGGGCGACGTGGTGGGTCGGCTGTTCCGCGAGTTCGCGATCACGCTGGCGGTGTCGATCCTGATCTCGGCGGTGGTGTCGCTGACGCTCACGCCGATGATGTGCGCGCGGCTGCTGCACCATGTGCCGGAGGAGAAGCTATCGCGCTTCCACCGCGCCACCGGCCGCTTCTTCGACAACGTGATCGAACGCTACGGGCGAGGCCTGGAGTGGGTACTCGACCGCCAGAAGGCCACGCTGGTGGTGGCGGTGGCCACGCTGGCGCTGACCGTGCTGCTGTACCTGCTGGTGCCCAAGGGCTTCTTCCCGGTGCAGGACACCGGCGTGATCCAGGGCATCACCGAGGCCGCGCAGACCACCTCGTTCAACGCCATGGCGCGCAAGCAGGAAGCGGTGGCCAAGGTGGTGATGCAGGACCCGGCAGTGGCCAGCCTGTCGTCGTTCATCGGCGTGGATGGCAGCAACGCCACGCTCAACGCCGGGCGCATGCTGATCAACCTCAAGCCCAAGGGCGAGCGCGACCCGATCGACGTGGTCACCCAGCGCCTCCAGCAATCGGTGCAGAGCCTCGGCGGCGTGTCGCTGTTCACGCAGCCCGTGCAGGACCTGACCATCGAGGACAAGGTCTCGCGCACGCAGTACCAGTTCACGGTGGAAGACCCCGATCCCGCGACGCTGGCGGCGTGGGTGCCGAAGCTGGTCGAGCGCCTGCGCCAGGAGCCGGAGCTGCGCGATGTCACCAGCGACCAGCAGAACAACGGCCTGCGCGCCTATGTCGACATCGACCGCGACGCCGCGGCGCGTTTCGGCATCACCACCGCGGTGATCGACAGCGCGCTGTACAGCGCCTTCGGCCAGCGGCTGGTGTCGACCATCTTCACGCAGTCGAGCCAGTACCGCGTGGTGCTCGAGACCATGCCGGAATTCCGCACCAGCCCGCAATCGCTGGCCGAGCTGCGGCTGCCCTCCTCGTCCGGCGGACAGGTGCCGCTGGGCGCGTTCGCGCGCATCACCGAGCGTACCGGGCCGCTGGTGATCAACCACCAGGGGCAATTCCCCGCGGCGACGATCTCGTTCAACCTGGCGCATGGCGAATCGCTCGGCGCCGCGGTCGACAAGATCACCCGGGTCGAGCAGGAGCTGGGCCTGCCGATCTCGATGCAGACCAGCTTCCAGGGCGCGGCGCTGGCGTTCCGTGCGTCGCTGTCAAACACGCTGTGGCTGATCCTGGCCGCGGTGGTGACCATGTATATCGTGCTGGGCGTGCTGTATGAAAGCACCATCCACCCGGTCACGATCCTGTCGACGCTGCCGTCGGCCGGCGTGGGCGCGCTGCTGGCGCTGCTGGTGGCGGGCATGGACCTGGGCATCATTGCCATCATCGGCATCATCCTGCTGATCGGCATCGTCAAGAAGAACGCGATCATGATGATCGACTTCGCGCTAGAGGCCGAGCGCGAGCAAGGCATGTCGCCGCGCGACGCGATCTTCCAGGCCTGCCTGCTGCGCTTCCGCCCGATCCTGATGACCACCATGGCGGCGCTGCTGGCGGCGCTGCCGCTGATGCTGGGCTCGGGCATCGGCAGCGAGCTGCGCCGGCCGCTGGGCGTGACCATGGTGGGCGGCCTGCTGGTCAGCCAGGTGCTGACGCTGTTCACCACGCCGGTGATCTACCTGGCGTTCGACCGCGTGGCGACGCGCGTGAAAGGCTGGCGCAAGCGCCGCTTCGGCGATCCGGAGGAAGGCGGCACGGGCGAGGAGCCGGTGTAACGATGAATCTCTCGGCTGCCTTTATCCACCGCCCGGTCGCGACCGCGCTGCTCACGCTGGGCATCCTGCTGGCGGGGCTGGCGGCGCTGCGGCTGCTGCCGGTATCGCCATTGCCGCAGGTGGACTTCCCGACCATCTCGGTGTCGGCGTCGCTGCCGGGCGCCAGCCCGGAAACGATGGCCGCCACCGTCGCCACGCCGCTGGAGCGCGCGCTCGGCACCATCGCGGGCGTGACCGAGATTACCTCGAGCAGCTCGCTGGGCTCGACCCGTGTGACGCTGCAGTTCGACCTGTCGCGCGATATCGACGGCGCCGCGCGCGACGTGCAGGCGGCCATCAACGCCTCGCGCGCGACGCTGCCGACCAGCCTGCCCAACAACCCGACCTACCGCAAGGTCAACCCGGCCGACGCGCCGATCATGATCATCGCGCTGACCTCGCCGACCATGACGCGCGGGCAGCTGTACGACGCGGCCTCGACCATCCTGGCGCAGAAGCTGTCGCAGGTCGAAGGCGTGGGCCAGGTCACCATCGGCGGCGCCTCGCTGCCGGCGGTGCGGGTCGAGCTGAATCCGACCGCGCTGAACAACTACGGCATCTCGCTCGAGGACGTGCGCAACACCATCAGCGCGACCAATGCCAACCGGCCGCTGGGCACGCTGGAAAACGCCAGCAACAACTGGCAGGTCTACGCCAACGACCAGGCGATGAAGGCGGAAGACTACATGCCGCTGATCATCCGCTACGCCACGCCGGGCACCTACTCGTCGGCGTCGGCGGGCGCGCTGATCGCCAGCACCGCCAACGCGACCGCCAGTGGCGGCGTCAGCACCAAGGTCGTCAACGGCGTCACCGTGACCACGCTCACCACCAGCAGCGGCACCACCACCATCACCAGCGGCGCCACCGGCGGCACCAGCGCCACCAGCGGCCCAAACTCGTTCGCGGTGCCGGTGCGGCTGCGCGACGTCGCCAACGTGGTCGATTCGGTGCAGGACATCCGCAACGCGGGCTCGGCCAACGGCAAGCCGTCGGTGCTGCTGGTGCTGAACCGCTCGCCCGGCGCCAACATCATCGAGACCGTCGACCGCGTCAACGAGATGCTGCCAAACCTGCAGAAGATGATCCCGGCGGCGATCTCGATGGACGTGATGATGGACCGCACGCCCACCATCCGCGCCTCGCTGCGCGAGGTCGAGCACACGCTGATGATCTCGGTGGCGCTGGTGATCATGGTGGTGTTCGTGTTCCTGCGCAACGTGCGCGCCACCCTGATTCCCAGCGTGGCGGTGCCGGTATCGCTGATCGGCACGTTCTCGGTGATGTACCTGGCCGGGTTCTCGCTGAACAACCTGTCGCTGATGGCGCTGACCATCGCCACCGGCTTCGTCGTCGACGATGCCATCGTGGTGCTCGAGAACATCTCGCGCCATATCGAGGAAGGCATGAAGCCGCTGGCGGCGGCGCTGCGCGGCGCGCGCGAGGTCGGCTTCACGGTGCTGTCGATGAGCCTGTCGCTGATCGCGGTGTTTATCCCGCTGCTGATGATGGGTGGGATCGTCGGCCGCCTGTTCCAGGAATTCGCGATCACGCTGTCCGTGGCGATCCTGGTGTCGCTGGTGGTCTCGCTGACCACCACGCCGATGATGTGCGCGCGCATGTTGCGGCCGGTGGAACCGGAAAAGCAGGGACGCTTCTTCCGCGCCACCGAGCGCATGTTCCAGTGGCTGCATGACGGCTATGCACGTTCGCTGTCGACCGCACTGCGGCTGAGCCCGCTGGTGTGGCTGGTGCTGATCGCCACCATCGCGCTCAACGTCTACCTGTATGTGATCGTGCCCAAGGGCTTTTTCCCGCAGCAGGACACGGGCCGGCTGATCGGCTTTATTCGCGCCGACCAGGCCACCTCGTTCCAGGCCATGCGCGGCAAGCTCGACAACTTCATCAAGATCGTCCAGTCCGACCCGGCGGTGGTCAACGTGACGGGTTTTACCGGCGGCTCGCAGCGCAATACCGG
Organism: Cupriavidus taiwanensis LMG 19424; assembly: GCF_000069785.1. NCBI lineage: Bacteria > Pseudomonadati > Pseudomonadota > Betaproteobacteria > Burkholderiales > Burkholderiaceae > Cupriavidus > Cupriavidus taiwanensis. The sequence continues at coordinate 553,699 of NC_010528.1, read as the reverse complement.
GCAGATGTTCGTCACGCTCAAGCCGCTGTCGGAGCGCAAGGAATCGGCCGACGCCATCATCGCGCGCCTGCGCGGCAAGCTGGCCAAGGAGCCCGGCGCCAGCCTGTTCCTGCAATCGGTGCAGGACATCCGCGTGGGCGGGCGCCAGAGCAGCTCGCAGTACCAGTTCACGCTGCAGTCCGACGACCTGGAGGTACTGCGCGCGTGGGAGCCCAAGGTGCGCGCGGCGCTGTCCAACCTGAAGGGGCTGGAGGATATCGACACCGACACCAACGACAAGGGGCTGCAGACCTCGGTCATCATCGACCGCGACGCGGCCTCGCGGCTGGGCGTGACCGCGCAGCAGGTCGATGCGGTGCTGAACGATGCCTTCGGCCAGCGGCTGGTGTCGACCATCTACCATCCGCTGAACCAGTACCGCGTGGTGATGGAACTGAGCCAGGAATACCTGCAGGGCCCCGATGCGCTCAAGGACATCTATGTCGTCACCGGCAACGGCAACCGCGTGCCCTTGGCGGCGTTCGCGCGCGTGACGCCGAGCAGCACGCCGCTGGGCGTGAACCACCAGGGCCAGTTCGCGGCCTCGACGATCTCGTTCAACCTGGCCGAAGGGACCTCGTTGTCGCAGGCGACCGACGCCATCAACCGCGAGATGGCGCGCATCGGCGCGCCGGAAACGCTGCGCGCCAACTTCCAGGGCGGCGCCAAGGCGTTCCAGGACTCGCTCAAGAGCCAGCCGGCCCTGATCCTGGCGGCGCTGATCACGATCTATATCGTGCTGGGCGTGCTGTATGAAAGCTATGTCCACCCGCTCACCATCCTGTCGACGCTGCCGTCGGCCGGCGTGGGCGCGCTGCTGGCGCTGCTGGCCTCGAAGACCGACTTCAGCATCATCGCGCTGATCGGCGTGATCCTGCTGATCGGCATCGTCAAGAAGAACGCGATCATGATGATCGACTTCGCCATCGACGCCGAGCGGCGCGAGGGGCTGTCGCCGCGCGACGCCATCTACCGCGCCTGCCTGCTGCGCTTCCGCCCGATCCTGATGACCACCATGGCGGCGCTGCTGGGCGCCGTGCCGCTGGCGCTGGGCCGCGGCGACGGCGCCGAGCTGCGCGCGCCGCTGGGCATTTCCATCGTCGGCGGGCTGGTGGTGAGCCAGTTGCTGACGCTGTACACCACGCCGGTGGTCTACCTGACGCTGGACCGCTGGCGCCTGAAGGTCAGGGCCTGGCGCCAGCGCCGCCGTGGTACCGGCACGCCTGACCAGCCGGCCGCCGTCTAGATTTGCGAAGACTCGACATGAATGCTTTTACCCGTTTCCTGACCCCTGCCCTGCCGCTGCCGCTCGCATGCGCGCTGCTGCTGGCCGGCTGCGCTGTCGGCCCCGACTACCAGCGTCCCGACGCGCCGATGTCGGCAGAGTTCAAGGAAGCCTCGGCCGATACTGCCACCCCGGCCTGGACCGGCGACTGGAAGCCGGCCGAACCGCAGGATGCGCTGGCGCGCGCCGACTGGTGGACCGTGTTCGGCGACGCGCAGCTCGATGCGCTGATGGCCGAGGTGCAGATCTCGAACCAGAACATCAAGGCCGCCGAGGCCCAGTACCGCCAGGCGCTGGCATCGCTGCAGGCGGCGCGCGCGGGTTTCTTCCCGCTGGTCGATGCGCAGGCCGGCGCCTCGCGCGCGCGCGGTGCCAGCGGCAACACCCTCAACGGGCAGAACGCCACGCTGGGCGCGACCTGGGAACTCGACGTCTGGGGCCGCGTGCGGCGCCAGGTGGAAAGCAGCGAGGCCAGCGCACAGGCGAGCGAGGCCGACCTTGCTTCAACGCTGCTGTCGACGCAGGCCACGCTGGCGCAAAGCTACTTCCTGCTGCGCGTGGCCGATGCGCAGAAGGCGCTGCTGGACCGCACCGTGGCCGACTACCAGAAGTCGCTGCAGCTGGTGCAGAACCAGTACGCGGCGGGCACCGCGCAGCGCTCCGACGTGCTGCAGTCCGAGACCCAGCTCAAGAGCGCGCAGGCGCAGCAGATCGACATCCAGATCACCCGCGCGCAGCTGGAGCATGCCATCGCCGTGCTGGTGGGCAAGCCGCCCGCGGCGCTGTCGCTGGCCGCGGGCGAGTTCCGCGCCGCGCCACCGCGCGTGCCGGCCGCGGTGCCGTCGCAACTGCTCGAGCGCCGCCCCGACATCGGCGCGGCCGAGCGGCGCATGGCGTCGGCCAATGCGCAGATCGGCGTGGCGCAGGCGGCCTACTATCCGACCCTGTCGCTGTCGGCCAGCGGCGGGCTGACCGCCAGCACGCTGGCGCGCTGGATGTCGCTGCCGGACCGGATCTGGTCGATCGGCGGCGGCCTGGCCGGCACGCTGTTCGACGGCGGCGCGCGCCGCGCGGCCAAGGCGCAGGCAGTGGCGGCCTACGACCAGACCGTCGCCAACTACCGCCAGACCGTGCTGGGCGCGTTCCAGGAAGTCGAGGACAACCTTGCCGCGCAGCGTCTGCTGGAACAGGAGGCGGTGGTGCAGAACGACGCGCTGCGCTCGGCGCGCGAGGCGCTGGCACTGGTGAACAACCGCTACCGCGCCGGCACCGCCGGCCTGCTCGACGTGCTGACGGCGCAGACCAGCGCCTACACTGCCGAGCGCACCGCGCTGTCGATCACCGGGCGCCAGTACACCGCTGCCGTGGTGCTGATCAAGGCGCTGGGCGGCGGCTGGCACGCGCAGCCGGCAGGTGCTGGCGGTAGCGCCAGTGACAGCGGCAATGACAGCGACAGCGGACAAGCCGCCGCGCCCGCCACCATCGGGCAGCGCTAGCCGCCGCGCTGCGGCGCGCTCGGCAGCGGCTGCGCGCAGATGCGCTCGCGCAGCCAGGTGGCGGCCTTGCCCAGCGGCCGCTGCTTGTGCCACACCAGTTCCATCGCCACCGGCCAGTCCTGCTGCTGGAACGCCAGCGGCGGCGACACCAGCTGCGCCGCGGCCGGCGAATTGGCCACCACGTGCCACGGCACGAAGGCCCAGCCCAGCCCGCGCTTGACCAGCTCGACGATCACCCACTGGCTTTCCACCCACCACACGTCGGCGGCCACGCGCAGGCGCATCTTTTCCTCGCTGTCGGTGCGGGTCGCGACCATCAGCTGGCGGTAGCGCTTGAGCTCTTCCCAGTCCACCCGCTGCGACGCCAGCGGATGGTCGGGCGCGCACAGGATCTGCATCGGCATCCAGCCGAGCGCATGGAAGCCCAGTTCCGGCGGCAGCACTTCCTGGCGCCACATGATGCCGAGGTCGGCGCCGCCCTCCAGCACCAGCCGGCTGACATCCTCCATCAGCGGGAACAGCAGTTCCAGCTCGACCGCCGGGAAGCGCCCGGAAAACTCCACCAGCAGCGCGCCCAGCGTCTCTTCCGGATAGAGCTCGTCGACCGCCAGCACCAGCCGCGTCTCCACGCCCTCGCCCAGGCTCTTGGCCACGCCGCGGAAATGCTCGCAGCGCTCCAGGATCACGCGCGCCTCGGCCAGCAGCCGTTCGCCGGCCGGGGTCAGCACCGGGTAGCGGCCGGTGCGGTCGAACAGCGCGTTGCCGGCATCGATCTCGAGGTTGGACACCGCCGCGCTGACCACCGACTGGGCCTTGCCCAGCCGGCGCGCGGCGGCCGAGAACGAGCCGGTGTCGGCCGCGGCGACAAAGGCCTGCAATTGCTCCAGCGAGAGACTCATACGCAACCCCACCCCTTCATCTATCTGTTATGCCGATAGTATCCAACTTGGCAATCCCTGCCGAGCAGATAGACTAGGCCCCATCGTCTTTGCCCGCAAGGAGAAATCATGCGCAATACCAGGGACCGGATTCGCCATGCCGTTGGCTTCGAGGTGGTCGGCCTGCTGATTTTCGCCCCGCTGGCGAGCTGGGCCTTCGGCTATGAACTGCACCAGATGGGACTGATCGGCGCGGTCGCCTCGCTGGTCGCCACCGGCTGGAACTACCTGTACAACGTGCTGTTCGACAAGGGCATGCTGCGTTTCACCGGCCAGCTGCGCAAATCGGTGCCGGTGCGCGTGCTGCACGCCGTGCTGTTCGAACTGGGCCTGCTGGTGGTGTTCCTGCCGTCACTGGCGTGGTACCTCGGCATCAGCCTGATCGATGCGCTCATCATGGACATCGCCGTGGCCGGCTTCTACATGGTCTATGCGCTGGTGTACAACTGGCTGTACGACATCGTGTTCCCGGTGCCGTCGCTCAAGGCAAAGTCCGCGGCCCCGGCTAATCCGGAAAACGCCGCGCTGGGCTGAGCGCGGGGTTTTCACGACCCTGACACGTCGTTCCCGCGAAGGCGGGAACCCAGTGACTTCATCCCCGAAGGGGACTTGAAAGGCGCTGGATTCCCGCCTTCGCGGGAATGACGGTAGTGATTGGCACGCTACCTGTACTTCCTATCAAACCCGCTCCCCGCGGGTTTTTCCTTATCTGCAGGGGATTCGGTCGAATTGTTATACTCAATAACAAATTCAATTCGACCGGATGCAAAGCGCCCGCGCTTGCGTACCGGCGCGACCTGCCCGCGGGGAGACACCATGAAGATCGCAATCGCCGGCGGCGGCATCGGCGGGCTGACGCTGGCGCTGCTGTGCCACCGCCACGGCATCGAGGCCGAAGTCTGGGAAGCCAGCGAATCGCTGCGCCCGCTCGGCGTCGGCATCAACCTGCTGCCGCACGCCGTGCGCGTGCTGTCCGAGCTGGGCCTGCGCGATGCGCTCGCCGCCATCGCCGTCGAGACCTCGTCGCTGTCGTACTACAACAAGCTGGGCCAGCGCATCTGGCATGAGCCGCGCGGTCTTGCCGCCGGCTATGACTGGCCGCAGTTTTCGATCCATCGCGGCGAGTTCCAGATGCTGCTGCACCGCACCGTGGTCGAGCGCCTGGGGGCCGGCGCGGTTCATACCGGCCACAGCTTTGATACCGTGCTGGACACCGGCGCGCATGGCCAGGCGCGCTTCATGCTGCGCCGCCGCGCCGACAACGCCGCGGTCGAGTCCAGCGCCGACGTGCTGGTCGGCGCCGACGGCATCCATTCGGCGGTGCGCCGCCATTTCTATCCCGCCGGCGACCTGCCGCGCTTTTCGCGCCGGCTGCTGTGGCGCGCGGTTACCGAGGCGCCACCCTACCTGGACGGTCGCTCGATGTTCATGGCCGGGCACCAGGACCAGAAGTTCGTCGCCTACCCCATCTCCGAACCGCTGCGCCGCCAGGGGCGCGCGCTGGTCAACTGGATTGCCGAGTTGCGCGTGCCCGACAGCGTGCCCGACACCCCGCCGCGCAGCGACTGGAACAAGCAGGTCGACAAAGCGGTGTTCCGCGCGCGCTTTGCCGGCTGGCAGTGGGACTGGATCGACATCCCCGCGCTGATCGACGGCGCCGGCGCCATCTACGAGTTTCCGATGGTCGACAAGGACCCGCTGCCGCGCTGGACTTTCGATCGCGTCACGCTGCTGGGCGACGCCGCCCACCCGATGTACCCGATCGGCTCGAACGGCAGCGCCCAGGCCATCCTCGACGCGCGCTACCTGGTCGACAGCCTGCTCGGCACCCGCGACACCGGCTACGCCCTGCGCGAATACGAGGCAGAACGCCTGCCGCGCACCGCCGGCATTGTGCTGCGCAACCGCATGAACGGGCCGGAGCAGGTGATGCAGCTGGCTGAAGAGCGCGCGCCGCAGGGATTCAGCGATATCGACCAGGTGATCCCGCGCGCCGAGCTCGAAGCGATTTCGCTGCGGTACAAGCAGCTGGCGGGCTTCGACCGGCAGTCGATGCAGGGCAAGGCGTAAGCCTGAAAACACATCAATTCACTCAGCGTCGAGGAGAACAACCATGACGTCCCAGACCGCTGCCAGGCTCGCCCGCCTCGCACTCGGCATCGCCGTAGCCTTCACCGCCACCACCGCCCTGGCCGACATCACCGTCGGCGTCAGCCTGTCCACCACCGGCCCGTCCGCTTCGCTGGGCATTCCGCAGAAGAACTCGCTGGCCTACCTGCCGCAACGGATCGGCGGCGAGCCGGTGCGCTACATCGTGCTGGACGATGCCTCCGACCCGACGCAGGGCGCCAAGGCGGCGCGCCGCTTCGTCGCCGAGGACAAGGTCGACATCATCCTGGGCTCGTCCGCGGTGGCGCCGTCGATCGCCATTGCCGAGGTGGCCGACGAAGCCCAGACCGTGCAGCTGGCGTTTTCGCCGATCGAGCTCAAGCCCGGGCGTGGCGCATGGACCTTCCGCCTGGCCCAGCCGGTGCGGCTGATGGCCAATGCCGTGGCCGCCACCGCCAAGACCCACGGCGTCAAGACCATGGGCTTTATCGGCTTTGCCGACGCCTACGGCGAGACCTGGCTGAAGGACTTCACCGCCGCCGCCACCGCCAACGGCATCCGCCTGATCGCCACCGAGCGCTACGGCCGCGCCGACACCAGCGTGACCGCGCAGGTGCTCAAGCTGATCGCCGCCAGGCCCGATGCCATCCTGATCGCCGGCGCCGGCACCGGCGCCGCGCTGCCGCACACCACGCTGCGCGAGCGCGGCTACGGCGGCACCCTGTACCAGACCCACGGCGCGGCCACCCGGGACCTGATCCGCATCGGCGGGCGCCTGGTCAACGGCGCGATCCTGCCCGCCGGCCCGGTCATCGTGCCGGAGCAGCTGCCCGCGGGCGACCCGGTGCGCAAGCCCGCCCTGGACTACGTCACCCGCTATGAGAAGCAGTACGGCGCCGAGACCCGCACGCAGTTCGGCGCCCATGCCTACGATGCCGGGCTGGTGCTGGAGCGCATCGTGCCGGTGGCGCTGAAGCAGGCCCGTCCCGGCACGCCGGCCTTCCGCCAGGCGCTGCGCCACGCGCTGGAGACCGAGCGCGACATCGTGGTCTCGCACGGGGTGCTGAACTTCAGTGCGCAAGACCACTATGGCTTTGACCAGCGGGGACGGGTTATGGTGACAATTGAGAACGGCAACTGGAAACTGCTCAAATGATTCCCGACGCATCCGGCACACCGCCCGCCACCCCCGCGCGGCGGGCCCGCACCGCCGCAGCCCCCGCGCGGCGCAGGACGCGCGATGCGCTGGCGCCCGACCCGGCCGCCGGTGATGGTGCCGATGGCGGCTTCGACCCGCATGTGCCGAACATCGACTACGGCGTGCTCGACGACCTGGTCGGCTATGCCATCCGCCGCGCGCAGATCCGCATCTACGAAGACTTCGTGCAGTCGCTGGCGCAGTGGCAGATCACGCCGCCGCGCTTCTCGGCACTGGTAATCATCTCGCGCAACCCGCACCTGAAGCTGACCGAGCTGGCGCAGATCCTGGGCATCGCGCGCTCGGGCGCGGTGCTGCTGGTGGACGCGCTCGAAGCCATGAAGCTGGTGGCGCGGCGCCCCGCGGCTGGCGACCGGCGCGCCTACAGCCTGGTGCTGACGCCGGCCGGGCGCCGCACGCTCGAAGCGGCCACGCAGGCGGTGGTGGCGCACGACGCCCACGTCAGTTCGGCGCTGAGCGAAGCCGAGCAGGCCACGCTGAAAGCCCTGCTGGCACGGCTGGCCCCGCCGCGCGCCGGCTGAACCGCGGCGCCAGCGTCACTGTCAGCCGCTTGCGGGCGGCCATGCGTTAACATGGCCGCCATGCCCAAGACCCTCGCCGCGCCCACCGCAGCGCGACCCGGCGCCCTGCTGCGCCGCCTGTCGCCGCTGCTCTCGCCCCTCCTTGCCGCCGTGCTGCTGGCCGGCGGTCCGGCACTGACACCGGCCTACGCCAAGCCGCCTGCCAAGACCGCCAAAGCGGTCAAGGCGGCCAAGCCCGCAAAAGCGCAGAAGGTCGCGGCCGATCCGGCGCTGCTCAACGCCGGCGTGCCCGCGCCGGTGGCCGCGGCGCTGCGCCGCGCCGGCGTGCCGGCCGCGGCCGCCAGCTTCTACGTGGTGCGGCTGGGCGACAGCAGCGCGCGGGCGAGCTGGAACGCGCAGCAGCCGATGAACCCGGCGTCGACCATGAAGCTGGTCACCACCTTCGCCGGCCTGCAGCTGCTGGGGCCCGACTACCGCTGGCAGACCTCGCTCTACGCCGACGCGCAGCCCGGCTTCGACGGCACCGTCAACGGCAACGTGTACCTGCGCGGCCACGGCGATCCCAAGCTGGTGCCCGAGGAAATGGCCAAGCTGGTGGCGCGGGCGCGCGCTGCCGGGGCGACCACCATCAACGGCGACCTGGTGCTGGACCGCAGCTACTTTGCCGATGGCCTGGACAGCAACGGCACCATCGACGGCGAGGTGCAGCGCGCCTACAACGTCGGCCCCGATGCGCTGCTCTACGCCTTCAAGACGCTGTCATTCACGCTGACGCCCGACCCGGCCACGCAGACCGTGGCCGTCAGCGTCACGCCGGAGCTGGCGCAGCTGAAGCTGGACAACCGGCTCACGCTCACCAACGGCCGCTGCGGCGACTGGCAGAGCAGCGCCAGCCCGACCGTGCTGCCGCAGGCCGACGGCACCGTGCTGGCCTCGTTCTCGGGCGACTATGCCAGCGACTGCGGCGAGCACGTGCTCAATATCGCCACGCTGTCGCATGCGGAATTCACCTGGGGCGGCTTTGTCGCCGAATGGCAGCGCGCCGGCGGGCGCTTTGCCCGCCTGCCCGCGCTGCGCAGCGGCAAGGTGCCGCGCGGCGCGGTGCTTCTGGCGCGCCACTACGGCCTGCCGCTGGCCGACATCGTGCGCGACATCAACAAGTTCTCGAACAACGTGATGGCGCGGCAGCTGTTCCTGACGCTCGGCGCCGAGATGGACCGCGGCGGGCCTGCCAGCACCGGGCGCTCGATCCGCGTGGTGCAGCGCTGGCTGGCGCGGCAGGGGCTGGACATGCCGGGGCTGGTGCTGGACAACGGCTCGGGCCTGTCGCGCGCGGAACGCATCAGCGCCTATGACATGGCGCGGCTGCTGCAGCAGGCCGCGGCCAGCCCGGTGGGGCCGGTGTTGATCGACTCGCTGCCGGTGCTGGGCGTCGACGGCACGCTGCGCAACCGCCTGACCCGCGCCAGTGCGGCCGGCAGCGGCTACCTGAAGACCGGCACGCTGGCCGATGTGCGCGCGCTGGCCGGCTACGTGGATGCCGCCGAAGGCGGCCGCTACGTGGTGGTGAGCATGATCAACCATGCCAACGCCGCGCAGGCGCAGGAGGCGCACGACGCGCTGCTGCAGTGGGTGTACCGCGGGGCGCATTGACACCCCGCCGGACCGGCTACGGCGCGGCGCCGTGGCCTGCCGCCAACGCCGCGACGGCATTTTGTTAAGCACTCGCTTACCAGTCCGCCATCCCACCCTATAATGCCAGGGTGCCAGCCGCGTCCTGCGGCGGCAGCCTTCCGGGCCGGCCTGCGGCCCCGGGCCGCATCGCCCCCGCTTCCTCTGACATGACTTCCCGACAACCCCCGGTGTGGTTGCGCCTCTGGCATCGCTTCGCACCCGCCGAACGCGCCGGCTTTCTCGACGGCGCGCGCCGCTTTGCCCCGTCCCTGCCCGCGGTATTTTCCTGGGGTCTGGTCACCGGCGTGGCCATGAGCAAATCCGTGCTGACCGTGCCAGAAGCCATCGGCATGTCCCTGCTGGTCTACGCCGGCTCGGCGCAGCTGGCGGTGCTGCCGCTGTTCGCCGCGGGGCTGCCGCTGTGGACCATCTGGCTGACCGCGGCCATGGTCAACCTGCGCTTCGTCATCTTCAGCGCCGGCATGCAGCCGCATTTCAGCTACCTGACGCTGGCGCGTCGCACGGTGCTGGGCTTCTTCAACGGCGACCTGCATTTCGTCTATTTCCTGCAGAAGTACAGCACGCCCGGCTATGAGCCCGGCAAGGAAGGCTACTTCTGGGGCATGGCGCTGACCAACTTCTGCATGTGGCAAGTGTCGTCGATCATCGGCATCGTGCTGGCCAGCCTGTTCCCGGACAGCTGGGGCCTGGGGCTGGCGGGCACCATGGCGCTGATCCCGGTGATGATCGCCACCATCAATTCGCGCTCGACGCTGATGGCAGTGGTGATTTCCGCGGTGCTGGCGCTACTGTGCTTCGACTTGCCGTACCGGCTGGGGCTGGTGGTGGCGGTGGTCGGTGCCATCGCTGCCGGCATGGCCAGCGACGAACTGGCCGCGCGAGCCGCGCTGCGCGGCATCCAGCGGCGCCGGCAGGCACCGCTGGCCAAGCCCGCTTCAAAGCCCGCTTCCAAGCCGGCACCTGAGCCGGCGGACGTACCCGGAGACCGCGCATGAGCCATACCGAAGTCTGGATCGCGCTGGTCGGCATGGCGGTCGTCACCGTGATTACGCGCGCGCTGTTCCTGATGGCCGGCGAGCACATCACCGTGCCGGACCGCATCCAGCGCGCGCTGCGCTATGCGCCGGCAGCGGCGCTGGCCGCCATCATCCTGCCGGACCTGATGACCTGGCAGGGGCATTTCACCGTGGCGTTTTCGAACTACAAGCTGATGGCGGGCGTGGCCGCGACGGTGTTCTACCTGGTGACCAGGAAGATGGTGGGGATGATTGTGGTGGGGATGGCGGTGTATACGGCGTTGCGGTTGTTGGGGGGGGTAATGTTGACGTAGGCGTGCTTGGCACACGCCGGCCCTCTCCCCCGGCCCTCTCCCGCAGGCAGGAGAGGGAGCAAAACGCGGGTATGCGAGAGCGTTGGAGCTGCCGACATCCCTCGCAAGGTGGGGGAAAGGGCCAAAGCTTCAACGAAGTAATCCCCCACGCAAACCATCGTCCCGCCTACCCCCCAAACGCCGCTGCCGCCCGCTCCAGCCGGTCCCTTACCCCGGCCCAGTCCTGCCCTTCGGGCAATACCTCGAACACCAGCTGCGTATACCCCTGCCGATCCAGCTTGCGCAGCAGCCGGTACAACTCCTGCGCATACGCAGCAGCATCCCCCGGCGCCTGCACCCAGGTGCAGCGCTGGTCCGCCAGCGGCGCGCGGCCGACCCATGCCACGCGGGCATCCGCCGGCAGCGCTTCCAGGCGCGCGGCGGCAGCCTGCGCATCGGCCAGCAGCAGCGGCGTGTGCGGGGCGTAGTGGGCCTTCAGCGTGCCCGACGCGCGCGGTGCGGCGGCATCCGGCGGCAGCGGGGCTTCGCCCAGCACCTGCGCGAGCATCCCCACCGTGACCGCACCCGGGCGCAGCAGCACCGGGCCGATGCCCTGGTCCAGCCGCGACAGGTCGACGATGGTCGATTCGATGCCGACCTCGACGCCATCGCCCTCCAGCACATAGACCGCGTCGCCGAATTCCTCGCGCACATGCTGCGCCGTGGTCGGGCTGACCTGGCCGAACTTGTTCGCCGAAGGCGCGGCAATGCCGCCGCGGCCGCGCTTGAAGCGCGACAGCAGCGCCTGCGCCACCGGATGCGACGGGCACCGCAGGCCGATGCTGTCCTGCCCGCCCGCCACCGCAGCATCGATATGCGCGGCGCGCTTCAGGATCAGCGTCAGCGGGCCGGGCCAGAAGGCGTCGATCAGCTGCTGCGCGGCCGCGGGGACGTCGTCGGTCCAGTAGCCGATATCCGCGCCATCGACCACGTGCACGATCACCGGGTGGTTCGACGGCCTGCCCTTGAGCGCGAAGATGCGGCCGACCGCCGCCGGGTTTTCGGCATCGGCGCCGAGGCCATAGACGGTCTCAGTCGGAAAGGCGACCAGTTGCCCGGCCTCGAGCAGGCGGACGGCTTCATCGAGTTCAGCAGCCGTGGGCGTGCGCGGCGACATCGTGTTCCTTGCGTCAGAGCGGGATATGCAGTGCCTGCGCGGCTGCGGTAAAGGCAGCATCGGCGGCTTCGGCATGCTCGCCGATGCAGTTGACGTGCCCCATCTTGCGCGACGGGCGCGCATCGCTCTTGCCGTACAGGTGCAGCTTGGCGCCGGGTTGCGCCACCACCTCATCCCACGCGGGCGTGCGCTCCAGCCCGAACTCGAACCACACGTCGCCCAGCAGGTTCAGCATCTTGCCGGCCGAATGCTGGCGCGTGCTGCCCAGCGGCAGCCGCGCCATGGCGCGCACCTGCTGCTCGAACTGGCTGGTCTCGCAGGCGTCCATGGTGATATGGCCGGAATTGTGCGGGCGCGGCGCCATTTCGTTGGCGACCAGCGAACCGTCGGTCAGCACGAAGAACTCGATGCACAGCACGCCGACATAGCCCATCTCGGTGGCAATCGCGGCGGCGGCGGCGCGGGCGCGCTCGGCGATTTCGGGCGAGACGCTGGTCGACGGCATCTCGGTCGAGAACAGGATGCCGTCGCGGTGCACGTTCTCGGCCAGCGGCCAGGTCGCGGTGGCGCCGTCCGCGCCGCGCGCGGCCAGTACCGACACCTCGTACGCCAGCGGCAGCATCTGCTCCAGCACGCATGGGACGTGCTGCATCGCTTTCCACGCGGCGCGCACGTCGTCGCGCGTCTTCACGCGCGCCTGGCCCTTGCCGTCATAGCCCATGCGCGCCGTCTTGAGGATGCCGGGCAGCACGTGGTCGGGCAGCTGGTCGACATCCGCATCGTGCTGGATCACCCAGTGCGGCGCGGTTGGCACGCCGGTGCGCTCGGCGCACGCGGCGAAGAATTTCTTCTCGCCGATGCGGTTCTGCGCGATCGACACGCAATAACCGCGCGGGGCAACGAACGCGCCCAGCTGCTCCAGCCGGTCCAGCGACAGCGACGGCACGTTCTCGAACTCGGTGCTCACCGCCTGGCACAGCTTGCCCATCTCGGCCAGCGCGGCCTCATCGGTGTACGCCGCGCAGATGTGCTTGTCGGCCACCACGCCCGCCGGGCTGTCCTGGTCGGGGTCGAGCACGCACACGCGATAGCCCATCGCCTGCGCCGCATGCGTGAACATGCGGCCGAGCTGGCCGCCGCCCAGCATGCCCAGCCACGCGCCCGGCAGGATGGGCGCGTCGGGACGGTCGACGCCGAACTCGGCGCGCGATTCCGGCGTGTGGGCTTCGGAGAGGTAGGGATGGATATCGGTAGGCATTGCTCGGTTCCGCGTTGAGGTTCGGAAGGTCCGGAGAATTACAGCGCCAGCATTACAGCGGCAAGGTCATGGCGCGCGCGGCTTCGGTCTGCTTCGCGCGGAACGCTTCCAGCGCGGCGGCCAGCGCGTCGTCGGTCGTCGCCAGCGTGGCGATGGCATGCAGCGCGGCATTGGCGGCGCCCGCCTCGCCGATGGCGAAGGTGGCGACCGGCACGCCCTTGGGCATCTGCACGATCGACAGCAGCGAGTCCTCGCCGCGCAGGTACTTCGACGGCACCGGCACGCCGAACACCGGCACGATGGTCTTGGCTGCGATCATGCCGGGCAGGTGCGCGGCACCGCCGGCGCCGGCGATGATGGCGCGGATGCCGCGGCCGCGCGCGCTCTCGGCATAGCGGAACATGTCGTCGGCCATGCGGTGTGCGGACACCACCTGGGCCTCGAACGGCACGCCGAAGTCCTTCAGCATCGCCACGGCGTGCTGCATCACGTCCCAGTCGGAGCTGCTGCCCATTACGACGCCGACGAGCGGCTTGTCTTGCTTGCTCACTTTCTTCGTTCCTTTGATTGTCGTTCCCGCGAAGGCGGGAACCCAGTGACTTTGCCTTCGGCTTCAACGCGGCGCAAAAGACGCTGGATTCCCACCTTCGCGGGAATGACAGGAGAGTCTTACTTCAATTCCTCGCCCGTCAGGCGCGTCAGCGCCTCACGGTACTTCGCCGCGGTCTTCTCGATCACGTCGTCCGGCAGCTTGGGCGCCGGCGCGGTCTTGGGCCAGGGCTTGCCGTCGATGCGCACGGCCTCCAGCCAGTCGCGCACGAACTGCTTGTCGAACGACGGCGGGTTGGTGCCCACCTGGTACGAATCGGCCGGCCAGAAGCGCGACGAGTCGGCGGTCAGCACTTCGTCCATCAGCGTCAGCACGCCGTTGTCGTCCAGGCCGAACTCGAACTTGGTATCGGCGATGATGATGCCGCGCGTGGCGGCGAACTCGGCCGCTTCCTTGTACAGGCGGATCGAGATCTCGCGCATCTGGCGCGCCAGCGCGATGCCGATGCGGGCCTCGACCTCGGCGAACGAGATGTTCTCGTCGTGCTCGCCCATCTCGGCCTTGGCCGCCGGCGTGAAGATCGGCTCGGGCAGCTTCTGCGCGTTCTGCAGGCCCGGCGGCAGCTCGATGCCGCACACCTTGCCGGTGGCCTGGTAGTCCTTCCAGCCGCTGCCGGCGAGGTAGCCGCGCACCACAGCCTCGACCAGGATCGGCTTCAGGCGCTTGACCACCACGGCGCGGCCCCTGACCTGCTCCACTTCATCCGCGGCCACCACGGTCTCGGGCGCGATGCCGGTCTCGTGGTTCGGCACGATGTGCGCCAGCTTGCGGAACCAGAAGTTGGCCATCTGGTTCAGCACGCGGCCCTTGTCGGGGATCGGCTCGCCCATGATGACGTCGAACGCCGACAGGCGGTCGGTGGTGACGATCAGCAGCTTGTCGTTGCCGACGGCGTAGTTGTCGCGCACCTTGCCGTGGCCGAGCAGCGGCAGCGAGTTGATGGAGGACTGGTAGAGAGCGTTGGTCATGATGGTTCCGATCGAGCGGAGGTAAAGCACAGCGTCCGCAAAAAACACTGACGCTCAAAAATGCGTCGTCCCCGCGGAGGCGGGGACCCAGTGACTTTTGCCTTTGGTCAGCGCCGCGTTAAAGACGCCGGGTTCCCGCCTGCGCGGGAACGACGATTAAAACTTACTGCACGACCTGCGCCAGCTTGCCCGACTTGTACTGCTGCGCGATCTCGCTCAGCGCCACCGGCTTGATCTTGCTGGCCTGGCCTTCGCAGCCGAACGCGAGGTAGCGTGCCTTGCACACCTGCTTGGCGGCTTCGCGGGCCGGCTTCAGGTATTCGCGCGGGTCGAACTTGCTCGGGTTCTCGACGAAGAAGCGGCGGATCGCGCCGGTCATGGCCAGGCGGATGTCGGTGTCGATGTTGATCTTGCGCACGCCGTACTTGATCGCTTCCTGGATTTCCTCGACCGGCACGCCGTAGGTTTCCTTCATGTCGCCGCCGAACTTGCGGATCTCTTCCAGCAGTTCCTGCGGCACCGACGAGGAGCCGTGCATCACCAGGTGGGTGTTGGGGATGCGCGCGTGGATTTCCTTGATGCGGTTGATCGCCAGGATGTCGCCGGTCGGCTTGCGGGTGAACTTGTAGGCGCCGTGCGAGGTGCCGATGGCGATGGCCAGCGCGTCGAGCTGGGTGGCCTTGACGAAGTCGGCGGCCTGCTCGGGATCGGTCAGCAGCATGGAGTGGTCCAGCTTGCCTTCGGCGCCGATGCCGTCTTCCTCGCCGGCTTCACCGGTTTCGAGCGAGCCCAGGCAGCCCAGTTCGCCTTCGACGGTCACGCCGATGGCGTGCGACAGCTGCACCACCTTGCGGGTCACGTCGACGTTGTATTCGTAGTCGGCCGGGGTCTTGCCGTCTTCGCGCAGCGAGCCGTCCATCATCACCGACGAGAAGCCCAGGTCAATGGCCGCCTGGCAGATCGCCGGCGACTGGCCGTGGTCCTGGTGCATCACCACCGGGATGTGGGGATAGGCTTCGACCGCGGCCTCGATCAGGTGGCGCAGGAAGTGCTCGCCGGCATATTTGCGGGCGCCGGCCGAGGCTTGCATGATCACCGGAGCGTTGACCTCGTCGGCCGCCTGCATGATGGCCTGCACTTGCTCGAGGTTGTTCACGTTGAAGGCCGGCAGGCCGTAGCTGTTCTCGGCTGCGTGGTCCAGCAGCTGGCGCATCGAAACGAGTGGCATGTCTAACTCCTAAATGAAAATGGGATGTCTCGGTATTCTTCTGTCGGCGCTCAATGCCCCACCCTGACGATCTTCAGGGTGTTGGTACCGCCCGGCTGCCCCATCGGCTCGCCGATGGTCAGCACGATGAAATCGCCCCGCTGCACCACGCCCTGCGCCAGCAGCAGCTCCTCGGCCTGCTCCAGCGCGGTATCGCGGTCGGTGCTGGACTGCAACGGCAGCGGCACCACATTGCGGTACAGCTGCATCTTGCGCTGCGACGCCAGGTTGGGCGTCATCGCGTAAATCGGTACATGGATGCGGTGCCGGCTCATCCACAGCGCGGTCGCGCCCGAATCGGTCAGCGCCGCGATCGCCTTCACCTGCAAATGATAGGCGGTGAACAGCGCGCCCATCGCCACCGACTGGTCGATGCGCGAGAAGGTCTGGTTCAGGAAATCGGTGTCGAGCTGCACCACCTCGGATTTCTCGGCCTCGATGCAGACCGCGGCCATGGCCTCGACGGTTTCCACCGGGTAGCGGCCCGCGGCGGTCTCGGCCGACAGCATCACGGCATCGGTGCCGTCCAGCACGGCGTTGGCCACGTCCGAGACCTCGGCGCGCGTCGGCACCGGGTTGACGATCATGCTTTCCATCATCTGGGTGGCGGTGATGGTCAGCTTGTTGGCCTCGCGCGCCAGCTTGATCATGCGCTTCTGCAGCGCGGGCACGGCGGCATTGCCGACCTCCACGGCCAGGTCGCCGCGCGCCACCATGATGCCGTCGGAGGCCTGCAGGATTTCTTCGAGCACGCCCGGATGGATCGCCTCGGCGCGCTCGATCTTGGCGATCATGCGGGCCCGGTGGCCGTGCGGCTGGCCGGCCACGGCGGCCAGCTGGCGCGCCATTTCCATGTCGGTGGCGTTCTTGGGGAAGCTCACCGCGAGGTAGTCCGCGCCCAGCGCCATGGCGGTCTTGATGTCCTCCATGTCCTTGGCGGTCAGCGCCGGCGCCGACAGCCCGCCGCCCTGGCGGTTGATGCCCTTGTTGTTGGACAGCTCGCCGCCCACGCGCACGGTGGTGAAGATCTCGTTGCCCAGCACGCGGTCGACCACCAGCACGATCAGGCCATCGTTGAGCAGCAGCAGGTCGCCCGGGCCCACGTCGCGCGGCAGGTCCTGGTAGTCCAGGCCGGCGCGCTCCTCGTTGCCCAGCTTGCAATTGGAATCGAGGATAAAGGGCTCGCCCGCCTTGAGCAGGATCTTGCCGTGCTCGAACTTGCCGACGCGGATCTTGGGACCCTGCAGGTCGGCCATGATGGCGACTTCGCGCCCGCATGCCTGCGCCGCCTCGCGCACCAGCCGGGCGCGGTCGAGATGGTCCTGGGCGGTGCCGTGCGAAAAGTTCAGCCGCACCACGTCGACCCCTGCCGCGATCATGCGCGTCAGGATCTCCAGCGAGCTGGAGGCGGGGCCGATGGTGGCGACGATCTTGGTGGAGCGGGTCATGCGGGGGTTTCCTGGTTTCAGCGCTCGATGGCCCGACGGCCGGTGTTGCGCGACCGGCGGGCCGACGGCTCCGCCAGGCGCGGGGCGAATGCGTCAGCCTGCGGCGCGCTGCTCCAGCACTTCGAAGGCGGGCAGCGTCTTGCCTTCCAGGAACTCCAGGAACGCGCCGCCGCCGGTGGAGATATAGCCCACGCGGTCGGCGATGCCGTACTTGGCGATGGCCGCCAGCGTGTCGCCGCCGCCGGCGATCGAGAACGCCTTCGACTCGGCGATGGCTTCGGCCAGCACCCTGGTGCCGTTGCCGAACT
Source organism: Cupriavidus taiwanensis LMG 19424 (assembly GCF_000069785.1). Lineage (NCBI taxonomy): Bacteria > Pseudomonadati > Pseudomonadota > Betaproteobacteria > Burkholderiales > Burkholderiaceae > Cupriavidus > Cupriavidus taiwanensis. The sequence continues at coordinate 536,052 of NC_010528.1, read as the reverse complement.
GGTCGAACTCGAACACGCCCACCGGGCCGTTCCAGACGATGGTGCCGGCGGCCTTCAGTTGATCGGCCAGCAGCGCGGCGGTCTTCGGGCCGATGTCGAGGATCATGTCGTCGTCGGCCACGTCCTTGACGTCCTTGACCGTAGCGGTGGCGGTGGCGCTGAATTCCTTGGCGCAGACCACATCCACGGGGATGGGCACCGAGGCGCCGCGCTCGGCCATGATGTCGATGATGGCCTTGGCATCGCCGACCAGGTCGGCCTCGGCCAGCGACTTGCCGATCTTCAGGCCGGCGGCCAGCATGAAGGTGTTGGCGATGCCGCCGCCGACGATCAGGTTGTCGACCTTGTCGGCCAGCGACTTCAGGATGGTCAGCTTGGTCGAGACCTTGGAGCCGGCCACGATGGCCACCAGCGGACGCGCCGGCTGGCCCAGCGCCTTGCCCAGCGCGTCGATCTCGGCCGCCAGCAGCGGGCCGGCGCAGGCGATCGGCGCGTATTTTGCGATGCCGTGGGTGGTGGCTTCGGCGCGGTGTGCGGTGCCGAAGGCATCGTTCACATAGACGTCACAGAGCTTGGCCATCTTCTGCGCCAGCTCGTCGCTGTTCTTCTTTTCGCCCTTGTTGACGCGGCAGTTTTCCAGCAGCACCACCTGGCCCGGCGCCACTTCGACGCCGTCGACCCAGTTCTGGACCAGCTTGACCGGCTTGCCGAGCAGTTCGGACAGGCGCGCGGCAATCGGCGCCAGCGAGTCTTCGGGCTTGAACTCGCCCTCGGTCGGGCGGCCCAGGTGGGACGTGACCATCACCGCAGCACCGGCGGCCAGGCAGGCCTCGATGGCGGGCACCGAGGCGCGGATGCGGGTGTCTTCGGTGATGTTGCCGGCGTCATCCTGCGGCACGTTCAGGTCGGCACGGATGAACACCCGCTTGCCGGAGAGTTTGCCTTGGGAAATCAGATCGGAAAGACGCAGGACAGAGGTCATGACGGTGGATGGCGCGAGATTTCGCTACGGACTCGGGGAAACCGGCATTTTACCTGAACGCGATCGGGCCTTTGCCGAATCCGGACCGGCGCCGGCCATGATGCGGCCCGCAAGGCACAAACCAGCCCGCCGGCCAGTGCCAACGCGGCCCCGCCTGCCTCGACTCCCCACCAAAGAAGGGGCGCTGGCGTTTTCCGCGAGACCCCCAAGTGCGGTAATGTACGCAACGTCTGCTACAACAGACACGCAATCACGCCAGAGCCGGTTTACAAACGGCCAAGACCAGCGGCGGCGGCAAGAAGCTGACAATAGGGCCGGCCGCAAGCAGCCAGAACAACAAAGCATGCCGGGGCGCGAGCGGACGCGCCACCGGCGCCGCGCATTATTTTGTCGCGAATGCAAGGGGTAAGTCAGATGAATGAAGCCGACATGCACGGAGCCATCCGCGGCTTGTACGAGGGCATTCTGGATCCGGGAGCCTGGCAGGACAGCCTGCGCACCCTGACCGGGCTGGCGGGCGCGGCACATGCCTCGATGATGGTCTGGGACACGGTGCGCGACCAGATCACCGTCAACGAGATCGTCAATCCGGTGGTCGAGCTGTTCACCGAATACGAAACGGACTACCAGGCGATCGACCCGGCCAAGCAGTTCGCACCGGCCATGCGGCCGGGCGACTGGTATATCGACGCGCGCGAGCTGGGCGAAGGCACCATGGCGCGCCATCCGTTCTACCGCGACTTCTTCCACCGCTATGGCCTGCGCTCCTACGTGGCCTGCCTGGTCGAGCGTCAGCCCCATTACGAAGTCTATTTCTCGATGCAGCGCGCGCGCCGGCAGCCGCTGTTCTCGAGCGCCGACACCGGCGGCCTGGACTGGATCGTCCCGCATATGCGCAGCGCCATGGCGATGCGCGACCGCACGCTCGGTCTGACGGTGCTGGCGCGGCTGTCGACGCAGCTGGTGGAGCGGCTCAATTTCGCCCTGCTGGTGTTTTCGCCGCAGCGCCACGTGCTGTTGTGCAACCGCGCCGGCGAACGCTGGGCGCGGCGTCTCGACCCGGCCGGCAAGGTTTCGGAGTGGACCCTGTCGCGGCCGTTCGCCGACATGGTCCAGGCCGCCTGCGACCCGCGCCGCGCGGTGGCCGCGCAGGCGGCGCGCGCCACCAGCGGCGACGCCTCGGCGCAGGTCATCGTGCTGCCGCTGCCGCCGTCGCACGCCTTTGCCGCGCAATGGCAGGAACCGGCCGCACTGGTGATCGTGCACGAGCAGGACCGCGCGCCGCTATTGCTCGGCCCGGTGCTGCGCGACCTCTACGGGCTGACGCCGGCCGAGACCCGGCTGAGCGTCCAGCTGGCCCACGGCCAGGGCCTGCCCGAAGCCAGCCAGCAGCTCGGCATCCGCCACGAAACCGCGCGCACGCAGCTCAAGGCGGTATTCCACAAGACCGGCTGCAACAGCCAGGCCCAACTCACGCATCTGCTCTCGCGCCTTGGCGCGGCGCTGGACCAGGGCTGAATACGCAAGCACTGCTACGGGCGGAGGCCGCTGCGGCGGCACGCGCGCCGCCACGCGGGTAAAGTGCTAAAAATAAAAGAAATAAGAAGAAGGGAAGCCATGACCGACACACAGATGCACGACACCATTCGCGCGCTGTACGAGGGAATATTCGACGCCGATGCCTGGCAACGCAGCCTGGGCGCGCTGTGCCAGGCCAGCGGCAGCAGCCACGCCCACCTGCTCGTGCTCGACACGGTGCACGAACGCGTGCTGGTGCACCAGGAGGTCAATCCGATGCCCGAGGCCGTGGCCGCCTACCGCGAACAGTTCGCCGCGATCGACCCGGCGCTGCCGTTCGCCCGGCGCATGGCGGTGGGCAGCTGGTACATCGATTCGCGCGAGCTGGGTCCGCAGGTCATGCGCAAGTCGCCCTTCTACGGCGAGTTCCTGCGCCCGATCGAACAGTCGTCGGTGATGGCCTGCCTGATCGAGCGCCAGCCGCACTATGACGTCTTCCTGTCGCTGCAGCGCCCGCATGGCCACGACCATTACTCTCCCGAGGACGCGCGCGCACTCGACTGGGCCATCCCGCACATGCGCCAGGCCATGGCGCTGCGCGAGCGCACCCACCAGGTGTCGGCGCTGGCGCATGCCTCGTCGCAGTTGATGGAGCGGCTGCCGTTCGGCGTGATCGTGTTCCGCGACGACGGCAAGCCGCTGCTGTCCAACAGCATCGGCGAAAACTGGGTGCGCCGGCTGCTGCCGGCGGTGTCGATCGAGACCAGCGTCGCGGCGCCGCCAGGCGCCGCGCGCGACGATGGCGGCTGGACCCTGTCGCGCCCGTTCGCAGACGCGCTGCGCGCGGTGAGCAACCCGGCCAGCGCGCAGCCGGCGCAGGCCCTGCGCGCCGTCGACAGCGCCGGCCGGCAGGCGCAGGTGATCCTGATGCCGCTGCCCCCGGCCCATCACCTGGCGCTGGACTGGCAGCGCCCCAGCGTGCTGGTGGCGATACACGAGCCGGGCGCCGCACCGATGACGCTGCCCACCGTCTTGCGCGAACTCTACGGCCTGACGCCGGCGGAGATCCGGCTGGCCCTGCAATTGTCCACGGGCATCGGCCTGCCCGAGGCCTGCGAGCTGATCGGCATCCGGCGCGAGACCGGGCGCACGCAGCTCAAGGCGATCTTCACCAAGACCGGCACCGGCACGCAGGCGCAGCTGGCGCACCTGCTGACGCGGCTTGGCGTGCGGGCCTAGCGCCGCAGCCGGCGCCCCGCACGCCGTCGACGCATCAGTCGATCGACGCGCCCACGGTCTTGACCACGCCCGCCCACTTCTGGCGGTCGGCCTTCACCGTCGCCTTGAACTGCTCCACGGTCTCGACCCGCGGCGTGTTGCCGGCATCGATAAGCTTCTGGCGGATCGCCGGCGTTTCCAGCGCCACCCTGACCGCGTCATTGACCTTGCGCGCGATCTTCGGGTCCAGCCCCCTGGGCCCGAACAGGCCGAACCAGATGGTGCTGTTGAAGCCGGGCAGGCCGCTCTCGGCAATGGTCGGCACATCGGCGATCACCTGCACGCGCTGCCTGGTGGTCACGCCCAGCAGGCGCACCTTGCCGGCGCGGAACTGCGGCAGCACGCTCTGCACCTGGTTGAAGATGCAGCACACCTCGCCCTTCACCACTGCCTGCAGCGCGTCGGGGCCGCCCTTGTAGGGCACATGCACCATGTCCAGCCCGGCGCGCGCATTGAACTCGGCAAACGCCAGGTGCGTGCCGGTGCCGTTGCCGGTGGAGGCAAAGTTGTACTTGCCCGGATTGGCCTTGACCTTCTCGATGAACTCCTTGACCGACTTGACGTCGAGCACCGCCGGGTTGACCGTCAGCACGTTGGAGACCTCGACCAGCGGCGCGATCGGGGTGAAATCGGCGTCGGCATCGAACGGCAGCGCCTTGTACAGCGCCGGGTTGATGCCGTGCGTGGCGGCGGTGCCCAGCAGCAGCGTATAGCCGTCCGGCTTGGCATGCGCCACTACCTCGGAGGCAACGTTGCCGCCGGCACCGGGCCGGTAGTCATAGACGATGGTGGTCTTCAGCGACTTCTGCAGCGACTCCTGCAGCGTGCGGCCGACGATGTCGACGCCGGAGCCCGCGGTGAAGCCCATCAGGATCGTCACCGGCTGCGTCGGCCATTCGCCCTGCGCATGGGCGGGCAGGCTGGCCGTGCCGGCCACGGCGGCGCACAGCGCGGCCACGCGGGCGACGGAACGGAAGGACAAGCGCGGAAGCAGTCGGGACGAGTTGGGCATGGGGGCACCGTCGGTGAATGTCACAAGGAAGCGGCCCGGCGCGGCGGACTTCGCGGCGGACCTGAGCGATGGCCGGGATCTGAGCCCCGGGCCAGCGCAACAAGATAGCAAGGTTCCTGCCAAAACCAAACGACTGAGTTTGCCTGAAGGTATGCCGTGCGGGCATATGGCGGGGCGTGGTGTCATGCCGTTCAGTTAACGCCGTCGTTCCCGCGCAGGCGGGAACCCAGTGACTTTATCCCCGAAGGGGACGTTGAAAGACGTTGGATTCCCGCCTTCGCGGGAATGACAGTCGTGGTTGATACCTTAAGGCACTGTGGTTCAGCGCCGCAGCAGCCCCACCAGCTCGTCCACATCCGGCAGCGGCGCGCCGGTGCCCGCGGCGTGATCGTCGTCGGCCTCCAGCAGGCCATCGGCCAGCGCGCGCTTGTCGCGATGCAGCTCGACAATGCGCTCCTCGATGGTGCCGGCATTGATCAGCCGGTACACCGTGACCGGGCGCCGCTGGCCGATGCGGTGCGCGCGGCCCATGGCCTGGTCTTCGGCGGCGGGGTTCCACCAGGGGTCGGCGACGATGACGTAGTCGGCCGCGGTCAGGTTCAGGCCGAAGCCGCCGGCCTTCAGGCTGATCAGGAACACATCGCCCTCGCCCGCCTGGAACGCGGCCACGCGGCGCGTGCGCTCGGCCGCGGGCGTGGCGCCATCCAGGTATTGCAGCGCCAGCCCGGCGCGCTCCAGTCCCTGGCGCAGCAGCTGCAGGAAATCGACGAACTGGCTGAACACCAGGGTCTTGTGGCCGCTGGCGGCCAGCCCGCTGGCCAGTTCGACGAAGGCGCGCACCTTGGCGCCTTCGCCGCCCTGGTCGCTCAGCTGGGCGGCCACTTCCGGCGTGACCAGGCGCGGATCGCACGCCGCGCGGCGCAGCCGCATCAGCTGCGCCAGCACGTGCAGGCGCACCTGGTGCTGGGCCTGCGCCGGCACCCGGGCGCCGGCAGGCGCATCGCGGGTGGCCTTGCGCGCTGCATCCAGGCGTGCCAGCGCGGCCTCGGCCTCGGTCTGGGCCTGGCGGCGCAACGCCTCGTAGTGCGCGGCTTCCACCGGCCCGGGCTCGACCCGGATGACCAGTTCGGTACGCGGCGGCAGCTCGTCCAGCACCTGCGCCTTGGTCCGGCGCAGCACGAATGGCGCGATCATGCGGCGCAGCCGCAGGCGCGCCTCGCGGCTGCCGGCGCGTTCGATCGGGTTGGCAAAATGCTCGTTGAAGCGGGCCAGAGAGCCCAGCAGCCCCGGATTGCAGAACCGCATCACCGACCACAGCTCGGCCAGCCGGTTCTCCACCGGGGTGCCCGTCAGCGCCATGCGGAAGCCCGACGGCAGCGCGAACATCGCCTGCGCCCGCCGCGTGACCGCGTTCTTGAAGGCCTGGGCCTCGTCGGCCACCACGGTATGCCATTCGCGCGCGCAGAATTCCTGGCTGGCCTGCTGCAGCAGCGTGTACGAGACGATCACCAGGTCATGCGCCCCGGCCTGCGCCAGCAGCGCGTCGCGCTCGCCCTCGGCATAGACGTGGACGTTGAGGGTGGGCGCGAAGCGCCGCGCCTCGGCGGCCCAGTTGCCGCACACCGAGGTCGGCGCGATCACCAGCGCCGCGCCGCCGCCGGCGCGCGCGACCAGCACGGCCAGCGCCTGCAGCGTCTTGCCCAGGCCCATGTCGTCGGCCAGGCAGGCGCCGAGGCCCGAGGCGGCCAGCGTCATGGCCCAGCGGTAGCCCGCTTCCTGGTAGGGGCGCAGCTCGGCCGCGAGCGTGGCCGGCAGCGCGATCTCGGCCTCGCGCGCGGCGCGCAGCCGGGCGATGCGCGCGCGGAAATGCGCGTCGGGATCGACACCCGCGCCGGCGAGCACGTCGTCCAGCCATGGCGTGGCCATCTGCGGTACGCGGATGCCGTCAGGCACCCGCTCGCCCACGCCGGCCAGGTCGCGCAGCCGGCCGCGCAGCACCTGCGTCAGCGCCACGTAGACACCCTGCCCGATCGGCACGAAGCGCCCGGCATGGCCGGCAGTCCAGTCGATCAGCTTGCCCAGTTCCAGCACCAGCCCTTCGGCCACGCGCAGCTCGCCCGCCAGCCTGTACCACGCACCGCGGCTCTCGATCTGCACCCCCAGCTGCGGCAGGTCGGCCGGCAGCACGCGCAGCGCCTTGCCGCGCGGCCATTCGACCGCCTGCACGGCGGGCAGCGACGGCAGCGCCTCGACCACCGCGAGCGCGTCTTCGGGATCGTCCAGAGACCAGGTGTACTCGCCGCCCGGCGGCGACAGCGCCACCAGCTGCGGTAGCGCGGCGAAGACTTCGGCCACGCTGGCCAGCTCGGCGTCGAGGTCGCGTTGGGTGGACAGGGTCTCGCCGCGCACCGCGGCCATCAGCCGCTCGCGCCCCGCGCCAGGTGCCAGCCGCGGCCCCAGCGGGCCCAGCGGTGTCACCACAAGCCGCAGCGAGATGCCGCGCCCCACCGGCGCCACTTCGGCACGCAGGCGCGGCTCGGCCTCGACCGTGCGCGAGCCGGCGGCGGCATCGGCCTGGACCTGGAACTGGCCGGCCAGCGCGCGCAGGGTCTGGTCGAGCCGGGCATGGCCTTCCTCGGGAATCGCCAGGCCGTTGCCGATCAGCCGCGCGGCCTCGAACTGGGCCGGGGTATAGCGGATCAGCCGCAGCCGGTGCGGGCCGTCGCGCAGCAGCGTGAGCTGGCGCAGCGCCTCGGCCTCCTGCCGCGCGGCGGCGGGCAGCAGCGCCTCCAGCGCCGGCGCCTCGCGCACCGGCGGGAACAGGCGCAGCACGTAGCGGCCGGCGCTGCGCACCGCCTCCAGCGCGGGCGCGTCCTCGACCACCTCCAGCGTCTGGGTTGGCGCGTGGGCCAGCACCACGCCCGGGTGCCCGGCCAGCGCCATGACCGCCATGGCGCGGTCGAGCACGTAGCGCCGGTTGTGCGAGGCGTCGCGGCGGATGGCGCGCGCCACGCGTGCATCCCAGGGTTCGAGCCGGTCGTCCTCGGCGATCCGCGCCAGCGGCACCGGCCTGGGCTTGCCCCAGCCCTTCGCGCCGCGCACCTGCTCCAGCGGCTCGATCGTGCCGGGCGCGCCGTCGGCGTCCAGCGTCAGCGCCCACAGCAGGCGCCGCGCGGGCCCGGCCGCGCCCGCGGCGGGATCGGTGCCGGCGAGGGCACGCAGCGCTTCCAGCGCCTGCTGCCAGTCGGCCGGCGGCGATTCATTGGACGCTGACTCGGGCGGCGATTTGGAGGCGTTGTGTGTGGTCAGGGGCACAGCATGATCCGATGGAACGAGGGTTCAACCCAACCGTCATTCCCGCGCAGGCGGGAATCCAGTGACTTATCCAGTAACTGACAAAGACGCTGGGTTCCCGCCTGCGCGGGAACGACGAGCGGCCAACTGAACGGAATCGCCACAAAAAGAGGCATTCTAGACCGCCGCGGCGCCCGCGCCGCGTTGTGACCCATGCCCCCGGGGCTTACAATATCGTTTTTGCTATATCCACGGCGCAGGGAGAACAGACATGTCGATGGCGGATCGCGACGGCAAGATTTGGATGGATGGCAAGCTGATCGAATGGCGCGACGCCAAGATCCACGTGCTGACGCATACGCTGCACTACGGCATGGGCGTGTTCGAGGGCGTGCGCGCCTACAAGACCCCCGAAGGCACCGCCATCTTCCGCCTGAAGGAACACACCCGCCGCCTGTTCAATTCCGCCAAGATCTTCCAGATGGCCATGCCGTTCGACGAGGCCACGCTGGAAGCCGCCACGCGCGAGGTGGTGCGCGCCAACAACCTGGAATCCTGCTACATCCGCCCGATCGTGTGGATCGGCTCGGAAAAGCTGGGCGTCTCGGCCAAGGGCAACACCATCCATGTCGCCATCGCCGCGTGGCCGTGGGGCGCCTACCTGGGCGAGGAAGGCATGGAGCGCGGCATCCGCGTGAAGACCTCGTCGTTCACCCGCCATCACGTCAACGTGTCGCTGGTGCGCGCCAAGGCCAGCGGCTACTACATCAACTCGATCCTGGCCAACCAGGAGGCCACCGGCCTGGGCTACGACGAAGCGCTGCTGCTCGACACCGACGGCTACGTCAGCGAAGGCTCGGGCGAGAACGTCTTCATCGTGCGCAACGGCGTGATCTACACCCCGGACCTGGCCTCATGCCTGGACGGCATCACCCGCGACGCCACCCTCACCATCGCGCGCGACCTGGGCATCGAGGTGCGCGAGAAGCGCATCACCCGCGACGAGATGTACTGCGCCGACGAAGCCTTCTTCACCGGCACCGCCGCCGAAGTCACGCCGATCCGCGAGCTGGACGACCGCATCATCGGCGAAGGCCGCCGCGGCCCCGTGACCAGGCAGATCCAGGATGCGTTCTTTGCCGCCGTCGGCGGCACCGACGAAAAGTACAAGAAGTGGCTGACGTCGGTCTGAGCACCGGCCGGCTGCCCGCGTGCCAGTCGCCCGCCCGCGCGGGCGCTGCACGGCCCTTGTTTTGACGAACAATAAGTTTTATTCCCTGCAACACCATGACGCAAACCGCGACCATCATCGAAATCGGCGCCGAAGACATTCCGCTGCACTGCCCGACCGCCAACACCCCGGCATGGAACTACCATCCGCGCGTGTTCCTGGACGTGGCGGACACCGGCGAAGCCAAGTGCCCCTACTGCGGCACCGTGTACAAGCTCAAGCCGGGCACCGTGCTGAAGGGCCACCACTGACCCGAGCCGCCTGCCATCGCACCATCCTGACGCTCCGGGCCGCCCTCAGGCGCCCCGGAGCGTTGGCGTTGGCGGCGTCCGCGCCGCTGCGCCGGTGCCGGCTCCTTGCGCCCCTTCCATGAAGAAAGCCCTCGTCATCGCCCCCAACTGGATCGGCGACGCCCTGATGGCGCAGCCGCTGTTCGCGCTGCTCAAGGCGCGCCATCCGCGCCTGGTCATCGACGCCCTCGCGCCCAAGTGGGTCGCGCCGGTGCTCGCGCGCATGCCGGAAATCGGCCGCGTGTTCCCGTCGGACCTTGCGCACGGCAAGCTGCAGCTGTCGGCGCGGCTGATGTTCGCGCAGCAGCTGAAGAACGAAGGCTATGACCTGGCCTACGTGCTGCCGAACTCGCTCAAGTCGGCGCTGATCCCGTGGCTGGCGGGCATTCCGCTGCGCATCGGCTACCGCGGCGAAGCGCGCTTCGGCATGCTCAACGTGCGCCACGCCAATCCGCCGCGCGACCACCGCCCGCCGATGGTGGAGCACTACGCCCGCCTGGCGCTCAAGCCCGGCGCGCGCCTGCCCGAGAACCTGACCGAGCCGCGCCTGCGCGTGGACCCGGCGCGCGTGGCCGCCACCGCCGAGCGCTTCGGCCTCGCCCCGCACACGCGCGTGATCGCGTTCTGCCCGGGCGCCGAATTCGGCCCGGCCAAGCGCTGGCCCGCGGCCCATTTCGCCAGGCTGGCGCAGATGCTGCGGCGCTCCTACCCGTACGCGCAGATGATCACGCTGGGCTCGGCCAAGGATGCCGAGATCGCCGCGGAGATCGTCAGCGAGGCCCCCTTCGTGCGCAACCTGTGCGGCCAGACCTCGCTCGACGACGCGGTCGACCTGCTGGCGCTGTCCGAAGCCGCGGTCTGCAACGATTCGGGCCTGATGCACGTGACCGCGGCGCTGGGCCGGCCGCAAGTGGCGGTGTATGGATCGAGCGATCCGCGCCACACACCGCCGCTGTCACAGGCAGCGAGTATCATGTGGCTGCAGCTCGAGTGCAGTCCGTGCTTCAAGCGCGAGTGCCCGCTGGGGCACCTGCGCTGCCTGAAAGAGATCGAACCGGAAATGGTCTTCGTCGAGCTGCGCAAGCTGCTGCACCGGCCCTGACTTCCCTGCCCTTGCCACGTCCATTGCCACCATGCCTCGCTTTGCCCGCCTGTTCGATTCCGCCGAAGACATCGTCGACGCCTTTCGCGAAGCGCTGAAGCTGCGCGACGCCGAAGGCGCGCTGCGCCTGTGGCTGGACGAAGACTCGATCACCTGCGTGCTGCCCGACGGGCAGCGCCTGATCGGCCACGAACAGCTGCGCCAGGCCTTCTCGCAACTGCTGGAAGAGCAGCCGGTGCTGGTCGACGCCATCGAGACCAGCAGCCATGCATCGATGGCCGTGTCGATCTTCGACGTGACCGAGGCCTTGCGCTTCGGCAGCGACCGCGTCGAGGCCGACCTGTATGTGCACACCACCTACGTGCTGATGCAGAACCACGAAGGCTGGCGCCTGGCCCACATCCACTGCAGCCCCGCCAACGCGGTGCAGGTTGCCGCCGTGGCCGCCACGCCGGGCCAGGCATTGCACTGAAACCGCGGCCGCGCAGCGGCCGTTGCTACCACATCGCCGGCATGACGCAGCTTCCGCACCACCGCCTGCCGCAAGCCGTCCAGGACGCCGCCGCCCCGGCGCAGGGCTATTGCGCGAGCCTGCCGATGCCGTGGTGGCTACGCGGGGGCCACGCGCAGACCATCATTCCCGCGCGCTTTTCGCGCCGCCCGCCGCGCGTGCGCTTTCACCGCGAACGCTGGGCCACGCCCGACCAGGACTTCATCGACCTCGACTGGACCACCCACCCGGTGCAGGCGGACACGCCGCTGGTGGTGATGTTCCACGGCCTCGAGGGCGACTCCGGCAGCCACTACGCGCAAGCGCTGATGCATGCGCTGTCGCTGCGCGGCTGGCAGGGCGTGATCCCGCATTTCCGCGGCTGCTCCGGCGAACTCAACCTGGCGCCGCGCTTCTACCACTCGGGCGATTCGGCCGAGATCCGCTGGGTGCTCGAGCGCATGCGCCAGCACCACTGCGCCGGCGGGCGCAAGCTGCTGGTGGTGGGCATCTCGCTGGGCGGCAACGCCTTGCTGCGCATGCTGGGCGAAGACGGCAGCACTGCCGGCCACGTGCATGCGGCGGCGGCGATTTCCGCGCCGCTGGACCTGGCCGCCGGCGGCGCGGCGCTGTCGGCTGGCTTCAACCTGGTCTACACCCGCATGTTCCTGCAGACGCTCAAGCGCAAGTCGCTGGCCAAGCTGGAGCAGTTCCCGGGCCTGTTCGACCGCGACACGATGCTGGCCAGCCGCGACCTGTACGCCTTCGACAACGTCGTCACCGCGCCGCTGCACGGCTTTGCCGATACCGACGACTACTGGCGCCGCGCCGCCAGCAAACCCGTACTGCGCGACATCGCCGTGCCCACGCTGGTGCTCAACGCGCGCAACGATCCGTTCCTGCCGGCGCGGCACCTGCCCGGCCCCGCCGACGCCAGCCCGCAGGTCTGGCTGGAACAGCCCGAGCACGGGGGCCATGTCGGCTTCATGACGCCGCCCGCGGGCTGGCGCCGGCATATGCCGCTGCAGGCCGACGGGCGCTTCGGCGGCCATATCGAGTGGCTGCCGGCGCGGATCCTGCAATTCTTCGACAGCATGATGTAAGGCGGGCATCTTCCCAAGCCCGCCGGGGAGACAGAGATGGACGACATCGTCAGGCAGGCCATGGCACGCTGGCCCAACGTGCCCAATGTCTATGGCTGGCTCACGCTGGACCGCCGCGGGCAGTGGCGGCTGCGCAATGAGTATGCCCAGCAGCACGGGCTCTCGGGCGACCCCATCCGCCATGAAGCGCTGATCGGCTTTATCGAGCGCAACTACCAGTGCGACGAGCGCGGCTGCTGGTATTTCCAGAACGGGCCGCAGCGGGTGTTCGTCGCGCTGGGCTACGCGCCGTGGATCGTGCGGCTCCACCAGGGCGCGCTGCAGACCACCACGGGGCAATCCTTCACGCTGCAGGCCTGCTTTGCCGACGAGCACGGCAACGTGGTACTGGCCGGCAGCGTCGCCGGCATGGCCGCGGACACCGCGCCGGCGCTGCAGGCCGCGCTGCTGCACGACCACGACCTGGAGCAGTTCAGCGGCGCCAGCACCTGGCATGGCGAAGCCTGCGGCGCCGACCTGGGCGTGTTCCACCACGATGGCCGCGACCTGGCGATCGAGCCGATTGCCGAGAGCGAGGTGCCGAAGCGCTTCGGCTTCGTGCGCGAGCCGGCGGCGCCGGCCGGCTGAGCCGCACCAACCTCGAACCTCAGTTCGGCATGCCCTTGTTGTCCTGCTTGTCCTCGCGATACTGGCGCTCGAGCTGGTGCAGGCGCGCATCGACCTCGGACAGCGTATAGAAATCGCCGTCGCCGGCCTTGCGCGCGATCTGCAGCTGCTCGATGGCGGCCTGGTAGGCGCCGTCCATCGCATACTTCTCGGCCAGCGCCTGGTGTTGCTGCAGGCGCTTGCCCTGGCCCGCGTAGGCGCGCGCCAGCATCTCCCACCATTCGCTGCGGCCGGTTTCCTGGCGCGTGCGCTCGCGCAGGAAGCGCACGGCTTCCTCATGGCGGCCGGCGCCGATCAGGGTCTCGGCATAGGCCACCGCCACCGCGTGCGACAGCGGGAAGGCCTTCATCGAGGCATTGGCCTGCGACAGCGCCTCGGGCACGCGGCCCTGCGCGCGCGCCAGCTCCACCGCCATCACGTCCAGCATCGGGCTGCCCGAGCTGGCGCCGGGGATGGTGCCATACAGGCGGCGGGCTTCGGCCAGCTCCTGTTCGGCGGCCGGATAGCGGCGCAGGCGCTGCTCGACGAAGGCCAGCGCATAGTGCACCGCCGGCGCGCGCAGCGCCGACGCCCCGGCCAGTTGCGTGCGCAGCGCGGCGCGCAGGTTCTGCAGGTCGCTCGGCGACGCTTCCTGGATCACGCGGGCGCGCATGCGCGCGAATTCGTACTCGGGCGTGTTCGGCACCTTGCGCTGGCTGGCATGGCTCACGCGGTCCTGCATGTCCGCGATACGTTCGGAGGTCAGCGGGTGGGTGCGCACATAGGACGGCACTGAGTTCTCGGCGGTGCCCGAGGCGCGCTGCAACCGCATGAAGAAATCGGGCATCCCTTGCGGATCGAAACCCGCTGCGGTCAGGATCTGGAAGCCGACCCGGTCGGCCTCTCGCTCCGCGCCGCGCGAGAACGACAGCTGGTTGGCGATGGCGGCGCCCTGCCCGCCCATCGCCAGCGCCGCCGCCGCATCCGGGCTGCGCGTGGCGGCCAGCCCGGCCAGCACCATCGACGCCAGCGCGATCCACATCGACTGGTCTTGCTGGGTGATGCCGCGCGCGATATGCCGCTGCATCACGTGGCCGATTTCGTGGCCCAGCACCGAGGCCAGCTCGGACTCGGTATCGGACTGCACCAGCAGCCCGGTGTGCACGCCGATATAGCCGCCGGGCAGCGCAAAGGCGTTGATGCTGCGGTCGCGCACCGCGAACAGGTCGAAGCCAGTGGCGAAGGTGCCGCCGCCGGTCGAGCCCGAGATGCTCTGGCGCCGCGCCGCCTGCACCAGCCGGTAACCGAGCGCATTCAGGTAGTCGGACAGCAGCGGATCGGGCACGTACAGCGGATCGCGCCGGATATCGCGCATGATGCGGTCGCCCAGGCGTTTTTCCATGTCGGGCGACAGCGCGGCGGTGGAGGGGTCGCCGAGGTCCGGCAACTGCACGCCGCCCGCCTCGACCACGGCGTTGTTGGTGCGCAGCCCGAACTCTGACTTCTGGCCCGCCTTCACGCTGCGGTTCAGGTTGTCGTAGACCTGGTCGGCCGCTTCGCCCGACGTGGCCGGCGCCGGCGCGCGCGGCGCGGCCACCGGCGCCGCTGGCGCGGTCGCCGTGCGCGGCGTACCCTGAGGCCAGGCCGGTGCCGCGAAGGTCAGCGCCAGCAACGCCGCCAGCGGCCGCCGCCAGGGCGCCCAGGCGCCGCCGGCGCGGCAGTGGCTGGCAGCGCCGCGATGTGACGCGGAACCGGCAGGGACGGCATCCGCCACGGCGCCACGGCCACATGCGGCAGAGCTGCGAAGCGATGGGTGTTTTGGCATGTTGCTATGATAGCGGCCTCCCGTGGCCGTTCCCATCGGACGCGTCGTTCAGACGCCTCCGGGTGGCCCTGGCAACTCCGATGCATGCAGTTCGCCCGAAGCCTTCGATCATGACCCAGCTCACCCATTTCGACACCGCCGGACAAGCCCACATGGTCGACGTCGGCGACAAGGCCAGCACCCACCGCGTCGCGGTGGCCACCGGCACCATCACCATGCAGCCTGCCACCTTCGCCCTGGTGCGCGACGGCAGTGCCAAAAAAGGCGACGTGATCGGCATCGCCCGCGTGGCGGCGATCATGGCCACCAAGCGCACCGCCGACCTGATCCCGCTGTGCCACCCGATCGGCCTGACCAAGGTGGCGGTCGAGTTCGTGCTGGACGAGGCCACGGCCACCGTCGCCTGTGTCGTGCGCACCGAGACCCGGGGCCAGACCGGCGTGGAGATGGAGGCACTGACCGGCGTGCAGGTCGCGCTGCTGACGATCTATGACATGTGCAAGGCGGTGGACCGCGGCATGGTGATCGGCAATGTGAAGCTGCTGGAGAAGCATGGGGGCAAGTCCGGGGATTGGATGGCGGCAGGCTGATCCCTGTCCTCGCGGCACGGCTTGCGTGATGCCCGCGGTACGCCCGGCGAGGGCGGACGCGGCCGCTTCTTACGCCATATTGCTTCCCTGGTAATAAAGGTAACGCCACATTTCCACGCACGCCGTCGCCGCCATCCGCGCGCGACAATTTGGTATTCAATACGATTGCGGGCCGCCAGCGATGGCGGCCGGCTGACCCGGTCCGCGGCGCGCGCGGGGAAGAGGTAGATACCATGAACGGGCGCATGCTCTGCCAGATCGCCCTGGCATTCGCGGCCACGGCCGCCAGCGGCGCCGCCCTTGCCGGGCGGGCCGATCTCCACGATGCCGCCTGGCATGGCGGCGATCTGCGCGACGGCATGGTCAAGACACGCACCAGCGTAGGCGTCGGCATCTATCTCGGGCCGGGCGCATTCTACGGCGGCTATCCCTACGGCTACCCCGCTCCGTACTACTACCCGCCCGCCGTGGTCGCGGTGCCAGAGGCGCCGCCGCAATACATCGAGCAAGGCCCGAACGGCCCGGTGCCCGCCCCCGGCCCGGACGGCGTCATGCCGCAGCAGGGCTGGTGGTACCACTGCAGCCAGCCGGAAGGCTACTACCCTTACGTCGCATCCTGCCCCGGCGGCTGGCAACGCGTGCCGGCGCAGCCCTCGCCCAATTCCTGACACCGGGTGACACCATGCATGCCCTGACCCGCGCCACGCTGGCCGTGGCCACCCTAGCCCTCGGCGCCTGCGCCGTGCTGCCCTCCGGGCCCAGCGTGATGGCGCTGCCCGGCACCGGCAAGAACTTCGAACAGTTCCGCGCCGACGACTACAACTGCCGGCAATTCGCCCTCGGGCGCGTCGGCGGAGTGTCTTCGGCCCAGGCGGCCAACAATGCCGCGGTCGGCAGCGCGGTGGTCGGCACCGCGCTGGGCGCTGCCGCGGGCGCGGCCTTCAACGGCGGATCGGGTGCGGCGGTGGGTGCGGGCGTCGGCCTGCTCACGGGTGCTGCGGTCGGTGCCGGCAATGCGCAATACGCCGGCTATGGCACGCAACAGCAGTACGACGCGGCCTATGTGCAGTGCATGTACGCCAGCGGCAATCGCGTGCCCGTGCCGGGGCGCGTGGCCGCCGTCCCGGCGCCGGCGCCGCGGTACTACTATCCGCCGCCCCCGCCGCCGGTCTACTACAGTCCGTATCCGTACTACTAGGTCAGTCCCGGCCCGGCGCAAGCCGCCGCGAGCGGTCAGCCACCCACCCGCAGAACGCCTGCGGGCGCTGGTCCGCCTTCACGCCGCGGCACGCCTGCGCGATCGTCGCGTACTGCGCGGCCTCGTCGCCAAGGTAGTACCAGCGCAGGCGCTCCATCCACTGCCGGCCTTGCGCGGCATCACCCGTCAGCGCCAGCAGCCATGCCGTGCGCGCGATCATGGCGGGAGTCGGCAGCAAGTGCACCGCCGCCACATGCTGCGGCAGCAGTGCCGCGGCATTCTCGGGCGTGATCGCGGCCTGTCCTGCCGCATCGGCCGTCGCATGCTGGCGAAACCAGAAGCGCGGCATCGGCAAGGCCTCGCGGCCTTCATTGCTGGCATACTCGCGCGCCTCCGCGCGGCGATAGTCCTGCCACATGGTGCCCAGCACCACCGCTGCCACCGCGACAAACGCCAGCGCCAGCCCCCGCGCCACCGGCAACGGCACCCGCCAGCGCCCGAAGCCCGACGGCTCCAGCCACCCCAGCATGAAGCAGAACGGCAGGAAGAAATACAGGTAATGCAGCGGGTATTCCAGCATCGAATGCGCGCACAGCATCGCCAGCCAGGTCAGCACCAGCACCGTCTGCCTGCGCTCCTCGGCATCGCCATGCCACAACCGCGCCCGCACCACCCGCCACAGCCACGCCAGCAGGATCACGGCCACGCCAGCGGTGCCGACGATCCCGGTCTTCGCCAGCAGATCGAGAATCGCGTTGTGGGCGTGCAGCGACATCTCGACCTTCACGCCGACCTGATCGAGCTGCTGGAATTGCGCCCAGCCGAACTCCCCCCAGCCGACGCCGAACCACGGATGGGCGCGGAACATGGCGATGGCGTGCGCCCACAGCGCGCCCCGCGCTGAGATCTGATCTTCGGCTTCGAGCTGGGCGACGGTGTCGAACAGGCGCCAGTCGAAGGCCTGCCCTGCCGCCTTGATCGTGGATTGCAGCACCAGCAGCATCGCCACCATGGCAACGGCAGCGACAACCAGTCCGACCGGGCGCCGCATCGGATCAGCTCCGCGCCGCTCGCCTCGCGCCAGCCATGCCGCAATCATCGCGTAGCCCGCGGCAAGGCCCACATGCAGCACGCCGGTACGCGAGCCGGACAGCACGATGCCGCTTTCCAGCAAGGCCACCGCGGCAAGCCACATCGGAAAGCGCAAACGCCCGCGCGAGGCCAGCCACACCGACGCGACCAGTGCGAGGCCGTGGACGGTGGCCTGGTGGTTGGGCTGGTTCAGGTTGCCCCAGAGGCGGCGGTTGGTGTCGTAGAAGTAGGTGGAGACGAGGCCGAAGGAGCGGGGTTCGAGGTGGAAGAGTTGAACCCACTGCGTAACGGTACCGAGCAGTCCGGCAATCAGCGCCGCAATGGCAAGGGCGTCCACGGTGTCCAATGCGCTGCCAGTCTGCATGCGGCGGTACCACCATGCAGCCGATGCCACGGCTGCGCCGAGAAGCAACGTCAGGACAGTCATCAGGCGGCTGCCGGAAACGTCGGAGTGTCCCAGGCTCGCGAAGATCAGGCTGACGACGACAAGCCACAGAAATAGCAGTGAGATCAGCGGCATCGATGCAGAAGAGGCGTCAGTCGAGACAACTGGCCTGCGAACCGCTTGAAACACGACGGCAGCAACCGCGACCATGCTGCACAGCGCGGCGGCCCATTCGCCGTAGAGCGTCGCTAGCGGCAGCGTGTGCCGGGAGACCAGCAGCGGGATGACGATTGCTGCGATGAGGACAGCCGACGAGAAGTTTGGCCGGGACGGCGGCATTGCGGCGCCTGGGTTGGGAAAAGGCGCATGATAGCGTGGCCGTGAGGCAAAGAAAAAGCGCCCGAAGGCGCTTTCGTTACAGCATCTAGAGAATTTTTAGATACCGGTCTGGGCACGCGTGCAGGTCGCTCCCGTCGTCGCTCCAGTCCAAACGATCGAGTTCGCGTTGCTGGTGCCGGTAAGAGTTACGACACAACCGTTTGCTGCGCCCAAGTTGTTTGCCGTCGCGGTCAACTCAATAGTAGTCGTGGTCGCGGTTGGGGCAGTGGGCGCACCCGCGCCAAACAGCAGAGTAACACCAGCCGGAGTCGGTACAGCCGGGTAACCGGTCGCAGCGGTAAGCTGGGCAAGCGTTCCACATGCGGTCAAGTTACCACCGGACACTTGCGCACATTGTGCAATCGCTTGCTTCAGCGGGGCAATTTCCGTGAGCGGGCTCGACCACCGCGACCGCGTCACATAATCCTGATACTGCGGAATCGCAATCGCCGCCAGGATACCAATGATCGCCACCACGATCATCAGTTCGATCAGCGTAAAGCCCTTCTGGACGCGGCGGCCCAGCTTCTTCAGTTGTTGTACCCGTTGCATGATTTGACCCCTCGAAGAGATTTTGGTTAAGCGTTGCACGTCTTCGGTTGCGTGACGCGGGGACGATTGAGCAGCAAGTGTGCCAGGCACATCCCCCATCGGTAGGGGGTGAAAAGCGACAAATTTCGTCACCCGTCGGGGTGAGGCTTGCCGCTTGCGCCAAAAATTGTCACCCGGGACCGCTATCACAGGCAAGCGCGACAAAAAGTGCGATCACTCACATGAGTTAGTTGGCGCGGGCACCGACACACGTGGCGCCGCGCCCAACGAAAAAGGGCGGCCAGCTGGCCGCCCTTCCCGCATAGGCTGATTGCCGTCAGGCGGCCTGTGCCGACCGGCGGCTCAGCAGCTTGCCGATGATCACCACCAGGATCGCGCCGGCGGCGCCGAAGACCAGGTGGGCGTGCGGCACGTGGACTTCGAACCAGGCGGCATCGACCGGGTCGCTGACCAGCATCTCGCCAGCAAGGTATCCCAGCAGCGCGGCGCCCAGCACGATGATGACCGGGAAGCGCTCCATCACCTTGAGCAGGAGGGTGCTGCCGAACACGATCAGCGGGATCGACAGCCCCAGGCCGACGATCAGCAGCAGCAGCTGGCTGCCTTCCGGGCCCTTCTGCGCGGCGGCAGCCACGGCGACCACGTTGTCCAGCGACATCACCAGGTCGGCGATCAGGATGGTACGGATCGCGGCCCAGATATTGTCCTTGGCGTCATGGCCGTCCTCATCGTCCTCGCCGGTCAGCAGTTGCACGCCGATGTAGACCAGCAGCACGGCGCCGATGATCTTCAGGTACGGCAGGCTCAGCAGCTTGACCGCGGCCACGGTCAGCACCACGCGCATGATGATGGCGGCGGCGCTGCCCCAGAAGATGGCTTTCTTCTGCTGGGCCGGCGGCAGGTTGCGCGAGGCGAGCGCGATCACCACCGCGTTGTCGCCGGACAGGACGATGTTGGTCAGGATGATCGATCCCAACGCAATCCAGAAAGTGGTGGAAGACAGCAGTTCCACGGGGAGGCTCCTCGAGTTCTATGTAGTAGCGGTTCTATGTACTGGCGCGCCCCGTCATCTGACGGGTGTTCGGATGTCTGAAAGCGCAGACATGACTGTTTAACCCACGAACCTTTCGATTACATTTCAATCCTGTAATCTTTCGGGGTTTTCCTGGCGCCGGGATCACTCGCCGGAAAAACAATGCCCCCGCCGAAGGGCGGGGGCATCACACAGCCGTCATTCCCGCCACAGCGGGAACGGCAAGCAGACCTTACAGCATCGCCTTCAGCAGGCGGCCCATCTCCGACGGGTTCTTGGTCACCTTGATACCGCAGGCTTCCATGATTTCCAGCTTGGCCTGGGCGGTGTCGGCACCGCCCGAGATCAGCGCGCCGGCGTGGCCCATGCGCTTGCCCGGAGGCGCGGTCACGCCAGCGATGAAGCCAACCACCGGCTTCTTCATGTTGTCCTTGATCCAGTGGGCCGCATTGGCTTCGTCCGGACCGCCGATCTCACCGATCATGACCACGGCGTCCGTTTCCGGATCGTCGTTGAACATCTTCATCACGTCGATGTGCTTCAGGCCGTTGATCGGGTCGCCGCCGATGCCGACAGCCGACGACTGGCCTAGGCCCAGCGCGGTCAGCTGGCCCACGGCTTCGTACGTCAGCGTGCCCGAGCGCGACACCACGCCGATGCGGCCCTTCTTGTGGATGTGGCCCGGCATGATGCCGATCTTGATTTCGTCCGGCGTGATCAGGCCTGGGCAGTTCGGCCCGAGCAGCAGGGTCTTCTTGTTCTCGCGGCGCATGCGGTCCTTGACTTCCATCATGTCGCGCACGGGGATGCCTTCGGTGATGCAGACCACCAGGTCCAGGTCGGCGTCAACGGCTTCCCAGATCGCGGCAGCGGCGCCTGCGGGCGGCACGTAGATGACCGACACGGTGGCGCCTGTCTGGGCCTTGGCGTCCTTGACGCTGGCGTAGATGGGAATGCCTTCGAAGTCTTCGCCGGCCTTCTTCGGGTTCACGCCGGCGACGAACGCGTTCTTGCCGTTGGCGTAGTCACGGCAGCCACGGGTGTGGAACTGGCCGGTCTTGCCGGTGATGCCCTGGGTGATGACTTTGGTGTCTTTGTTGATCAGAATCGACATGCTTTCGTCCTTTGCTTGACTCTGGCAGCGCGGGCAAAGGCCACGCGCGCTGCCGAAGTTCGCTTGTATTGGGTAACGGCGCCTCGGCTTACTTGCCGGCGGCGGCAGCCACGACCTTCTGGGCGGCTTCTTCCATCGTGTCGGCCGAGATGATCGGCAGGCCCGAGTCAGCCAGCATCTTGCGGCCCAGTTCTTCGTTGGTGCCCTTCATGCGCACGACCAGCGGCACGTTCAGCGACACGGCCTTCGAGGCCGAGATCACGCCCTCGGCGATCACGTCGCAACGCATGATGCCGCCGAAGATGTTGACCAGGATGGCCTGCACGTTCGGGTTCTTCAGCATCAGCTTGAAGGCTTCGGTCACCTTCTCGGTGGTGGCACCGCCGCCCACGTCGAGGAAGTTGGCCGGCTCGCCGCCGAACAGCTTGATGGTGTCCATGGTGGCCATGGCCAGGCCGGCGCCGTTCACCAGGCAGCCGATGTTGCCGTCCAGCGAGATGTAGGCCAGGTCGAACTTCGAGGCTTCGATTTCGTTGGCGTCTTCTTCATCCAGGTCGCGGTAGGCGACGATTTCCGGATGACGGAACAGCGCGTTCGAGTCGAAGTTGAACTTGGCGTCCAGCGCGATCACCTTGCCGTCGCCGGTCAGGATCAGCGGGTTGATTTCGGCCAGCGAAGCATCCGTTTCGTAGAACGCCTTGTACAGGCCTTGCAGGGCCTGGCGGGCTTGCGCCACGCTCGCGTCGGGCACGCCGATCTTGCGGGCGATGTCGTCGGCGTCAGCATCGGTCAGGCCGGTCGACGGCTCGATGATCAGCGTGTGGATCTTTTCCGGGGTGTGGGCAGCGACTTCCTCGATGTCCATGCCGCCTTCGCTCGACGCCATCAGCGCGATCTTCTGCGAAACGCGGTCCACCACCAGCGAAACGTACAGTTCCTTCTTGATGTCGGCGCCTTCTTCGATCAGCAGGCGATTGACCTTCTTGCCTTCCGGACCGGTCTGGTGCGTGACCAGCTGCATGCCCAGGATGTTGGACGCGTAGGTCTTGACCTCGTCCATGCTCTTGGCAACCTTGACGCCGCCGCCCTTGCCGCGGCCACCCGCGTGGATCTGCGCCTTGACAACCCACACCGGGCCGCCGAGTTGTTCTGCGGCCTTCAGGGCCTCGTCAACCGAGAACGCGGGGATGCCGCGCGGAACCGGCACATTGTATTTGCGCAGGATTTCCTTGCCTTGATACTCATGGATATTCATGCGTGTTTCCTTTCGGGTAGGCGTAAAAGGTAGAAGGGAAGAATCTGAAAGAAGACGAACTCTCTCGTCGGGCTGGCCGATCCTGAGAATCAGCCGGAGGTGCCGGTCGGCCTGTCGGCCGGGACAGCGTCGTTGCCGTCGATTGCGTGACCACCGCGGTCGCCATTGGCCGCGGGCTGCTGCGCCTGAGGCGCGGATGCGACGGCAGGCGCGGCCTCGGCCCTTGCCTTGGGCGTCGGCTGGTGACCATACCAGCGCGGGTAAAACTGACGAACCACCTCGCCGTCGAAACGCAGGGCGTGGCAGCCGTTCAACTGATAGGGCGGCTCCGGATTCGGATCGTCCTCGCCGTTGTCGCGGATACTGATGACCTCGCCGGCAAAGGCCTGGATCGCGGTGCTGGGCAGCACACCAGCGGCTTCGGTCAGGTGCGAGCAGCCGTGCATGCCGCCCAGGCGCTCGCGCACCGCCTTGCGAAAGCCCTTGCGCAGGTTCAACCCGATCAGCTTGCGGTAAGCCGGGCCGATCGTGTCGCAATGAGACGGGTACGGCACCCAATCCGAGCAAGCCTCGGCATCCAGCACCGTCATTTCCTCGTCGATCGTGATGCGCAGCCACAGGTCGTGCAGCGGCTGGCCTTGCGGGCGGATGCGGTCGCCGGCCAGTTCGATGTCGCGGGGCTTGGTGTCGGTCAGGCGCACCTCGATATCCCACAGGCCGTCCTCCCTCCGGTACGCCTCGGCCGCAATGGCGCGGCGGTGACGCAGGGAGCGGTTGACGGGCTGGGACAGAGGCATGGCCAGGCTGGAAATACGGAAGATACGGAGGCTACGGAGAATCCGGGGGCTGGGGCACCGTGGTGCCGGGGTACCGAATAACCCGGGGAGTTTAACATGCCATGCCGCGTTGGCCGGGAACATCCTTGTGCGGCAACTGTCGCGCCCGGATTGTCGGCCGACCATGGCGCCCCGGCAGGCCGGGCGGCCTTGCCGCAATGCACCAGCCGGCACCGGCTCCCGCCCCCGACAAGAACCCGGCGCCGGCATGGCGCGATGACGCAACGCAGCGAAATACACATGACGGCAGCGCAGGTACTTCCCGATGCTGCCTCGTCACGCGGCTCAGTCCGCGTCGCCGCCGTCCTCGTCCGCGCCCCGAATGATTTTGCCGACCACCGCGCGCGAGAAGCCGCGTGCCACCATGAAGCGGATCTGCTTGGCCCGGGTCTCGGGCGTGTCGGGCGGCGTGCCGAAGCGCTTGCGCCAGACCTCGCGGGCGCGCTCGACTTCGGTGGCGCGCAGGCGCTCCTGCAGCTCGCCCAGCTGCTCGTTGTCGAGCTTGTGGGTCTTGGCTTCCTGCATCACGCGCGCGGTGCCGTAGCGGGCGCCGCGGCGATGCACCAGGCTGTCAGCGAAGCGCTGGTTCGACAGCCAGTTCTCGCGCTCCAGCGCGTCCAGCAACTGTTCCAGCTGCTCGGCCGACTCGGCGTGAGGCGCCAGCTTGCGCGCCAGCTCGGCGCGGCTGTGCTCGCGGCGCGACAGGTAGCCGACGGCGCGGGCCTTCAGCGACAGCGGGGGACGGGTTGCCATGGATAAGCGGGATCAGCGGATGGAGGACCGGGCCGCCTGCGGGCCAAGCAAAAAGGCCGGGGCATCGGCGATGCCCCGGCCTTCCGGATGGCGCAGCGGCCGCCGGCGCGGTCAGTCTTCGACCGTTGCCGCCACGGCTGCGGCCGTGGGGTTCATGGCGACCACACCCAGTGCCGCGCGCACCTTGTTTTCGATTTCGGCGGCAATGTCGGGGTTCTCGCGCAGGTATTCGCGGGCGTTGTCCTTGCCCTGGCCGATCTTCTCGCCGTTGTAGCTGTACCAGGCGCCGGACTTCTCGACGATCTTGGCATCCACGCCCAGGTCGATGATCTCGCCCTGGCGCGAGATGCCCTGGCCGTAGAGGATGTCGAAGAAGGCCTCGCGGAACGGCGGCGAGACCTTGTTCTTGACCACCTTGACCTTGGTCTCGTTGCCGATCACGTCGTCGCCCTTCTTGATCGAGCCGATGCGGCGGATGTCCAGGCGCACCGAGGCGTAGAACTTCAGCGCATTGCCGCCGGTGGTGGTTTCGGGCGAGCCGAACATCACGCCGATCTTCATGCGGATCTGGTTGATGAAGATCACCAGGCAGTTGGTGCGCTTGATGGTGCCGGTCAGCTTGCGCAGCGCCTGGCTCATCAGGCGGGCCTGCAGGCCGGGCAGCGAATCGCCCATTTCGCCTTCGATTTCGGCCTTGGGCACCAGTGCGGCCACCGAGTCGATGATGATCAGGTCGATCGAACCCGAACGCACCAGCGCGTCGGTGATTTCCAGGGCCTGCTCGCCGGTGTCGGGCTGCGAGATCAGCAGGTCGCCGACATTGACGCCGAGCTTGGAAGCGTAATTGACGTCCAGTGCGTGCTCGGCATCGATAAAGGCGCAGGTGCCGCCCAGCTTCTGCATCTCGGCCACCACCTGCAGCGTCAGCGTGGTCTTGCCCGAGGATTCCGGCCCGTAGATCTCGACCACGCGGCCGCGCGGCAGGCCACCGACGCCAAGTGCGATGTCCAGGCCGAGCGAACCGGTGGAAACCACCTGAATGTCCTTTTCGACCTCGCCGTCGCCCAGGCGCATGATCGAGCCCTTGCCGAACTGCTTCTCGATCTGGGAGAGCGCGGCGGCAAGCGCCTTTTGCTTCTCGGCGCTCACGCCGGCACCTGCCTTCTTGTCGTCCATGGTCGTCCTTGAGTCAATGGTGTATAAATAGGCCGCATGTGGCGCGGCACCGGCATTTGCCGGCATCTGCGCCGGCCCGGCTGTCTGCGCGGCCGCACTCCAGGGGGTCTCCCCGGGCGGCCCTAGCGGAACGTGCGGGTACTGTATAAAAAAACAGTATGCTTGGCAAGCCCCTTCGCGCCCCCGTGCCCGTTGCGCACCGGTGCCGGCTATGCCGGCCAGGGTGGAGACAACCATGCGCATTCTGATCGCCGAAGACGACGACGTGCTGGCCGACGGCCTGACCCGTTCGCTACGTCACTCGGGCTACGCCGTCGACCATGTCGCCAATGGCCTGGAAGCCGATTCGGCCCTGTCGACCCAGACTTTCGACCTGCTCATCCTCGACCTGGGCCTGCCGCGCATGTCCGGGCTGGAGGTGCTCAAGCGCCTGCGCGCGCGCGGCGCGATGCTGCCGGTGCTGATCCTGACCGCCGCCGACAGCGTCGACGAGCGCGTCAAGGGCCTGGACCTGGGCGCCGACGACTACATGGCCAAGCCCTTCGCCCTGTCAGAGCTGGAAGCGCGCGTGCGCGCGCTGGTGCGGCGCGGCGCCGGCGGCGGCGCCACGCTGATGCGCCACGGGCCGCTGGCCTACGATCAGGTCGGGCGCATCGCCTACCTGAACGACCAGATGCTGGACCTGTCGGCGCGCGAGATCGGCCTGCTGGAGATTCTGCTCACGCGCAGCGGCCGCCTGGTGTCGAAGGAACAGCTGGTGGACCACCTGTGCGAATGGGGCGAGGAAGTCAGCAACAACGCCATCGAGGTCTATGTGCACCGCCTGCGCAAGAAGATCGAGGTGGGCGGCATCCGCATCGCCACCGTGCGCGGGCTGGGCTACTGCCTGGAGAAATTCCAGCCGGCGGTGGCCGCGCCGCATTGATCCCAGCACCGCAGGCCATGCGACCGACCTGAACGCAACCTCGCCGACATGAGCCTGCTGCGACTGCCGTGGCGGCGCGTGCCCCGCGCCGCGCCCGCTCCGTCCTCCACGCCGGACGTCACCGACCAGGACCTGACCGACGCGCTGCCGCACCTGGAGGAAAGCACCGCCCATCCCGCGCCGCGCTCGCTGTTCGGCGAGATCCTGGACTGGATGCTGGCACCACTGCTGCTGCTCTGGCCGATGAGCATCGCGGTGACCTACCTGGTGGCCAAGTCGATCGCCAACGGCCCCTTCGACCGCGCGCTCGAAGCCAGCGCCATCGTGCTGTCGCAGCAGGTGCGCGAGGTCAACGGCCGCGTCACGCTGCAGCTGCCGCTGTCCGCGCGCGAGATCCTGCGCGCCGACGAGACCGACAACGTCTACTACCAGGTGGTCGGCAAGCGCGGCGAGTACATCGCCGGCGACCAAGACCTGCCGCTGCCTTCCGAGGACGACCAGGGCCACGCCGGGCTGGTATCGCTGCGCGATGACCGCGTGGCCGGCAACGACGTGCGCGTGGCCTACACCTATATCGAACTGAAGCAGGTCAGCGGCACACAGCCGGTGCTGGTGCAGGTGGCCGAAACGCTCGACAAGCGTGCGCGCCTGGCCAACGAGATCATCAAGGGCGTGATCTTGCCGCAGTTCGTGATCCTGCCGCTGGCGGTGGTGCTGGTGTGGTTCGGGCTGTCGCGCGGGCTGGCGCCGCTGACCGCGATCCAGCAGCGCATCCGCGCGCGCAACCCGGGCGATACCAGCCCCATCGACGAGCGCGCCGCGCCGCAGGAGATCACGCCGCTGGTGGGTTCGTTCAACGACCTGCTGGCACGGCTGGACCAGTCGGTGCAGACCCAGAAGCGCTTTATCGCCGATGCCGCGCACCAGATGAAGACACCGCTGGCGGGCCTGCGCATGCAGGCCGAGCTGGCGCAGCGCGAGCAGTCGCCGGAAGAACTGCGGCGCTCGCTGGCGCAGATCGCCGGCAGCTCGGAACGCACCGCGCACCTGGTCACGCAGCTGCTGTCGCTGGCGCGCATGGAGAACCTGGCCGGCACCGGCGGCATGGCCGCGCTGGACCTGGCGGCGCTGGCGCGCGAGGTGGTGAAGGACTGGCTGCCGCAGGCATGGGCGCGCGACATTGACCT
This sequence comes from Cupriavidus taiwanensis LMG 19424, assembly GCF_000069785.1. NCBI lineage: Bacteria > Pseudomonadati > Pseudomonadota > Betaproteobacteria > Burkholderiales > Burkholderiaceae > Cupriavidus > Cupriavidus taiwanensis. The sequence continues at coordinate 508,808 of NC_010528.1, read as the reverse complement.
GGGACTCGATGCCGACGACCATCCGGTGATGGTCCAGGGCAACCGCCTGATGCTGACCGAGATGCTGAACAACCTGCTCGACAACGCCATCCGCTACACCCCGCGCGGCGGCCGCGCCACGGTGCGGGTCAGCGCCGACGCGTTCGAACCGTTCGCCTACCTGGACGTGGAAGACACCGGCCCGGGCATCGCGCCGTCCGAGCGCGAGCGCGTGATGGAGCGCTTCTATCGCGTGCTCGGCACCAACACCGAAGGCAGCGGCCTGGGCCTGGCGATCGTGCGCGAGATCGTGCAGCAGCACGGCGGCGACGTCCAGATTACGGACCACGTCTACCAGCAATCGCCACGCCTGGCCGGCGCGCATTTCCGCGTAACGCTGCGCCGTCCCGAGAACTTTCCGCCAGCATGAACGACACCCCTGCCCCCGGCAGCGCCGAGGCACGCCATCGCCTCGCCTGGCACCGCAACCTGCGCTGGATCTGCGGCCTGCTCGCGGTCTGGTTTACGGTCACCTTCGTGGTGGCGTGGTTTGCACGCGACCTGCGCTTCGACTTCTTTGGCTGGCCGTTCTCGTTCTGGGTCGGCGCGCAGGGCGCGCTGGTGGTCTATGTGCTGATGGCCGCCCTGTACGCCTGGCGCATGAACCGGGACAACGCCGATGACCGAAGCGTCGAGGCGCCGCCGCCGGCAATGCCCTCGCAAGGCGCCTCGCGCGGCCCGGGCGCGGATGCTGCATAGCCGCACGCCCCGCACGGCGCATAACTGTGCCAAGCGCATGCGCCGAAGCCTTGCAGCGCAGCATCGGCAGCCCTGCCCGCGGCTAGCGTATACCCCGAGGTTTTTTGCCTTTGGCGCCCTGGAATCTGTCAGACCGCAGTAAGTTTCGCCACCCACAATCCTCTGCAACTCTGGGCATAGCGGCCAGCCGCGCGGCGCTTTCCGCGCATCACGCCCGCCCGAGATCCATTCCAGACGGAGGAGACAAATGGCAAACGTGCAAAACGTTGCGGTGCCCGGAGGGGGCGCGCAGAACGCACCGATGACTGCCGAAGAGCGCAAGGTGATCTTTGCCTCGTCGCTGGGCACGGTGTTCGAATGGTACGACTTTTACCTGTATGGCTCGCTGGCGGCAATCATCGCCAAGCAGTTCTTTGCCGGGCTGGATCCGACCTCGGCCTTCATCTTCGCGCTGCTCGCGTTTGCCGCCGGCTTTATCGTGCGGCCGTTCGGCGCGCTGGTGTTCGGCCGCCTGGGCGACATGATCGGGCGCAAATACACCTTCCTGGTGACGATCCTGATCATGGGCGTGTCGACCTTCATCGTCGGCCTGCTGCCCGGCTACGCCACCATCGGCTGGGCCGCGCCGATCATCCTGATCGCGCTGCGCATGCTGCAGGGCCTGGCGCTCGGCGGCGAGTACGGCGGCGCCGCCACCTACGTGGCCGAACACGCCCCGCACGGCAAGCGCGGTGCGTACACCTCGTGGATCCAGACCACCGCCACGCTCGGCCTGTTCCTGTCGCTGATCGTGATCCTGCTGTGCCGCGAGGCGACTGGCCCGAACTTCGAGACCTGGGGCTGGCGCATCCCGTTCCTGGTGTCCATCCTGCTGCTTGGCGTGTCGGTGTATATCCGGCTGTCGATGAACGAATCGCCGGCGTTCCAGCGCATGAAGGCCGAGGGCAAGACCTCCAAGGCACCGCTGACCGAATCGTTCGGCCAATGGCGCAACCTGAAGATCGTGATCCTGGCGCTGCTGGGCCTGACCGCCGGCCAGGCCGTGGTCTGGTACACCGGCCAGTTCTACGCACTGTTCTTCCTGACCCAGGTGCTGAAGGTCGATGCCAAGACGGCCAACCTGCTGATCGCCGGCGCACTGGTGATCGGCACGCCGTTCTTCATCTTCTTCGGCGCGCTGTCGGACAAGATCGGCCGCAAGTGGATCATCATGGCGGGCTGCGCGCTGGCCGTGCTGACCTACTTCCCGCTGTTCAAGGCCCTGACCCACTACGCCAACCCGGCGCTGGAGCGCGCCCAGCACAGCGCCCAGATCGTGGTGACCGCGGATCCGAAGCAGTGCTCGTTCCAGGGCAGCCCGATCGCCCGCGAGATCGACTTCCGCAGCTCCTGCGACATCGTCAAGCGTACCCTGGCGCAGGCTTCGGCCAGCTATGAAGTGGTCGAGGCCCCGGCCGGCACCGTGGCCAGCGTCAAGATCGGCGACAAGGAGATCAAGGCCTTCGATGCCAAGCTGGTAAATGGCCACAGCTTCGACGACGCCAGCAAGCAGCAGATCGCGGCGTTCAAGAAGGAAGTGGGCAGCTCGATGGCCGCGGCCGGTTACCCGACCAAGGCTGACCCGGCGCAGATGAACACGATCATGGTGCTGGTGATCCTGGTTATCCTGGTGATCTACGTCACCATGGTGTACGGCCCGATCGCCGCCATGCTGGTGGAACTGTTCCCGACCCGCATCCGCTACACCTCGATGTCGCTGCCCTACCATATCGGCAACGGCTGGTTCGGCGGCCTGCTGCCCACCATCTCGTTCGCGCTGGTGGCCCAGAACGGCAACATCTACTACGGCCTCTGGTACCCGATCATCATCGCCGCGCTCACCTTCGTGATCGGCGCACTGTTTATCCGCGAGACCAAGGACGTGAACATCTACGCCAACGACTGAGCGGTCGTGCGGCATCAAGCAGAACGGCAGGCCCGCGGGCCTGCCGTTTTTTTATGCACGGAAGCGTCGTGCAAAATCTTCGCCGGAAGGTGTTGACAGCCGAGAAAGCCCAGGTATAATCTCAGTCTTCGTTGGCGAATTAGCTCAGTCGGTTAGAGCGACGGAATCATAATCCGCAGGTCCGGGGTTCGAGTCCCTGATTCGCCACCATCTATTTGAAAAGCCGCGATCCCGCAAGGGTTCGCGGCTTTTTGCTTTGGGTCTCGCGGACAGACGTTGCCATCGACGAGCCGGGGCCATCCATCGCGGACGGTCCCGCGGGCCACGCTTACCAGTAGCGCACGCGCCCGGTGTCGATATGCACGAACTGGTCGGTCTCGTAGTAGCCCACACCGCCGCCCTGCAAGGACTTGGCGGCATCGCGCACATCGGCCAGCGACACGCCGGCCAGGCGGATGTCGATGGCCTTGCCGTCCATATGCAGGCTGTGCTTGGCTACCCCGCCGCCGCGCGAGTTGCGCAGGCGCGAATTGGTGGCCGGGCTGCGGTAGCCGGAAATGACCTGGAACGGCTGGTCGGTGCCGAGTTCGCGGCGGACCTGGAACAGCAGGTCGAACAGTTGCGGATCGATGGTGCCGACCTTGCCCGAGTAATGGTCGCGCAGGAAGCCATTGAGCGTCGTCAGCGCTTCGGGCACGAAACGGTCGCCCACGGCATAGACCAGCGACACGCGCTCGCCGGTGTGGGTGTGGTCGAAAGCCAGCGTGCGGGCGTCCGGCAGCCCGGCCAGCGCCCCGTGGGCGGGCAGGCTCGCCAGCGCGCGGCGCGGCGCAAACGGCATCAGGCCGGCGGCGAGCGCCAGGGTTCCGGTGGTATGAAGAAAGCGGCGGCGTGCCTTGCGCGTCGCGTCAGTCATGGTACTTCCTCTTGAATGTGCCGGGTGCGGCGCCCTTAATGGATGGCGCCGGAGGCGCTTGCAATAGCGCGCGGCTGGGGGCGCCCGGTGCGTTGCCGCAGCGCCTTGTCCAGCAATTTGTCGTGACCGTAGATGTCAGGCTGGAAGGATACACGACCATCGGCGCGCGCGATGACCGTGCCGTAAGCCAGCACCACCGGCAACGGCTGCTGCAGGCGCACCGTATTCGACTTGCCTCGCGCCATCGCTTCCCGGATGCGGGCTTCGTTCCAGTCCGGCATATCGTGCAACACGAACTGCGCCAGCGCTACTGGGGCTTCCACGCGGATGCAACCGTGGCTGAAGTCGCGCCGGTCGCGCTTGAACAACTGTGGGGACGGCGTGTGGTGCAGGTAGATGTTCTCGTTGTTGGGGAACACGAACTTGATGTCCCCCAGCGCGTTGAGCGGGCCGGGCCGCTGGCGGATGCGCAGGCTGCCGTTCAGCACCGCATCCAGGTTCTCCTCGGACAGCGTGGTCACGGCCTTGCCGTCGCCGCCCACGAACTCCAGGCCCTGCCGGCTGAAATACCCCGGATCGCGGCGCAGCCGCGGCACCGTCTCGCGGCGCGCGATCGACGGCGGGATGTTCCAGTACGGGCTGAACTCGATATAGCGCATGTCCTCCTCGAACAGCGGCGTGCGCGTGTCGAGCGCCTTGCCGACGATCACCTTCATCTCCAGCTTGATATCGAGCTTGCCGTCGCGGATTTCATAGGCGCGCAGCATGAACTCCGGCACGTTGACCACGATCATGCGTGGGCCGTCCAGCGGGGTCCAGCGCAGGCGCTCCATGGTCAGTTCGATTTGCCGCACGCGGTCGGCGATGGGCAGGTTCAGCTGCGCCAGCGTGGCCGCGCCGATCACGCCGTCGGCCTGCAGGCCGTGGCGCGACTGGAAGGCCTTGACGCCGTCGACCAGCGCGCCCTCGTAGCGCGCCGGCGGCTGCGTACCCGCCGGCAGGTCGCCCAGCGCCACCAGGCGCGCGGTCAGTGCGGCGGCACCGGCCCACGGCTGGCCCGGCGTCAGCTTGCTGGCCGGTAGCGGCGGCAGCGGCTGTTGCCACACCGGCTGCCGGGCGATGTCGCGGTAGCGGGCCAGGGCCTGGCGCAGTGTGCCGTACAGCGGGAAGGTGGGTGCCGCCTGGCGGATGGCATCGGGCAGGCGATGCTGGGCGACGGCGTCGCGCAGCCAGGTGGCGGCATCGAAGGGCCGTTCCGCCGGTGGCGCAAAATTGGCATGGACCGCGCGCGGATTGATGCGGCCGCCATGCAGGTCGGACAGCATCCGCTCCATGGCGGCGGTCAGCGCCGCATCCAGCCGCGCCGCGGCATCGGGTGGCAACGCCGGGCCCTGGGCGGCCTGGGTCACAGCCTGGCGCAGGGCTTCGGCATCGTAGTCGCGGGGATCGAGGCCATCGGCGGTGACGGCGGCCAGCGCGTCCACCGCCTGCCGGGCCTCCGGCACGGGCCGGCCCTGCACGAACCACATCGGCTCGCTGGCGAAGGCGGGCACGGCAAGCCACGTGGCGCAGGCAATGGCGACAGCGCCGAGGCGCCGTACGGCTGCATTCAGGGTCTGGGGCATCGGGCGGATAGCTCGGATTCGTCACAGATGCCCACAGTCTACCTGCGATGGCTGACGGGCGCGGCATGGCGCGGCAAACCCGCCAGGTGGCGCTCACCACACCAGCTGGTGCCGGCGCGCGTAGTCCACCATTTCGACCAGCGAGCCCACATGCAGCTTGGCCATGATATTGGCCTTGTGCGTGCTGACCGTCTTGCTGCTGATCAGCAGTTGCGCGGCAATTGCCTTGTTGGAATGTCCGCGCGCCAGGTATTGGAGGATGGTGATCTCGCGGTTGCTCAGCCGCGGCAGGCCGGCCTGCTGCTGCTCGCCGAGCTGGCGCACGGTCTCGAGCGTCTGCAGCGGAAACACCAGGTAGCCGCTCAGCACGCCGCGCACGGCCTGCATGACGTCTTCGACGCCGCGCTGCTTGGCCACGAAACCGTGCGCGCCGGCGCGCAGTGCCCGCACCGGCGCCTGGGCAGTGTCGTTGCCGGACAGGACCAGCAGCGGCACGCCGGGCAGCGTGGCTACCACCCTGCGGACGAAGTCGATGCCGGCATTGCCGAAGCGTTCGACATCGACCAGCACCAGGCCGGGCCGGTGTTCGCGCGCGAGGCGGTATCCCTCGCGGACGCCATCCGTTTCCAGGACCGCGTCGCCGTCGAATTCGGCGACGAGGTCAGCGCATAACAAGGTGCGGAACCTGGAGGGTTCGTCGACGATCAGCACTGGTGGCAATTCAGGGCTCCTTAACAACTGGCGAGGAATTGGCCAGGCGACTGGCTATGCCAAGGTTAAGGGCCCTGAGTGGCCTTGATGCGCCGAATTCTCACTGCGCAGGCGCAGCAGATTCTGCACGAGAGTCAGGCTTTTCCTTCGATGACGCGGCTGGCGTCAGGTGCCTGCAGCGTCAGGCAAGCGGCATCGTCATTCCGTCCCGGCAGGCAGGAAGCGCGGCGCGGGAGCGGAGCGCGGCACCTCGCGCTCGCCCTGCCGATAGAGGCGGTACGTGCCGCGCGCCTGGTTGTGCGGATGACGCGCGGCCTCGTCCAGCGTCAGCACCCGCGCGAAGCACACGTCGGTGCCACCCAGCACGGACTCCCAGTGGGTGCTGGGCTGGCTGGCAATGGTCGCGGCGATGCGGGCCTTCACCGCCGGCCACTGCGCGCGGTCGTACTGCGCGGCCGGGTCGATGTCGGTCAGCGCCAGCCGCTCGAGCAGTTCGCGGTAGAACTGCGGCTCCAGCGCGCCGAGGGTGATGGCGCGCCCGTCCGCACACGGGAACACGTCATAGAACGGCGAGTCATGGAACGGGCTCGGCTGCGGGCCGCCCAGCGTGCCCGCCGCGCGCGACACCTGCACCAGCGAGCCGAGCATGGCGACGATGTCGGTGATGGCGGCATCGACCACGCAGCCCTCGCCGCTGGCGCGCGCGCTGAGGATGGCGCTGGTGATGCCGAACGCCAGCCCGAGCGCGCCGGTGGCATCGCCCATCACGGTCGGCGGCACCATCGGCAGGCTGCCTTCGCGCGCGGCCATCGACAGCAGGCCGGTCAGCGCGATGTAGTTGAGGTCATGGCCCGCGCTCTGCGACAGCGGGCCGGTCTGGCCCCAGCCGGTCATGCGGCCGTACACCAGGCGCGGATTGCGGGCATGGCAGGCCCCGGGGCCCAGCCCCAGGCGCTCCATCGCGCCGGGACGCAGGCCCTCGATCAGCGCATCGGCGCCGGCCACCAGCTCCAGCGCGGCGGCGACGTCTTCGGGCGCCTTCAGGTTCAGCTGCACCACGCGCTTGCCATGCTCCAGCTCCATCTCGGCAGGCACGGACTGGCCGCGCAGGATGCGCCGCGCGTCGGGGGCCACCGGCCGGGTCACCAGCGTGACTTCAGCACCCAGGCCGGCCAGCATGGCGCCGCACAGGGGACCTGGGCCGATGCCTTCGAATTCCACGACCTTGATACCGCGCAGGGGCAGCAGGTTGCCGCGCTCACTCATGATGGTTGTCTCCGGTTCGCCGCCTGCGCGCGCCAGGGCGCGAGGCGGCTTGCATTGGGGGTGGGGTCGGTCTGCCCTGCGCCGCACGGGCGGGCCATGCTGGCCGCGGGGCTCGGGAGCATGCTACGCGCCGCCGCGTTGACGGGGCAATGGCCAAATGCTTCAGCCGGATTGACGCAATCCGACAGGGAGCGGCCAACCGGTTATCGCACCGAAAATCGGACAAATCCGATCCGACTTGATCTGAATCGCATCCTGGCAGGACACTAGGGGGCAAGATGGTCCCAGATGGCGTTGCGGCCACATGGCCGCGGCGCTTGCCGACAGCCCCCATCCAGGAGATCCCGCCATGACCAATATCGTCCTCGCCACCGACGGCTCGGCCTTCAGCGACGCCGCGGCGCGCTTTATCGCCGAAGGCAAGCTGCTGCAGAACGGCTTCACCGTGCATGTCGTGCATGTGGCGCCTGAAGTGAGCGGCCAGGTGCGCGCCTTTGTCAGCAAGGAAACCATCGACGACTGGCACAAGGAAGCCAGCGACAAGGCGATGGCAGCGGTCTGCGACATCCTCGCCGCGGCCAATGTACCCTTCGAGCGGCACGCGCTGCATGGCTTCGCGCCCGAGCGCATCGTCGCCTATGCGAATTCGGTCGACGCCGCCGCCATCGTGATGGGCACGCACGGGCGCGGGTCGTTCTTCGATGCCGTGATCGGTTCGGTGGCGGGCCGGGTGCTGGCCCAGGCGGACTGCCCGGTGGTGCTGGTCAAGACACCGGAAAAGAAAGGTTAAGCACCCACACGGAGGGGCGGTGCCGCAACGGCGCCCCCGTCCGGGCAGGCTTCAGGCGCCCCACAGGGGCGCTTCGTCCATCAGCGCGACCTGTTCGCGCAGCTCCAGGATGCGGTCCTGCCAGTAGCGCGCCGTGCCGAACCACGGGAAGGCGGCGGGAAAGGCGGGATCGGCCCAGCGGCTGGCGAGCCACGCGCTGTAGTGCAGCAGTCGCAGCGTGCGCAGCGCTTCCACCAGCCACAGTTCGCGCGTCCGGAATTCCGCAAAATCCTCGTAGCCGGCGACGATGTCGGCCAGCTGGCCTTGCATTGCCGCGCGGTCGCCCTCGAGCAGCATCCAGATATCCTGGATCGCGGGGGCCATGCGGCTGTCGTCGAAGTCGACGAAGTGCGGGCCCGGCTCGCCATGGGCGCCGCCGCGCGCGTCGTCTTCGTCGATCCACAGCACATTGCCGCGATGGCAGTCGCCATGGACGCGCAGCAGCCGCACGTCGCCGGCGCGCTCATAGCAGCGCTGTACGCCGTCCAGCGCCAGTTGCGCCACCGACTGCCATGCGGGCAGCAGGTCGGCCGGAATGCAGCCGCTGGCAAGCAGCCAGTCGCGCGGGGCAATGCCGAAGGTATGCAGGTCCAGTGCCGGACGCGCCTGGTAGGGCTGGGCCGCGCCCAGCGCATGGATGCGGCCGATGAACCGGCCGAGCCAGGTCAGCGTATCGGCGCGGTCCAGCGCCGGCTCGCGGCCGCCGCAGCGCGGGAACACGGCAAAGCGGAAGCCCGCGTGATGCCGCAGCGTACCGGCCTCGCCCGGCGCCAGCGCCATGGCGGGCACGGCGGGGACCTCGGCGTCGGCCAGTTGCTGCACGAAGGCGTGTTCTTCCAGGATGGCCGCATCGGTCCAGCGGCCCGGGCGATAGAACTTGGCGATGACCGGCGCAGCGTCCTCGATACCCACCTGCCAGACGCGGTTCTCGTAGCTGTTGAGCGCCAGCAGGCGCCCGTCGGGGCGCAGGCCGGCGCCCTCGAGCGCGTCCAGCATCAGCTCCGGCGTCAGGCCGGCATAGGGGACACCGGAGTCGGCGGGGGCGTCGGACGGGTGCATGGTGCCGGCCGGCTTTGCTTAGCGCGCCGGCTTGCGGCTGCCGCCCAGCAGCGCCGCCTGCGGCGCCGGACGGCGGTTGCGCGCGGGTGCCGGCGCAGCGTCGTGCGGCTGGCGCGCGGGCTGGGCCGCGGCCCGTTGCTGGCGTGCCGGGTCCTGCCCGTCGCGGCGCGGCGCGGGGTTGCGCGCGCCCGCGGGCTGGGCGGCACGGTTGCCGTTGGCGGCGCCGTTTCCGCGCTGACCGCCCGGCGTGCCCGCGCCACCGTGGGCGCCCTGCCCCTGGCGCGCGGGACGCTGGCGTTGCGCGCCCTCGCCAGCGCCCGCCGGACGTGCCTCGGCGCGTCCGCGGCCCTGGCCCTGGCCGCCACCGCCGCGCTGCTGGCGGCCCTTCTGGATCGGCTCGGGGGCGATGCTCGGGTCGACTTCGAAACCCGGCAGCACGGTCTGTTCGAGCTTGCGCTTGATCAGGCGTTCGATGTCGCGCAGCAGGCCCAGTTCGTCCACGCACACCAGCGAGATCGCCTCGCCTTCGGCGCCGGCGCGGCCGGTGCGGCCGATACGGTGGACGTAATCCTCGGGCACGTTGGGCAGGTCGAAGTTGACCACGTGCGGGAGCTGGTCGATGTCGATGCCGCGCGCGGCGATATCGGTCGCCACCAGCAGCCGCAGCGTGCCGGCCTTGAATTCAGACAGCGCCCGCGTGCGCGCCGACTGGCTCTTGTTGCCGTGGATCGCCAGCGCCGACAGGCCGTCCTTGGTCAACTGCTCGGCCAGGCGGTTGGCGCCATGCTTGGTGCGCGTGAACACCAGCACCTGGTGCCAGTCATGCTGGCGCACCAGGTGGGCCAGCAGCTCGCGCTTGCGTTCGCGGTCGACCGGATAGACGCGCTGGTCCACGGTCTCGGCGGTGGTATTGCGCCGCGCCACCTCGATCGAAGCGGGATTGTTCAGCAGGCGGTCGGCCAGCGCTCGGATGTCGTCCGAGAACGTCGCCGAGAACAGAAGGTTCTGGCGCTTGGCCGGCAGCACGTTGAGGATCTTGCGGATATCGTGGATGAAGCCCATGTCGAGCATGCGGTCAGCTTCATCGAGCACCAGCAGTTCCACCTGCGACAGGTCGATGGTGCGTTGTGACACATGGTCCAGCAGGCGGCCCGGCGTGGCCACGACGATCTCCACGCCGCGCTTGAGCTGCTCGATCTGCGGGTTGATGCCGACCCCGCCGAACATCACCATCGAGCGCAGGCGCAGGTACTTGCCGTAGTTGCGCACGCTCTCTTCGACCTGCGCCGCCAGCTCGCGTGTGGGCGTCAGCACCAGCGCGCGCACCGCCACGCGGCCGCCGCGCTGGGCGCCGCCGGCCTGGCGTGCCGCGGTTTCGGACAGCAGCTGCAGCATCGGCAGCGTAAAGCCGGCGGTCTTGCCGGTGCCGGTCTGGGCGCCGGCGAGCAGGTCGCCGCCTTTGAGGATGGCGGGAATTGCCTGGGCCTGGATGGGAGTCGGGGTGGTGTAGCCCTGTTCGGCTACGGCACGCACAATCTTTTCGGACAAGCCGAGTTCAGAAAAAGACATGAATTGCTGCTTGGGCCATCGCTGCGCACGCGGTGCGCCAAACGCCGGATGGCTCCTTGTAATCGATCGGAATCGGAACGCGAACGCCGGGAAGCCGGCCTGGCAGGGCACCGGCCCGCCCGCGAAGGAAAGAGCGGTAGTGTACCAGTCCGGCGCAGGCGGGTTCTGCACTGGATCCGGCCCCGCATGCGCGCCGGCGCACATGGGCTGCGCGCGGGTGGCGCTGCGCTATCATGACGGCCTGCGCCCGCCCCGCCGCCACGGGCCGGCACGTCGACCCGCCTGCCCGGAAAGCCGCCATGCGCTTGCGTTTCCTCGAAGACCAGGAAGTCACACTGCTCGCGGCCATCCCGGTCGGGATCTGCGCCGCCATTGCCACGACCCTGTTCAAGGAAGCGCTGGACGGCGCGGGCTTCGTGCTGTTTTCCAGCCATGCCGACGTGGTCACGGTGTTCGCCACGCTGGCGCTGACTTGGCGCGTGGTGGTGCCCGCCGTGGGCGGCGCGCTCGCGGGCGCCCTGCTGGTGCTGGCCAACCGCCTGGCCAGCACCCACCCCGGCGCCACGGACTATATGGAAGCGGTCGCCAACGGCAGCGGCCGGCTGCCGGTGCGCATCACCCTGCTGCGTGCGCTGTCTTCGTTCTTTTCGATCGTCAGTGGCAGCTCGGTCGGCAAGGAAGGCGCGATGATCCAGCTGGCGGCGCTGTGCGGGTCGCTGTTCCCCTCGACTCGGATCGAGCGCGGCGGCGGCTCCAACATGCGCCGCATGCTGACCGCCTGCGGCGCAGCGGCGGGCCTGGCCACTGTCTACCACACGCCGCTTTCCGCAGCGGTCTTTGTCGCCGAAGTGGTGTTCGGCGCGCTCGCGGTGCAGCGCCTGATGCCGCTGTTCCTGGCCTCGGTTGCCGGCGCCATGGTCAGCCAGTGGCACGGCGGGCTGCAGCCGCTCTACCCCGGCCTCGATATCGCCCCGGACCTGCGCCCGCAGATTCTGCTGGCCGCGGCGGCGCTGGGCGTGGCCGCCGGCATCGCGGGGGCGTTGTTCCTGCGCGCGGCCGGCTTCGCGCGCAGCCGCTTCGCGGCTCTGCCGGGCGGGCCCGTGGCGCGGCTGGCGCTGGGCGGCGCGCTGGTCGGCGTGCTGGCCATGGCGGTGCCGGAGGTCGTCGGCAACGGTTTTTCCACCATCCAGACCCTGCTGCAGGAGCAGCCGCTGAGCGTGCCGGTGGCGGCCGTGCTGCTGGCCAAGCTGGCGGCCACGGTGATCAGCATGGGCTCCGGGGCGGTCGGCGGCGTGTTCACGCCGTCGCTGTTCGTCGGTGCGGCGCTGGGCCAGCTGCTGGCGCTCGGCATGCAGGGCTCGGCAGCGGGCGCCGCGCCGCTGCTGCCGCTGGTGGGCATGAGCGCCTTCCTGGCGGCCACCAGCCAGGCGCCGCTGATGTCGGTGCTGATGGTGTTCGAGATGACGCTGGCGCCGGCGCTGCTGCTGCCGTCGATGATCGGCGCGGTGGCGGCGTACTACACCGCGTCGCGCTGCCAGACGCTGTCGCTGTACAGCGTGATCGCCGAGCGCGCGCAGGCATCGGCGGCCGCCGAGCATGCGCGCGCGCTGACGCTGGCCGGCCTGTGCGACCCGACCGACACCGTGCTCGATCCCAACGCCACACTGGCCGACGCCGCCGACAAGTTCGCCGAGACCGGTACCCGCTACCTTTACCTGGTGCAGGCCGACGGCCGCCTGCTGGGTGCGCTGTCGATCCATGCCTTGCAGCGCGCCCAGCGCGAGGGCGCACCCGACGATGTGCTGGCGCTGGCCGAGCGCGACTTCCCGGCGCTGACGCCGGATTCGCGGTTGCGCGACGCCCTCGAAGTGTTCGCCGGGCACGGCATCAACCGCATCCCGCTGGTGCGCGACCCGGCCGGGCGTGAATTGATGGGCACGGTGTCCAAGCAGCGCGTGCTGCAAGAGGCATCCTGCTTGTTCTGAGCGTGTGCCCCGGCGCCCGCACCGAGGTGCCATCCAAGGGTAAAATGGCGGGTTGCGCCGCCTGCATGCAGGCGCTCAGCTAATCCACCGTCGTTCCCGCGCAGGCGGCAACCCAGTGACTTTATCCCCAAAGGGGACGTGAAGACGCCGGATTCCCGCCTGCGCGGGAATGACAGTGGCGTTCCCATTGCCGGAGTCCTCCTTATGCCAGCAGGTCGTGATACGCACCGCCCGCCGCAGGAATCAGTCAAGCCTTCGCGCAGCCTGTGGCCTTCACTGGCATGCGCGGCCGCCCTGCTGCTCGGTACGGCCAGCGCCGCGGCCCAGCCGGTGCGCGTGCTTCCGGACGATGCCGCGGCGGCCAGGCTGGTCATCGCCGCGCCGTCGGCCGGCGCGCCGCAGACCGCCACGCTCGACGGCAAGCGCGTAGGCGTGGCGCCGGGCCTGCGCCTGTTCGGCACCGACAACCAGTTGCTGGCCAGCGCCGCAGTGGCGGGCCAGAAGCTGCCGGTGCGGTACAAGCTGGACCTGTATGGCCAGCTGCTGACCGCGTGGGTGCTGAGCGAGGCCGAACAGCAGGCGCTGAAAAAATAACCACCCCCGAAGTGCGACCGGCGTGCCCCACACGCCGGCCGTGTTGTTGCAACACCCTGATGCCCCCAGGTCAACCACTGAGATCGGCATATGAAGAAAGTTTTCGTCAAGACGTACGGCTGCCAGATGAACGAGTATGACTCGGACAAGATGGTCGACGTCCTCAACGCCAGCCAGGGGCTGGAAGCCACCGACAACGTCGAAGACGCCGACGTGATCCTGTTCAACACCTGCTCGGTGCGCGAGAAGGCGCAGGAGAAGGTGTTCTCGGAACTGGGCCGGATGAAGGCGCTCAAGGCCGTCAAGCCCGACCTGGTGATCGGCGTCGGCGGCTGCGTGGCCAGCCAGGAAGGCGCCAGCATCGTCTCGCGCGCGCCCTATGTCGACGTGGTGTTCGGCCCGCAGACGTTGCACCGCCTGCCTGACCTGATCGCGCGCCGCCAGCGCACCGGCCAGTCGCAGGTGGACATCTCCTTCCCCGAGATCGAAAAGTTCGACCACCTGCCGCCCGCGCGCGTCGAGGGCCCGAGCGCGTTCGTGTCGATCATGGAAGGCTGCTCCAAGTACTGCAGCTACTGCGTGGTGCCGTACACGCGCGGCGAGGAAGTGTCGCGCCCGTTCGAGGACGTGCTGGCCGAAGTGGCGGGCCTGGCCGAGCAAGGCGTGCGCGAAGTCACGCTGCTGGGCCAGAACGTCAACGCCTACCGCGGCAAGATGGGCGACACCAGCGAAATCGCCGACTTCGCGCTGCTGATCGAATACGTGGCCGAGATCCCCGGCATCGAACGCATCCGCTACACCACCAGCCATCCCAAGGAGTTCACCTCGCGCCTGGTCGAGCTGTACGGCCGCTGCGACAAACTGGTGAACCACCTGCACCTTCCGGTGCAGCATGCGTCCGACCGCATCCTGATGGCGATGAAGCGCGGCTACAGCGTGCTGGAATACAAGAGCATCATCCGCAGGCTGCGCGCGCTGCGCCCGGACATGTCGATGTCGTCGGACTTTATCGTCGGCTTCCCCGGCGAAACGGATGCCGACTTCGACAAGCTGATGGCGATGATCGAGGAGATCGGCTACGACACCTCGTTCTCGTTCATCTTCAGCCCGCGTCCCGGCACGCCTGCGGCCAACCTGCACGACGACACCCCGCGCGAGGTCAAGCTGCAGCGCCTGCAGCGGCTGCAGGCCACCATCGAGGAGAACGTGCAGCGCATCAGCCAGGGCATGGTCGGCACGGTGCAGCGCATCCTGGTCGAAGGCCCGGCGCGCAAGGACCCGACCGAGCTGCATGGCCGCACCGAGAACAACCGTGTGGTCAACTTCGCGCTGCCCGGGGTGCCGCAGGCCGGGCGCGACCGCCTGGTCGGCCAGCTGGTCGATGTCAGTATCACGCAGGCATTCCCGCACTCGCTGCGCGGCGAGATCGTGGTGCGCCAGTAATGCTACGACCCATCCATCCAGCAGCTTTCAGCGAGGCCATCGCCCACCGATGAAAATCCCTTCCGCAGAATTTGTCGCCCCGCGGGACGACAACACCCGGCTGCAGAACCTGTGCGGCCCGCTCGACGAGAACCTGCGCCAGATCGAACAGGCGCTGGACGTGACCATCCAGCGCCGCGGCCACCGCATGACCATCCGCGGCACCCACGCGCAGGATGCCGCGCTGGCGCTGGAGCGCTTCTACAACCAGGCGCGCACGCCGCTGTCGATCGACGACGTGCAGCTGGGCCTGGTCGAGACGCGCCAGCTCAGCGCGCATGGCAGCTACCTGCCCGGCAACGGCGATGACGACGAGGCCGAGCGCGAGGAAGGCGACGAGTCGCCGGTGCTGCATACGCGCCGCACCGGCCTGCAGGGCCGCACCGTGGCGCAGCGCGACTACCTGCGCAATATCCTGTCGCACGACCTGACCATGGGCATCGGCCCGGCCGGCACCGGCAAGACCTACCTGGCGGTGGCGTGCGCGGTCGACGCGCTGGAGCGCGACGCGGTCAAGCGCATCGTGCTGACCCGCCCGGCGGTGGAAGCCGGCGAACGGCTCGGCTTCCTGCCCGGCGACCTGGCGCAGAAGGTGGACCCCTACCTGCGGCCGCTGTACGACGCGCTGTACGACCTGCTCGGCTTCGACCGCACCCAGAAGATGTTCGAGCGGCAGATGATCGAGATCGCGCCGCTGGCCTACATGCGCGGGCGCACGCTGAACCATGCCTTCATCATCCTGGACGAGGCGCAAAACACCACGCCCGAGCAGATGAAGATGTTCCTGACCCGCATCGGCTTCGGCTCGAAGGCGGTGATCACCGGCGACACCACCCAGATCGACCTGCCCAAGGGCCAGAAGAGCGGCCTGGTCGAAGCGCAGCACGTGCTGCGCGACGTGCGCGGCATCGCCTGCACCCGCTTTACCAGCATCGACGTGGTGCGCCATCCGCTGGTGGCGCGCATCGTCGACGCCTATGACGAATACCACGCCCAGCACAAGGACGCGTAATTGAAATCCCCGAAATCCAAGTCTTCCGGCGTCAGCCTGACCCTGTTCGATAACGAAGGGCGCGCGCGCAAGAGCGCCGCGCATGCGCTGCGCGTGCAGTTGCCCGACGGCCGCAGCCTGACGCTGGACCTGTCGCAGGCCGCCGACGGCGTGGTCGCGCTGCTGGCCGAACACACCGATCCCAACCAGCAGGCCGGCCTGCTGGTGCGCCCGGACAACCATGATGCGCTCTCGGTGGCGGTGACCGCCGCGCCGCTGACCACCACCACCGGCACCCCGGCCACGCCGCCGGCGCTGGAGCTGGAGGTCCAGCACGGCGACGGCATCGGCAAGGGCAACGGCCTGCCGGCGCGGCGCAAGCTGGAAACCTGGGTCAAGTCGGCGCTGTACGCCGACGCCGCGCTGACCATCCGTTTCGTCGGCGAGGAAGAGGGTCGCACGCTGAACCGCACCTATCGCGGCAAGGACTACGCCACCAATGTGCTGACCTTCGCCTATGCCGAGCGCGAGGACGACCCGGTCACCGGCGACATCGTGCTGTGCTGCCCGGTGGTGGAAGCCGAGGCGCGCGCGCAGCGCAAGCCGCTCGAGGCGCACTACGCCCACCTCGTCGTGCACGGTGTGCTGCATGCGCAAGGCTACGAGCACGAGGACGACGCCGAGGCCGAGGAAATGGAAGCGATCGAGACCGAGACGCTGCAGGCGCTCGGCTATGCCGATCCCTATCGGGCGGAGAAGGCCGACCGGGCCGCGTGATGCGGCTGCCGCAGCAGACGCCCGCGAGCGTCTCCTGCGGCACATCCGAAGGTCGGCCACGGCCCGCCGTCACGGGACCGACAGGCTTTTAGTGTATCCTTCAGACGATCTCCACCACGCGCTCGCCGCGAAATGAACGACCCCTATCCCAGTTCGAAGCCCGCTTACCTGAAGCAGGCCGATCGGCCCAGATCGCTGCTCGAACGCCTGTCAGACCTGATCTCCCCCGAGCCGGACACCCGCGCGGAATTGCTTGAAGTGCTCCAGGAAGCGCATGAGCGCAGCCTGATCGATGCCGATTCCCTGTCGATGATCGAGGGCGTGTTCCAGGTTTCCGAACTGACCGCCGCCGACATCATGGTGCCGCGCGCGCAGATGGATCTGGTCAATATCGCCGACGCGCCGGAGACCTTCATTCCGTTCATGCAGCAGACCGCGCACTCGCGCTTCCCGGTCTACGAAGGCAGCCGCGACAACATCATCGGCATCCTGCTGGCCAAGGACCTGCTGCGCTACTACACCGACCCAGCCTTCGACCTGCGCGAGACCCTGCGCCCGGCGGTGTTCATTCCCGAATCCAAGCGCCTGAACATCCTGCTGCGCGATTTCCGCATCAACCGCAACCACATCGCCATGGTCGTCGACGAATACGGCGGCGTGGCCGGGCTGGTGACGATCGAGGACGTGCTGGAACAGATCGTGGGCGATATCGAGGACGAGTTCGACCTCGACGAGGACCAGGACAAGATCCTGCCGATGCCCGACGGCAGCTGGCGCGTGCACGGCCTGACCGAGATCTCGCAGTTCAACGAGGCCTTCGGCACCGCCTTCTCCGACCACGATGTCGACACCGTCGGCGGGCTGCTGTCCAACCACGTGGGCCACGTGCCCCATCGCGGCGAAGTCATCACGCTGCCGCCGATCCGCTTCGAAGTGCTGCGCGCCGACGCGCGCCAGGTGCACCTGCTGCAGGTGCATCGCGAAGCCAACGCTGACAGCGCCAGCGCCGCCAGCGCATGAAGCTTCCCGCCCCGCTCCCCGACGGCGCCGCAGCCGACGCCGGCACGGCGGGCGTGCCCGGCGCGCGCGCGCAGTCGCGCGCCGCGATGCTGGCGCGCCTGCTGCTGGCCGGCGTGCTCGGCATCGCCCATACCCAGGCCTTCGCCCCGCATGACTGGTGGTGGCTGCAGATCCTGTCGCTGGCAGGCCTGGCCGCGCTGATCGCCGATGCCCCGCGCACGCGCGCGGCCGGCGCGATCGGCTATGCCTTCGGGCTGGGCTGGTTCCTGTCCGGCATCTGGTGGCTCTATATCAGCATGCACGTGTACGGCGAGATGCCGTCGTGGATGGCCGCGCTGGCGGTGCTGCTGTTCTCGGGCTTCCTGTCGCTCTACCCAGCGCTGGCCGGCGCGTTCTGGCACCGGCTGACGGCGCGCCTGCCCGCGGGCACGCTGCTGGCGCCGCTGGCGTTCGGTGCAGCGTGGGGCCTGAGCGAATGGCTGCGCGGCGTGGTGTTCACCGGCTTTCCGTGGCTGTCGGGCGGCTATGCGCACGCCGACGGCCCGCTGGCGGGGTACGCGCCGGTGCTGGGCGTGTATGGCATCGGCGCGCTGGCCGCCGCGGTGGCGGCGCTGCTCGCCGCCGCCGTGCGCGGGCTAGGCCGTGGCGAACGGGGCCGCGCGCTGGGCGCGCTGGCGCTGGCCGGGCTGGTGCCCGCCGCCGGCGCGGCGCTGGCGCCGCTGGCCTGGACCACGCCCGCGGGCAAGCCGCTGACGGTGCGGCTGCTGCAGGGCAACGTGGCGCAGGACATCAAGTTCGAGCCCGTGGGCATCCAGCGCTCGATCGAGCTGTACCGCGACATGATCACCGCGGCGCCTGCCGACCTGGTGGTGACGCCCGAAACCGCGTTCCCGGTGATCCTGCAGGAGCTGCCGGTCGAGGTGGCCGTCGCCGTGCGCGACTACGCGCTCACCAGCGGCACCACGGTGCTGTTTGGCGCCGCCGGCGCCGATTCCCCGGTCGACTTCACCAACAGCGTGTTCGGCCTGGGGCCGGAAACCGAGCGCCTGTACCGCTACAACAAGCACCACCTGGTGCCGTTCGGCGAATTCATCCCGCTGGGCTTCCGCTGGTTCGTCGACATGATGAAGATGCCGCTGGGCGACTTCCGCCGCGGCGGGCTGGACCAGGCCTCGCTGCCGGTGCGGGGCGTGCGCGTGGCGCCGAACATCTGCTACGAGGATTTGTTCGGCGAAGAAATCGCGCAGACGCTGCGCCAGCAGCCGGCGCCGGCCAACCTGCTGGCCAACCTGACCAACCTGGCGTGGTTCGGCGACACCATCGCGCTGGACCAGCACCTGCAGATCTCGCGCATGCGGGCATTGGAAACGCGCCGTCCGATGCTGCGCTCGACCAATACCGGCATGACCGCGGTGGTGCGCCCGGACGGCACGGTGCAGCAACGCCTGCCGACCTTCACCGTCGGCACGCTGACGGCCGAGGTGCAGGGCATGCACGGGCTGACGCCCTATATCCGCTGGGGCAACGCGCCGGTGCTGGCGCTGATCGCGCTGGTGCTGGGAATGGCGGCGTGGCGCGCGCGCCGGGCAGGCGGGCGCAGGCGCGGCTGAAGGCGCAATGCCGGCGGGCCCCGGGGCGCGGCGGATCACCGCCGCGGGCCCGGTGCCGGAGGCGCTCAGCGGCGCGCGGGCAGGTTCAGTTCAGCAGCCCGGTCACCACGGACACGGTGGCCGCGGCGATCATGACCGCGATTGCGACCAGATAAGGTTTGCGAGAAAGAAGTGCCATGATCCGAATGTCCCCATCAATAATCAGTTCCTGACATACGGCTGCCGCGGCAAGGCCCGGCGGCCGCCGTGCCTGCATACCGGCACGGCCTGTCAATCGCAACGCTCTGAAACGGGTTGCTTACTCATACTGTATACAAAAACGTTATCGGCAAGCAGCGGCGCAACCTGAAATGGGCGTCGGTATTTTCCCGAGGCGTTGCGCCGGACCGACATTGACGCACCGCGGCGCGCCGGCCCGGCCATCGGTGCGTGCCCTATGCAGCCCTGCCAATCGGGGCGCCGCGCCAAAAAGCCGATAGAATTCAGGGTTTGGCAAAATCCGTATGCGGCGGCTCCGGCACGCGCTGCGCGGCCTCGGCTTGCCTCCCGCTTGCCTCTACCAAGTTTTCCTATGCTGACCTTCCAACAAATGATTCTGACCCTGCAGGCCTACTGGGACCGGCAGGGCTGCGCGCTGTTGCAACCCATCGATCTGGAGGTCGGCGCCGGCACTTCCCACGTCCACACCTTCCTGCGCGCGATCGGCCCCGAGCCGTGGCGGGCCGCCTACGTGCAGCCGTCGCGGCGCCCGAAGGACGGCCGCTACGGCGAGAACCCCAACCGGCTGCAGCACTACTACCAATACCAGGTGGTGCTCAAGCCCGCGCCCGAGAACATCCTTGTGTTGTACCTGGGCTCGCTCGAGGCGCTCGGCCTCGACCTGAAGCAGAACGACATCCGCTTCGTCGAGGACGACTGGGAGAACCCCACGCTGGGCGCCTGGGGCCTGGGCTGGGAAGTCTGGCTCAACGGCATGGAGGTGACCCAGTTCACCTACTTCCAGCAGGTGGGCGGCATCGACTGCAAGCCCATCACCGGTGAAATCACCTACGGCATCGAACGCCTGGCGATGTACCTGCAGAAGGTCGAGAACGTCTACGACCTGGTCTGGACCGAGTGGGTCGAGAACGGCGAGACGCGCCGCCTGACCTACGGCGACGTGTACCACCAGAACGAGGTGGAGCAATCCACCTACAACTTCGAGCACAGCAACACCGAAATCCTGTTCCGCCATTTCGCCGAGCACGAGGGCGAGGCCAAGCGGCTGATGGGCAATGGCGACGGTGCCGACGCCGCTGCGGAAACCGGCACGCGCCTGGCGCTGCCGGCCTACGAACAGGTGCTCAAGGCCGCGCACACCTTCAACCTGCTCGATGCGCGCGGCGCGATCTCGGTCACCGAGCGCGCAGCGTATATCGGCCGCATCCGCAACCTGTCGCGCCAGGTGGCGCAGGCCTACTACGACTCGCGCGAGGCCCTCGGCTTCCCGATGTGCGGCCAGCGCGACGGAGCGCGGGCATGAGGCTGCTGGCGCGCAGCGCGCTGGGCTGCGCCCTGGCCCTCGCCACGCTGGCCGCGGCGGGCAATGCCGCCGGCGCGCGCGCGCAGGCCGCTCCCAGCGCGCAGGTGCTGATGCTGCCGGCCGAACTGAGCAATGTGTGCGAGGCCGATGCGCAGGCGCTGCAGCTGGCGATGGCGCGCCAGTGGCGGCCATCGCTGAACGCGCTGGACCAGTGGACGCAACTGGTGCGCTCGTTCTCGTGCGACCTCTCCGGCCAGCGCGACCTGGGCTGGCACCGGGTGCCGCTGCGCGCCTATGAAAGCGCGATCCGCTACCCGCTGACCTGGATCGAAACCGAAACCCACAACGGCCGCACCCGGCGCAAGGTCAAGACCTACTACTCGGCGTCGCAGTTGCCGCCGAAGATCGATTTCTGGGTGGGCGGGCGCATCGACGAGATCCGCTACGACAAGCGCCTGCGCCGCATCGACGCGCGCTTCCCGGCCGCGGGCAGCCGCGGCGGCACCAATGGCGCCGCCAGCGCCGCCGCCGCAGCAGCCGCCGCGCAATGCGCCTACACCACGCTGCAATTCCGGCAACAGAACGGCCTGTGGCTGCTGTCCGGAGTGGAACCTAATCTTTCGCCGCGCTGCTGACCCGGGCAGCGCGCGCTACAACCTGTTGGATACGATTCATGTCGCAACCCATGACCGACTCGCTGCTGATCGAACTGTTCACCGAAGAGCTGCCCCCCAAGGCGCTGGCGCGCCTGGGCGACGCCTTCGCGCAGGGCCTGTTCGCCGGCCTCGGCGAGCGCGACCTGCTTGAGCCGGGTGCCACCGTGACGCCGTTCGCCACCCCGCGCCGCCTGGCGGCGCTGGTCAGCGGCGTGCGCCGCAACGCGCCGGACCGCGAACAGCGCGAGAAGGTCCTGCCGCTGTCGGTGGCGCTGGACGCCAACGGCGAGCCGACCGCCCCACTGGCCAAGAAGCTGGCCGCGCTGGCCAGGTCGGTCGGCGTTGCCGAGATCGACTGGCAGGCGCTGGAGCGCGGCTCCGACGGCAAGGCCGAAGCCTTCTTCTACCGCTACACCGCGCGCGGCGCCGAGCTGGCCGCCGGGCTGCAGGCCACGCTGGAAGACACCGTGGCGAAGCTGCCGATCCCCAAGGTCATGAGCTACCAGCGCCCGGACGGCAGCACGGTGCATTTCGTGCGCCCGGCGCACAGCCTGATCGCGCTGTTCGGCAGCGAGATCCTGCCGGTGACGCTGCTGGGGTTGCAGGCCAGCAACCTGACCCAGGGCCACCGCTTCCTGTCGCATGGCGCGATCGAGATCCGCCACGCCAACGACTATGCGCAGCAGCTGGAGTCCGCCGGCCGCGTGGTGGCGAGCTACGCCGAGCGCCGCGAGCGCATGCGCAGCGCGCTGCTGCAGGAAGCCGGCGCCGACCAGGTCATCATGCCCGAGGCGCTGCTCGATGAAGTCAACTCGCTGGTGGAATGGCCTGTGGTGTATGCCTGCCATTTCGAGGAAGCCTTCCTGGCGGTGCCGCAGGAATGCCTGATCCTGACCATGCAGACCAACCAGAAGTACTTTGCGCTGACCGATGCCGACGGCCACTTGCGCAACCGCTTCCTGATCGTGTCGAACCTGGCCACCGAGACGCCGCAATCGATCATCAGCGGCAACGAGCGCGTGGTGCGCCCGCGCCTGGCCGACGCCAAGTTCTTCTTCGACCAGGACCGCAAGAAGACCCTGGCCTCGCGCGTGCCGCAGCTGGCCAGCGTGGTCTACCACAACAAGATCGGCACGCAGCTGGACCGCGTGCAGCGCCTGCAGCAGATCGCCGGCCATGTCGCCGACGCGCTCAACGCCGCCGGCGTGGCCACCGACAAGGCGGCGGCGATGCGCGGCGCCGAACTGGCCAAGGCCGACCTGCTGACCGACATGGTGGGCGAGTTCCCCGAGCTGCAAGGCACCATGGGCACCTACTACGCCCGCCACGACGACGAAGCCGAGGACGTGGCGCTGGCCTGCTCCGAACACTACCGTCCGCGCTTTGCCGGCGACGCGCTGCCGGCAGGCGCGGTCAGCACCGCGGTGGCGCTGGCCGACAAGCTCGAGACCCTGGTCGGGATCTGGGGCATCGGCCTGCAGCCCACCGGCGAAAAAGACCCGTTCGCGCTGCGCCGCCACGCGCTGGGCATCCTGCGCATGCTGATCGAAAAGCCGCTGGCGCTGTCGCTGGCATCGCTGCTGGCGCAGACGCAGCAGGCCTTCGCCGGCATCGCCGCGGTCAAGCCGGCGCCCGAGGCCATCCTCGACTTCCTGTACGACCGCGTGCGCGGCTACCTGAAGGACAAGGGCTACACCACCAATGAAGTCGAGGCCGTGGTCAGCCTGCGCCCGGACCAGCTGCATGACATCCTGGGGCGCATGGAAGCCGTGCGTACCTTTGCCGCGCTGCCCGAGGCCGAGGCCCTGGCCGCCGCCAACAAGCGCATCACCAATATCCTGCGCAAGAACACCGAGCCGGTCGGCGCGGTGAACCCGGCGCTGTTCCGGGAAGACGCCGAAGGCGCGCTGCACGCCGCCATCGAACGCGTGCGCCCGGCGGTCGAAGCCGCCTTCGCCAGCGGCGACTTCACCACCGCCCTGCGCGACCTGGCCCAGCTGCGCGACGCCGTCGACCAGTTCTTCAACGACGTGATGGTGATGGCCGAGGACGCGCAGCTGCGCGCCAACCGCCTGGCGCTGCTGGCCTCGCTGCATGCGCTGGCAAACCGCGTGGCCGACATCTCCAAGCTGGCCGCCTGAGCGGTTCCCGCCGCTACGCCCCAAGCAACCGCCGGAGCCGCACATGCCACAGACGCCGCCCAAGTTTGTCATCCTGGACCGCGACGGGGTGGTCAACCTCGACAGCGACCAGTTCATCAAGACCCCCGACGAATGGGTGCCGATCGACGGCAGCCTGGAAGCCATCGCCGCGCTGAACCAGGCGGGCTATCGCGTGGTCATCGCCAGCAACCAGTCCGGCATCGGCCGCGGGCTGTTCGAAATGAGCGCGCTCAACGCCATGCACGAGAAAATGCACACCGCGCTGGCGCGGCTGGGCGGCCGCGTCGAGGCGGTGTTCTTCTGCCCCCATACCGCCGCCGACGGCTGCGAGTGCCGCAAGCCGCGCCCGGGGATGCTGGAACAGATCAGCGAGCGCTTCGGCATCGAGCTGCGCGGCGTGCCGATCGTCGGCGATTCGCTGCGCGACCTGGAAGCCGGCGTGGCGGTCGGCTGCGCACCGCACCTGGTGCGCAGCGGCAAGGGCCTGAAGACGCTCGACAAGGGCGGCCTGCCGCCCGGCACCCAGGTGCACGACGACCTGCGCGCCTTCGCCCGCTGGCTGACCGGCAACGACGGCGGGCAGCGGCAGCCCGCGCCGAGTGCCCAGGGCGGCCACGGCGCCGCCGGCTGACCGAGCCCGCGGCCGACCGTCCGCACCCATTTTCCATTTGCGCCCCCGCATGACTTTCCTTCGTTCCCTGTTGTTCGCGCTGTACCTGCTGGTGCTGACGCCGCCGTACGCCTGCGCCTGTTTCGTGGTGTTCCCGTTCATGAATGCCGACCAGCGATTCCGCTTCGTGCGCGGCTGGCCGCGGATGGTGATCGCCGCCGCGCGCGCCATCTGCGGCATCCAGTACCGCATCGAGGGCCATGAGCACATGGACGCCATGCTGGACAAGCCGGTGGTGCTGCTGTCCAAGCACCAGTCGGCCTGGGAAACCGTGGCCTACGTCGCGCTGATGCCCAGGCCGCTGTGCTTCGTGTTCAAGCGCGAGCTGCTGCTGGTGCCGTTCTTCGGCTGGGCGCTGGGCATGCTGAAGATGGTCCATATCAACCGCAAGGAAGGCACCCGCGCCTTCGCCTCGGCCGTGCGCCAGGGCCGCGAACGGTTGGCCGAAGGCGCCTGGATCATCATGTTCCCGGAAGGCACGCGCACCCCTTCCGGCCTGGAAAAGCCGCGCTACAAGAGCGGCGGCGCGCGCCTGGCGGTGGAGACCGGTGCCTGGGTGCTGCCGATGGCCGTCAATTCCGGCCGGGTCTGGCCGCGCAATTCCTTCATGAAATACCCGGGCACGGTGACGATCTCGGTCGGCCCGCCGATCGCATCGGCCAACAAGACCGCCGACCAGCTCAACCAGGAAGTGGCCGACTGGATCGAACGCGACATGCGCCGCATCGACCCGGAAAGCTACCGGGTCACGCAGCGCAGCGAGTCGGCCGCATGAAGCTGCTGCGACCCGCTGCGGAGGCCGACGGGGCGCAGCTGGAGCTGCCGCTGGCGGAAGCCGCCCACGCGCCGCAGCCGGCGGCGCCGCTGGCACCGGAGCCGCTGCAAGCGCCGGCCTGGCCGGTGCCGCAGCCCAACGCGCGCCTGCTGCAGATCGGCGAGCGACCGCTGCACTACACCCTCAAGCGCTCCGCGCGCCGCACCATCGGCTTCACCATCGACGACCGCGGCCTGTCGATCACGGCGCCGCGCTGGGTCACGCTGGCCGATATCGAGGCGGCCATCCTGGAAAAACAGCGCTGGATCTTCAACAAGCTGGGCGAGTGGCGCCACCGCGAAGCGCGTCGCGTGCTGCCGACGGTCCAGTGGCGCGATGGCGCCGCCCTGCCCTTCCTCGGCCAGCCGCTGACGCTGGCACTGGAGTCGCCGATCGGCGCACTGCTGTTCGATGCCGACCGCCGCGTGCTGCATCTGGCGCTGCCGGCCCATGCCGACGAGCAGCAGATCAAGGACCGCGTGCAGGGCTGGCTGCAGCAGCAGGCGCGCCGCCTGCTGGCCGAGCGCCTGGACCTCTATGCCGCCAGGCTGGGCATACGCCACACCGGCTTCGCGCTGACCTCCGCCGCCACGCGCTGGGGCAGCTGCACCGCCGACGGCAAGATCCGGCTGAACTGGCGCCTGATGCATTTCCCGCTGTCGATGATCGACTATGTCGCCGCGCATGAACTGGCGCACCTGAAGGAAATGAACCACGGCCCGCGCTTCTGGGAAACCGTCGAGTCGATCTTTCCCGAGTTCCGCGATGCCCGCGCGCAATTGCGCGCGCACCCGCCGGAGCTGCTGCCGACGTTCTGAGGGCCGCTACCGGTACTGGGACCGGGCCGGTAGGTTTCGGCCAAAGGCACTAAAATGGCGCCTTCCTATACCGATAACAGTTGAAGGCCCTCCCATGCGACTCCTCCACACCATGCTGCGCGTCGGCGACATGCAGCGCTCCATCGATTTCTACACCCGCGTGCTCGGCATGCAGCTGCTGCGCGAAAGCGACAACCCCGAGTACAAGTACCGCCTCGCCTTTGTCGGCTATGGCCCGGAGAGCGAAACCGCGGTGCTGGAGCTGACCTACAACTACGGCGTCGACAGCTACGACCTGGGCACGGCCTACGGCCATATCGCGCTGGAAACCGACAATGCCGCGGCCGCGTGCGAGCGCATCCGCGCCGCGGGCGGCAAGGTCACGCGCGAAGCCGGCCCGGTCAAGGGCGGCACCACCGTGATCGCCTTTGTCGAAGACCCGGACGGCTACAAGATCGAGCTGATCGAGCGCCATTCCACCCGCGACGCCAGCCGTCCCTGAAGGCCTGCGCCGTGAGCACGCAAGGCGTCGCACGCCAGCCGCTCGACGGCACCGCCATCGGCCTGATGGTGGTGCTGTGCGCCGCCTGGGGACTGCAGCAGGTGGTGATCAAGGTAACCGCGCCGCTGATGGGCGCGGTGCTGCAGGCCGGCGTGCGCTCGGCCGTGGCGGCGCTGCTGGTATTCGGCTTTGCGGCATGGCGCGGCACCCCGCTGTGGCGGCGCGACGGCACGCTCAACGCCGGCCTGCTGGCCGGCTTGCTGTTTGGGGCCGAGTTCTTCTGCATCTTCGTCGGCCTGGGCCACACCACGGCCTCGCGCATGGCGGTGTTCCTGTACACCGCGCCGATCTTCACCGCGCTGGGACTGCATATGGTGGTGCCCGGCGAACGGCTGCGCCCCGGCCAGTGGCTGGGCGTGGCGCTGGCGTTCGCGGGCATGGCGCTGGCCTTTGCCGATGGCATCGCCGCTCCATCATCTCAGGGCAGTACGCTCTTGGGCGATGCGCTTGGCATCCTCGCCGGCGCGCTGTGGGCGGCCACAACCGTGGTGGTGCGCGCCAGCCCGCTGGCCGGCGCACCGGCCAGCAAGACCCTGCTGTACCAGCTGGCGGTGTCCGCGGTGATGCTGCTGGGCATGGCGCTCGCCGGCGGCCAGACCGCCACCGTGCAGATCGACGGCGTGGTGCTGGCGAGCCTGTTCTACCAGTCCGTGCTGATTGCCTTTGCCAGCTACCTGGCCTGGTTCTGGCTGCTGCAGCGCTACCTGGCTTCGCGGCTGTCGGTGTTTTCCTTCCTGACGCCGCTGTTCGGGGTCGCCTTCGGCGTGGTGCTGATGCACGATGCCGTGGGCCCGCGCTTTGCGGTGGCAGCCGTGCTGGTACTGGCGGGGATCGTGCTGGTGAACCGGCGGGGGTGAGAACGGAAGCTTCCCTCTCCCGCGCGCGCGGGAGAGGGAGCAAACCCTCAGCACGTCAGCGTGCTTAGCGGCGTGACTCGAACGAGAACATGCCGAGCGCGTCGCGCACTTCTTCCAGCGTCTGCTGGGTCAGTTCGCGCGCCTTCGCGGTGCCCTGGCGCAGGATGTCGAAGACATAGTCCGGATCCTTGGCCAGCGCTTCGCGGCGCTCGCGGATCGGGGCCAGCATGTCCTGCAGCACGCCCTCGATGCGGCGCTTGAGCACCATGTCGCCGAGCCCGCCGCGCTGGTAGTGTTCCTTCAGCGCCTGGACTTCCTCGGTGTTCGGATCGAACGCATCCAGGTATGTGAACACCACGTTGCCCTCGACCTGGCCGGGATCCGACACGCGCAGGTGGTTGGGGTCGGTGTACATGCTGTGCACCGCGGCCTTGATCTGCTCGGGCGCGGCCCCCAGCGCGATCGCGTTGCCCATCGACTTGCTCATCTTGGCCTTGCCGTCGACGCCGGGCAGGCGGCCGAACTGGGGGATCATCGCCTTGCACTCGGGCAGCACGTCGCGGCCGACCTGGTGGTTGATGCGGCGCACGATTTCGTTGGTCTGCTCGATCAGCGGCGCCTGGTCCTCGCCCACCGGCACCACCTCGGCCTTGAAGCCGGTGATGTCGGCGGCCTGCGAGGCCGGATAGCACAGGAAGCCGGCCGGGATGTCGCGGCCAAAGCCGCGTGCCTGGATCTCTTCCTTGATGGTCGGGTTGCGCTCCAGCCGCGCCACCGTGACGAAGTTCAGGTACATCAGCGTCAGCTCGGCCAGCGCGGGCAGGTGCGACTGCACCGTGATGGTGGTCTTGGCCGGATCGATGCCGACGGCCAGGTAGTCCAGCGCCACCTCCAGCACGTTGCGGCGCACCTTGTCGGGATCGTGCGCGTTGTCGGTCATGGCCTGGGTGTCGGCCAGCAGCAGGTATTGCTCGTGCGAATCCTGCAGCGCGACGCGGCTCTTGAGCGAGCCGACAAAATGGCCGAGGTGCAGCGGGCCGGTGGGACGGTCGCCGGTCAGGATCACGGGACGCCGGTTGGTTTGGCTGGTTTGGGCTGTCATGGGACGGTCTTGCACGGAAATAGTCGCGGGAGAATCGGGATGCTAGCGAATGCGGGAATTTGGCGGGTTCGGGGGCCTCAGGCGGCCTGGCCGGAAGCCTTGTCGCCCAGGCGCCGGGCCAGCTCGACATACTCGCCGACCGGCACCTCCTCGGCGCGCCGGCCCAGGTCGAAGCCCATGGCATCGAAATCGACCTGGTCGCGCAGGAACGACAGCGTGTTGCGCAGCACCTTGCGCCGCTGCGAGAACGCCGCCGTGACCACGTCGCCGAGCACGGTGATGTCGCAATCGGCATGCGGCGAACGCAGCCGGCCGTCGCCGTGGCGCGGCCACGGGATCATGCGGACCACCGCGGAGTCCACCTTCGGCGGCGGATTGAAGGCGCCCGGCGGCACATCGAGCACATGCTCCATGTAGTAGCGCACCTGCAGCATGATCGACAGCCGGCCGAAGGCCTTGCTGCCGGGCTCGGCGACCATGCGCTCCACCACCTCCTTCTGCAGCATGAAATGCTGGTCGTGCACGTGGTCCGCGAACTCCATCAGGTGGAACAGCAGCGGGCTGGAAATGTTGTACGGCAGGTTGCCGACGATGCGCAGCGGACGGCCCGGCACGGCGAGCTTGTCGAAGTCGAAGTCGAGCGCGTCGCCGGCGTGGACCTGCAGGCGCTCGCCATAGCGGCGGCGCAACCGCTCAACCAGGTCGCGGTCCAGTTCGACCACCTGCATCTGCGGGATCCGCTCGAGCAGCGGGTCGGTCAGCGCGCCCAGCCCGGGGCCGATCTCGACCAGCACGTCGCCGGCCTGCGGGCTGATGGCATTGACGATGCCGTGAATGATGGTGTCGTCGACCAGGAAGTTCTGCCCGAATCGTTTGCGGGCCACATGGCCCTGGTGCACGTTAGAACGCATGATGTATTAGTCCGGCGTCAGCATGGCGGCTGCGTGCCGGAAGGGGTATGGCCCGCGGCACCGCCGCCGGGCCGTCGGCCGTTGGCGTGGCCAGACATGATAACCGCCGTGCGGATGGCCTCGATCATGCTGCCGTGCTCGGCCTGGCCGGTGCCGGCGAGGTCGAGCGCGGTGCCATGGTCCACCGACGTGCGGATGAAGGGCAGCCCCAGCGTGATGTTGACGCCGTGGCCGAAGGTGCCGTACTTGAGCGGCGCCAGCCCCTGGTCATGGTACATCGCCAGCACGCAGTCGGCATCGCGCAGGTGGCGCGGCTGGAACAGCGTATCGGCCGGGAACGGCCCGCGCGCGTCGATGCCGGCATCCTTGGCCTGCGCCAGCGCGGGCGCGATGATGTCGATCTCTTCGCGGCCCATGTGGCCGCTTTCGCCGGCGTGCGGGTTCAGGCCCGTAACCAGGATGCGCGGGCGCCCGATGCCGAAGCAGCGGCGCAGGTCGGCATCGATGATCGCCAGCGTCTGCACTAGCAGCGGCACCGACAGCGCATCGGGCACCGCGCGCAGCGGCAGGTGGGTGGTGGCCAGCGCCACGCGCAGCATGGCGTCGTCGTGCGCCGGCTGCGGGCCGGCCAGCATCATCACCACGCGCGCCACGCCGGCGCTTTCGGCAAGGTATTCGGTATGGCCGGTGAAGGGCACGCCGGCGTCGTTGATGGTGCTCTTCTGCACCGGCGCCGTGACCATCGCGGCATAGCGGGGCGCGGCGCCAGCCTGCGACCGGCAGCCTTCTATGGCGGCATCGAGCAGCTTCAGCACATAGGGGCCGTTGCGCGCGTCGAGACGTCCGGCCTCGCACGCCACCGCCAGCGCGATGTCCTCGACCACCACGCCGCCGTCGGCAAGGCGCCGCTCCCAGGCATGGGTGACGCCCAGCGCCTCGGCCCGCTCGGCCAGCAGGCGGGCATCGCCCAGCACATGGAAGCGGTAGGCTCCGCCGTCAAAGCCATGGTTGGCGCCCGCCAGCTGCAGCAGCGCCCCGATAGTGATATCGGGGCCGATGCCGGCGGGTTCTCCGGTGGTAATGGCCAGGGCTAGCGGGTCGGGCATGTCGGCTTGGCGCTGAAAGGCTGACGGGCGGGCGGACGGGAAGCGCGCGTCAGCGCTGCCGGTTGACCCGGTACTCCACGTACGCCTGCGAGCGCAGCTGGCGCACCCAGTCATCATAGGCGGCGCGCAGCTTCTGTTCGCGCACTTCGGCACGAGCGAAGTCGCGCTGCTTCTCCGGCGACAGCTCGGTCTCGCGGCGGTTCAGCACCTGGATCAGGTGCACGCCGAACTGCGTGACCACCGGCTCGGAGATCTCGTTCGGGCGCAGCCGGCTCATGGCCTGCTCGAACTCGGGCACCAGTTCGCCCGGCGAGACCCAGCCGAGGTCGCCGCCGTTCTGCGCCGAGCCGTCCTGCGAAAAGCGCCTGGCCGCGTCGGCAAAGTCGCCGCCGTGGGTGATGCGGTCGCGCAGCGTGCCGAGCTGGCGGCGCGCCTCGGCCTCGGGCATGTTGGGGCCGGTGCGGATCAGGATATGGCGCACCTGGGTCTGAGTGATCTTGCCGGCCGCGGCGGGGCCGGAGGCCGGCGCCGCGCGCTTGGCCACCAGCTTGATCACGTGGAAGCCGGCGGCGCTCTCGATCACCTGTGGCGCCACCCCGCCGGGCTGCAGGTCGACCACGGCATTGGCGAACAGCGCCGGCAGGCGGCCGATTTCGCGGAAGCCCATGGCACCGCCCTGGGCCGCTTCCGGCCCTTCGGAGCTGGCCTGCGCCAGCTGCGCGAAGTCGGCGCCGTCCTGGGCCTGCTTGAGCAGCCCCTCGGCCTTGGCGCGTAGCGCCTGCTTCTGCGCGTCCGAGGCATTCTCGGGCACGCGCACGAGGATCTGCGCCATGTTGTATTCGGTCGGGCCGGCGGCCGCGCCCTGGCCGCCGCGAGCCGCCAGGTAGTTGTCGATCTCGCCGTCGTAGACCTGCACCTTGGAATCGACCTCGCGCTCGCGCAGGCGGATCACCTGCACCTGCTTGCGCAGCTCGTCGCGGTACTTGGTCCAGGTCATGCCGCTGGCCTCGACCCGGCGGCGCAGCTCGGCCGCGTTCATCTGGTTCTGCTGCGCCACCGATTCGATGGCGCGGTCGACTTCCTGGTCGGTCACGCGGATGCCGGCGTCCTGCGCGGCCTGGGTCTGCACGCGCTCCATCACCAGGCGCTCGAGCACCTCGCCCAGCAGGTCGGCGCGCGCGGGCACCGGACGGCCGCCGGCACGCAACTGGCTCTCGATCTCGTCGGCACGGTCAAGCAGTTCGCGCCGCGTGATCACGCTGTTGTTGACCACCGCCACCACTTCGTCGATCAGCTGCGAGCGCTTCTGGCCACCGGCCTGCGGCACGCCCAGCTTGGGCTGGCTGGACGGCGCGGTGACGTCGGACGCCTGCGGCACGAAGATGCCGCTGGCGCGCGCCCCGGGTGCCTTCAGTTGCGCGGCGGCGGGCACCGCCATCGCGGCCAGCACGGCCGGCAGCAGCAGGCGGTGCCAGGACGTCAGCAAAAAGGAAAACACGGCGAATTCTTGACGTTTCATCGTAATCCGTCATTCATAGTGATCGAACTGGGTCGTCGGCACCGGCTTGGCCGAGACCGGCTCGTAGCCTGGCACGTTCAGGCGCAGGATGTTCAACGGGTTGGACCCGATCTTGGAAAGGCCACGGAACTCCACCTGCAGGAAGACCCGCCCGGTGTAGCCCTGGGTGGTGTTGCGGAAACGCTGGTAGACCACGCGGCCAACCCAGCAGTCCGCGGCGTACTCGACGCCGGCCAGCGCATCGACCATCTGGCTGGCGGTCAGGTCGAAGGCGAAGCGCGCGATGCCGTAGGCGCGGCGCGTGATCGGCCACTGGCTCGACACCTCGAACTGGTCGATCGCGGTGTTGTCGGTCACCGAGGTGGGCCGGCGATAGCGGTAGCCGGCGTTGATCACCTTGCGCGACTCGGGGCGGTAGGTAAACGCCACATTGCCGTAGTTGATCCGGTCCGAATCCGGGTTGAACTGCACCCCCGCATCCAGGTAATAGCCGCGGAACAGCTGGATGGTGGTGGCGGCGAGCAGATCCGACGAGCCTGACTTGGGGTCGGCCAGCGTGCCGTTGAGCTGCACGCGCTGCCCGGTGAAGTCATAGCGCTGGGCAATCGTGCCGCGGAAGCGCTCGATGCCGGTATCGGACTCGATCAGCCGCGTGGTCACCCCGCCGGTCAGCTTGTTGTTGTCGGCGATGCGGTCGTAGCCGGTGAACGGGTTCTCGCTGAAGATCTGCCCGTAGCCGAAGTCGGACTGCACCGTGTCGAACAGCGGGAACTGGCTCTGGTCGCGGAACGGCGTGTAGACGTAGAAGAGGCGCGGCTCGAGCGTCTGCACGTAGTTGACCCCGAACAGGCGGCTGATCGTCGGCGCATCGCGCTCGAAGGTCATGCCCGAATCGAGGCTGACGGTCGGGATCGCGCGCGACAGGTTGTTCTGCGCGGTCGGCGTGTTGGTGGCCGCTTCCATCTGGTACTGCGCGGCGCTGAACGACACCTTGGGCGTCACGTACCAGCCGGCGCGCACGATGGGGTAGCTGATGCTCGGCTGGAAATACATGCGCTCGCCCTGCGGCTGCTGGAAGCCGGTGGACGTCAGCGGAATGCGGAAGCGGGTGTAGTCGGCTTCCATCTGCACGTCGAAGCCGCCCAGGTCATAGCGGAGGTACTTGCCGTTCAGCTGCGGCACGCGCTCGTACGATGGTTCGCTGGGGCGCAGGGTCTGGAACTTCTGCACCCGCGCCAGCAGGGTGAAGTCCTGCCAGTTATAGGTGACGCCACCCTCCTGCGTGTACTGCCGCAGCGTCGATTGCGACACGCTGCGGTTGAAGTCGTCCGGGTAGCGGTCATCCGACACCCGGTTCAGGTTCAGGTACGCGGCCAGCCCCGGCGCCAGCCGCTGCGTGTGCTGCAGCGAATAGGCCCAGCGGTTCGAGTTGGTCTTCTTGTCGTCCGGCAGGAACTCGGCGCGCACGCGCCCGGAGTAGCTCTCGCTCAGGTAACGGTACTCGCCCCCCAGCTGCAGGCCGCGCTCGGTCATCAGCCGCGGGTAGATGGTCAGGTCCCGGTTGGGTGCGATATTGACGTAGTACGGCGCGGTCAGGTCGAAACCCGATTTCGAGCTGTAGCCCATCAGCGGCGGCAGGAAACCGCTGCGGCGGTCGTCGTTCAGCGGGAAGCTGAACGCGGGTGCCGCCGCGACCGGCACGCCGAAGAAATTCAGCACGCCGCCGTAGGCCACGCCCACCTGGCGGTCGCTGTCCAGGTCGATCCGGTTCGCGCTGAAATACCAGTCGGCATTGTCGGGCGAGCAGGTGGTGTACGACGCCTGCCGGGCCGTGCTGCGGTTCTGGTCCAGGAAATCGATGCGCTCGGCCTTGCCGGTGCCGCCGGTCTGCTGGAAGTAGTAGTCCGGCGACAGCATGTAGCCTTCGTTGGCCTCGACCTTGAGCCGAGCCTCCGGGCCCACCGCCAGCGTGCCGGCGCGCGACATGCGCACATTGCCCTGCGCGAAGGCTTCGTCGGTGTCCTGGTCGTAGGTGAGCTTGTCGCCCTTGACCACGCCGCCGTCGCGGCGCAGTTCGGCATGGCCTTCCAGTTCGACGCCGCGCTCGCTGTAGCCGGTCATGCGGTCAGCTTCGATAAAGGTGGGCGCGTCGGGATTGGACTCGCCTTTCGCGGCCGGCTCGGCCAGGCGCGGCACCAGTTCGCCGGACTCGACCGGCAGCGGCGGCGCCGGCGGCGCGGCTTCGAAGACCGGCTCGACCTGGTCCAGGTCGGGGATCGCCGAGCCGGTGATCTGCGCCTGGGCGCCGGCCGACAGGCCAGCCATGGCCAGCACCAGCGGGCGCAGCGCGCCTGCGTGCAGGCTGCCGCCGCGCCTGGCTCGGGCCGGGGCGCGGGGAGAAGCAGGCGAAGGCAAGGCCCTGTTGTTCGGTGATCGTTGTGGTTCGGTCATGCGCACGGGTTGTCAGTCTCGGCACGGGCAGCGGCTCGCCTGCAGGCCGCCAGGCCCCCGCCGGGGCAGGCTGCGGGGCAACGCGGCCCCTCCCGGAGGCCACCGGCGCCCCGGTCTGGTCGGGTATTATACGGGGCAACCCGGGGTGCTCTTGCCGCTTACTTCCGGTTTCATTTCCGGTTTCATTCGCGGTGTCATCGAGGGCTTTCACTTTCGTTCCGCCCCCGCGCCCCATCCCCACACGTGCCTCCGACAAGTACCTGTATGGCAGCTCTTCCCCACGACCCGCGCCTGGACCAGCTCAAGGCCTGGGTGGCCGGACTCGGACCGGCATGGTCCGCCGATCCCGATTCCTGCGTCCCGGCTTCGGCCGATGCCAGCTTCCGGCGCTATTTCCGCGTCAGCACCCGGCATCCCGGCCATCCCACCGCGATCGTGATGGACGCCCCG
Source organism: Cupriavidus taiwanensis LMG 19424 (assembly GCF_000069785.1). NCBI lineage: Bacteria > Pseudomonadati > Pseudomonadota > Betaproteobacteria > Burkholderiales > Burkholderiaceae > Cupriavidus > Cupriavidus taiwanensis. The sequence goes on along the minus strand of NC_010528.1, from coordinate 474,091 downwards.
CCCGCGCACGAGGACTGCCGACCGTTCATCCATGTCTGCGCGCTGTTCGGCGCCGCCGGCGTGACCGTGCCGACGGTGCTGGCCCAGGACCTGGATCAGGGCTTCCTGCTGCTGGCCGACCTTGGCAGCCAGACCTACCTGTCGAAGCTGGACGATTCCTCCGCGCCCGGCCTGTACGCCGGCGCCGCCGCCGCGCTGGTGCGCATCCAGGCCGCCACGCGCCCCGGCGAACTGCCCGCCTACGACCGCGCGCTGCTGCAGCGCGAACTCGACCTGTTCCCGCAGTGGTACGTGGCCCGGCATCTTGGCGCGACCCTGAGCGAGGCCCAGCAGGCCGACTGGCACGAAGTGACCGAGGCGCTGCTTGCCAACAACCTCGCCCAGCCGCAGGTCTACGTGCACCGCGACTTCCACTCGCGCAACCTGATGGTGCTCGAAGGCGCCGCCAACCCGGGCGTGCTCGATTTCCAGGACGCGGTGACCGGGCCGATCACCTACGATGCGGTCTCGCTGTGGCGCGATGCCTATATCGAATGGGATGAAGAGCAGCAGCTGGACTGGCTGATCCGCTACTGGGAACGCGCGCGCAAGGCCGCGCTGCCGGTGAACGCCGACTTCGGCGAGTTCTACCGCGACTTCGAGTGGATGGGCCTGCAGCGCCATCTCAAGGTGCTGGGGATCTTCGCCCGCCTGTACCACCGCGACGGCAAGGACGGCTATCTGGCCAACCTGCCGCTGGTGATGAAGTACACCCGCCAGGTCGCCGGACGCTATACCGAACTGCGCAAGCTGATCCGCCTGCTGGACGCGCTCGAAGGCGTGTCCAGCCCGGCCGGCTATACGTTCTGACGCCATGCGCGACGACGCCTCCGGTCCGGACGACAGCGCCGCGCCCGCCATCACCGCCGCCGGCGAATGGCTGGCCGGGGCACGCGCGCTCGCGCCGATGCTGCTGGGCGTGGTGCCGTTCGGGCTGATCTACGGCGTGCTGGCGGTGGGCGCCGGCATGCCCGCGTGGCTGGCCTGCGCAATGAGCGCGATCGTGTTCGGCGGCGCCTCGCAGATGATCCTGACCCAGCTGTGGACTGCGGGCACCCCGGCGGTGGTGATCACGCTGACGGTGGCCATGGTCAACCTGCGCCACGCGCTGTACTCGGCCACCATCGCGCCGACCCTGGCGCACCTGCCGCGGCGCTGGAAGGCACTGATCGCCTACCTGCTGACCGACGAGGCCTTTGCCGCGATGACGCACCGGCTGGGCGACACCGGCCCGCGCGCCCGCTACCGACACTGGTATTACTTTGGCGGCGGCTTCGCGCTGTGGGCCAGCTGGCAGCTGTCGACGCTGGCCGGCGTGCTGGTCGGCGCCCAGGTGCCGCGCCACTGGCCGCTGGACTTTTTCCTGCCGCTGACCTTCATCGGCATCATCGTGCCGGGCCTCAGGCACCGCTCGCATGTCGCCGCCGCGCTCGCCGCCAGCGCGCTGGCGGTGGCCTGCTACAGCCTGCCGCACAAGCTTGGCCTGATGGTGGCCGCGCTCGGCGGCATCGCGGTGGGCATGCTGGTGCTGGGCCGCGGCAACCGACCCGGGCCGCGAGCCGCCAGCCACGCCGCCGATTCTGGCACCGGCGGCGCCGCCGGCAAGGAGGCCGCATGAGCGCGCTGACGCTGCTGTGGGTGTTCCTGGCCGCGGGCCTGGCCACCTTCCTGATCCGCCTGTCGTTTATCGCCGTCGAAGGCCGGGTGCGGCTGCCGTCGTGGTTCCGCACCGCGCTGCAGTTCGTGCCGGCCGCGATGCTGTCGGCGCTGATCGCGCCCGACCTGCTGATGCAGCAGGGCGAACTTGCCCTGACCCCGACCAACGCCAGGCTGGTGGCCGGCGTGGTCGCCATCCTGATTGCCGCACGTACCCGCAGCGTGGGCTGGACCATTGCCGGCGGCATGGCCACGCTGCTTGCCCTGGAGGCCCTGTTCCGATGAAGGTGATGATCTTTGCCGCCGGCCGCGGCGACCGCATGCGCCCGCTGACCGATGCCTGCCCCAAGCCGCTGCTGGCGGTGGGCGGCAAGCCGCTGATCGTGTGGAAGATCGAAGCGCTGGCGCGCGCCGGGCTGCGCGACATCGTCATCAACCACGCCTGGCTGGGCGCGCAGATCGAGGCGGCGCTGGGCGACGGCAGCCGCTTCGGCGTGCGCATCGCCTACTCGGCCGAGGGCGAGGCGCTGGAAACCGCCGGCGGCATCGCCAAGGCCCTGCCGCTGCTGTCGCACGACCCGGTCCGCGGCGAGATCTTCCTGGCGGTGTCCGGCGACATCTTCTGCGACTACGATTTCCGCGCGCTGCTGCCGCGCGCACAGGCGCTGGCGGGCGCGGCCGCGCCGCACATGCACCTGGTGATGGTGCCGAACCCGCCGTTCCATCCGCGCGGGGATTTCGCGCTGGACGACCACGGCCGGCTCTCGCTCGAGGCCGAGCCGGCCAGCGGCGCGCGCCTGACCTTCGGCAATATCGGGCTGTACGACACCCGGCTGTTTACCGATATCGTGCCGGGCACGCGGCTGGCGATGACGCCGATCTACCATGCCGGCATCGCCGCCGGCACCGCCACCGGCGAGCGCTTCGACGGTCGCTGGGAGAACGTCGGCACGCCGGCGCAGCTGGCCGAGCTGGACGCGATGCTGTCGGCCGCACCGGGGCGCTAGCGCGCGCGACTTTGGCGCCACTGGCGCAGCGGCGCCGCCAGCGGCGGTAGAATCGGCCTGATCCCCTTATCAGGCCAGACCAATGTCCGCACCCGATCACGCCCACCTCGCCGCCCTCCTCGCCGCCTGCCGCGATCGCCGCGCCCGTGTGCTGCAGCAACTGCGCGCCGGCGGCGGCGGCGTGGCGATCCTGCCCACGGCGCCGGAAGCCATGCGCAATCGCGACAGCGACTATCCTTACCGGCACGACAGCTATTTCTATTACCTGAGCGGCTTCACCGAGCCCGAAGCGGTGCTGGTGCTGGTGGCCGGCGCGCCAGGCGAGCCGGCCGAGGCCGACCGCAGCATCCTGTTCTGCCGCCCCAAGCATGAAGAGCGCGAGATCTGGGACGGCTTCCGTTTCGGCCCGGAAGGCGCGCGCGCCGCATTCGGCTTCGACGAAGCGCATTCCATCGAAGCCATCGACGCCACGCTGCCGCCGCTGCTGGCCAACCGCGCGCAGATAGCCTACCCGCTGGCGGATTCGATCCGCACCGACATGCAGATGCGACGCTGGCTCGACGCGGTGCGCATGCAAAGCCGCGCCGGCGTGGCCGCGCCGTCGGTGGCGATCGACATCCGCACGCTGCTCGATGAGATGCGCCTGTTCAAGGATGCCGGCGAGCTGGGCATCATGCGCCGCGCCGCGGCGATCTCCGCCGGCGCCCATGTGCGCGCGATGCAGGCCACCCGCGCCGGCCTGCGCGAATACCACCTCGAGGCCGAACTGCTCTATGAATTCCGCCGCCATGGCGCGCAGAGCGTGGCCTACAACTCCATCGTCGCCGCCGGCCCGAATGCCTGCGTGCTGCACTACCGCGCCGGCCCGGCAGAGCTGAAGGACGGCGACCTGTGCCTGATCGACGCCGGCTGCGAGCTGGATGGCTACGCCTCGGACATTACCCGCACTTTCCCGGTCTCGGGCCGCTTCTCGCCGGCGCAGCGCGAACTGTATGACCTGGTAGTGGCCGCGCAACAGGCTGCCATTGACGAGACTCGCGCCGGTGTACCGTACAACGTGCCGCATGACGCCGCCGTGCGCGTGCTGGCCCAGGGCATGCTCGATACCGGCCTGCTCGACCGCAACAAGGAAGGCACCCTCGACGACGTGCTGGCCAGCGGCAGCTACCGCCGCTTCTACATGCACCGCACCGGCCACTGGCTGGGCATGGATGTCCATGACGTGGGCGAGTACCGCGTGGCCAGCCACAGTGGCGAAGGCGAGCGGCCGTGGCGGCCGCTGCAGCCCGGCATGGTGCTGACCATCGAGCCGGGCATCTACGTGCGCCCGGCCGAGGACGTGCCCGAGCGCTACTGGCATATCGGCATCCGCATCGAGGACGACGCCGTGGTCACCGAGGGCGACTGCGAGCTGATCACGCGCGGCGTGCCGGTGCTCGCCGACGAGATCGAAGCGCTGATGCGCGACCGCGCCACCGCGGAGGGCCAGCGATGATCGGCTGGCTGCGCAGGATCCTGCCGGGCCAGGGCGGCGTCGGCGGGCATGCCGGCAGCGCCCGGCGCCACGGTCCGTCCGATCCGTTCATCGTCAACCTGTACGACGACCGCGTGGTGGTGCACCGCCCCGACGGCCAGCGCGAAGAGATCACCTGGAACGTGCTCGAGCGCGTCGTGGTGCGGGTCTCAGACCGCGCGCCATGGGCCGGTACCGCCTGGCTGATCCTGATCGGCGCGCCCGACTCGGGCCAGGGCTGCGTGGTGCCGTTCGACGCCGCCAACCATGCCGCGCTGCTGGAGCAGCTGCGCGCGCTGCCGGGCTTCAACCAGCAGAAACTCGACAACGCGCTGCGCGACGCCGCCGCAGGCAAGTCGCGCTCGGACGCGATCTGCTGGAAGCGCGGCGCCGAATCCCGGCCCGGAACCGATGCAGACCATGCAGGAGCCAGTGACGATGCCGGCCCCGCAGCCTGATTTCGGCGGCCCGGCCGATATCGCCATCGTCGGCGGCGGCCCGGTCGGGCTGGCGCTGGCCTGCCAGCTGTTGCGCACCACCGGCTGGCGCATGGTGCTGGTCGACGCCGCCACGCCGGCGCGCGCGGCTCGCGACCCGCGCGCGATCGCGCTGTCGCACGGCAGCCGCCAGCTGCTGGAGCAGATCGGCGCGTGGCCGGTGCCGGGCAGCCCGATCGAGCATATCCATGTGTCGCAGCGCGGCCGCTTCGGCCATGTCCGCCTGCACCATGACGACTACGGCGTGCCGGCGCTCGGCTACGTGGTGCGCTACGGCGAGCTGTGCAACGTGCTGGAGCGGGCGCTGGCGCAGGCCGCGCAGGCCGCCGGCGAGGGCCGGCTGCGGCGCGCCTTCGAAACCCGCATCGAGCGGATCGAACAGGACCCGGTGCCGCGCGGCGCCGACGTGGCCGATGCCGGCATGGTGCAACTGCAGGGCACGGGTCCCGACGGCCAGGCGGCACGGTTTGCCGCGCGCCTGGCGGTGCAGGCCGAGGGCGGGCTGTTCCATGAGCAGGCCGCGCACCAGGGCCGCGGCGCGCGCACGCGCGACTACCGCCAGACCGCGGTGATCGCCCATGTCACCTGCTCGCGCCCGCAGCCCGGCTGGGCCTGGGAGCGCTTTACCGAGGAAGGCCCGCTGGCGCTGCTGCCGCACGAGGAACACGGCACGCCCGGCTACGCGCTGGTGTGGTGCTGCCCGCCGGAGCAGGCCGCGCGCCGCCTCGCGCTGCCCGAGGCCCAGTTTGCCGCGGAGCTGGGCCGCGCCTTCGGCGACCGCATGGGCCAGTTCGCGCTGGCCGGCAAGCGCCATGCCTTCCCGCTGGGGCTGAACGCCGCCCCGGTCACGGTCAACGGTCGCGTGGTGGCGGTCGGCAATGCCGCCCAGACGCTGCATCCGGTGGCCGGACAGGGGCTGAACCTGGGCCTGCGCGACGCGTTTGCGCTGGCCGACTCGCTGCGCGGCGCCTGCACCCCGCAAGCGCTGCAGGCATTTGCCGGGCGCCACCGCCTCGACCGCGCCGTCACCATCGGCGTGACCGACCTGCTGCCGCGCGTGTTCGGCATTGCCTACCCGCTCGCCGCCCATGCGCGCGGCGCTTCGCTGGCGGCGCTGGCATGCCTGCCGCCGCTGCGGCACGCGCTGGCGCGCCACATGATGTTCGGCATGCGCCGCTGACCAGCCGGCTTGCCGCCGCCAGTGGCGCTTGCGCCACTGGCGGCGGCGTCATGGCGCCACGGTGCTGGCCCCTTGCGCCGCGGATGCTCAAATCTTGGGCAATGGCGACCGATTGGCGGTAGAATTCTGCCCTCGCACATGTCCCGATCCACCGCCGGCCGCAGTTTCGGCAGGGGCATGTTTTTCCGTTTCGTCTCTGTTTCGTTCCCGCCCCGGCGCAGACTGTCCCGATCCGTCGCGGCGCATGTCGTGCGGCGACGCCGGGGCCATCGGGACGGGCCACCAGAACCGCCGCTTCACCGCCACAACCGCCACCACCGCCGTGCAGATCGGACCTCACCAACTCCGCAACAACCTGTTTGTCGCCCCGATGGCGGGCGTGACGGACCGGCCCTTCCGCCAGCTGTGCAAGCAGCTCGGCGCGGGCTACGCGGTGTCGGAGATGGTCGCGTCCAACGCCCAGCTGTGGAAAAGCGAAAAGACCATGCGCCGCGCCAACCACGCCGGCGAGGTCGAGCCCATCGCCGTGCAGATCGCCGGCGCCGAGCCGTCGATGATGGCCGAGGCCGCGCGCTACAACGTCGACCGCGGCGCGCAGATCATCGACATCAACATGGGCTGCCCGGCCAAGAAGGTGTGCAACGTCGCCGCCGGCTCGGCGCTGCTGCAGAACGAGCCGCTGGTGGTGCGCATCGTCGAGGCGGTGGTTGCCGCGGTCGGCGACCGCGTGCCGGTCACGCTGAAGATCCGCACCGGCTGGAACCGCGAGAACCGCAATGCGCTGCGCGTCGCGCAAATGGTCCAGGACGCCGGCATCAGTATGCTGACCATCCATGGCCGCACCCGTGCCGACCTGTACCACGGCGACGCCGAATACGAGACCATTGCCGCGGTCAAGGCAGCGGTGTCGATCCCGGTGGTCGCCAACGGCGACATCACGACGCCGCAGAAGGCAAAGCAGGTGCTGGCGCTGACTGGCGCGGACGCGATCATGATCGGCCGCGCCGCGCAGGGCCGGCCTTGGCTATTCCGTGAAATCGAGCACTTCCTGAAGACCGGCGAGATGCTGCCGTCGCCGGAAGTGGCCGAGATCCGCGCCATCATGAACGCGCACCTGGAAGACCACTACGCCTTCTACGGCGAGTTCACCGGCGTGCGCACCGCGCGCAAGCACATTGCCTGGTACACGCGCGGGCTGCGCGGCGCCAACCTGTTCCGCCACCGCATGAACACGCTGGAAAGCACCGCCGAGCAGCTGGCGGCGGTCAACGCGTTCTTCGACGAGCAGGCGCAGATTTCCGACCGGCTGGTGTATGTCGACGATGCAGGGCCAGACAAAGACGAAGCGAACAACAACAAAAACGGGGAGTTGCTTGCCGCATGAGCCGCAACGCTATCGACCAGTGCATCCGGGAAAGCCTGGACACGTACTTTCGCGACCTGGACGGCGAGGAGCCGTCGAACATGTACAACATGGTGCTCGAGGCGGTCGAACGGCCGCTGCTGGAAGCCGTGATGGTGCGCGCCGAGCGCAACCAGTCGCTGGCGGCCGCCTACCTGGGCATCAATCGCAATACGCTGCGCAAGAAGCTGCAGCAGCACGGTTTACTTTGAATTTGAAGCGTTTCCCACTGCCATGATCAAGCAAGCCCTACTCTCCGTTTCCGACAAGACCGGCATCGTCGAATTCGCGCGCGAACTGAACGCGCTCGGCGTCACGCTGCTTTCCACCGGCGGCACCGCCAAGCTGCTGGCCGACAGCGGCCTGCCCGTGACGGAGGTGGCCGACTACACCGGCTTCCCGGAAATGCTCGACGGCCGCGTCAAGACGCTGCACCCGAAGGTCCACGGCGGCATCCTGGCGCGCCGCGACCTGCCCGAGCACATGGCCGCGCTGGCCGAGCACGATATCCCCACCATCGACCTGCTGGTGGTGAACCTGTACCCGTTCCAGCAGACCGTGGCCAAGGATGACTGCACCCTGCCCGACGCGATCGAGAACATCGACATCGGCGGCCCGACCATGCTGCGCTCGGCGGCCAAGAACCACCGCGACGTGACCGTGATCGTCGATCCGGCCGACTATGCCGTGGTGCTCGGCGAAATGCGCGCCAACGGCAACAGCGTCGGCTACGACACCAATTTCCGCCTGGCCACCAAGGTATTCGCGCACACCGCGCAGTACGACGGCGCCATCACCAACTACCTGACCAGCCTCGGCGCCGACAAGTCGCACCAGGCCCGCAGCGCGTATCCGCAGACGCTGAACCTGGCCTTCGACAAGGTGCAGGAAATGCGCTACGGCGAGAACCCGCACCAGTCGGCGGCGTTCTACCGCGACCTGAAGGCGGTGGACGGCGCGCTGGCCAACTACGTGCAGCTGCAGGGCAAGGAACTGTCGTACAACAACATCGCCGACGCCGATGCCGCATGGGAGTGCGTGAAGTCGTTCGACGCCGCCGCGGCCGCCGCCTGCGTCATCATCAAGCACGCCAACCCGTGCGGCGTGGCGCTGGGCGCCAACGCGCTCGAAGCGTATGACAAGGCCTTCAAGACCGACTCGACTTCGGCCTTCGGCGGCATCATCGCCTTCAACGTGGAACTGGACGAAGCCGCCGCGCAGGCCGTCGCCAAACAATTTGTCGAAGTGCTGATCGCGCCGTCGTTCAGCGCCGCCGCGCGCGCCGTGTTCGCGGCCAAGCAGAACGTGCGCCTGCTCGAGATCCCGCTGGGCAAGGGCATCAACCAGTATGACTTCAAGCGCGTTGGCGGCGGCCTGCTGGTGCAGAGCCCGGACGCCAAGAACGTGCAGCCGTCCGAGTTGCGCGTGGTGACGCGCCGCCACCCGACCCCGAAGGAAATGGACGACCTGATGTTCGCGTGGCGCGTGGCCAAGTTCGTCAAGTCCAACGCCATCGTGTTCTGCGGCGGCGGCATGACGCTGGGCGTGGGCGCAGGCCAGATGAGCCGCGTCGATTCCGCGCGCATCGCCAGCATCAAGGCGCAGAACGCCGGGCTGACCCTGGCGGGCTCGGCGGTGGCGTCGGACGCGTTCTTCCCGTTCCGCGACGGCCTGGACGTGGTGGTCGACGCGGGCGCGACCTGCGTGATCCAGCCGGGCGGTTCGGTGCGCGATGACGAAGTGATCGCCGCCGCCGACGAGCACGGCATCGCGATGGTGCTGACGGGCACGCGGCATTTCCGGCATTAAGCACTCCCGATCCCATCGGGTGGCCCCTCTCCCGCAAGCGGGAGAGGGAGCACACAAGCGTCTTGCAAGCCATCGCTGGCCTTTCCCCAGGCCACGGCGCGAACCCCCGCGCAAAAAGCAATACACTAGCAGCGGCATCCACTCTACCTACCCCATGCGAATCCTAGGCATCGACCCCGGCCTGCGCACCACCGGCTTCGGCGTGATCGAGAAGCAGGGCAACAAGCTGGCCTACATCGCCTCGGGCACGATCAAGAGCGACGGCAACGCCAACCTGCCGGAGCGGCTGAAGACCTTGTACGACGGCATCAGCGAAGTGTCGCGGACCTATGCGCCCGACTGCGCGGCGATCGAGAAGGTCTTCGTCAACGTCAACCCGCAATCCACGCTGCTGCTTGGCCAGGCGCGCGGCGCGGCAATCTGCGGGCTGGTCGGCTACGGGCTGCCGGTGTTCGAATACACCGCGCTGCAACTCAAGGTGGCGGTGGTCGGCTATGGCCGGGCCAACAAGGCGCAGGTGCAGGAAATGGTCACGCGGCTGCTGATGCTGCCCGGCCAGCCCGGCAGCGATGCCGCCGATGCGCTGGGCGTGGCGATCTGCCATGCCAACGGCGGCGATACCCTGGGCACGCTGGCCGGCCTGGCGCCCGACCTGGTGCGCAAGGGCATGCGCGTGCGACGGGGGCGCCTGGTCGGCTGAACACGCCGGCCGCGGCGCTGGCGCTGCCGCAGCCATGCGCGCGCGTCTTTTACAATCGGGCCTTGGCCCCACCACAGGAACGCTGCATGCCTAGCCCGTCCCGACCGTGCGCGCCGCGCCCGCGCGCCAGCTTCGCCCGTGTTGTTGCCGCCTGCCGGCGCTGGCTGCTGCCGGCCGCTGCCGCCGCGGCGTGCGCGGCGCTGGCCGCCGGCTGCGCCACGGCGCCGCGTCCCAAGCGCGCCGCACCGGCGGCGCCACCGGCACCGGCGCCCGCAGCCAGCGCGCCGGCGTCCGCGCCGGCTGCGCAGCCGAAGCCCCTGGTGATCGCGCATCGCGGCGCCAGCGCGCTGCGTCCCGAGCATACGCTGGCCGCCTATGCCAAGGCGATCGAGGACGGCGCCGACGCGATCGAGCCAGACCTGGTCATGACCCGCGACGGCGTGCTGGTGGCGCGCCACGAGAACGACATCACCGGCACCACCAACGTCGCCGAACTGCCGCAGTTCGCCGAGCGCAAGCGCACCAAGGTGATCGACGGCGAGCGCCTGACCGGCTGGTTCACCGAAGACTTCACGCTGGCGGAACTGAAGACGCTGCGCGCGCGCGAGCGCATCCCGCGCCTGCGCCCGGCCAATGCGCGACTGAACGACCAGTTCGAGGTGCCGACCTTTGACGAGATCGTGCGCCTGGCCGAGCAGGCCGCGCTGCGCACCGGCAAACCCGTCGGCATCTATGCCGAACTGAAGCACCCCAGCTACTTCCGCGGCATCGGCTTGCCGCTCGAGGACAAGCTTGCCGCGGCGGTGCGCGCGCAGCCCTACCTGCGCAATGCGCCGGTGTTTATCCAGTGTTTCGAGAGCGGCAGCCTGCGCGCGCTGCGGCGCACGCTGGGCAACGGCTTGCCCAACGTCAAGCTGGTCCAGCTGATCGGCAACCCGCGCAAGGGCCCGGCCGACTGGAAGCTTGCCGGCGACGGCCGCACCTTCGGCGATATGCTGAGCACGACCGGCCTGCGCGAAGTGGCCGCCTACGCCGACGGCATCGGCCCCGAGAAGAGCAGCGTCGTGCCCCGCGACGCGCAGGGCGCCCTGGGCGCGCCGACCGCGGTCGTACAGCAGGCGCACGCCGCCGGCCTGTTCGTCCATCCGTACACCTTCCGCCCGGAAAACAGCTTCCTGCCCAAGGCGCTGCAGAGCGGCGGCGACGAGGCCACGCGCAGCCCGGCGGGGATGGAGCGCGAGGTGCAAGCCTTTGTCGCGGCCGGCATCGACGGCTTCTTTACCGACGACCCGGCGCTGGGCCGGCGCGCCGTCGACACGCCGGCGCGCTGAACCGGCCGGGTGGCCGCCGCGCTACACTGGCGGCCGCCTCTTTCCTGACCTCCTGTTTGTTTCCCCCGCACCATGATCGGACGCATCGCCGGCACCCTTATCGAGAAAAATCCCCCGCACCTGCTGGTCGACTGCCACGGCGTCGGCTACGAGATCGACGTGCCGATGAGCACCTTCTACAACCTGCCCGCGGTGGGCCAGCCGGTGACCCTGCTGACGCAGCTGATCGTGCGGGAGGATGCGCACCTGCTGTACGGCTTCGGCAGCGCGGCCGAGCGCAACACCTTTCGCGAACTGATCAAAATCACCGGCATCGGCGCGCGCATGGCGCTGGCGGTGCTGTCGGGCATGTCGGTGCCCGAGCTGGCGCAGGCGATCACGCTGCAGGAAGCCGGGCGCCTGACGCGCATACCCGGCATCGGCAAGAAGACCGCCGAACGGCTGTTGCTGGAGCTCAAGGGCAAGCTGGGCGCGGAACTGGGCCATGCGCCGGGCACGCCGGCGGTGCCCGACAGCGCCGTCGACGTGCTCAATGCGCTGCTGGCGCTGGGCTACTCCGAGAAGGAAGCCGCCGCGGCGATCAAGCAGGTGCCGGCCGGCACCGGGGTGTCCGAGGGCATCAAGCTGGCGCTGAAGGCGCTGTCCAAGGCTTGAGTCCGGTATAGGCGCGTAGAATGTCGGATTGTTGCCGCTGTCCGGGCCCCTGACCACCTATGATCGAAACCGACAAGCTTGCCGCCCCCGCCCGCGTGATCGCCGCCACCCCCGCCTCGTCGCAGGAGGAGGCGTTCGAGCGCGCCCTGCGGCCCAAGCTGCTGGACGAGTATGTCGGCCAGGAAAAGGTGCGCGGCCAGCTGGACATCTTCATGCACGCGGCGCGCAAGCGGCGCGAGGCGCTCGACCACGTGCTGCTGTTCGGCCCGCCTGGGCTGGGCAAGACCACGCTGGCCCACATCATCGCGCGCGAGATGGGGGTCAGCCTGCGCCAGACCTCCGGCCCGGTGCTGGAGCGCCCGGGCGACCTCGCCGCGCTGCTGACCAACCTGGAAGCCAACGACGTCCTCTTTATCGACGAAATCCACCGGCTTTCGCCGGTCGTCGAGGAAATCCTGTATCCGGCGCTGGAGGACTACCAGATCGACATCATGATCGGCGAAGGCCCGGCGGCGCGCTCGGTCAAGCTGGACCTGCAGCCGTTCACGCTGGTGGGCGCCACCACGCGTGCCGGCATGCTGACCAATCCGCTGCGCGACCGCTTCGGCATCGTTGCGCGGCTGGAGTTCTACACCGCCGAGGAACTGGCACGCATCGTCACTCGCTCGGCCCAGTTGCTGCAGGCCCGCATCGATCCGCAAGGCGCGCTGGAAATCGCCCGGCGCGCGCGCGGCACGCCCCGGATCGCCAACCGGCTGCTGCGCCGGGTGCGCGACTATGCCGAAGTCAAGGGCGACGGCACCATCACGCGCGAGATGGCCGATGCCGCCCTGGCCATGCTCGACGTGGACCGCGTGGGCTTCGACCTGATGGACCGCAAGCTGCTCGAGGCGGTGCTGCACAAGTTCGGCGGCGGCCCCGTCGGCGTGGACAACCTCGCCGCGGCCATCGGCGAAGAGCGCGACACCATCGAGGACGTGCTGGAGCCCTACCTGATCCAGCAGGGCTACCTGCAGCGCACCCCGCGCGGGCGCGTCGCCACCGCGGCGGCCTACCGGCATTTCGGCCTGGCCAGCCCGCAAGGCATGGCGGGCGACGCCGGCGAACTGTTCGGCGACGCCTGACCGCAAGTCGGCGCGAGGTGTGCCATGGCGCACACGCCGCAATCAATTAAACGTTTTAATCTCCCATCCCAAATTTTTTCGAAGTGGATTGCTGGCCGGTGGCCGATTGTCCACAATGGCTTCATCGGCATCCTCCCGCTGCCGTGAGGGCTGTGTCCGCCGGGGCACGGCTCCTTTGCAAACCTGTCAAGGAAAGCCATGATCCGCCAGTGTTCCCGCCTGCTTGCCGCACTTCTCGCCCTGACCGCATTCACTGCCGGCAGCGCCAATGCCCAGCGCCCGCCGGCGCCGGTCGGCGTGGCGGAAGAAGCGGTCATCAGCGGCAAGATCGTCGATATCGATCCGGAAACCAAGGCGGTGCTGGTGCAGGGCCCGCGCGGCAACGTGGTGGAGCTGGTGGGCGGCGACGAGGTCCGCAATTTCGGCCAGATCCGCAAGGGCGACATCCTGACCGTGGCGCGCGGCGCCGCGCTGGTCGCGGCGCTCGAGCCGGTCGACAGCAAGGCGACGGCCCTGGCCGAATCGGTCGACCGCACCACGCGCGCGGCCGAGGGCGGCAAGCCCGGCATCATGCGCGAGATCACCACCACGGTGACGGCACAGATTACCAAGATCGACCCGGCCAAGCGCCAGATCACCTTCCGCGGCCCGCGCGAGACACTGCGCACGGTCAAGGTCCAGGATCCCGCCATCGACCTGAAGGGCATCAAGCAGGGCCAGATGGCCAAGATCGTCTACCGTGAAGTCGTGGCCATTACGGTCAGGGCGCCAGCGGCAGCCGCAGCAAACTGAGCCACTGAATCAGGCGCGGTACTTTTCCCCTCAGGAGGTTACCTATGAATCGTCGCCACTTTGTTACCCGGGTTGCCGGATCGGGCCTGCTCGTCGCGACCGCGATGGCCGCGGGCTGTACCACCACCGGCACCGGCGCGTCCAAAGACCCGGTCGCCAAGAAGCAAGAGATCGATGCGGGAGTCGATGGCGCGCTGAACCGCCTGTTCTCCTCGGCCAACGGCTCGCGCGAGCTGGCGCAGCGCGCGCAGGGCATCCTGGTGTTCCCGCGCGTACTGGCCGGCGGCTTTATCGTGGGCGCCGAATACGGCGAAGGCGCGTTGCGATCGAAGGGCGCGACGGTCGGCTACTACAGCACGACGCAGGCCTCGGTCGGGCTGACCGCCGGCGGACAGTCCAAGGCGGTCATCATCATGTTCATGACGCCCGAGGCTTACAACAAGTTCGTGGCCAGCAAGGGCTGGACTGCCGGTGCGGATGCCAACGTGGCGGTCGCGAAGATCGGCGCGGACGGCAGGCTCGACACGCTGACCAGCCAGCAGCCGGTGATTGCCTTCGTGCAGACCAACGCCGGCCTGATGTTCGACGTCTCGGTGAACGGGTCCAAGATCAGCAAGCTGGATATCTGATATCACGGCGATGCCGCGCTGGCAGCGGCCGCCCTCTCCGACACGGTTCCCGGCCCAGGCCGGGAATTTCTTTTTCGGCCGCCCGATGGCTGTGGCACCTGGAGGCGCCCGGCGTGCGCGAACGCGCCGCGTGCTGGCATAATCGCGCCCAACTCACTGCGCCAGCGCGCACGCGACCGGGAGCCCCCCAATGTCTGCCACCACCGCCGGCCCGCCCCAGGCCGGCCGCGTCTACCGCTACTACGACTTCGTCATGGTGGCCTTCGTCACCGTGCTGCTGTGCTCGAACCTGATCGGCGCGGCCAAGGCGGCGCAGGTGACGCTGCCGCTGATCGGCACGGTCACCTTCGGCGCCGGCGTGCTGTTCTTCCCGATCTCATACATCTTCGGCGACGTGCTGACCGAGGTCTACGGCTATGGGCGCGACCGGCGCGTGGTCTGGGCGGGTTTTGCCGCGCTGGCATTCGCCACCTTCATGAGCCTGGTGGTGCTGAACATGCCGGTCGCGCCGTTCATGGCGGACTACCAGAAGAGCCTGCAGGACGTGTTCGGCAATACCTGGCGCATCGCGCTCGGCTCGCTGGTGGCATTCTGCTGCGGCAGCTTTGCCAACAGCTACGTGCTGGCCAAGATGAAGCTGTGGACCGCGGGCAGGTGGCTGTGGACGCGCACCATCGGTTCGACGCTGGCCGGCGAGCTGGTGGACTCGTCACTGTTCTACGTGATCGCCTTCTACGGCATCTGGCCGATCGAGCAGGTGATCCAGGTGGCAGTGGCGCAGTACGTGCTGAAGACCGGCTGGGAGGTGGTGATGACGCCGGTGACGTACAAGGTGGTGGGCTTCCTGAAGCGGGCCGAGAACGAAGATTACTTCGACCGGCATACCAACTTCACGCCGTTCCGGGTCAGGGTCTAGCGCCGCGGCTACGGCACGCGCCGGTCCACCTCGTCCAGCGCCAGGTTCTCCAGGTGGCTGACGTCGCCCCACTGGGCCAGCGTCAGGTGGGTGCTGTCGCTGCGCAGCCGGTTGACGCTGGCATTGAGCAGCTCATGCTGGCGTGGCGCTTCCAGCGTCATGCCGGTGGCCTCGCGGTAGAGGCAGTCGAGCACGCCCCCGTGCGCGACCAGCGCGATGCGCTCGCCCGGATGCCGGCGCGACAGCGCCAGCACCGCGTCCACCGTGCGTTCGTGGAAGCCCAGCAGCGATTCCCCCTCGGGCGGCGCGTAATCCGGCACGCGCGCCTGCCAGCGCGCAAAATCTTCCGGCAGGTGCTCGGCCACCTCGGCGTAGGTCTTGCCCTGCAGCGAGCCATAGCTGCGCTCGCGCAGCCGCGCATCGGGACGCACCTGCAGCCCCAGCGCCTGCGCCAGCGGTGCGGCGGTGGCCATCGCGCGCGACAGGTCGCTGGAGTACACCGCGTCGATCGGCTCGCCCGCCAGCGCATGCGCCAGCGCGCGGGCCTGGGCATGGCCGGTCTCGTTCAGCGGAATATCGAGCTGGCCCTGCAGCCGGCGCTCCCGGTTCCAGGCCGTTTCGCCGTGGCGGATCACGATCAGGTGGGTAAAGGCCAGCGAATGCGGCCCGGGGCTTTGCGACATGCCGTTTCCTTCGGGGATATTGCTGCGGGTACTGGCTTGCGGCCGGGCGGGCGCGGCACCGCGAAGAACGCGGCACCGGCCCGGGCGTCAGGCCGCCGATGAGGTGGCCAGCTTCGGGTTCAGCGTATAGGTGCCGGTCAGGCTGGCCTGCGCCAGCACGTGCCCCTGGATCGCCTCGCGCACCTGGGTGCCGGTAAAGGTGCCTTCCAGCGGCAGCCGGTCGATGTCCAGCGCATACAGCGTGAACACGTAGTGGTGCAGCAGCGTGTCGTTCCACGGCGGGCACGGGCCGTCGTAGCCGTAGTAGTCGCCCTTCATGTCGGCGTCGCCGGCAAACCAGCCGGTGTAGTCGTTGATGCCATGGCGCAGGCCGCCCGCGGTGGCGGTGCCGCCGGTGGCTTCCGGCCCCGGCTTGCCGCGCGCGATCACGCCGTCGCTGTGCGAGCCGGCGGCGATCGAGGTCAGGCCGGGCGGAATGTCGACCAGCACCCAGTGGAAGAAGTCCACGCGCGGCAGCGACGCCGGCACTTCGCGGCCTTCCTGGTTGACGTCGTCGCCGCGGCTGGGCACGTCGCGGTCATGGCAGATCAGCACGAACGAGCGCGTCTCGGCCGGCGCGTCGTCCCAGTGCAGGTCGGGATTGCGGTTGTTCGACAGGGCCACGTGGGCGGCGGCGTCGGGCACGCAGAAAGCGAACTCGCCGGGGATCGGCGCGTTGTCTTGGAAGGACTTGCTCCAGAGTTTCATGGGTCTCTCCTGTCTTGATGCCGCGCCGGGGCGCGGCAGCGTGGAATCGGTTCAGGGGTTCAGGCCGGCGGCACGCGCAGCCAGAAGGTGACGGGACCGTCGTTGACCAGGCTGACCTGCATCATCGCGCCGAACTCGCCGGTCTGCACCTGCGGATGTGCCGCGCGCGCCTGCGCGACGAAATGCTCGTACAGGCGCCGTCCGTCCTCGGGCGAGGCCGCGGGCGTGAAGCTCGGCCGCGTGCCGCTGTTGGTATCGGCCGCCAGCGTGAACTGCGACACCACCAGCAGCCCGCCGGGGTTGCCGTTGCCGTCCATGTTCTGCACCGGCAGGTTCATCTTGCCGTCCGCATCGGAAAACACCCGGTACGACAGCATCTTGGCCAGCAGCCGCTCGGCCTGCGCCTCGGTGTCGCCGCGCTCGGCGCAGACCAGTGCCAGCAGGCCGGCGCCGATTTCGCCGGTGGTGCGGCCGGCGACCGTGACGCGGGCCTGGGCCACCCGCTGGATCAGCGCGATCATCGCCGCCTCAGGCCAGCGTCACGCGCGCGAAGCGGCGCTTGCCGACCTGCACGACGTAGGTGCCCGCCGCCACCCGGGTGGCCTTGTCGCTCACGGTGGCGCCGTCGATCTTGACGCCGCCCTGCTCGATATTGCGGTTGGCTTCCGAGGTCGACGGCACCAGGTTGGCCTGCTTGAGCAGTTGCGCGATGCCCAGCGGCGCACCTTCCAGGCTGACAGCGGGAATATCGTCCGGCACGCCGCCGCGGGCGCGGTGGTTGAAGTCTTCCAGCGCCTTCTCGGCGTCGGCCTGGCTGTGGAAGCGCGCCACGATCTCCTGCGCCAGCAGCACCTTGCAGTCGCGCGGGTTGCGGCCGGCGGCGATCTCCTGCTTCATCAGGTCGATCTCGCTCATCGGGCGGAACGACAGCAGCGTGAAGTACTGCCACATCAGGTCGTCCGAGATGCTCATCAGCTTGCCGAACATCTCGTTGGGCGCCTCGGTCACGCCGACGTAGTTGCCCTTGGACTTGGACATCTTCTCGACGCCGTCCAGGCCCACCAGCAGCGGCATGGTCAGGATGCACTGCGGCTCCTGGCCGTATTCCTTCTGCAGCTCGCGCCCGACCAGCAGGTTGAACTTCTGGTCGGTGCCGCCCAGTTCCAGGTCGGACTTCAGCGCCACCGAGTCGTAACCCTGCATCAGCGGGTAGAGGAACTCGTGCACGGAAATCGGAATGCCGGAACGGAAGCGCTTGGTGAAGTCGTCGCGCTCCATCATGCGCGCCACGGTGTACTTGGCCGCCAGCTGGATCATGCCGCGCGCGCCGAGCGGATCGCACCATTCGCTGTTGTAGCGGATCTCGGTACGGGCCGGGTCGAGCACCAGGCTGGCCTGGCGGTAGTAGGTCTGGGCGTTGGCCTCGATCTGCTCGCGCGTGAGCGGCGGGCGCGTGCTGTTGCGGCCCGACGGATCGCCGATGGTCGAGGTGAAGTCGCCGATCAGGAAGATCACCTGGTGGCCGAGGTCCTGCAGCTGGCGCAGCTTGTTCAGCACCACGGTATGGCCGATATGGATGTCGGGCGCGGTCGGGTCCAGCCCCAGCTTGATGCGCAGCGGCACACCGGTGGCCTCGCTGCGCGCCAGCTTCTGCGCCCACTCCGATTCGATCAGCAGTTCGTCGCAGCCGCGCCTGGAAACTTCCAGGGCCTGCATCACCGAAGGCGTCAGGGGGTATTTGGCCGGTGCGGCCGAGGCAACTTCAGTCATGACGTAAGTCTTTGAAATACTTGAAATTTTAGGAAATCTGCCGACAGCCGCCAGGGCCGGATTTTGGTATAATCCGCGCTTCCGGGCGCCCGCGGAAGCCTTTCCGGTGCGCCACCCGCCACTTTGCGCAGCAAGGCAGGCGGCCAATATTACTGAATACTGAACAGCACGCGCCGCACCTCGGGGGAGGAAGGCAGACGAGACACATCGTCCCCGGCAGCGGGCTCAGACCAAGGTTGAATTTTACGTGATGTGGTCCAGACTCCGCGAAGTTTTCGCGCGTGAGCTGGTGGTGCTGGTCGATCCGACCAACCCCCAGCATGCGCGGCGGCGCAAACAACTGACGGCCTCGGTCGGTGCGATCTTCACGCTCGGCATGGCCGCGGCCATGGGTGTCGCGCCGCGCAGCGCCTACGACGATCCGCGCGCGCCCCGCACCCAGCAGGTCCTGCGCATGCCCGACGTGCGCGAACAGCTCGAACAGCTCACCGACACCGAGGCGGTGTACGTGCGCGAAGAACGCATGCAGCGCGGCGACACCATCGCCAGCCTGCTCAAGCGCCTGGGCGTGGACGATGCCGACGCGCAGGCGTTCATCGTCAAGAACCCCACCGCGCGCGGCCTGTTCAACCTGAACCCGGGCCAGGCGGTGCAGGCGGAAATCGACGAGAGCAACACGCTGGTGTCGCTGCAGGCCAACCTGGGCGGCGACGCTGCGGCCTCGCGTGAGCTGGTGATCGAGCGCGTGCGCGTCGCCAGCGGCGACACCGCCGCCGCGTACAAGGCCAAGGTGCAGCGCGTCGACAACGACGTGCACTACGAGATGGCTTCGGGCGCGATTTCCTCGGGCGGCTTCTTCAAGGCCATGGACGCGGCCAACGTGCCCGACGAAGTGGTGCAGCAGATGCTGTCGATCTTCTCCGGCGTCATCGACTTCCACCACGACATCGCCGCCGGCGACCGCTTCCGCATCATCTATGAGGCAGGCTTCCGCGACGGCACCTTCGTGCGCAACGGCCGCGTCGTCGCGGTCGAGCTGATCAACCGCAACCAGCTGCACCAGGCGCTGTGGTTCGCGCCCGAGGGCAGCAAGGACAGCGGGGCTTACTACACCTTCGACGGGCGCAGCATGAAGCGGCCGTTCCTGCGTTCGCCGGTGGAGTTCTCGCGCGTGTCGTCGGGCTTCGGCGGCCGCGAGCATCCGCTGCATCATGACTGGGCCCAGCACAAGGGCGTGGACTTTGCCGCCCCGACCGGCACCAAGGTACTGGCCACCGGCGACGGCGTGGTGGAGTTCGTCGGCCAGCAGAACGGCTACGGCAACATCGTCATCCTGTCGCACCCGAACGGCTACTCCACCTACTACGCGCACCTGTCCGGATTTGCCGGCATGCGCCAGGGGCAGGCCGTGCGCCAGGGCCAACTGATCGGCTATGTCGGCGCGACCGGCTGGGCCACCGGCCCGCACCTGCACTACGAATTCCGCTTCAACGACGTGCCGCAGAATCCGCTGACCGTCACGCTGATGGAATCGCCGCCGCTGACCGGCAAGTCGCGCCAGGAATTCCTGACCTACACCAGCGGGCTGCTCAGCCGCATCAACGCGCTGCGCACCTACAACGTGCTGACCGCCGCCAACTGACGCGTCCATCGTGATCCCCGCGCCCGGCAGCGAACGCTACATCGGCATCATGTCCGGCACCAGCATGGACGGTGCCGATGCGGTGCTGGTCGATTTCAGCGGCGCGCGGCCCGCGGTGCTGGCGGCCAGCAGCCAACCCTTCCCCGACACGCTGCGCGCCGCCTTCGGCGCCTTGCAGCAACCCGGCGAGGATGAAATCCACCGCGAGGCCCTGGCGGCCAATGCGCTGGCGCAGGTGTACGCCGCTTGCGTCGCCGCGCTGTTGCGCGAGGCGCGCATCGATGCCGCCTCGGTGGCCGCCATCGGCGCCCATGGCCAGACCATCCGCCACCGGCCCGGCCTCTACGACGGCATCGGCTATACCCGCCAGAGCCAGCATCCGGCGCGGCTCGCGGAGCTGACCGGCATCGACGTGGTGGCTGACTTCCGCAGCCGCGACCTCGCCGCCGGCGGACAGGGCGCGCCGCTGGTGCCGGCATTGCACCACGCGCTGTTCGGCAGCGAGGCCGAGATCCGCGTGGCCTGCAATATCGGCGGCATCTCCAACATCAGCATCCTGCCGGCGGCAGGCGGCCCCGTCAGCGGCTTCGACTGCGGTCCGGGCAATGCGCTGCTCGACTACTGGATCGGCCGCCACCGTGGCCTGGCCTTCGACAGCAACGGCGACTGGGGCGCCAGCGGGCGGGTCGACGCCGCGCTGCTGGCACAGTGCCTGGCCGAGCCCTATTTCAGCGCGCCGCCGCCCAAGAGCACCGGGCGCGACCTGTTCCATCCGGGCTGGCTGGAAGCCCGGCTGGCGGCGTTCCCGGCGCTCGCGCCGGCCGACGTGCAGGCAACCCTGGCCGCGCTGACCGCCGAGGCCATCGCGCGCGATGTGCGCGCCTGCGCGCCCGCTGCGCGGCGGCTGATCGTCTGCGGCGGGGGCGCCCGCAATGCCTTCGTGATGGCGCGGCTGGCGCAGGCCCTGCCCGGCGTGGCCATCGAAACCTCGGACGACTACGGCGTGCCGGTGTCGCAGGTCGAAGCCATCGCCTTTGCCTGGCTGGCGCGCCAGTGCCTGCTGCGCCTGCCAGGCAACGTGCCCACCGTGACCGGCGCCGCCGGGCCTCGCGTGCTGGGCGCGATCTACCCGCGCTGACCTGCGGCGCGGTCCGCGCCGGTATCCACCCAATCCATGAATGCCTGCGCGAGCGGCGATGCCCGCATCGCCGGCGAGCGCGCCAGCACCACTCGCTGCGGCGTCACCGGCTCGCGCAGCGGCAGGCAGGCAATCGGCACGCCGTCGTAGCTGTGGTCGCCCGCGGGCCGCGTGCACGACAGCGCCACGCCGTAGCCGTGCGCCACCAGCCCGCGCTGCATCTCGAAGGTCTGCGTGTACTGGTGCAGCGCCGGGCGCAGCCCATGCGCCCAGAACAATGACAGGAAGTATTCGCGGGTCTGGGGGATGTCCTCGAGGATCAGCCGCTCGGCGGCCAGGTCGGCCAGGCTGACATCGGCACCGCCTGCCAGCGCATGCCCGGCCGGCAACAGCGCGTACGGGGCCAGCTCGGCCAGCGTGCGACGTTCGGTGCGGGCGTCGAGTCCCAGCTCATAGGTCACCGCCAGCTCCGCCTTGCCGGCTTGCAGGGTGCGATGGACGGCGGCGAGATCCGCCTCGAACAGCGTCACCGAGATGCCGGGATGGCGCTCGCGCAGGCCCGCCAGCAGGCGCGGCACGAAGTACGGGCCAAGGTCCTGGAAACAGGTCAGCGACAGCTGGCCGCTCAGGCCACGACCGGCGCCGTCGTCGGCGGCAAGCCCCGCTGCCAGCGCCAGCACGTCGCGGGCCCTGCCCAGCAGGCGCTGCCCGGCGGGGGTCAGCGACAGCCCGCGGCTGACCTGCCGCCGGAACAGCGGCTCGCCCAGCGTGGCCTCCAGCTGGGCGATCGCGGTCGATACCGAGGGCTGCGACACATGGCGTGCCCGCGCCGCGGCGCTGATGCTGCCGTGCTCGGCGGCGGCGACAAAGTACTCGAGCTGGCGGAACGAAAAAGGGATCATGATTTCCTATATCGCAACATAGGAAATATATGCTTTTCCTATTCCAGCCGCATGGCGATACTGGCCCCATCGTCCCCTCGCACACATCGCCATGGAAATCACCCGGGAACAGATCGACACCTACCAGCGCGACGGCGTGCTGGTCCTGCGCGGCGCCTTTACCGACTGGGTCGAGCGCCTGCGCGAAGGCTTCGCGCAAAACCTGGCCGAGCCCGGCCCCTTTGCGATCGAGAACGTGCGCGCCGGCGAGGGTGGGCGCTTTTTCGAGGACTATTGCAACTGGCAGCGCATTGCGCCGTTCGCCGCGTTTATCCGCGAGTCGGCCGCGGCCGGGATCGCCGGGCGGATCATGCAGTCGCAGGCGGTCCAGGTATTCCACGAGCACATCCTGGTCAAGGAGCCGGGCACGGCCAAGCCCACGCCGTGGCACCAGGACCTGCCCTACTACTGTGTGGACGGCACCCAGACCGCGAGCTACTGGATTCCGCTGGACCCGGTCACGCAGGCCAACACGCTGCGCGTGGTGGCCGGCTCGCATCGCTGGCCGCGCCTGGTGCGGCCCAAGCGCTGGGCCAGCAACGAGAACTTCTACGGCGGCGACGATGCCTTCATGGAGATGCCGGACGTGGAGGACGGCAGCCACACCTTGCTCGCGCCGGAGCTGGAGCCCGGCGACGCGGTAGTGTTCGACTTCCGCACCGTGCACGGCGCCGCCGGCAATACCGGCAGCGGACGGCGCCGGGCGTTCTCGGCCCGCTTCCTCGGCGACGACGTGCGCTTCATGCAGCGTCCCGGGCGAACCTCGCCGCCGTTCCCCGGCATCGGCCAGCAAACCGGCGAGCGCCTGCGCGAAGACTGGTTCCCGGTGGTCTGGCGCGCCGCGCAGTAAGGCGGCACGACCAAGAAAAAACGCACCCGGAGGTGCGTTTTTTTGTCAGCGCGGGATCGCTCAGACCGAGAACGACGAGCCGCAACCGCAGGTGGTCGAAGCGTTCGGGTTCTTGATCACGAACTGCGCGCCGTTGATGTCTTCCTTGTAGTCGATCTCGGCGCCGACCAGGTACTGGTAGCTCATCGAGTCGATCAGCAGGGTGACGCCGTTCTTGACCATGGTGGTGTCGTCTTCGTTGACTTCCTCGTCGAAGGTGAAGCCGTACTGGAAGCCCGAGCAGCCGCCGCCCTGCACGAACACGCGCAGTTTCAGCTCGGCATTGCCCTCTTCCTCGATCAACTGCTTGACCTTGTCGGCGGCGCTGTCGGTAAAGACGAACGGTGCCGGCACGTCCTCGGTAACGGGTGCCTCTGCGACTGCGTTCATGGGGTGTTCTCCTGTTTAGATACGCCTGTATTCTAAGCGCTACTGGGAAATCGTGCCGAAACCTTGTGTTTTCAAGGGGTTCCCGCCATCGAAGCGTCGCCGCTAGGCGGCCTTTTCAGTGGGACCGGCTTCGGCTGCCGGAGTTTCCCCGTCAACAGCGGCCGCTTCGGTCACTTCGTCCACCGGCGCCGCCTCGACCAGGTTCGGCAAAGCCTTGACCTCGCCCTGCACCAGCGGCATCAGGCGGCCCTCGACCAGCGCGCCCTGGTGCATTTCCAGCGCGGCATAGCGCACGTCGCCCAGCACCCGCGCCTGCGGCTGCAGCTCCAGCAGGTCGGCGGCGTGCACCGGGCCCTTGACGGTGCCATTCAGCACCAGGTGGCCGACGCTGATCTCGCCCTCGACCATGCCTTTCTCGCTGACCACCAGCATGCTGGCCTTGCCCGGTGCCGCGGTCACGTTGCCGCGCACGCGGCCATCCAGGCGCAGGCCGCCGGCAAACACCAGGTCGCCGTCGATGGCGGTGTCTTCGCCAATCAGCGTATCGATCGAAAGGCCCTTCTTCTTGGAAAACAGCATGACTCTCGCTCCTCTCTCGTTCGTGCCAGGCTGGCCTGCCCATGGCGCCATCGCGCCGGCAAGCCGGACGCGCCCTCGGCGACAGGGCGTGATTGTAGCCGCGAGCGGCCGGATACCCCACAAAAGTATGGCGGCCTGCCAGCTATGACGGCAGCACCATGCCGGTTCCGTAGCCCGCGGACGAAAAAAAACCGCACGGCCAGCGTGCGGTTTTTCTGGTCTCGCAAGATCCGGCCGGGCCGGACCTGCGATAACGCATCAGCGCTTCGAGAACTGCTTGCGACGACGCGCCTTGTGGAAGCCGACCTTCTTACGCTCGACTTCACGGGCATCGCGCGTGACGTAGCCAGCCTTCGACAGGGCCGACTTCAGGGTCGCGTCGTAGTCGATCAGGGCACGGGTGATGCCGTGGCGCACTGCGCCGGCCTGGCCGGTTTCGCCGCCGCCTGTCACGTTGACCTTGATGTCGAACGTTTCAGCGTGAGCGGTCAGTTCCAGCGGCTGGCGCACGATCATCAGCGAGGTTTCGCGAGCGAAATACTCTTTGATGGGCTTGCCGTTGACGACGATGTCGCCCTTGCCCGACTTGATGAAGACACGTGCCACAGCGCTCTTGCGGCGGCCAGTACCGTAATTCCAGTTACCGATCATGGATTGGCCTCCTTAGATTTCCAGCGCCTTGGGCTGCTGCGCTTCATGCGGATGCTCGGCTTCGGCGTAAACCTTCAGCTTCTTGATCATCGCGTAGCCCAGCGGACCCTTCGGCAGCATGCCCTTGACAGCCTTTTCCAGGGCACGGCCCGGGAAACGCTGCTGCATCTTGCCGAACGTCGTTTCGTAGATACCGCCCGGGTAGCCCGAATGGCGATAGTACTTCTTGTCCGTTTCCTTGGTACCCGTGACACGCAGCTTGGCTGCATTGACGATGATGATGTAATCACCCGTGTCGACGTGCGGAGTGAATTCCGGCTTGTGCTTGCCGCGCAGACGGCGTGCCACTTCGCTGGCGACACGGCCGAGGACTTTGTCCGTCGCGTCAATCACGTACCAGTCGCGCTTTACCTCATGAGGCTTGGCGGAAAAGGTCTTCATGATTTTTCCTGACTATGAGTTCGTGCCCGTAATCCGACTCGCGAAGGCTTGTGCTCGCCCCTGCAAGTCTTGTGGCTGCCCGTAACGGGTGGCCGGGTCCTGCTCTCTTCTTCCGCGGGCATGACGGAAAAGCCTTCGATTATACTCGGGGCCGTTGCGACCGCACAAGCAAAGACTGCGGTTTTCGTCAAGATCGTGGCGGAGGCAGCGGACTTGGGTCGCCCAGCGCACATTGGCAGCCGGGACCGGTGCTCCCCGGGAGCAGGGGCGAAAAAAAACCCAAGCGTTTGAGCTTGGGTTTGAATCCACCAAAGGAGGAGGGTGGAGGAGACACCTGGAGAATCGACGGGGGACTGCGGGCGGTGCGGAGGGCTCGGCCGGAGGCTTCGCTTTCGCACTCTGACGCGCTGTCAGCGCCGTCGTTCAATGATTGGAATTATACCTAGGGTTTGTCCGGATGCAAGGGAAATTTGCAGTGCGAAATGTGATTTCGCATTACGAAACACGGTAACCGCCTCATGCAGTGAAAAATTTCCTTTAAAAATCAAAGCCCTACTCGATAGTTGCGCATGTCACAGAACCGACATACTAGAGGAAACCCTCAGCTTTTCTAAGGTTATCGGCGCCGCTGCCCGGAACTTGACGTTGCCATATACTGGGAAATGCAAGATTCGAGATCACGCGCTTGTGATCGAAAACCGACAATACAAAGACAGGAAACGAACAAAATGGAATGCAAAGTAACATGGATGGGCGCCGATGGCATGAGCTTCGTCGCCCAGACCGGCAGCGGCCACATCGTTGCCATGGACGGCGCACCCGAAGGTGGCGGCCATAACCTGGCCCCGCGTCCCATGGAAATGGTGCTGCTGGGCACCGGCGGCTGCACCGCCTATGACGTAGTGCTGATCCTCAAGCGCGGCCGCCAGGACGTCACCGGCTGCAGCGTGCAGCTGCAGGCCGAGCGCGCCGGCGAAGACCCCAAGGTGTTCACCCGCATCAAGTTCCATTTTGTGGTGACCGGCAAGAATCTCAACCCCGCCACGGTCGAGCGCGCGATCAAGCTGTCGCACGAGAAGTACTGCTCGGCGTCGATCATGCTGGCCAAGACAGCCGAGATCACGCACACGCTGGAAATCGTCGAAGGCTGAGGGAAATTTGGCCGGCCCGGTGCGCCGCGCGGGCGCCGGGTCGTGCCGATGACTGAAGCAAAGCAGGCCGATAAGCCGGATTCTGTGCGCCCCGCCCGCCTTGCGGCGCGCGGCGCGTGACAACCATTCCTCTAGGCCGGCTGTTACCAGCCGGCTCCAGCTCCCTACCCGCAGACTCAGCGGGCCGCTTCATCGCCTGCCTATTTGGGATTGCTCCAGGTGGAGGTTACCGCGTTTCACCCTTCCCGCCGGGCGAACCCGGCGGCAAGACTCGTCTCTGTGGCCCTATTCCGCACGTTGCCGTGGATGGCTGTTAGCCAACACCCTGCCCTGTGGAGTCCGGACTTTCCTCCCCCTGCACCTTGCGGTGCAGGCAGCGGTTGCCTGGCCTGCTTTGCGGGCCGCAGTCTAACACCGATTCAATCGGGTTGCCGCTGTAAATCCCGCATGCGCCCGGGCCGGAACACCGTGATGTCGGCATAGAAATCAGGCGAGGCGTTGTCGTCACACCATCCCGGAATTCCCATGACGGGCAGCGGCGCGAAGCAGCGGCCGCCGCGCAGCGTGCCGTCAGCAGCCGCCTCCTGCAGCGACAATGCCACCGCCTTGTCCAGCGCGCCACCCGCCACCAGCGGCAGCGTCCAGGCATGCGCGGTCACGGCCTTGTACGGCTGCACTAGCTTTTCCAGCAGGGCATGGCCGAACGGCACGACCCTGCAGGCAGTGCCCCATGCGTGGCGCTGCGCGACAAAAAGCTGCTGCCAGGCGAAGCCTCGCAGCGCCTCGGCATGTTCGTCGCCCTCGCTCAGGAACAGCACCGCGTTCTCGTCGAACAGCGTGGCCGCGTCGCGCACGCCGCCGCGCGCGGTCCGCACGCCTTCGCGCGCGATCACGGCCGCCTGGATCTGGTTGAGCACGCGCTTGGCCCGGGGGAAATGCAGCCAGACCAGCGCGTTGAAGAAATCATGGAGATTGTCGCGCGTCGGGACTTCGCCCGTGGCGTCGATATGCGCTTCGTAGGCGCGCCCCTCGGGCAAGGCCTGCTGGGGGACAAAGCGCAGCGGCAGGCCGCGCGCGTTGTGCAGGCCCGACGCAACGGACTGGGCATCGAGCAGTGCGCGCAGGTCTGCCCCGCCTTGCACCGCCTCGGCCAGCGCTGCGCCGCGCGGCGCAAAGGGTTGAAACCACGGCCGGGACCAGTCGATCCCGGCCAGTGCGGCGGCGAAAGGCTCGCCGGCCGCTGTCTGCTGGGTGCGCAAGGCGTCAGCGTGCCTTCCAGCGCAGCGTTTCGCCGCCGCGCAGCGGCACCAGCGTGGTGTCGCCGTAGGGCAGCTCGGCCGGCAGTTCCCAGTCTTCGCGCTCCAGCGTCAGCGTGCCGGTGTTGCGCGGCAGGCCGTAGAAGGCCGGGCCGTTGAAGCTGGCGAAGGCCTCCAGCTTGTCGAGTGCGCCGGCGGCATCGAAGGCTTCGGCATACAGCTCCATCGCATGCAGCGCGGTATAGCAGCCGGCGCAGCCGCAGGCATGTTCCTTCAGCCCGCGCGCGTGCGGCGCGCTGTCGGTTCCCAGGAAAAAGCGCTCGCTGCCCGAGGTGGCGGCCGCCACCAGCGCCTCGCGGTGGGTTTCGCGCTTGAGCACCGGCAGGCAGTAATAGTGCGGGCGGATGCCGCCGGTGAAGATGGCGTTGCGGTTGTAGAGCAGGTGGTGGGCGGTGATGGTGGCGCCGACCGGGCCGCTGGCGTCGCGCACATACTGCGCCGCATCCTTGGTGGTGATGTGCTCGAACACCACTTTCAGTTCAGGCATGTCGCGGCGCAGCGGCGTCATCACGCGCTCGATGAAGACGGCCTCGCGGTCGAAGATATCGATCGCGGGATCGGTCACTTCGCCGTGCACCAGCAGCGGCAGGCCGGCGCGCTGCATCGCTTCCAGCGCGGGATAGCAGCGGCGGATATCGGTCACGCCGGCGTCGCTGTTGGTGGTGGCACCCGCCGGATACAGCTTCACGCCGTGCACGAAGCCGCTGGCCCTGGCCGCGGCGATTTCCTCGGGGCCGGTGTTGTCGGTCAGGTACAGCGTCATCAGCGGCTCGAACTGCATGCCGGCCGGCAGCGCCGCCAGGATGCGGGCGCGATAGGCCTGCGCCTGCGCCACCGTGGTCACCGGCGGCTTCAGGTTGGGCATGACGATGGCGCGGGCAAACTGGCGGGCGGTATCGGGCAGCACGGCGGCCAGCGCCGCGCCGTCGCGCAGGTGCAGGTGCCAGTCGTCCGGGCGGGTGATGGTGAGCTTCTGGGTCATGGCTAGCTTGGGCCTGCCGCGGGCGGCGGCTGGCGTTCGTCGAAATCAGAGAATCAGGATGGCGCGGTAATCGTTGACATTGGTGCGCTTCGGGCCGGTGACCACGAGGTCGCCGATGGCATCGAACAAGGCCCAGGCGTCGTGCGCGTCCAGCTGGCGCTGGCCGGGCATGCCGGCGGCCTCGGCGCGCGCCAGCGTGGTCGGGTCGGCCAGCGCGCCGGCGTTGTCCTCGGAGCCGTCGATGCCGTCGGTGTCGGCGGCGATCGCGTACACATCGGGCATCCCGGCCAGTTCGACCGCCAGCGACAGCAGGAACTCCGAGCAGCGCCCGCCGCGCGCCTTGCTGGCGCCGCCGCCGGCCGGCAAAGTGACCGTGCACTCACCTCCGGAAATCAGCGCCACGGGCGTGGCGAACGGGGCATTGTACGCGCGAATCTCGCGCACCAGCGCGGCATAGACGCGGGCGACTTCGCGCGCCTCGCCGGTCACCGTGTCGCCCAGCACCACCGGCGTGATGCCGCGCTGGCGGAACAGCGCGGCGGCGGCCTCGAGGCTGCCGTGGGCGGTGGCGATCATGATGTTGTCGACGCGATCGAACAACGCATCGCCAGGCTTGGGCGTTTCCGGCACCTCGCCGCGCGCGCCGCGTTCCAGGTGCGACTGCACGCTGGCCGGCACCTCGGCGCCATAGCGGCGCAGTATCTGCAGCGCGTCATCGAAAGTGCTGGGATCGGCCACGGTCGGGCCCGAGGCGATCGCGCTGGGATCGTCGCCGGCCACGTCCGAGACGATCAGCGTGGTCACCGGCGCCTGGCTCGCCTGCGCCAGCCGGCCGCCCTGGATGCGCGAGATGTGCTTGCGCACGATATTCATGTCGGTGATCGGCGCGCCACAGCGCAGCAATTCCCGGGTGGTCGCCTTTAGGTCGGCCATCGGGATGCCCTCGGCCGGCAGCGACAGCAGGCTCGAGCCGCCGCCCGAAACCAGCACCAGCAGCCGGTCCTGCGGCGTCAGCGACTGCACCGCGGCCAGGATCTCCGCCGCGGCCTGCTCGCCTGACTCATCGGGCACCGGGTGGCCGGCCTCGATCACGCGGATATGGTCGGTCGGCATGCCGTGCGCGTAGCGCGTGACCACCAGTCCTTCCAGCGTGGCCTTGCCGGCGTAGGCGCGCTCGACCGCCGCGGCCATCGAAGCGGCCGCCTTGCCCGCGCCGACCACCAGCGTGCGGCCACCGGCGTGCGGCGCCGGCAGGTGCTGCGCGACGATCTGCAGCGGATCGGCCGCCGCCACGGCGGCCTGGAAGGTTTCGAGCAGCAGTGCGCGGGCGTCCCCCGCGAACGCGGCGCTCACAGCGCCTCCGCTATGGCGCGGCCCAGGTCGGCGGTACCGGCCTTGCCGCCGATGTCGCGCGTCAGCGGCGCGTGCTCCGGCCCGGCGGCCAGAACGTTCTCGATCGCGCCCAGCACCGCGGCGCCGGCTTCGTCATGGCCGAGGTGTTCCAGCATCATGGCGCCGCACCAGATCTGGCCGATCGGGTTGGCCACGCCGCGGCCGGCGATGTCCGGGGCCGAGCCGTGCACCGGCTCGAACAGGCTGGGGAAGGTGCGGTCCGGATTGATGTTGCCCGACGGCGCGATGCCGATGGTGCCAGTGCAGGCCGGGCCCAGGTCGGACAGGATATCGCCGAACAGGTTGCTCGCCACCACCACGTCGAACCAGTCCGGATGCTGGACGAAATGCGCGGTGAGGATGTCGATGTGGTACTTGTCGACCTTGATGCCAGGATAATTCGCCGCCATCGCCTCGACCCGCTCGTCCCAGTACGGCATCGTGATCGAGATGCCGTTGGACTTGGTCGCCGAGGTCAGGTGCTTTTTCGGACGCTTCTGGGCCAGTTCAAAGGCGAACTTCAGGATGCGGTCGACGCCGGTGCGGCTCATCACCGTTTCCTGCACCACGATCTCGCGCTCGGTGCCGGGGAACATGCGCCCGCCGATGCTGGAATACTCGCCCTCGGTGTTCTCCCGCACCACGTAGAAATCGATGTCGCCGGGCTGGCGGCCGGCCAGCGGGCTGCGGATGCCCGGCATCAGCCGCACCGGGCGCAGGTTCACGTACTGGTCGAACGAGCGGCGGAACTGCAGCAGCGAACCCCACAGCGAGACATGGTCGGGCACCGCGTCAGGCCAGCCGACCGCGCCGAAATAGATGGCGTCGTACTTGACCAGCGTGTCGAACCAGTCGTCCGGCAGCATCTTGCCGTGGCGGGCGTAATAGTCGCAGCTGGAAAAATCGAAATGATCCCACTGGAAGTCGATGCCGAAGCGGCGCGCCGCGGCGTCCATCACCCGGATGCCCTCGGGCATGACTTCCGTGCCGATTCCGTCTCCGGGAATTACGGCAATCTTGTATTGACTCATCGTTCTCGGGATTGCTAGCAGGTATGGCGACGCCCATGGCTGGCCCATTGGCACCGCACGGGAGCGCCCGCGGGTTGCTTGGCAGCGGCGCGGGGGCGCGGGATAATGTCTGCATTTTATTGCAAAGCGGCAGCCCGCTGCCGACCGGTGCCCCGATATGTGCCAGTTGCTAGGCATGAACTGCGCCACGCCGACCGACGTGACGTTCTCCTTCACCGGCTTCGCCGCCCGCGGCGGCGTGACCGACCACCACGCCGACGGCTTCGGCGTCGCCTTCTTCGAGGACAAGGCCTGCCGCCTGTTCATCGACAACCAGTCCGCCGGCACGTCGCCGGTGGCCGACCTGATCAAGCGCTATCCGATCAAGTCGAAGAACGTCATCTCGCATATCCGCAAGGCCACGCAGGGCACTGTGCTGCTGGAGAACTGCCACCCGTTCATGCGCGAGCTGTGGGGCCGGCACTGGATCTTTGCCCACAACGGCGACCTGCACGGCTTCACCCCGTTCCTGTCCGGCGTCTACCAGCCGGTGGGCGATACCGACAGCGAGCTGGCCTTCTGCACACTGATGCAGGGCCTGCGCAAGCGTTTCCCGGGCTCGCAGCCGCCGCTGAACGAGCTGGGGCATGCGCTGGCCGACATCACCCGCGAAATCACGCTGCACGGCGTGTTCAACTACCTGCTGTGCAACGGGCAGGCGCTGTTCGCCCACTG
The DNA here is from genome assembly GCF_000069785.1 of Cupriavidus taiwanensis LMG 19424. NCBI lineage: Bacteria > Pseudomonadati > Pseudomonadota > Betaproteobacteria > Burkholderiales > Burkholderiaceae > Cupriavidus > Cupriavidus taiwanensis. The sequence continues at coordinate 442,385 of NC_010528.1, read as the reverse complement.
CTCGACCCGCCTCTACTACATCGTGCGGCAATGGCCGTTCTCGACCGCGCACCTGATCGACGCCGACCTGTCGATCGATTTCGCCCAGGTCACCACGCCGGACGACCGCGTCGCCGTGATCGCCACCGCGCCGCTGACCGACAACGAGACCTGGACCCAGTTCGCCCCGGGCGAGCTGATCATGTTCGAGGACGGGCGCCCGACCATGACGCTGAGCGTGCCGATCCCGCCCGAGGTGCAGGCCAAGAACGCGGCCAATACTGCCTGTACCTGAGCGGCCTGCACCGGAGCAGATCCGCGCCAGGAAAAAAGGGACGCCGAAGCGTCCCTTTTTTTTCATGAGTGGGCAATCCGCTCAGTGATGCAGGATCTTCGACAGGAACTGGCGCGCGCGCTCCGAACGGGCGTCGATATTGCCGAAGAACTCTTCCTTGTCGGCGTCCTCGACGATCTTGCCCTGGTCCATGAAGATCACGCGGTTGGCCACCTTGCGCGCGAAGCCCATTTCGTGGGTCACGCACATCATGGTCATGCCTTCCTGCGCCAGCTGAACCATCACGTCCAGCACTTCGTTGACCATTTCCGGGTCCAGCGCGGAGGTGGGCTCGTCGAACAGCATGCAGATCGGGTCCATCGACAGCGCACGTGCAATTGCCACGCGCTGCTGCTGGCCGCCCGACAGCTGGCCGGGGTACTTGTCGGCCTGGCTCTTCAGGCCCACGCGCTCGAGGTACTTCAGGCCCTTGGCCATGGCCTCGTCCTTCGAACGGCCAAGTACCTTCATCTGCGCGATGGTCAGGTTCTCGGTGATCGACAGGTGCGGGAACAGCTCGAAGTTCTGGAACACCATGCCCACGCGCGAACGCAGCTTGGGCAGGTTGGTCTTGGGATTGCCCACCGAAGTGCCGTCGACCAGGATGTCGCCCTTCTGGAACGGCTCCAGCGCGTTGACGGTCTTGATCAGCGTGGACTTGCCCGAACCCGACGGGCCGCACACCACCACCACTTCACCCTTGGCAACCTTGGTGGTGCAATCGGTCAGCACCTGGAAGGAGCCGTACCACTTGGAAACGTTATTGATTTCGATCATACAGCCACCTTTTTCTGGTAACGCTTGACCAGCAGCGAAGCGGAAAAACAAATGATGAAGTACACCAGGCCGGCGAACAGCAGCATCTCGACGATACGGCCGTCGCGCTCGCCGATGCCGTAGGCCTGGCCGAAGAAGTCCGCCAGCGCGCTCACGTACACCAGCGACGTATCCTGGAACAGGATGATGCCCTGGGTCAGCAGCAGCGGCACCATGTTGCGGAACGCCTGCGGCAGGATCACCAGCCGCATCGACTGCCCATAGGTCATGCCCAGGGCCTGCGCGGCAAACATCTGTCCGCGCGACACGCTCTGGATGCCCGCCCGGATGATCTCGGAGTAGTACGCCGCCTCGAACAGCGCGAACGCCACCAGCGCCGAGGTCATGCGCAGGTCCGTCGCCGGCGACAAATTGAAGATGCTCTGCAAGACCTGCGGGATAATCAGGAAGAACCACAGCAGCACCATCACCAGCGGGATGGAGCGGAAGATGGTCACGTACCCCTGCGCGAACCAGTTCAGCAGCCGGAACGACGACAGCCGCATCATCGCCAGGATGGTGCCCCAGATGATGCCGACCACCACCGCGGTGACGGTGATTTTCAGCGAGACCATCATGCCCTCGCCCAGCACGTGCAGCGTGGCCGGGTTGATCGAGGTGAAATCGAAGGAATAAGCCATGGCGCCCCCTTACTTGCCGCCGATGAAGCCGGGCACGCGCGTGCGGGCCTCGACCCAGCGCATCAGCAGCATCACCGTGACGTTGATCAGCGCGTACATCAGCGTGACCGCGATGAACGACTCATACGGACGCGCGGTGTAGTCCACCAGCTGGCGCCCCTGCGCGGCCAGCTCCAGCAGGCCGATGGTCGACGCCACCGCCGAGTTCTTGAAGATGTTCAGGAACTCCGAGGTCAGCGGCGGCACGATCACGCGGAACGCCATCGGCAGCAGCACGTGGCGGTACGTCTGCGGCAGCGTGAAGCCCATCGCCAGGCCCGCGTTCTTCTGCCCGCGCGCCAGCGAGTTGATGCCCGAGCGCACCTGCTCGCAGACCCGCGCGGCGGTAAACGTCCCCAGGCACAGCATGGCGGCCAGGAACTGCTGCGCGAACGGGTTCATCTGCTTGATCGCCTCGCCGCCGGGCAGCAGCTCGGGCATGACGAAATACCAGATGAACAGCTGCACCAGCAGCGGGATGTTGCGGAAAATCTCGACATAGGTGGCGGCAATGCCGGCCAGCCATTTGTTCGGCACCGTGCGCAGCACGCCGAGCACCGAGCCGATGACCAGGGCAATGACCCAGGACGAAAGCCCCAGCGCGAGCGTGACCTTCAGGCCGGAGATCATCCAGTCCAGGTAGGTCTCGTTCTGGGCGGCCTGTTCGAGGAAAACTCCCCAATGCCAGTTGTAGTTCATATTGCGTCCTCAAAAAGAAACGGAAGGACATGCCTTCCGTTTCGCTCGCTGTCCCGGTCAGATCAGTCCAGCGCCTTGTCGTTGGGCGCCTTGATCAGCGCCTTCATGTCTTCGGACAGCGGGAAGTCCAGGTTCAGGCCCTTCGGCGGCACCGGTTGCATGAACCACTTGGTGTACAGCGTATTGATCGAGCCGTCCTTCATCATGCCGGAGATGACGGTGTCGGACAGCTTCTTGAATTGCGGATCGTCCTTGCGGATCATGCAGCCGTAGGACTCGCGCGATTGCGGCTTGCCCACGACGATCCAGTCGGCCGGGTTCTTGGCCTTGGCGCGCTCGCCGTACAGCAGCGCGTCGTCCATCATGAAAGCGACCGCACGGCCCGATTCCAGCGTCAGGAACGACTGGCCATGGTCCTTGGTGCTGATGATGTTCATGCCCAGCTTCTGGTCGTCGTTCATCTTGCGCAGCAGGCGCTCCGACGTGGTGCCGGCGGTGGTGACGACGTTCTTGCCCTTCAGGTCGGCCCAGTCCTTGATGCCGGCATCCTTCTTCACCATGATGCGCGTGCCGATGATGAAGATGGAATTGGTGAAGGCAACCTGCTTCTGGCGTTCCAGGTTATTGGTGGTCGAGCCGCATTCGATATCGATGGTGCCGTTCTGCAGCAGCGTGATGCGGTTCTGCGAGGTAATCGGAATTTCCTTGACCTGCAGGTTCGGCAGCTTCAGCTGGTCCTTGATGGCTTCCACGATTTTCATGTTGATATCGTAGGAATAGCCGACCTGGCGCACGCCGCCCAGGTTGTAGTTGAACGGAATCGACGACTCGCGCACGCCGAGCGTGATGACGCCCGTGTCCTTAATCTTCTTCAGCGTGCCCGTCAGTTGTTCGGCTGCCTGTGCCGTCCCGCACATTACGCCCCCGGCAATCATCAGGGCAGCCAACTTGGCGAAATTCATAACATCTCCTTGACCATGAAGAGAAAGCGGGATTCCAGAAACAAAACCCCCACTGGTGAAACAGTATTGCGCAGCATCCGGCGCAATACAACTGGGTTTTCTCCTAGAACCTCACTTCGGGGCAATCCGTGCGCACCGCGTCCGGATACGACAACGCGGCCTCCGGCGCTTGCCGGAGACCGCGTCTGACGGTCATGAAGCCGTGGACCGGGACGATTATTGCACTGCACCATACCAGTGCCTCGCCCCAGGCCTGCCTGCCCCGATCAGGGGTACAGGCCGCGCATCTCGCGCGCCTGCAGGATCCGCGTACAGGCCACGATAAACGCCGCCGTGCGCAGCGTCACCTTGTTCTCCTGTGCCACCTGCCAGATTGCCCGGAAGGCTTCTTGCATGATCCGTACCAGGCGCTGGTTGATCTCTTCCTCGGTCCAGAAGAAGCTGGAGAAGTCCTGCACCCACTCGAAGTAGGACACGGTCACGCCGCCGGCGTTGGCGATCACGTCCGGGCAGACCAGGATATTGCGCTCGCGCAGGATATCGTCGGCCTGCGGCGTGGTCGGGCCGTTGGCGCCCTCGATCACCAGCTTTGCCGTGATCTTCGGCGCGTTTTCGGCGGTAATCTGGCCTTCCAGCGCGGCCGGGATCAGGATGTCGCAATCGACTTCCCAGAACTGCTCGCTGCGCAGGACTTCGCCGCGGAAGCCGTCGATGGTGCCGCTGTGCGAGGCGTGTTCCATCATCGCCGGCACGTCCAGGCCGGCCGGGTCGAACAGCGTGGTGCGATGGTCCTGCACCGCCACCACCTTGGCGCCGGCCTCATGGAACAGCTTGGCGGCGACCGCGCCGACGTTGCCGAAGCCCTGCACCGCCACGCGCGCGCCCTTGACCTCGAGGCCGATATTGCGCGCGGCCTCGGAGCCGACCACGAACACGCCGCGGCCGGTGGCCTCGTGGCGGCCCAGCGAGCCGCCCAGCGAGATCGGCTTGCCGGTCACGACGCCGGTCGAGGTGCTGCCCGAGTTCATCGAATAGGTGTCCATCATCCACGCCATCACCTGTGCGTTGGTGTTGACGTCCGGCGCCGGGATGTCCTTGCTCGGCCCGATGATGATGTTGATTTCGCTGGTGTAGCGGCGCGTCAGGCGTTCCAGCTCGGCCTGCGACAGCGTGCGCGGGTCGACGCGGATGCCGCCCTTGGCACCGCCGTACGGCACGTTGACCGCGGCGTTCTTCACCGACATCCAGGCCGACAGGGCCATCACCTCGGACAGCGTCACGTCCTGGTGGAAGCGCACGCCGCCCTTGCCCGGACCGCGCGACAGGTTGTGCTGCACCCGGTAGCCCTCGAAATGGGCGATGGTGCCGTTGTCCAGTTCGATGGGAACGTCGACGACCAGGGCGCGCTTGGGGCGCTTCAGGGTTTCGACCCAGCGCGCCAGCGAACCCAGGTAGGGCGTGACGCGGTCGACTTGCTGCAGGTAGATGCCCCAGGGGCCGAGGTTGTCGGCGTTGAGGTAGGACGGGAGTGCGTGCTTTTGGCCAGCAGTGTTGGTCGGTGCTGCGGAAGACATCGGGTGGATTCCGGGGTGGAAGATGGGCGCAAGCTTAGGCTTGGCGGCCGCCAGGAATCCAATGCCGTTTGTTCATCGGGTTATGCAAGACACGCATAACGTTGGAGAAAACCGCCGCTACGCCGAGGTCAGGGTCCCCCACACCTGGTCCACCAGTTGCCGCTTGCGCCGTGCCCCGGCGCGCCGCTCTCCGCCGTTCTCGCCCGGCTTCTCGCGATACAAGCGGATCTCCATGTCGATCGACAGCGGCAGGCTGCGCGCGGACTCGGCCCGCACCAGCCGCCCCGCCGCGACCTCGTCGCGTACCGCGCTTTCGGGCAGGAAGGCCATGCCGTGGCCGGACAGCGCCATCACCTTCAGCGCCTCGGCCATGTCGGTCTCGTAGCATTTGTCGAGCTTGAGCGCCTCGGCGGTTTCGGCCAGCAGCAGGTCGACCATGCGGCCGAGGAAGGCGTTGGGCGTATAGCTGAGGAACGGCACCGGCTTCTTGTCGGTGCCCGGCAGCCGGAACAGGGGCTTGCCGGCGGCATCTGGCACGCTGTAGGGCGACAGCCGTTCGGTGCCGAGCACCAGCATGTCGTACCGCGCCGGATCCAGCTGGATGGCCTGGCGCGCGTGGTGGTAGACCATCACCAGGTCGCAGCCGCCCTCGACCAGCATCAGCACCGCGTCGTGGACATTGAGCGCTCGCAGCCGGCACGGCAGCGTGCCGAGCTTGCGTTCCAGCGCCTTGAGCCACTCCGGAAAGAAGGTCAGCGACAGCGTATGCGGCACCGCGAATTCCAGCACCTGCGCGTTGGCCGAGCGCTGGCCGCGCATCAGCGCGCGGGTCTCGCTGACCTGCGCCAGCATGGCCAGCGCCTGCTCGTAGAACACCTTGCCGGCCGGGGTCAGGCTGGTGGGATAGCTCGAGCGGTCGATCAGCTCGGTGCCGACCCACGCCTCCAGCGACTGGATCCGGCGCGAAAACGCCGGCTGCGTGACGTGGCGCAGTTCGGCCGAGCGCGAGAAGCTGTGCGTCTCGGCCAGGCTGACGAAGTCTTCAAGCCATTTGATTTCCATGGCGCGCATTATCCACCGGCGCGCGGTGCTTCGTCACCTGGCCCCGGTGAGCCGCCGCCACTAGGCGAAGCCGGCCTTGCCTCCGTGCCGCTGGCGCAGCCAGGGATAGCGCCCGACATCCTGCCCGCCGTAATCGGGGTCCAGGTAGACGTAGCAGCGCTGGATGCGGAAGTTGCGGATCTCGAACACGTCGCACCAGCGCCCGGCGTGGCTGATGTCAGCACGCCAGGTTTCGCCGCTGACGAGGCTGCCCGCGGAGGTCCCTTCCACCACCAGCAGATCGCCCTGCTGGATGTAGTTGGCATGGGCGATATCGTGGCGCACCGATGCCACGATCCCCATCAGGTCGCCGAACAGTTGTTCGATCTGCGCGCGCCCGCGCGCCACGCCCCATTTGGGAAAGCAGAACTCGGCGTGCTCGTCGAACAGGTCGAGCACGCTCTCGCCCCGGTCCATGCGCCTGAAGTACTCCAGCGCCACGGCCTTGCGCTGCTCATCCGTCATTGTCTTGATTTCCATGATCCTCCTCGCCCGGGCCAGCCCGCCAAGCAGGCCGAGCCCGGAAAACGCGCGGTCGTACCGCGCTTGCGAATGGCACTACTTGGCGATGGACTCCAGCGCGCTGTAGTTCATGTCGGCCTCCTTGATCTTCGCCTCGTTGAGCTTGTAGCCGCGGAACAGGTAGATCGAGGCGTGGCGGGCCTTGAAGTCGATGATGTCGCCCTGGATCGAGGAAGAGTACTTGGTACCGTCCTCTCCGGTCGACGGCGTCATATGGAAGTTGATGAACTTCCAGAATTCGCCCTTCTTGTCATAGGCCTCGCCCATGTAGACGCGCGGGTAGTTCACGTCCATATAGACCACCTTCTTGCCGTAGGGGTGCTCGCCCGGCGGCGTGCCTTCGATCACCCACACCTCGCGCGGCTGCCAGGTCTGCACCGGGTTCCAGTACGGCGCGTTCTTCAGGTCCACGGTCTTCCACTCGTCCGGCGTGCCCTTCTTGGACGGCGTGTAGCCCAGCTTCGCGTCCGAGATCGCCAGGATCCAGCGCTTGCCCACCAGCCTGATCTTCGGGTACCAGGACGGCCTGGCGTTCCAGACATAGATGTCGTCGTTGAGCACGTCCAGCCCGCCGACCGGGTCCATCCACGCGCCGCCAGACAGCCGCCGCGTGCGCCGGGCCGACTTGATATAGGCCCAGCTGTCTTCCAGCTTGGGGCTGTCGTAGCGGATGGTGAAGGTGCCCAGCCCGCGGATGTCCTCCGGCGCGGTCGCGGCGAACAAGGTCTTGCTGAGCACGCTGCCGTCGCCCAGCACGGGCTTGTCGCCGCTGAGCCGGCCCTTCATGTAGTAGCGCTGGAACACCCAGTCCTGCGTCGACTCCAGGCCCTTGTCGCCGCTGATCATCAGGAAGGTGACCTTGTTGTTGATGACGTCGCCTTCCGGCGAGGCGTAATAGAAGTTCCAGATCAGCTTGTCGCCGGCGAAGGGATCGTTCTGGCTGACCTGCGGGAACGGAATGCCGGCCTCCCAGCCGGTCACCTCGCGGGTCTTCTCGTCGAACTGCGCCTTGCCGGCGTTCTTGCGCGTCGCCTCCAGGTACTTGGGATCGAGCTGCACCGGCTTGGCGTGGCCCAGCGGGATCTTCAGGCCGGTATTGCGGATCTGCCACTCCAGCTTTTCGGTAAGCAGGCTGGCGATGGTATGGCCGTCGAAGGTGTCGCTTTTGATCTTGTCTAGGTTGTCCTTGTCGATCACGGTGCCGGCCGGCAACTCGGCCGCCAGGCTGGCGGCGCTGGCGCTGCCGAGCACCGCCAGCAGGCACAGCGCGATGGTCTTGCGGATGCGAATCATGTGGTGTCTCCTCACTTGGGATGCATCAGAACTGGCGCGTCAGCCGCGCCAGGAACTGACTGTTGTTGGCAAAGGTGCCGAACAGGCGCGTGGATCCTTCCACCTGGCCGGCGCTGCGCTTGTTCTTGGCAAAGAACAGGTCCGCTTCCAGCACCAGGCGCCAGTGGTCGCCGTAGACGAATTCCACGCTCGGGATCAGGAAGCCGCCGCGGCCCTGCAGGTCCACGCCCGCCGCCAGCTGCGGATTGATCTTGTCGTTGCGGTAGTTCAGCCCGAGGATCACCGTGGCGATGGTCGAATGCTCCTTCGCCGCGGCGCCATAGCCGACGAGATTGACGATATCGTCGGAACGCCTGAAGTTCTGGATCCACTTGTCGAACACCTGCACCGAGAAGAACGACGGCCGGCTGGTCCCCAGCAGGCGGCTCAGGTTCAGGTTCTTGTCCATGCGGAACATGGTGGTGACCACGTCCTTCTTGATGATGCCGCCGAAGCCCGGCAACGCGCCGCCAAAGAAGTTGGTGCCGATGTTGTAGGGCGCGTTGCGCGTGTAGACCAGTTCGGTGCTCAGCACGGCATCGATGGCGGGGACATAGCCGCTGGCGGTCGCGCCGAACAGGTCGAGCTTGGGGAAGATGAAGTCGCCCAGCGTGCCGGTCGGCGCCTGTCCCGACGGCGCGAAGGCCGAGTTCACCACCGGGTCGTTGCTGAACGTCTTCAGGTAGGCCAGCGAATAGTTAACCGGGCCGGCGATGCCCTCCCAGCGCACGCCGCCGGTCTGGTCGCTGACATTGGCGCCGGGCTGCCGGTAGTTGTAGTTGAGCGCGCCGGGCGCGAGGAAGTCGACGCCCTTGTACGGCTGGCCCGCCCAGCGGCCGCCGTACAGGTCGTAGCTGTTGCCGATGTCGCGATTGCGGTCGAGGCCCGGCCGGTACAGCAGCTGCAGGCTGCCGTCGGCTTCGGGCACGTTGACCTTGGCCTTGACCAGGAACAGCGGCTTGCGCAACTCGTCGCCCTCGCGTTCCAGGAACGAGCGCCAGCGGTAATCGAAGCCATGCACCAGGTCGAGCGCGCGGAAGAAGTCGGTCTCGCCCCAGACCACCTGCTGCTTGCCGATGCGCAGGTTGACCCGCTCCACCGGCGAGAAGTCCATGTAGTACTCGCGCAGGTCGGCGTTGTCGTACTGGTCCATCAGCCGGCTGCCCGGGCCGCCCGGCGAGTTGGTGCGGTTCAGTTGCTCGAGGTCCTTCAGGTAGCGCGTCTTGTATTCACCATCGGCCCGGCCCACCACCTTCCATGTCACCGGCCCGGTCTTGGCATCGGCATTGAGCAGCAGCGAGCCGCGCAGCATGGACGGCGCGAACCTGTCGTCGCGGCCGGTCTCCGGCGGATTCTGCAGGTTGAACGAGGCCCACGTGCGCGCATAGCCGCCCACGCGGAAGCTGTAGTCCTCGCCTTTCGCGTCGCCGCCGGCGTCTTGCGCGGCGGGCGCCGCCGCATTCTCGGCCTCCGCGGCCTCCGCGGCCAGCAGCTGCGGCGTGGCCGCCAGCAGCGCCAGCGCCAGGCCCGCGGCGCTGGTGCGCCGGCGCCGCCCCCTCCAATGCATTGTCATGGTCTCCTCCTGTTGGTCTTGTCTGTCTGGCTCTTTTCGATATCTGGCCGCTATGCCTCGGGCACCGGATGCATCGGGATGTCGCGCTCGCCGGCGGCGTGGCCCGCGCCCGCCCGCTTCACGATGAACGCCGGCCGGAACACCAACACCATCGCAGGCATGATGAACAGCGCACTCAGTGCCGACACGAACAGCCAGATCGCCATCAGCACGCCCATGTCGGCCTGGAAGCGCAGCGACGAGGCGCACCACAGCACCACGCTGGTGGTCAGCGTCAGCGCCGTCACCACCACGCCGCGGCCCGCGCCCAGCAGCGATGCCACCGTGGCCGTGCGCAGATCCTTGCCCTCGGCGATCTTTTCCTTGATGCCGTCGACGATGTAGAAGGCGTAGTCGACGCCGAGGCCGATGCCCAGCGCCGCCACCGGCAGCGTGCTGAGGTTCATGCCGATGCCCTTCCACGCCATGTAGCTGAAGGTGATGGTGTTGGACAGGATCACCGGCACCATGAAGAAGATGCCGGCCGTGACCGAGCGGTACGCGACCGCGCAGCACAGCACCAGCACCAGCAGCGCCAGCGCGATGCTCTCGATCTGGCCGGCGAGGATCACCTCGTTGACCGCGGCCAGCACCCCGACCAGGCCGCCGGCGAGCTGGTACGTGCCCTGTGCCAGCGGATGGGCGTCGACATATTCCTTGAGGCGCGCCATCGCGGTGCGGATGCTGTCGCCCTGGTGGTCGCGGAAGTAGAACGTCACCGAGGCATTGCGCGCCTGCGCATCGGTGAAGCGGGCCATGTCGCCGGGATCGGAGCCCGACACGAACATGTACATGAGCTCGCCGTTCTCCTGCGCGGTGCCGCCGAGTTCCTGGTAGCGCGGGTTGTTCTCGTTGAGCACGCGCCGGACCATCGGGATGACGTCGGCGATCGAGGCGCTGCCGCCAATCTCCGGCTGCGCCGCCATATAGCGCTGCATTCCCGCCATGCTTGCCAGCACTTCGGGCGACTTCACCGCATTGGGCTGGTGTCCCGCAAACACCGCATAGAGTCGGTCGGCTCCCTGGAACTGGCGGTTGATGGCGGCGGCATCCCGGTTGTAGGTCGAATCGGGCCAGAGGATGGGCGAGCCCGGCTGCGCGTCGCCGACCTGGATCCGGGTTGCGTACCAGGCCGAGACGGCGAACACCGCCAGCGCGACGGCCAGCGCGACGTCGCGCTGCGCACGCACACGCCGAGGATGCGGTCCAGCGCCGGGCCCAGGTCCAGCCGGTGCGCGTGGCCGCGCGGATCGCGCACCCACGACAGCATCACCGGCGTCATCACGCATGCGCTCAGCGCGATGGTCATCACCCATATCGTGCCGATGATCGACACCTTGTGCATCAGCGGGATCGGCGTCAGCACTACCACCACCATGCAGCCGGCGTCGGCGACCACGCCCAGCATGCCGGGCTTGAACAGCTGCAGCATGCTGGCCCGCGCCGCCGCGCGCGGGGTGTCGGCGCCCGCGGCCAGCTCCTCGTCGAAGCGCGACACCAGCTGCACCGAATGCGAGATCGCGCGCGCGGTGATCAGGAACGCAATCACGATCACCAGCGGGTCGAGGTTATAGCCGAGCAGCCGCGCCGCGCCCAGCGCCCAGATTGCGCTGCTCAGCCCCGCCAGCAAGGGCAGCAGCGTGCCGCGCCAGGTGCGCGCGACGATAAACAGCAGCAGCACCAGGCAGCCGACCGTCAGCATGAAGATGTGCAGCGTCTCGGGCAGGAAGTGGCTGACCCAGCCATACAGGATGGGCTCGCCGGTCACGCGCACGCGCACGCCGTCGCCGCGCGCGGCGTCGGCAATCGCCTGCACCTGCGGGAAGATCTTGTTGTAGTCGGCCGAGCCCTCGTAGAAGTCGACAGTCACCAGCGCGGCGCGCAGGTCCTTCGAGACATAGGCGCCATAGACCAGCGGGTTGTTGAGCACCGCCTGCTTCAGCGCGTTCAGCCCGGCTGCGTCCTGCGGCACGTCGGGCCACATCAGCGGCGACGAGTCGATGGCCTCGGTGGAGCCGCGGATGTCCTTGAGCTTGCGCGACGCCAGCGAGACGATCTGGAACTGGTTGGCACCGTCGACGCGCTGCAGCGCCGACGTGACCGTCTTGACCTTGGTCAGGAAGGCCGTGTTGAAGATATCGCCCTGTTCGGCCTCGAGCACGAGGCTGACCACGTTGGAGCCGCCGAAGGCTTGCTTGTACTGCTCGTGGACCTGGATATACGGATGGCTGCGCGGCAGCAGGTCGTCGAAGACGGTCCTGACCTCCACCCGCAGCGCGGCCACCAGCATCAACGCGGTGACCAGCAGGAATATGCCTGCCACATAGGCCCGTTGCCGTATGCAGGCCTCGGCAAAGCGTTCGAGCCTGCCCGGTTGTGTCGTGTTCATGATCTCCTCCAGATTCTTCTTGTGCGCGCCGCCGGGCCATCCCGGCGCTTACAGCGCCTTGGCCGCGCCGGCCGCCAGCCGCGAGCCCGCGGCGTAGTACTTGCCGCCATGCGCGAGCACGCGCGTGTACCAGCCGCGGTCCATCGCATCGAAGCGCGTCGCGCGCCAGGCGGCGCCGTCTGAGCCGCCCAGTAGCACCACGCCCTTGTCGCCCACGGCAACCCACTGGCTGCCGTCCCAGGCCACGTCGAACAGGTCTTCCTGCGTCGCGCTGGCGACGGCTCTCCAGCTGGTGCCCGCATCGCTGCTGACCAGCACGGTGCCGCGCAAGCCCACCGCCACCGCGTGGCCGTCGTCGCGCATGCGCACCGACATCAGGCTCTGCCGGGCCGGGCTGGTGACGGTGGTCCAGTGTTCGCCGGCATCGCGCGTCACGCGGATGCGGCCGAACTCGCCCACCACGCAGCCACGGGCGCCGTCGAAGGCAACGCCGTTCCAGGCGGTGTCCTCGACCGGCGCGGCGGACTCCCAGCTGTTGCCGTAATCGAGCGAACGCAGCAGCACGCCGCCGCTGCCCACCGCCCAGGCACGTCCATCCTGGCCCGCCTGCACCCGCATCAGCTTGTTGCTGATCGAGGAGCGCGGCGCGCGCGCGGCCTGCCAGTTCACGCCGCCGTCGGCGGTGGCCAGGATGACGCCGTCGTTGCCGACCGCGACGGCACGGCGCGCATCCCAGGCGGCGATGTCCTGCAGGGTTGCGCGCTGCGCGGCGCGCTGCAGGCGCCAGGCCTGTCCGGCGTCGTCGCTGTGGAGGATCTTGCCGTTGGTGCCGACGGCCCACATGCGGCCGTCGGGCAGCACGGCCATGCCGTAGAACGCGTCGCCGCGTTCCACCAGCGGCTGCGGCAGCGCCTTGCCGGCCGGCTTCGGCTTGATGAACAGGCCCGCGTACAGCAGGCCGCCGATCACTGCCACGGCCGAACCGGACAGCAGGTAGCGTTTGATGCGTTGCATGTTGTGGTCCTTCTTGGAATGTCGCGCTGCGCCGGCCGCGGGCGCACGGCGCCCTGCAGGGTTTCACTGCGAGACAGGTTCAGGCGGGCTTGCCGGCTGCCGCCGGCGGCGGCTTTATGTGGCGGCTGCGGCGGCGCTCTGCAGCGCGCGCTCCAGTTCCTCGTCGAGCAGGCGCGGATTGGCGTGCGGAACGAACTGCAGGAAGGGCTCGGTCTCGACGCGCTCGAACAGGCCGGCGCGGTGGTACGGGTCCGATTCGATCAGCGCGCGCGCCTGCGCGCTGTCGCCCTGCACGGCAAGGAACAGGCCCCGCGGCGCCTGCGCTTCGTCGCACAGCGCGCCGGCACAGACGATTTCCGGCAGGTGCGCGGCGATGTGGCGGATATGGTCCGGACGGTGCTGCAGGCGCGCGGCGGCGATGCCGGTGCGGAAGTAGGCGCGAATGACTGTTGGCATGATGGGGGCCTCGTTTGGCGGAAGCGCTACCGGTTGCGGCGCGCGCTCAGGCGGGAGCGGCACCGTCGTAGGCGCGCTGCAGCAGGTCGCGGACCGCTGCGCGCTCGAGCGGCCGCGGATTCGGGTACGGCGCCGCGACCACCAGGTCGGCCGCATGGTCGAGGCCATGCGCCGGCATGCCGATCTCGCGCAGCGAGCGCGGCACGCCGAGCGCGGCGCCGAGCTCGCGCAGCCCTTCGGGCGCGGTGGCGCTGCCCAGCGCGCGCGCAATGCGCACCATCGCCTGCGGCGCCGCCGCGGCGTTGTAGGCCATGGCATAGGGCAGCACCACGGTGTGGACTTCCGCATGCGGCAGGTTGAAGCTGCCGCCCAGGGTATGGCACAGCTTGTGGTGGATGCCCATCTGCAGGTTGCCCAGCACCATGCCGCACAGCCAGGCGCCGTACAACGCATCGCCGCGCGCCTCGGCGTGGCAGGCATCGCGCTTCAGGCATCGCAGCGCGCCGGCCAGCGCGCGGATGCCTTCTTCGGCCATCAGCGCGTAGACCGGGTTGCCGTCGCTGGCGTAAAGGCCCTCGGCGGCGTGCGCGATCGCGTTCATGCCGCTGGTCATGGCCAGCCCCGGCGGCAGCGACAGCGTCAGCTCGGGGTCGTAGATCACGGTGCGCGGCGCCACGCGCCAGTCTCGGCCGGTGTGCTTGAGGCCGCCTTCGGTGATGGCGTACAGCGGCGTCATCTCCGAGCCGGCGTAGGTGGTCGGCACGGCGATGAACGGCAGTCCGGCCTCGAGCGCGATGGCCTTGGCCAGGCCCATGGCCGAGCCGCCGCCTGCCGCCACGCAGCCATCGGCGCCGGCACGCCGCACCGCGTCGACGGCGTTTCGCACCACATCGGCCGGTACATGCATCACGGCATGGCCGTAGACGCCGACGCTGCGCTCGCCGATCAGCTCGGCCATCTGCCGGCCCAGCGCGAACTGCTCCGGCGAGGTCAGCACCAGCACGCGCCGCAGGCCGAGCTGTTCCACTTCGCGCAGCAGGTGCTCGCGCGCACCGGTGCCGAACACGATGCGCGATTGGCGTGTTTCATGGATAAAGGGTTGCATGCCGCAAGACTCCTTGGCGTTCAACTGGCATCTGGCACGCAGGCGGCCAGGAAAGAATTGGCGTAAGCGATCTCGCGGTCGCGGATGCCATGCTCGGTGCCCGGCTCGACCCGGATGCTGACGTCGGCGCCGGCGGCTCGGAACCAGTGCGCCGACTCGCGCACGCTGTCGGCGGGCACATGCGGATCCTCGTCCCATGTCGACAGCAGCACCGGCATGCCGGCCAGCCACGGCCGCGCGCACTCGCGCGGCGCGCCCGGCGGGCCGATCAGCCCGCCGGTAAAGGCGATCAGGCCCGCATACCGGCGCCGCTGGCGCCAGAGGTATTCACTGCAGAGGCAGGCGCCCTGCGAGAACCCCACCAGCACCTGCGAGGTGTAGGGAAAGCCCATCGCCAGCAACGCCTCAGACAGCACCTCGATGCGCGCCAGCGCCTGTGAGAGGCGCGGCTCGTTGGCCTCGAGCGGAGCGATGAAGCGCGCCGGATACCAGGTGTTTTCCGCGGCCAGCGGGGCGAACCATGCCACCTGGGGGCAGTCGAGCCGGTCGACCAGCAGTTCGCGCATCAGTGCCGGCGATTGGCCGCGGCCATGGACCAGGATCGCGGCCAGCCGGGCGTTGCCCGCCGGCGCGTCGAACACGCTCAGCGGCGTGTGCAGGTGGGGATTGAGGACAGGCATGATGTTTCCGGCTTCGGGCCAGGCAGGGTCATACGGTGCGACGCGATCGCTTCAGTAGTGCAGGCTTTCCAGCGATTGCAGGATGGTTGCGCGCTGGCTCTCGAACTGCGGCGCGATCTGCAGCGTCGAGCCCAGGCTTTCATAGGGCTCGTCGACCAGGAACGCCTGCGGCTTCGACACGGTCGCCTCGAACATCGCGCCGCTGGGAGTACGCACGTAGATCGATTCAAAGTAGCCGCGATCCTTGCGTTCGGAGGTGTCGGTCAAACCCAGCCCCTCGAGCCGCGCCTTCACCATGTCCTGCACCACGCGGTCTTCGACCTGGAATGCGCAGTGGTGCACGGTGCCCTCGCCGTAGGTCCAGCTCGCCTGGGGCAGGCCGGGCTCGAGCGCAAAATCGACCAGCTTGCCGGAGGCGCCGTCGCCGAAGGCATAGCGCAGGTACTTGCCATCGCGCCCGACTTCGCGCCCCGACCATCCTTCCTGCATGAATTGCTGCGACGATTCCATCTCGCGCACGTTCACCGCGATGGTATGCAGGCCGCGGATCGCGAACTCGGCCGGCACCTCGCCGTTGGAATAAGGCGTGCGCGCGTCGTCGGCGATGCCGATCAGCTCGTACTCGACTCCGCACGGGTGGGCGAAGGCCAGCACGACTTCGCCGAAGCGCTCGGTACGGCGCACCTCAAAGCCGTGGTCGGTCAGGCGCTTGTGCCAGAACGGAATCGCCGAGACCGGCACCGACAGCGCCAGGCTGCCGATCTGGCCCGTGCCCCGGGTGCCCTTGCGGCCGAAGTGCGCGACCGGGAAGCAGGTGATCAGCGTGCTTTCCTCACCCAGGTCGTTGCCGTAGTACAGGTGATAGAACGGCGTGCCGCCGTCATAGATCAGGGTCTTCTTGACGCTCTTCAGCGAGAGCACCCTGGTATGGAAGTCATAGTCCTGCTGCGCGGTTCCCACGCTGAGGGTGATGTGGTGGTGCCGCTGGATGGCTCGGTCGGCTGTTGTCATGGCGTCTCCTTGTCTATTCTGTTAATCGATTTGCGGCGGGGGTCAGTCCGGCCCGCCTGCGCTGCGCGCAGGTGTCATGGCCTCGTCAACGAGGCGCCACACGAAGCGCCCCGAAGGTTCGCGCTGTTCCTCGGCGATATGGGCAATCAGCCCGGCGGCGCGGCTCAGCACCGCAAAGCCGCGCATCAGGCGGGCCGGGATGCCGATGTCGCCCAGCACCGCCGCCACCGCGCCGGTGGCGTTGATGGTGATATGGCGGCCGGCGGCGGCGTCGACCTCGGCGGCCAGCTGCTCCAGCGCGGCACAGCGCGCGCCATGGGTGCCCAGTTCGCGCGCCAGCGCCAGCAGTGCCAGCGCGCGCGGATCGTCGGGACGGTGCAGGTGATGGCCGAAGCCGGGCACGGGCTCGCGCCGCGCGCGATATTCGCGCGCGATGCGCCGTGCCTCGGCTGCGCCGTCGGCGCCCGCCGCCGCGATCTGGTCGAGCAGCCCGGCCGCCGGTTCCATGGTGCCGATGAACTGGCTGGCCACCGCCAGCAGGCCCGCCGCCACACCGGCCTGCAGGTTTTCCGGCGAACTCGAATAGATCATGCGCGTGGCGATGGCGCTGGGCGTCATGCCATGCTCCATCAGCGTCACCAGTACCGCTTCGGCGATGCGGCGCTGCGCGGGGCCGGGCACGCTGCCGAAGGTCTGCTTCATGAAGACATCGATGAAGCTGGCCTGGCCGAGCAGGTCCGCCACCAGGTCGTCCTCGCCGTAGTAGACCGCTTGCTCGGTGTAGCGGCACAGCCGCGTGCGCGGGGTGGCGGAGGGATTGGGCGAGATATCGGGCGCCATATCGGGCGAGATATCGGGCGAATTCATGTCGCGCTCCAGGTGGACAGGATCGACTCGCGCACCGCCGGCTTCAGCACCTTGCCGACCGCGCTGCGCGGCAAGGCCTGGAACACGTGGATGTGCTTGGGCGTCTTGACCGAGCCCAGTTCGCGCTTGACCAGCGCGATCAGCTCGTCGGCGGCTACCTGCATGCCGGGGCGCAACTGCACCGCGGCGTGCACGGCCTCGCCCCACTTGGCGTCTGGAATGCCGACCACCGAACAGTCGGCCACCGCGGGGTGGGCGGACAGCACCACCTCGACGTCGCCGGGATAGACGTTGAAGCCGCCGGTGATGATCACATCGCGGATGCGGTCGCGCAGGAACAGGAAGCCGTGCTCGTCTAAGACGCCGGCGTCGCCGGTGCGCAGCCAGCCGTCGACCAGCGTCTTGCGGGTTTCTGTCTCCGCCTTCAGGTAGCCGCTCATGACCAGGTCGCCGCGCACCGCGATCTCGCCCTCTTCCCCGGCGCCGAGCACGTTGCCGGACTTGTCGACGATGGCTACCCGGGTCAGCAG
Source organism: Cupriavidus taiwanensis LMG 19424 (assembly GCF_000069785.1). NCBI lineage: Bacteria > Pseudomonadati > Pseudomonadota > Betaproteobacteria > Burkholderiales > Burkholderiaceae > Cupriavidus > Cupriavidus taiwanensis. Next base: position 424,722 of record NC_010528.1, on the reverse strand, counting down.
CGACGGCCTGCCAACCGAAGCGAGCCGCTCGCCGTGCATCTCGCCCGGCGGCAGGAAGGTGATGATCTGCGGCGCTTCGGTCTGGCCGAACGAGGTGCACAGCACCGGGCCGAACACCGCCTGCGCGTCGCGGATCTGCTCAGGGCGCATCGGCGCGCCGCCATAGACCAGGTAGCGCAGCGCCGGCAACGCGCGCGGGGCACGGCGCTGCTCTTCGACCAGCGCCAGGATCAGCGTCGGCGGCGCAAAGAAGAGCGTCGCGCCGTGGGCCTGGGCCGCGTCGAGCAGCCCGGCAGGCTTGGCCGATTCCGGGAACACCAGCGCCCCGCCGGCACCGAGCAGCGGCAGCATGTAGGTGGAGGTGCCATGCGTGATGGGCGCCGCCACCAGATAGCGGTCCGCCGGCGTCAGGCCAAGTTCGTGGATCTGGGTGGCGATATTGGCGTTCCATGCCCGCAGCGGCTGGATCACGCCCTTGGGAAAACCGGTCGAACCGCCGGTGAACTTGACGGCCTGCGCCGCCTCCAGCGGCACGCCACCGCGGCCGCGCGGGCCCATCACCACCGCCGCGGGATCGCCGCCATCGGCGCCGAGATCGGACAGCAGGCGCAACGGCGGCGCGATGCCGGCGAGGCGACCGGCCATGCCGGCATCGGCCAGCACCAGCGAGGGCTCGACGAAATCGACGATGCGGCGCAACTCGGGATCGCCGTTGCGCGGATTCAGCGGCACCCAGACCTTGCCGGCGGCCAGGATCGCCAGGATCGCCACCAGGTGGTCGACCGTGTTGGCGGCGCCGACGCAGACGCGGCTGCGCGGCACCGGATCGAGCGCCACCAGGGCCGCGGCGCGACGCAGCACCGTGTCGGCAAGCACCCGGTACGACAACTGGCCATCGGGGCTGAAGATGGCGGTCCGCTCGGGATGGCGGTGGGCGGCGCGCCACAGGAAATCAATGGGATACATGCGGGAGGCTTCTCCGGAATCGAGGAAAGATGCGTGGTTGCCGGATGCGCCGGATGCAGGCAGCGGGGCAGGTCAGGCATCGCCATGGCTCGAACTATATGAGTTTGTTCGAACATTCGAATATTAGGAAAAACCCTGCGCGCAATGCTAAAATCCGATCCGCGTCGCGGCGGATGTCACGGGCACCGGCCGCGGCGCCGACGCCGTTGCTGCAGACCTTCCCACTCCATGCAAAGAGACATCGACCCCGTTTCCGCCGCCCTGGGCGCGACCTCGCCGCGCCATCTGGACCTGGCGCGCACGCTGATGCAGGAAATCGTCAACGGCAACCCGCCCGTCGGCGCGCTGCTGCCGACCGAGGCGGAGTTGTGCGAAACCTGGAACCTGAGCCGGTATGCGGTGCGCCAGGCGGTGCAGAAGCTGACCAACCTGGGCATGGTCTCGCGCCAGGCCGGCGTCGGCACGCGCGTGATCTCGGATCGTCCGCAAAGCCGCTTCACGCAGCTGATGGATTCACCGGCCGATCTGGTCAGCTATGCCAAGGGAACGACGCTGCGCACCTCGGCGTTCGGCACGGTGGAGGCCGATGACACGCTGGCTGCATTGCTGCGCTGCGCGCCCGGCGCGAGCTGGCTGCATATCGGCGGCACCCGCTTCGACAGTGCGCCCGGCCACGAGCCGATCGCGCTGGTCGACATCTATGTCGACCGCGCTTACGGCGACCTGCCCCCGCCCGGCGAGACGCTCGACGTGCCGGTGTACACGATGGTGGAGAAGCAATACGGGATCAAGATCACCCGCGTGGAGCAGGAGGTGCAGGGGTGGCTGGTCGAAGGCGCGCAGGCCGCTGCCTTGCAGGTGCCGGACAAGTCAGCGGGCCTGCGCATCATCCGCACCTACTTCCTGCGCGACCAGGCGATCATCGTGACCACCGGCGTGCATCCGGCCAGCCGCTTCAGCTACTGCTCGACTTACCAGCTGCAGCAGGCCGGCGGCTAGCGCGGCGCTGAACCCGGCTCAGCCCCGGTGGGCCCAGCCGGTCATGCGCTTCTCGACCACCGCGAACAGTTCGTACATCGCCATCGCCATCACCGCGATCACCACCAGCCCGGCAAAGGCCAGCGGCATCTTCATGGCGGAGCCCGCCGACACCAGCAGGTAGCCGATGCCCTCGTTGGCGGCATTCATCTCCGACACCGTGGTGCCGACAAAGGCCAGCGTGATCGCGACCTTCAGCGAGGCGAAGAAATATGGCAGCGCGCGCGGCAGGCCGACCTTGAACAGCACGTCGCGCCGTTTGGCGCCGAGCACGCGCAGCACGTCTTCCAGTTCCGGCTCGAGCGTGGCCAGTCCGGTGGCGATATTGACCATGATCGGGAAGAACGAGATCAGGAACGCGGTCAGGATCGCCGGGCCAGCGCCCAGCCCGAACCACACCACCAGGATCGGCACGAAGGCGGCCTTGGGCAGCGCGTTGAAGGCGGTCATCAGCGGGTAGCTGGCGGCGTAGAGCAGCCGCGACGAGCCCATCGCCAGCCCGAGCAGCACGCCCACGCCGATGGCCACGCCAAAGCCCACCATGGTGGTCCAGAAGGTGCGCCACGCATGGCCGGCGATCACGTCCGCATAGTCCGCCAGCGCGGCCACGATGGCGGACGGCGTCGGCAGGATGAAGTCGGATACGTCAAAGGCCATGCACGCGCCCTGCCACAGCAGCAGCACCGCGGCCAGCAGCAGCCACGGCGCCACGCGCTGCACGCGGCGCTCCTGCGCGGAAGTCAGGGTCATCATCATCGTCAGGTTGTCTCAGTGTTGGCGCACATGGCCGATCTTCTCGCGCAGCGCGTGCACCAGCCCGGCAAAGGGCTCGGTATAGGTCAGCTCCAGATCGCGCGGGCGCGGCAGGTGAATTTCCTTGCGCAGCAGGATGCGGCCGGGGCGCTGGCTCATCACGTAGACGGTGTCGGCCAGGAACACGGCCTCGCGCAGGTCGTGCGTGACCAGGATCACGTTGAAGCGCTGCGCCTGCCACAGGTCGCGCAGCACGCACCACAGTTCCTCGCGGGTAAAGGCGTCGAGCGCGCCGAAGGGCTCGTCGAGCAGCAGCATGCGCGGCTGGTGGATCAGCGCGCGGCAGATCGAAGCGCGCTGCTGCATGCCGCCGGAGAGCTGCCACGGGTACTTGTCCTCGTAGCCGCCCAGGCCCACGGTATGCAACAGCCGGCGGGCCCGGTCGACGTACTCGTCGCGCCTGGCACGCAGCGTCGAACGGTAAGGCTCGACGATCTCCAGCGGCAGCATGACGTTGTCGAGCGTGGTGCGCCACGGCAGCAGCGTGGGCGCCTGGAACGCCATGCCGACCTGCTTGAGCGGCCCGCTCACCTTCTGCCCGGCCACCTTCACGGTACCGTGCGTGGCGGGCCTGAGCCCGGTCGCCAGCTTCATGAAGGTGGACTTGCCGCAACCGGACGGGCCGACGATAGCGATGAACTCTCCGGGCGCGGCCTGCAGCGACAGGTCTTCCACGGCAAACTCGCCCTGGCGCGCGAGCGCGTCGTCATAGGCCAGCCAGACCCGGTTGAAATCGACGAAGGGCTCGACGGGCGCGGTCGCGGCGGCCGGCATGGATTCAGCCAGGTGCGCCATCATCGCAGCACATCCAGTTCGGCCGCGCTCGGCAGGTACGCGTCGGTCCACAGCGCATCGGCGTTGATGCGGCCCTTGGTGCCGAAGGCATCGGCCACCTGCGAGGCCATCAGCGACAGGCGCGGCTTGCTGACGCGGCCAAAGCCCTCGGCCTTCGCGTCGGGGGAACGTACCACGCTGTCCAGCGCCAGCTTCAGCCGGCGCGTTTCCAGCTTCTCGTCAATGATGCCGTCGCGCGCCTTGAGCGCGCGGATGCCCTCTTCCGGACGGGCGATCACGTCGCGCGCCGACTTGCTGAAGGCGCGCAGGAACGCCTTCACCGCCTCGGGGTTCTGCCTGATGAAGGCCTCGGACGCGATCACCGCGTTGCCGTACAGCTTCACGCCAAACTGCGGGTACGGCAGCACCACGATGTCCTCGTCCTTCACGCCGCGCGCGTTCAGGTTCAGGATCGACGTGAACGAAAACCCGGTGATGGCATCGAGGTCGCCGCGCACCAGCATGGTTTCGCGCAGCGTCGGGTCCATCGCCTGCCAGTTGAAGGACGACGCCTGCAGGCCGTTGGCCTTCGCGAAGATCGGGAAGGCGCGGCGGCCGGCGTCGAATACCGGCGCGCCCATGCGCTTGCCGGCCAGGTCCTTGGGTGCGCGGATGCCCGACTTCTTCAGCGCCAGGATGGCCGCGGGCGTGTTGTTGTAGACCATCATCACGGCCACCGGCTTGTTCTTCGCGTCCGGGTTGTTGCCGTAGAACTCCATCACCGACGACATGTCGGCGAAGCCCATGTCATAGGTGCCCGAGGCCACGCGATTGACCACGTTGCCCGAGCCGTTGCCGGCATCGATCGCGACCTCCAGCTTCTCGGCCTTGTAGTAGCCCTTCTGCTCGCCGAGCAGGAACAGCGCCGCCGGCCCTTCGAAGCGCCAGTCGAGCTGGAACCGGACCCTGGTGGACGCAGCCTGCGCGTGGGCCGCGCCGGCGAATGATGTCGACAGCACCAGGCTGGTGCCGAGCATGGCGCCCAGCTTCAGCAGGCGGCGGCGTGCCGCGGCGGGGGCCGGACGCGCACCGGCATGGCCAGCGCCTTCGGTGGCAGCCGTGAAAACGCCGGGCAACACTTGCGCAGCGCGGGATTTGGGCATGGCATCTCTCCGTGGATCGTGATTTCGGAGGGATTCGTCCGCAAGGGACATGCCAGCCTTGCGGGCCCTGTTTCAGGGCGTGTCCGCACGCGATTGTCGAACCAGAAATGGGCGCGGCGATTGCCGCAGCGGCATCGTCGTCGGCGATTGCCGACAATCCGCGCCGCGCGCTGGTGCAGGCCGGCGCCGCCGATGGCGGCTCAGGCGTCCTGCGTGGCGTCGCCCACGTCGAGCGCCAGCGCGTCCGCGCCGATGGCATCGCCGCCCCTGGCGGCGGCGCGCGCCTGGATGTCCCACATCCCGGCATAGCGCCCGCCCGCGCGCATCAGCTGCGCATGCGTGCCGCGCTCGACGATGCGGCCGTGGTCCATCACCAGGATCTGGTCGGCATGGACCACGGTGGAGAGCCGGTGCGCGATCAGCAGCGTGGTGCGGTTCTGCGCCAGGCGCATCAGCTCGGCCTGGATCGCCTGCTCGGTGCGCGAATCCAGCGCGGAAGTCGCCTCGTCGAACACCAGCACCGGCGGGTTCTTCAGCAGCGTGCGCGCGATCGCCACGCGCTGCTTCTCGCCGCCGGACAGCTTCAGGCCGCGCTCGCCCACGGGCGTGTCATAGCCCTGCGGCAGCTCGCGGATAAAGGCATCGATCTGCGCCGCCTGCGCCGCGGCGATGACTTCGTCGCGGGTCGCGTCCGGGCGGCCGTAGGCGATGTTGTAGTAGATGCTGTCGTTGAACAGCACGGTGTCCTGCGGCACGATGCCGATGGCGCGACGCAGGCTGTCCTGGGTGATGGCGCGGATATCCTGGCCGTCGATCTCGATCGCGCCCCCGCCCACGTCGTAGAAGCGGAACAGCAGCCGCGCCAGCGTCGACTTGCCCGAGCCGCTGTGGCCCACCACCGCGGTGGTGGTGCCGGCGGCGATGGTGAAGTCGACCCCGTCCAGGATGGTGCGGTCCGGCTCGTAGCCGAAACGCACGTCGCGGAAGCGCACCTGCGCCCCGCTGACCCGCAGCGGCGGCGCGCCCGGCGCGTCGGCCACCTCCTGGTGCGTGCCCAGCAGCACGAACATGCGGTCCATGTCGGTGGTGGCCTGCTTGATCTCGCGGTAGATCACGCCGAGGAAGTTCAGCGGGATATAGAGCTGGATCATCAGCGTGTTGACCAGCACCAGGTCGCCCAGCGTGAGCTTGCCGTCGACCACGCCCACCGTGGCGCGCCACAGGATCAGGATCAGGCCGATGGCGATGATGGCCTGCTGGCCGAAGTTCAGGAACGACAGCGAGTTCTGCGAGCGGATCGCCGCGGTGCGGTACTTGCGCAGGTTCTCGTCATAGCGTTGCGCCTCGTAGGCTTCGTTGCCGAAGTACTTGACGGTTTCGAAGTTCAGCAGCGAATCGATCGCCTTCTGGTTGGCGCGCGAATCGAGTTCGTTCATGCGGCGGCGGAAGTGCGTGCGCCATTCCGTCACCACGATGGTGAAGACGATATAGCCCACCAGCGCGCAACCAGTGATGGCGGCGAACCAGATGTCGTAGTGCAGGATGAAGAAGCCGATCACCAGCGCCATCTCCACCAGCGTGGGCAGGATGCTGTACAGCGAATACGAAATCAGAGACTGGATGCCGCGCGTGCCGCGCTCGATGTCCCGGCTCATGCCGCCGGTCTGGCGGTCCAGGTGGAAGCGCAGCGACAGCGCATGCAGGTGCCGGAACACCTGCAGCGCAATCTCGCGCACGGCGCTCTGCGTGACCTTGGAAAAGAGGATTTCGCGCAACTCGGTGAACAGCGTCGCGGACAGGCGCAACATGCCGTAGGCGACGATCAGCCCGACCGGCACCGCCAGCAACGCGCGCGGATCGCCGGCCGTGATGTTCATGCTGTCGATCAGCCGCTTCATCAGCACCGGCACGCCCAGGTTGGCCACCTTGGCCGCCACCAGGCAGGCCAGCGCCAGCATCACCCGCCACTTGTAGTGCCAGACATAGGGCAGCAGGTTGCGTACGGTCTGCCAGTCGCTGCGGGGGGCGCGCTGGCCGGGAAAGAGCTTCACCGAGGCCGGGTCGGGGGCCTGCTCGGCGGTCGTGGAATAGCGGCGCATACGTTAGAATCCGGGCCAATGCGCGATTGTCGCAGAGATCGCGTTGCGCGGCTGGCGAAGGGTTTTTCGCCGCCACGCCCCACCCTTCAGCAGTCCACCCGCATACCGCCATGAACGCTCCCCATACCGTCCCCGCCCTGCCCGCCGGCAAGAACCCCGCGCTGCGCGTGGTGCCGATGCCCGCCGACGCCAACGTGCACGGCGATGTGTTCGGCGGCTGGATCATGTCGCAGGTGGATATCGCCGGCTCGATCCCGGCGGTCGAGCGCGCCCAGGGACGCGTGGCGACCGTGGCGGTGAATTCCTTCCTGTTCAAGCACCCGGTGTTCGTCGGCGACCTGGTGAGTTTCTACGCCGATATCGTCAAGACCGGGCGTACCTCGATCACCGTTGCGGTGGAGGTCTATGCGCAGCGCATGCGGCATAGCAATGAGATCGTCAAGGTGACGGAGGCGACCCTGACGTATGTGGCGACGGATGAGTCGCGGCAGCCCCGGGTGTTGCCGACGGCTTGAGCGGCACGGTCGAGCTTGCTGGCTGTTTGCTCCCCTCTCCCGCTTGCGGGAGAGGGGCGAAAACAAGCGGTAGACGAAAGTCTGCCGTCCCCTCACACAAACTTCATAAAGTCCGGCTTCCGCTTTTCAAAGAACGCGCTGAACGCCTCCTTCGCCTCCGGCGCCACCAGCATGCGCCGGAACACCGCGCCCTCGTCGGCCATCTGCTTCTCCACCTCGGCCATCGCGCCGGCCTTCATCAGGAGCTTGGTCTCGCGCAGCGAAGACGCCGGCAGGGCCGCCAGCTTGCGCGCCTGCGCCAGCGCAAAGTCATGCAGCTCGGCCACCGGCAGCACCCGTGTCACCAGCCCGATCTCCAGCGCCTCCTGCGCGCTGAACGCCTCGCCCAGCATCAGCTTCTCGGCCGCGCGCTGGTAGCCGACCAGCCGCGGCAGCAGCAGGCTGGATGCTGCCTCGGGGCACAGCCCGAGCTGCACGAACGGCAGCGACAGCTTGGCGGTGTCGGATGCATAGACCAGGTCGCAGTGCAGCAGCATGGTGGTGCCCACGCCCACCGCGGCGCCGCTGACCGCGGCGACCACCGGCTTGCTGGCATGGCTGATCTGGTACAGGAACTGGAACACCGGGGCGGCTTCGGCGCCCTCGCCCCCGCTGGGCGGGCGCTGCATGAAATCTTCGAGGTCATTGCCGGCAGTGAAGACTTTAGGTTTGCCGCGCAACAGGATGGCGCGCACGGCCGGATCGGTCTGGGCCGCGCGCAGCGCGTCGGCCAGCGACTGGTACATCGCCGCGGTGATGGCGTTCTTCTTGTCGATGCGGTCGAATTCGAGCGTCAGGATGCCCTGCTCGATGCTGGTACGGATGCTCATGGTGTCCTCGTCTGTGGGAGTTATTCGAAAGGCGGCGGCGACTCGGCGAGATAGCTGAGCCCGAACGCGCGCGCGCCGACATTCAGTGCCACCGTCAGGCTCATCGGCGCCAGCATCAGCTCGACGCCCTGGTCGCGCGCGGTGCGCGCCAGCGACTGGAATGCCGGCATCGCGCGCACGGCGTCGAGCGGGCCGGCATGGCAGACCGAGATCGTTGGCACCATCAGGTCGCCGCCGCGGATGCACTGCTCGGCATGCTGCAGCACGCGGCGCGCGCCCTCCTCGGAGCCGCGTGCCTTGGCGATGGCCTCGGTGTGCCCGCGGTGCATGCGCACCACCGGGCGAATATTGAACGCGCTGCCCATCGCATAGCGGCCCCAGGTGATGCTGCCCTCGCCCTTCTGGCGCGCGCGCGTGTACAGGTAGAGCAGCTCGTCGGGCACCAGGAACATGTGGGCGGCATCGCGCAGGCGCGTCTCGACCGCTTCCCGCACCGCTTGCGGGCTGGCGCCCGCGGCGGCCATCCGCGCGGCCTCGCGCACGATCAGCGCCTGGCCCGGACCGATCGCGCCGGTGTCGACCACGGTCAGGTCGAACAGTCCCGAGCGTCCCGCTTCCTTGCGCAGGCGCACGCTGCGCGCCACGGTGCCGATCACCGCGCCGCTCGCATGCGCATACAGCTTGCTGCGCGAACTGGCGATGGTGAACAGGATGGCGCGGTCGCAGTGGGCCACCACGTTGCGCAGCAGGTGTTCTTCCAGCTCGCGTTCCAGCAGCGGGATCGATTCGGCGTAGTGGTCCTGGCGGCCGACCAGGTATTGCTGGTAGAGCGTGGGCAGCGCGTCCTCGTCGCGCGTATCGGCGACGAAATGCTCGCCCGCGCGGATGCGGAACGGAATCGTGTGGACCTTCAGCTGGGCCATGACGTCGCGAGGCAAATCGCACGCGGCATCGGCCAGGATGGCTGTCTCCTGCATATTATTGTCTCCCCTACCTGGTGACCCGCGTCGCGGGCGGCAGCCCCCGGTACTGCTTTCTTCACCTGACAGAAGGGCGGGACAGTTCCGAAGAACCGTCCCGCAGGCGCGTTTAGACGCGCTCGAAAATACCTGCGGCGCCCATGCCCGTGCCGACGCACATGGTGACCATGCCGTACTTCAGGTTGTGGCGGCGCAGCGCGTGCACCACCGTGGCCGAGCGGATCGCACCGGTGGCCCCCAGCGGATGGCCCAGCGCGATCGCGCCGCCCATGCGGTTGACCCGGGCCGGATCGAGATCCAGGTCTCGCATCACCGCCAGCGACTGCGCGGCGAACGCTTCGTTCAGCTCGATCCAGTCGATCTGGTCCTGCGTCAGGCCTGCCGCCTTCAGCGCCGCTGGGATCGCTTCCTTCGGGCCGATGCCCATGATCTCGGGCGGCACGCCGCGCACCGCGAACGAGACGAAGCGCGCCAGCGGCACAAGGTTGAACTGCTTGAGGATCTTCTCCGAGACCAGGATCAGCGCGCCGGCGCCGTCCGAGGTCTGCGAGCTGTTGCCGGCGGTCACGCTGCCCTTGTTGGCAAACACCGGGCGCAGCTTGCCCAGGCCTTCCAGCGAGGTTTCGGGGCGCGGACCTTCGTCCAGCGAGATCGTGCGCGTCTTCACGCTGACCTGGCCGCTGGCGAGGTCGGGGAAGCGCTCGACGATCTCGATCGGTGTGATCTCGTCCTTGAACTCACCGGCCTGCTGCGCCGCGATGGCCTTCTGGTGCGAGGCCAGCGAGAACGCATCTTGGTCCTCGCGGCTGACCTTCCACTGCTGCGCCACCTTCTCGGCGGTCAGGCCCATGCCGTAGGCAATGCCCACGTTCTCGTCGCGGGTGAAGATCTCCGGCGACATCGACGGCGAGTTGCCCATCATCGGCACCATGCTCATCGATTCCACGCCGGCGGCGATCATCACGTCGGACTCGCCCACGCGGATGCGGTCGGCCGCCATCGCCACCGCGCTCACGCCCGAAGCGCAGAAGCGGTTGACGGTGATGCCGCCCACGGTATTCGGCAGGCCCGACAGCAGCGCGCCGATGCGCGCCACGTTCAGGCCTTGCTGCGCCTCGGGAATGGCGCAGCCGACGATGGCGTCCTCGATCAGCTTCGGGTCCAGGTTCGGCACCTGTGCCACCGCGGCCTTCAGGATGGTGGCCAGCAGGTCGTCCGGGCGCGTGTTCTTGAACGCGCCCTTGGGCGCCTTGCCGATCGGCGAGCGGGTGGCCGCAACGATATATGCGTCTTGCAGTTGTTTCATGATGTCGGTTCCTCGCTTGCCCTGTTAGTTACGCACCGGCTTGCCGGTCTGCAGCATGCCCATGATGCGCTCCTGCGTCTTGGCGGTGCCGAGCAGGTCGACGAAGGCCTTGCGCTCCAGCGCCAGCAGCCAGTCTTCGCTGACCAGCGAGCCGGCCTCGACGTCGCCGCCGCACACCACTTCCGCGATGCGGGTGGCGATCAGGAAGTCATGCGCCGAGATAAAGCCGCCGTCGCGCATATTGACCAGCGACGCCTTGATGGTGGCGATGCCCGAGCGGCCAGCCACCGGGATCAGTGCCGGCAGCGGCGCACGGTAGCCGGCATCGGCCAGCGCGCGCACTTCGTTCTGCGCCACGTGCAGCAGTTCGTGCACGTTGAAGACGATCCGGTCGGACGGCTGCAGGTAGCCCATCTGGCGCGCTTCTAGCGCCGATGCGGAGACCTTGGCCATGGCCGCGCTCTGGAAGCGGCCGGTCAGGAATTGCAGGTAGTTGGTGCTGCCTGCCGCCTGCGCGGCGCGTGCCGCGGCCAGCGCGGCTTCCTTCAGGCCGCCGCCGGCGGGGACCAGCCCCACGCCGACCTCGACCAGGCCCACGTACGTTTCCAGCGCAGCCACGCGCGCGGCCGAATGCAGCATCAGTTCGCAACCGCCGCCCAGCGCGATGCCGGACGCCGCCGACACCACCGGCACCGAGGCGTACTTCACGCGCATCATGCCGTCCTGGAATTTCTTCACGAAGGGCTCGATGCCCTTGGCACCGCCCATCATGAAGGCCGGCATCGCCGCTTCCAGGTTGGCGCCGGCGGAGAACGGGCCGCCCGGCGCGCCGAGCTGCAGCGAAGTCGGCTGCCACACCACCAGGCCCTTGTACTGGGCTTCGGCAAGGTCGATGGCACGGGTCAGGCCGTCGATCACGTCCGGGCCGATGGTGTTCATCTTGCTCTTGAACGAGACCACCAGCACGTCGTCCTGGCCTTCGCTGACCCAGATGCGCACGGCATCGTTTTCCTCGACGGTGCGCCCCGCCTTGCGCGGATCGACGGCTTCGGTGCCCTTCAACGCGGCACGGAACACCTGGCGCCGGTACACCGGCAGCGTGCTGCGCGCGACGAACGACTGCGTCGCGGGCGACCACGAGCCTTCTGCGGCATGCACGCCCTGGCGCTCGGCGACGGGGCCGTCAAAGACCCATGCCGGCAGCGGCGCGGCCGACAGCGCCTTGCCGCTTTCCACGTCTTCCTTCACCCACTCGGCCACCTGCTTCCAGCCCGCAGACTGCCAGTCCTCGAACGGACCCGAGTTCCAGCCGAAACCCCAGCGGATCGCCAGGTCGATATCGGCGGCGGAACCGGCGATCTGCTCCAGGTACACGGCGATGTAGTGGAACACGTCGCGGAACACCGCCCACAGGAACTGCGCCTGCGGGTTGGTCGATTCACGCAGCAGCTTGATGCGCTCGGCCGGTTCCTTCTTCAGCATGCGCACGACGATTTCGTCGGCCTTCTTGCCTGCGTCGACATACTGGCCGGTCTTGGCGTCGAGCACCTTGATGGCCTTGCCTTCCTTCTTGTAGAAACCGGCGCCGGTCTTCTGGCCCAGCGCGCCCGCGTCGACCAGGCCCTTGAGCACGGCCGGGGTCTTGTACACCGGCGCGAACGGGTCGTCGTGCAGGTTGTCCTGCATGGTCTTGATCACGTGCGCCATGGTGTCCAGGCCGACCACGTCAGCGGTGCGGAAGGTGGCGGACTTGGCTCGGCCCAGCTTGGACCCGGTCAGGTCGTCGACCACGTCGAACGGGATGCCGAACTTCTCGGCCTCGGCGAACACCGCCAGGATCGAGAAGATGCCGACGCGGTTGGCGATGAAGTTGGGCGTGTCCTTGGCGCGCACCACGCCCTTGCCGAGCGTGGTGGTCAGGAAGGCTTCCAGCTGGTCGAGGATCTCCGGCTGCGTGGTCGCGGTCGGGATCAGCTCGACCAGGTGCATGTAGCGCGGCGGATTGAAGAAGTGCACGCCGCAGAAGCGGGACTTCAGGCTATCGTCAAACCCGTCGGACAGCGCGGTGATCGATAGCCCCGACGTGTTGGTCGCGAAGATCGCGTGCGAGGCCAGGTGCGGCGCGACCTTCTTGTACAGGTCATGCTTCCAGTCCATGCGCTCGGCGATCGCCTCGATCACCAGGTCGCACTCCTTGAGCAGCGCGATATCGTCTTCGTAGTTGGCCGCCTGGATCAGGCCGGCCTCGTCCTTGATGCCCAGCGGCGCGGGCGACAGCTTCTTCAGGTTCTCGATGGCGCGCAGCGCGATGCCGTTCTTGGGGCCTTCCTTGGCGGGAAGGTCGAACAGCACCACGGGCACGCGCGCGTTGATCAGGTGGGCGGCGATCTGCGCCCCCATGACGCCGGCACCCAGCACGGCGACTTTCTTGACGATGAAATTGGACATGCTCGCTCCTGGATTAGTGAGCGTTGAGGTGAGAGTTTCTGTGGGCGCTTCCGTGGGCCGTCGGTTTTCTCCCCTCTCCCTCTGGGAGAGGGGAGCAAACCGGCGGCAACGGAAGCCGCCCGCGGCAGATCAGAACAGATCCGCGTCCAGCGCCATCAGCGACGCCGACCCCGCGCGCGCCTTGCGGATCTCTGCGGCCGTCTCGGGCAGCAGCTTGGCAAAGTAGAAGCGCGCCGTGGCCAGCTTGGCGGTATAGAACTTGTCGCCACTGCCCTGCTTCTCCAGCGCGATCTTGGCCATGCGGGCCCAGAAGTACGCGAACACCAGGTGGCCTACCACACGCAGGTACGGCACCGCGGCGGCGCCGACTTCGTCGGCGTTGCCCATCGCCTTCATGCCGATTTCCATGGTCAGCTTCTGCACCTTGTCGCCCAGGTCGGCCAGCGGGTTGATGAATTCCTGCATGGCTTCGTTGGTGCCTTCGGCTTCGACGAACTCCTGAACGATCTTGCCGAAGGCCTTCATCTTCGCGCCCATGTCGCCCAGGATCTTGCGGCCCAGCAGGTCCAGCGCCTGGATGGTGTTGGTGCCTTCGTAGATCATGTTGATGCGGGCGTCGCGCACGTATTGCTCCATGCCCCATTCGGAGATGTAGCCGTGGCCGCCGAACACCTGCATGCCCTCGTTGGTCGAGGTGAAGGCGTTGTCGGTCAGGAAGGCCTTGATCACCGGCGTCAGCAGCGCGACCAGGTCGCCGGCCTGCTTGCGCACCGCCTCGTCCGGGTGCGACAGCTCGCGGTCGATCTGCAGCGCGGTCCAGTAGCTGAAGGCGCGGCCGCCTTCGGCGTAGGCGCGCTGGGTCAGCAGCATGCGGCGCACGTCGGGATGCACGATGATCGGGTCGGCGGCCTTCTCGGGCGCCTTCGGGCCGGTCAGCGACCGCATCTGCAGGCGGTCCTTGGCGTAGGCGACCGAGTTCTGGTACGCCACCTCGGTCAGGCCCAGGCCCTGAGCGCCGACACCCAGGCGCGCGGCGTTCATCATCACGAACATGGCGTTCAGGCCCTTGTTGGGCTCGCCCACCATCCAGCCGCGCGCGCCGTCCAGGTTCATCACGCAGGTGGCGTTGCCGTGGATGCCCATCTTGTGCTCGATCGAGCCGCACTGGATGCCGTTGCGCTCGCCCGGGTTGCCGCTGGCATCGGGAATGAACTTCGGCACCACGAACAGCGAGATGCCCTTGGTGCCGGCGGGCGCGTCCGGCAGGCGCGCCAGCACCAGGTGGATGATGTTCTCGGCCAGGTCGTGCTCGCCGGCGGAGATGAAAATCTTGGTGCCGGTGATCCGGTACGAGCCGTCGGCCTGCGGCTCGGCCTTGCTGCGCAGGATGCCCAGGTCGGTGCCGCAATGCGGCTCGGTCAGGCACATGGTGCCGGTCCACACGCCGGACACCAGCTTGGGCAGGTAGGTCTGCTGCAGCTCGGGCGTGCCGTGTGCGTGCAGGGCCTCATAGGCGCCGTGCGACAGGCCGGGGTACATGGTCCAGGCCTGGTTGGCCGAGTTCAGCATCTCGTAGACCACGTTGTTGACCACGATCGGCAGGCCCTGGCCGCCAAAGGCCGGATCGCACGCCAGCGCCGGCCAGCCGGCCTCGACGTACTGCTGGTAGGCTTCCTTGAAGCCGGTGGGGGCCTTGACCACGCCGTCGCCGACGTAGGTGCAGCCTTCGCGGTCGCCCACCTGGTTGAGCGGGAACACCACGTCCGAGCAGAACTTGCCGGCTTCCTCGATGACCTGGTTGATGGTGTCCGCGTCGATGTCCGCGTGCGGCGGCATCGCCTTGAGTTCGGCTTCGGCGCCGAGCAGTTCATGGAGCACGAACTGCATGTCGCGCAACGGTGCGGTGTACTGGCCCATCAGAGACTCCTTGGAGTTGTGCGATGCCGCCACGCCGCCCGCCTCGCTCGCGCGAACCGGCCCGACCCGACGGCCTCAGGTACGGTAAGACTGAATCAGTTTGTTGAGCGCGACCATGGCAAGCTCGGCGCTGTCAGGCAGGCGCAGGAAACGGGCGTCATGATGCAAGCCTAGTTCAAGGCTGTACATCTCGAACAGCATCAGGCGCGGATCGCAGTCCGCGCGCAAATGCCCCTCTTCCTTGGCCTGGTTGATGGCGCGGGTCAGCGCTGCCCGCCAGATGGTGACGCTCTTGACCAGCTCGTCACGCACCAGGCTGCCGGCACGGTCGTCGTACTCCACGGCGCCGCTGATGTAGATGCATCCCGTCGTGACTTCCTGGATGCGCTTTTCCATCCAGCGCCGCACCATCGACCATAGCCGGGGCAGTCCGCGCGGCTCCTGCAGCGAGGGATAGAACACCTCCTGCTCGAACCGGCGGTGATACTCCCGCACCACCTCCACCTGCAGGTCTTCGCGCGAACCAAAATGCGCGAAGACGCCGCTCTTGCTCATCTGCATGCGTTCCGCGAGCAGGCCGATGGTCAGACCTTCAAGCCCGTCGCGGGACGACAATTCCAGTGCGGCATCCAGAATCGCCACGCGCGTCATCTCGCCCTTGCGCATGGGCGAGGGCGACGAGGCGGCGGATTCGAGACGGGCTGACTGGTGTCGCATGTTTTTTCTCCGTTCTGCGGCGCCTGCTGTGGCGCCGCGTATGACCCTGACGTTGCATTCATTGCTTGCGGGCGGCCGGCGGATTTGCCGGTGCATACCGCGAATGCACGCAGTCTAAGCCAAAAAAGAACGGTCGTTCAGATTATTCTGGCGCGGCACCTGCCCATCAAGCTTTTAATTAGACCGCTGTTTCTAAACGGACTGCATTGCAGCATGTCCGCCAGCCGCGATGCTGCAACCGGTTTCAGCGCTGGCGTTGCCGCATGGCAGCAAACGCACACCGGCAGGCGGTTTCAGTAGCGGCCTGTGACGCCGGCGATGATTACACCCAGCCGCAGCAGCATATAGGCGGTCCAGTTGCCCAGCCGGTGCAGCGGCGAGCGCCGCGCGTGCACGTCCGGCAGCACGCGCACGCTGCGGTGCGCAATGGCCCGCTCCAGCGCTTCGCGCAGCTCCGCGGCAAAGGCCGCATCATAAACGGCAACGTTGGCCTCGCGCGCGAGCAGCAGGCTGAACGGGTCCATGTTGCTGGAGCCGACCGTGGCCCAGGCCTCGTCCACCACGCCGACCTTGGCGTGCAGGAAGCTCTCGGCGTACTCGTAGATCTCGACGCCGGCCTCGAGCAACGAGGCATAGAGCGCATGGGTGGCGTAGTGCTGCAGCCGGTATTCGACCATGCCCTGCAGCAGCAGCCGCACGCGCACGCCGCGTTGGCGGCAGGCCAGCAACGCGCGCCGCATCTTGTGGCCGGGCAGGAAGTAGGCGTTGGCCAGGATCACGTCGTGGCGCGCCGCGCCCAGCGCGCGCAGGTATTCGCGCTCGATGGTGCGGCGGTTGCGCAGGTTGTCGCGCAGCAGCAGCGCGGCGCGGATGCCGCCGGTGGCTTCCGGGCGCGGCGGCAGGTCGGTCACCAGCGGGTAATCGGCAACCGCCGCGGCACGCTCGCTGCCGCGCGCCTCGCGCAGCGACAGCCGCCACCACAGCCGCTCGGCGGACAGCGCGATGCGGTCCACCAGCGGCCCGCTGACCTGCACCGCGAAGTCGTAGCGCGGCCCCAGGTTGGCGCCTTCGAAGGGACCGTGGTTGTGGTCGTCGATGATATTGATGCCGCCGACGAACGCGATGTGGCGGTCGATCACCGCGATCTTGCGGTGCAGCCGGCGCAGGTGGCGCCGCGCCAGGCGAAAGCCGCGCAAGGCGCGGTAGACGCGCAGCCGCACGCCGCCCGCGCGCAGCCGCTCGGCCAGTTCGGCCGGCATGTCGCCGGCGCCGAAACCGTCCACCGTCACGCGCACCGCGACCCCGCGCGCGGCGGCACGGATCAGCGCGTCGGCGACGGCGCGGCCGACCTCGTCGTCGGCATAGATGTAGGTTTCCAGCATGACCTGGAACGCGGCCTGGTCGATGGCGGCGATCAGCGCCGGAAAGAAGTCCTGGCCGCCGTGCAAGAGCCGCACCGTGTTGCCGGTGGTGGGCTTGCCGCGGCGCCAGGCCCAGCGCAGCATGTGGTGGCGATATAGCGGCTCGCCGGTGGTGGCCGTGTCGCGCACCGGGGCATCCTCGGCCTGGGCGGAGTGAGAGATCCGTGACATGCCGTGATTATCGGACAGATTGCGGCGGGCAAGGCGCCGCCTGCACATTGGCGCGCGGAACTCTGCTATCGTCGATGCCGAAGCCCGCCCGCCGGTACCGCCGGTGCGCGCGGGCAACTCCCGACGCCCCCTACGGAAACCATGGTGAAGGTATTCGGCATTACCGGTTCGTCCGGCAGCGGCAAGACCACGCTGCTGGACCAGCTCATTCCCTGCTTTGTCAGCGCCGGCCTGCGCGTGGCCGGCGTCAAGCACACCCACCACGGCTTCGACCCCGATACGCCGGGCAAGGATTCGTGGCGCATGCGCGCGGCCGGCTGCGCCAACGTCGTGCTGGTCGGCGCGCGCCACCTGACGCTGATGCGCCATTACCCCGAAGCGGTGCCCTCACCCGAGCTCGACGACGCGCTGGCGGTGCTGCCGCCCGACACCGACCTGGTGCTGGTGGAAGGCTACAAGCGCAGCGATTTCCCCAAGCTGGAGGTGTTCCGCCCCGCGCTGGGCCGTGCGCCGCTGTGGGACGAGGTGCCGGGCGTGGTGGCGGTGGCGAGCGATGATCCTGCCGCGGTCGCGGCCATGACCGCGCTGCCGGTGCTGGACCTGAACGATGCGCAGGCGGTGTTCGCCTTTATCCGCGATTACTCCGTGCCCGGCCGCGACTGACCCGGGCGGCCCTGAGGCCGCCCTCAGGCCGCCCTCAAGGCGCACTCAAGCCGCGCCCAAGCCGCCTCACGCGGCCTGGTCCGCGGGCACGTCCCGCTCCACCATCCCGCCCAGCGGATGGCCCAGTTCCGCCACCAGCGGCACGTGGTCGGAACGTTGCGCCCAGTCGCGCCCGGTCAGCGCGTGGGCGCGCTCGATCTCGTAGCCGCGCACATAGATGCGGTCGAGCTGCCACCACGGCATGTGGCTGGGAAAGGTATGCAGGCGCGCGCCGCGCGCGTGCGAGGCTTCGACCGCGCCCAGCGTATTGCAGATCTGCGCGTCGAGCCGGTGGTTCCAGTCGTTGAAGTCGCCGGCGATCACCAGCGGCACGTCGGCCGGCACCACGTTCTTCACCCGTTCCACCAGCGCCTCGGCCTGGCGCGCGCGGCTGCGCGCGAACAGGCCGAAATGCACGCAGATCAGGTGGGTCTCGACGCCATGCACGTCCGCCACCGCGTGCAGCAGCCCGCGCTGCTCGAAGCGGTGGTCGGAGATGTCGAGGTTCTCGGACATCAGGATCGGATGGCGCGACAGGATCGCGTTGCCGTGATGGCCGTAGTCGTAGACCGCATTGCGGCCATAGACCGAATGCGGATAGGCGTCGGTGGCGAGGTAGTTGAGCTGGGTGTGCTCCGGGTCGAACAGCGCCGCGGCCACCAGCCGGTCGTTGCGGTCCTGCACTTCCTGCAGGAAGACGATGTCCGCGTCCATCGCGTGCAGGCCGGCACGCACGTTCTGGATGCGAGGGCGCCGAGCGATGCCGGTCACTCCCTTGTGGATGTTGTAGGTGACCACGCGCAGCTTCATGGCCGCCCTCCGACGGTCGCCTCATGGCCGGCATCGGCATCTGCCGCGGCCGGCGCGCCGGCCTTGCCTGCGCGCCACGCCAGCTGGCGGATGGCTTCGGCATTGCTGCTGGAAAAGCACTGCTGCGCCGCCTGCTGCCATGGCAGCCACTTGTATTGCAAATGTTCGCGTGGCGCCAGCGTCACCGGCAGTGCCGCGGCGACGCGCAGGCCGAACCAATGCTCGGTGTTGCGCGTGACCCCTTCGGCGTAGCGGTGGCGCCACTGCGGGTAGATGTCGTACTGGATGGCATGGCCCCAGTCGGTCAGCTGGTGCTCGCCGGCGATGATGCCGGTTTCCTCGGCGACTTCGCGCGCCGCGGTCAGGGCCAGGGGTTCGTCCAGGGTGTCGAGGCTGCCGGTGACGGACTGCCAGAAGCCGGGGCGATCGGCGCGTTCCAGCAGCAAGACTTGAAGATCTGGCGTGTAAATCACCACCAGCACGGATTCCGGGATCTTGTATGACATGGGTCTGGGCCAAGGAACAAACCCAAGGATAGCGCAGCCGCGCGCGCTTGCCACGGGAAAGCGCCGCGGCGGCTGCGCGCGGGGCGCCGCAGGCGCTGGCCGATCAGGCGGCGCTGCGCGCGCCCGCCATGCTGTGCGGGGCCAGGTAGGGTTCGGTGTTGCCGTGGCGCTGCCAGGTGTCGAACACCTGCGGCGATTCGCCATGGCCCCAGGCCGCGCGCAGCTGCTCCATCAGCGGCGCCAGCGCGTGGCGGTAACGCCTGGAGGCGGCATGCGCGTGCGTGGCCAGGGCCTCGGCGCGCTGCCGCGCTTCGCCCTGCAGCCGCGCGCGCTCCTGCGCGATTTCCTTCTCGCGCTGGCCCAGCGTGTTGTACTTCTGGATCAGGAAGCGCTGGTAATCGCCGCCATCCATGCCCTGCGCCGCCTGCGCGTTGACCTGTTCGAAGCGCAGCACGATGCTGCCGGTTTCCTGTTCGATATGGGCAGCCTCGGCATCCAGCGCCTGCAGCGCTTCCTGCACGCGCTGGGCGTCGCGGCGCAGCGCCTGCACCTGCGCGGCCTCGTCCTCGAATATGCGCTGCGCATCGAGGTAAGCCTGCACCACCGGTTGCGGCGCCACCACCAGCAGCGGATCGGCGCCATCGGCGCGCTGGCCGGCAAGCAGGGCATCGTCGGCCAGGCGCAGGTTGCCGAGCTCGTCCAGCCAGCGCCCGCGCGTCATCACCACGCCGACGGTGTCCAGCGCCAACCGGCGCAGGGCTTCGGCGCGCTGCATCTCGACCGGCTCGGCCACCGCCTGGGGCGACGCCGCCTGCACCGCGTGGGCGATGTCCGGCACGCATGCGGCCACGGTGGTGGCCACCGATTCGGACATGGCCTGCGCCGCGCGGCGTTGGGCGCGGCGCAGCTCGAAACGGGCCAGCAGCATCATGATCAGTCCCGCCGCCAGCCAGGTCAGGATGGTTTCCTGGTGGGCCAGCAGGAACTGGCGGATCAGTTCGGTATCCAGGTTCAGGTTCACGAATTTCCTCCCGAGCGCCGGGAACCTTCATGACAGGGCCCCTCGGCAAATTGCGTGTCAAAGGAAGAAGACCTGACCGCCGCCGGCTTCGTTCCGACCGGTAACAAATCGAAACCAATCGCCGGGCCGCCGATGTTGCGCAAAAAGCAAAAAAGCCGCGCAATCGCGCGGCTTTTCTTGCGGATCATGCGACCCGAAACCGGTCAGGCGTTGGGCTTCGGTTCGGCGGTGCGCAGGCGGATATGCAGCTCGCGCAGCTGCTTCTCGTCGACCGAGCTCGGCGCCTGCGTCAGCAGGTCCTGGGCGCGCTGGGTCTTGGGGAAGGCGATCACGTCGCGGATCGAGTCGGCGCCGGCCATCATGGTGACGATGCGGTCCAGGCCGAAGGCCAGGCCGCCGTGCGGGGGCGCGCCGTACTGCAGCGCGTCGAGCAGGTAGCCGAACTTGGCGCGGGCTTCCTCGTCGTTGATCTTGAGCGCGCGGAACACCTTGCTCTGGATGTCCGAGCGGAAGATCCGCACCGAGCCGCCGCCCATTTCCCAGCCGTTCAGCACCATGTCGTAGGCCTTGGCCAGGCACTTGCCCGGGTCGGTCTCCAGGTATTCCAGGTGCTCGTCCTTGGGGCTGGTGAACGGATGGTGCATCGCCACCCAGCGGGCGTCTTCCTCGTCGTACTCGAACATCGGGAAGTCCACCACCCACAACGGCTTCCAGGCGTCCTCGAACAGGCCGTTGGCCTTGCCGAAGTCCGAATGGCCGATCTTCAGGCGCAGCGCGCCGATCGAGTCGTTGACCACCTTGGCCTTGTCGGCGCCGAAGAAGATGATGTCGCCGTCCTGGGCGCCGGTGCGCTTCAGGATCTCGGCAATGGCGGCGTCGTGCAGGTTCTTGACGATCGGCGATTGCAGCCCGTCGCGGCCCTTGGCCACTTCGTTGACCTTGATCCAGGCCAGGCCCTTGGCGCCGTAGATGCCGACGAACTGGGTGTAGGCATCGATCTCGCCGCGCGAGATGGCGCCGCCGCCCGGCACGCGCAGGCCGACCACGCGGCCGTTGTCGCTGTTGGCCGGGCCCGAGAACACCTTGAAGTCGACGTCCTTCATCACCTCGGTCAGCTCGGTGAATTCCAGCTTGACGCGCAGGTCGGGCTTGTCCGAGCCGAAGCGGGCCATGGCCTCGCGGAACTCCATCACCGGGAATTTCGCGTCGAGGTCGACGTCGATGGCGTTCTTGAACACCGTGCGCATCATGTCCTCGAACAGGTCGCGGATCTCCTGCTCGGTCAGGAACGAGGTTTCGCAGTCGATCTGCGTGAATTCCGGCTGGCGGTCGGCGCGCAGGTCTTCGTCGCGGAAGCACTTGGTGATCTGGTAGTAGCGGTCGAAGCCCGACACCATCAGCATCTGCTTGAAGATCTGCGGCGACTGCGGCAGCGCGAAGAAGTGGCCCGGGTTCACGCGCGACGGCACCAGGTAGTCGCGCGCGCCTTCGGGCGTGCTCTTGCCGAGCATCGGGGTCTCGATGTCGATGAAGCCCTGCGCATCCAGGAACTTGCGCACTTCCATCGCCACCTTGTAGCGCAGGCGCAGGTTGTACTGCATCTGCGGGCGGCGCAGGTCCAGCACGCGGTGCGTCAGGCGCGTGGTTTCCGACAGGTTGTCGTCGTCGAGCTGGAACGGGGGCGTCACCGACGGGTTCAGCACGGTCAGCTCGTGGCACAGCACCTCGATCTTGCCCGAGGTCAGGTTGGCGTTTTCCGTGCCGGCCGGGCGCGGGCGCACCTTGCCGGTGACGCGGATGCAGAACTCGTTGCGGATCTCTTCCGCGGCCTTGAACATCTCGGGGCGGTCCGGATCGCAGACCACCTGCACCAGGCCCTCGCGGTCGCGCAGGTCGATGAAGATCACGCCGCCATGGTCGCGGCGGCGCTGGACCCAGCCGGTCAGGGCTACTTCCTGGCCCGAGAATTGTTCGGTCACCAGACCGCAGTAGTGAGTACGCATGGAGGACATAAGGAGATTCCCGGTAAAACGCGGCTGCCCGACAGCATCGGGCAGCCCGTGATCAGTTTGGAGGCTCAAGGATCGGTGGTCTGGACCGGTTCCTCGTTGCTGGACCTGCCGGCCGGGCTGGTGGCTACCGGCCGGGGCGCGCTGCCGTTCTTGCGCGGCAATTCCGCCGGTGCCACGACGCCCATCGAGACGATGTACTTGAGCGCGGCGTCGACGGTCATGTCGAGTTCGATGGTGTCGGCCTTGGGCATCATCAGGAAGAAACCCGAGGTCGGATTGGGCGTGGTCGGCACGTAGACGCTGACGTACTCGCCCTGCAGGTGGTTCTGCACGTCGCCGCCCGGGCGCCCTGTCAGAAAGGCGATGGTCCACGAGCCCTCGCGCGGGTACTGCACCAGCAGCGCCTTGCGGAAGGCATTGCCCGACGACGACAGCAGCGTGTCCGACACCTGCTTGACGCTGGTGTAGATCGGGCCCACCACCGGGATATGGCCCAGCAGCGCTTCCCACCAGCGCACCAGGCGCTGGCCGATGAAGTTATGCGCGAGCAGCCCGACCAGCAGGATGAACAGCAGCGTCAGAATCGCGCCCAGGCCGGTCACGCGCTTGCCGAACATCAGCCGGTCCGGCCGCCAGGCTTCCGGCAGCAGCGCCAGGCTCTGGTCCATCGTGCCGATGATCAGGCTGAGCACCCACAGCGTGATGCCCAGCGGCACCAGCACCAGCAGGCCGGTCAGGAACCAGGTCTTGAGGGCGGAAGTCTTCTTGGCGACCACGTGGCGATCCGGATCAGTGGCAGGCGCAGGCGCTGCCGCAACCGCCGGCGGCCGGCGCGGCCGCGGTGGTGCTTGCGGCAGGCGATTCGGCGGCGGCCGGGGCGCTGGCCGCTGCCGCGCCCGCCGCCGCGCCGCCCGCGGCCGGCGCGCTGGTGCCGCCGCTGCCGCCGCGGAAGTCAGTCACGTACCAGCCCGAGCCCTTGAGCTGGAACCCGGCAGCGGTCAGCTGCTTCTTGAACGCGCCGGCGGCGCCGCAGGACGGGCAGTCCGTCAGCGGGGCATCGCTCATTTTCTGCAGCACATCGCGCCCGTGGCCGCAGGCGTCGCAACGGTAGGCATAGATCGGCATGGTGTTATTTCGCGAGAAAAACTTGGGAATCGGTTCCGGGGCGGACATCGCCGCCGGCCATGGCGGCCGCGGGAATCTCCCGCGCGGCGATGCAAAGCCTTGAATTATAAACCGTTCCGGGGCTGCCTGATCGGCGGAAATAAGGGGGTGGGCGCCCCCGCGCCGTCAGGCGATATGGACTTCCTTGACCGGCGCGTGATCTGCAATCCACTGCGGTAGCAGCGAGCCGACCACCATGCCGCTGACCGAGAACAGCAGGCCCACCATCTGCGGCGGCACCACGGCATCGGCAAAGGCGATCTCGCAGGTCAGCCAGGACGACAGCCCCAGCAGGATCGCGGCCAGGCCGCCCTGGCGGGTGGCGTGCTTCCAGAACATGCCGAAGGCCAGCGGCACGAACGACGACACCAGCGTGACCTTGTAGGCATTTTCGACCATATGGAAGATCGACAGGTGCGAGTTCAGCGCGAACAGCGTCACCAGCGTGGTGAACACCAGCACCACGCTCTGCATCACGCGCAGGAACTGCTTGTCGTCGAGATGGCGGAAGTACGGCCGCAGGATGTTCTCGGCAAACGTCACCGACGGCGCCAGCAGCGTCGCCGAGGCGCAGCTCTTGATCGCCGACAGCAGCGCGCCGAAGAACATCACCTGGGCAAACATCGGCGCGTGCTGCAGGATCAGCTGCGGCAGGATCAGCTGCGAGTCGGTGTCGATGTATCTGGCCACCATGCCCGGGTCGATCAGGGTGGCCGAATACGCCAGGAACATCGGGATAAAGGCGAAGCAGAAGTACAGCACGCCGCCCAGCACCGAGGCGCGGCCCGCGATCAGCTCGGTGCGCGACGAAGTCACCCGCTGGAACACGTCCTGCTGCGGGATCGAGCCCAGCATCATGGTGAACAGCGCGGCGGCGAAGCCGATGATCTGCACGAAATCCAGCGACGGCAGGAACTCGAACTTGCCCGCCGCGGCCGCGTGCGACACCACCGCGGTCACGCCGCCCGCCTGGCCGCTGACCTCGTAGCCGATATACATCATGCCGATCACGATGATGATCATCTGGATGAAGTCGGTGATCGCCACCGACCACATGCCGCCGAACAGCGTATAGACCAGCACGCTGGCCGCGCCGATCATCATGCCGGCCTCCTGCGACAGAGCGCCGTCCGACACGGTATAGAACACCAGCCCCAGCGCCTTGATCTGCGCTGCCACCCAGCCCAGGTACGAGACCACGATGCAGAGCGTGGTCAGCACCTCGGCCAGCCGCCCGTAGCGGTTGTGGTAGTAGTCGCCGATGGTCAGCAGGTTCATCCGGTACAGCGGCCGGGCGAAGAACAGGCCCACCAGGATCAGGCACAGCGACGACCCGAAGGGGTCCGACACCACGCCCGACAGGCCTTCCTTCAGGAACACGGCGGGGATGCCCAGCACCGTCTCCGAGCCGAACCAGGTGGCGAAGACGGTGGCGGTGACGATATGGAACGGCAGGCTGCGCCCGGCGACGGCGAAATCGGTGGTGTTGCGCACGCGCAGCGCCGCCCACAGGCCGATGCCGACCGAGATTACCCAGTAGATGATGACAAACCAGATCAGCATGCCGCTGCCCTATGCAGAAGGTGCCCTTGTGGCGAAAAACCGAATGCCGGGCGGCTGGGCGCTGGTGCGCGCGCGGGGCCCGGAGTCCAATTCATCGGTCGGGGCCGCATATCGGGGTGCCTGGCGCGTCCCGACGAGGCGGGCAACGCGGCGGGGGCCCGCGGTCGTAGCCGAATCAAAACGCGGATTATAGCGACGCAGACCGGCGCGGGCGAAAAAAATTCCCCGCTGGCGCGAATGCGCCACGCAAGGCACCGGCTTCGCCACAAGCCGGATGTCCGGACGGCAGGTTCAGCCGCCGCGCCGGCGCCATACCTGCCAGCGCTCCTGACCCTGGAACACCGGCAGCGGCGCGGCCGAGGGCCGGTCCTCGATGCGCTCGAAGCCCGGCCCGAGCAGCGCATCCAGCTCCGCCTCCGGCATCGCGAACGGCGGCCCGCCGCGGTTCTCGCCCAGGTAGAAGTAGCCCGCCAGCAGCCCGCCCGGCGGCAGCAGCTCGGCCACGCGAGCGCCATAGGCCGCCCGCAGCGCCGGCGGCAGCGCGCACAGGAAGGCGCGCTCGTAGATCAGTTCGCACGCCGGCTGCGGCGTGAAGGCAAAGAAGTCGCCCTGCTGCACCACCGCCCCGGCCGGCCCCAGCGCGCGCCGCGCCGACGCCACCGCCTGCGCAGAGAAGTCGATCGCCGTCACCGGCCAGCCGCGCTCGAACAGCCACGCCGCCTCCCAGCCGTTGCCGCAGCCGGGCACCAGCGTGGGACACGGCTGGCGGCCTTCGACAAAGCGGCGGAATTCCTCGGGCACGCCGCCCAGGTCCCAGGGCGTGAAGCCCTCCTTGAAGCGCTCATCCCAGAACGCCGGGTCGCCGGCATTGCGCGTGGTGAAGCTTGGCACCGGCCTGGTGGTATCGCCCATGGGTCTGCCTCCGTCCCGTTGTGATCGCGGCATGCGCCTACCAGTATCCCGCCCAGCCCAGCACGTGGGTCAGCACGATGCCGGCGACAAAGCCGCCCGCCAGCAGCACCGCGGTGCCGAGCAGCCGGTTGGTGCGGCGCTGCTCCAGCACCAGCATCGCCAGCAGCTTGTCCTGCTCGCCATTGGTGGTGAGCGCGCGCCGCTCCAGGAACTGGTGCGCCAGGCGCGGGAAGTCGGGCAGCATCTTGGCCCACAGCGGCGCCTCCACCTTGATCCGCTCCCACGCGCCCTGCCAGCCCACCTGCTCGTGCATCCAGCGCTCCAGGAACGGCTTGGCGGTCTTCCACAGGTCCAGGTCCGGGTCGAGCTGGCGGCCCAGCCCTTCGATATTGAGCAGGGTCTTCTGCAGCAGCACCAGTTGCGGCTGGATCTCGACGTTGAAGCGGCGCGAAGTCTGGAACAGCCGCATCAGCACCATGCCCAGCGAGATTTCCTTCAGCGGCTTGTCGAAGTACGGCTCGCAGCAGGCGCGCACCGCGCTTTCCAGTTCCTCGACGCGGGTCTCCGGCGGGACCCAGCCCGATTCCACGTGCAGCAGCGCCACGCGGTGGTAGTCGCGGCGGAAGAAGGCGATGAAGTTCTGCGCCAGGTAGTTCTTGTCGAATTCGGACAGCGCGCCGACGATGCCGAAGTCGAGCGCGATATAGCGGCCGAAGGTCTCGGGCTGCACCGACACCAGGATGTTGCCCGGGTGCATGTCGGCATGGAAAAAGCCGTCGCGGAACACCTGGGTGAAGAAGATCTCGACGCCCTCCTCCGCGAGCTGGTGCATGTCGACGCCGGCGGCCTTGAGCGAGTCGGTGCGCGAGATCGGGATGCCGTGCATGCGCTCCATCACGAACACCGTGCTGCTGCACCAGTCCCAGAACACCTCGGGCACCAGCAGCAGGTTGGTGTCGGCAAAGTTGCGGCGCAGCTGGCTGGCGTTGGCCGCCTCGATCATCAGGTCGAGCTCGTCGTGCAGGTATTTGTCGAACTCGGCCACCACCTCGCGCGGCTTCAGGCGCTTGCCGTCGGCCCAGAAGCGCTCCAGCCAGGTGGCCATGTCGCGCATCAGCGCCAGGTCGCTGTCGATCACCGGCAGCATGCCCGGGCGCAGCACCTTTACCGCGACCTCGCGCCCGTGGCAGGGGCCGCCCTTGAGCGTGGCGAAGTGCACCTGCGCGATCGAGGCGCTGGCCACCGGCTGGTGCTCGAAGGTTTCGAACAGCTGGTCCAGCGGCCGCCCGAGCGAGCGCTCGATGATCCTGACCGCCACCGCCGAATCGAATGGCGGCACCTGGTCCTGCAGCTTGGCCAGCTCGTCGGCAATATCCGGCGGCATCAGGTCGCGCCGGGTCGACAGCACCTGGCCGAACTTGACGAAGATCGGGCCCAGCCGCGTCAGCGCCAGCCGCAGCCGCACGCCGCGCGGCATGTCGAGCTTGCGGCCGATGGTGATGACCCGTACCAGGAAACGGATCCTGCGGCTGCTGAAGCCCGAGAGCACCAGCTCGTCCAGGCCGTAGTAGAGGATGACGAAAAGGATCTTGCCAAGGCGCAGGAGGCGGGTCATTCGGGAGTCTTCACGGGGCCGGGCAGGCAGTCAGTGGATGAGCGGGGGAGCGGGGCGTGGCCGGCTCAGCGGTGCGGCGACGGCAGCTTGCCGGAGGGGCCGGATGACGCGCCCGGCGCGGGCGCTGTGCCGCCCCGCTCCAGGCGCTCCAGCCGCTTCTCCAGCCGCGCCAGGCGGTCGCGCAGATGGCCCACGTCGGCGCCGAATTCGTCCAGCGCGGCGTGGCGCACCAGGGTTGGCTGTTCGTCGAGCAGGTAGTCGGTGACGTTGTCCACCAGCGCCCGGCCCACGCGCGTGGCCTGTTCATGGACCTGGCGCACGCCGTCGACCACGCGCTGGGCCACGCTGTCGCTGACCGGCCCGCCGAGGATGCCGCGCAGCGCGCGCGACAGGTCCTCGGCGGCATCCCAGCGCAGGTTGCGCGCCAGCGTCGACACCGTATTGGCCAGCTCGGCGTCGCCCTCGATGCGCACATGGCGCATGGCGGCGGCCTGGCCGCCTTCGGCCACGTCGGCGGCCACCAGCGGCCACTGCTGCACCGGCACGCGCAGCGTCACCGCGGGCGCCTCGGCCGCGGGCGCCAGTTCCGTGCAGCCGTGTTCGGTCACCTTCAGCGACAACTCGAAGGCGGCGGCATCGAAACGGATCACGCGTCCGGCAAACGGCGCCAGCTGGTTGCGGGCCCACGGCTCCTGCTCGAGCAGGTGGTTCAGTGCCGAGATGGCGGGCGTGGCCAGGGCGGAAGGCAGAGTATTCATGACAGCGCGGTTGGCGGGCAGGCGGCGAGGCGCGGGCCGGCGTCCCAAACAAAAAGGCCCACGCTTTCACGTGGGCCTCCATTCTAAGCTACTCCCCCCGGCGCATCACCGCCGCGGGGTGCGGCATCAGGACTCTTGCTGGATGCCGGCCAGCAGCCAGCCGCCGTTGCCGGAGACCGGCTTGGCCAGGTTCCAGACCTCGCCGAAAGGCTGGGCCGCCTCGCCCGCCTTCTCGCGGATCATGCCGGAGAAACGCACGCTGGCCAGGTGCTGGGCCGGCGACGACTCGATGCCCAGCAGCTGGGCTTCCAGCGTGACCACGTCGGTCTTGTTGACCTCGGCGCCGCGCTCGGCCAGGTCCATCTTGATCTCGGCGAACATCTCCGGCGTAGTGAACTCGCGGATATCGTCCAGGTTGCCGGCGTCCCACGCGGCCTGCAGGCGCACGAAGTGGACCTTGGCGTTACGCAGGAAGGACTCGGTATCGAAATCGGCCGGCACGCCCCACGGCTGCTGCGCCACGGCCCCGGCTGCCACCGGCGCTGCCGATGCCGGCAGCACCGGGCTGGCGGACTGGCTACCGGACGACACCGGCGTCGGCTCGCCGCGGAACATCGGCTCCGCGTTGCGGCCGAGGTTCGGCGCGCCGCCGGCACCGGCGTAGGCCGGCTGGGCCGCGCGCTTGCTGCCGCGGAACTTGCGGATCAGCCAGATCGCGGCAAACGCCACCAGCGCGATGAGGATCAGGTTGGACAGGAAGCTCAGTGCCGCGCCGCCCAGGCCAAAGTGCGACAGCAGCCAGCCGATGCCCAGGCCGGCGGCAATGCCGCCCAGGATCCCGCCCCAGTTGCGCTTGGGCGCGGCGGCGGCCGCGCCGGCGGCACCGGCGGCACCGGCGGTGGCCGGGGCTGCCTGGGTCGGCTGCTGCGCCGGCTGCTGGGTCGGCGAAGTGGGCTGCGGCGCCTGCTGGCGCTGCTGCGTCACCGTCGACGATTGCTTGCCGATGCTGCGCGAACCGCCCATGCGCTTGGCATTGGCGTCGAACACCATCCCGAAGGCAATCGCGGTAATCAGCGACCCAACCAGGAATTTTCCACGAAATGACGACATATTCTGCTATTCCCTGTCAGTTTCACCCCATTTTGGGGCGAGGCATGGCGATTTCAATGCTTCTAATACTTGCGCCCGACGTGGAGCGCCACCACTCCGGCCGTCAGATTGAAGTATTCGACATTCTCCAGGCCCGCATGTTCCATTAAGCGTACAAGCGAAACCTGGTCTGGATGCATTCTGATCGATTCCGCGAGATAGCGATAGCTGGGGGCATCCCCTGCCACGCGCTGGCCCAGCCACGGCAGTACCTTGAAAGAATAGACGTCGTACGCCTTTTCCAGGGGTTTCCACACCTTGGAGAACTCCAGCACCATAACCTTGCCGCCGGGCTTGACCACGCGGCGCATCTCGGCCAGCGCGGCTTCCTTGTGCGTCATGTTGCGCAGGCCGAAGGCCACCGTGACCAGATCGAAGTAGTTGTCGGGGAACGGGATCTTCTCGGCGTCGCACAGCGCCACCGGCGTGACGATGCCCTTGTTCAGCAGCCGGTCGCGGCCCACGCGCAGCATCGACTCGTTGATATCGGTCAGCCAGACCTGGCCGGTCGGGCCGGCCTGCTTCGCGAATGCCTTGGCCAGGTCGCCGGTGCCGCCGGCAATGTCCAGCACCTTGTGGCCCGGGCGCACCCCGGCCTGCGCGATGGTGAACATCTTCCACAGCCGGTGCATGCCGCCCGACATCAGGTCGTTCATCACGTCGTACTTGCTGGCCACCGAATGGAATACGCCGGCAACCTTGCCGGCCTTTTCCGTTTCGTCGACCTTTTCGAACCCGAAGTGGGTTTCACTCATCTTTCAAGACTCCAGGATTGTCGGGGGCGGCTCAGTGATGGCCGCAGGCGTGCCCGCCGCCGGCGGCGGGCATCGGGGTGTCGCGGTCCGCGCCGGCGGCTTCCAGGCGCTGCAGGTAGTCCTGCCACAGCGCGTCCTGGTTGTCGCCCAGGCGGTACAGCAGGTCCCACGAATAGATGCCGGTGTCGTGCCCGTCGGAAAAGCGGATCTGGATGGCGTAGTTGCCGACCGGCTCGACCGCGTCGACGCCGACCTCGCGCTTGCCGGTCTGCAGCACCTCCTGCCCCGGGCCATGGCCCTGGACTTCGGCGGAGGGCGAGTACACGCGCAGCAGCTCGAACGGCAGCCGGAAGCTGCGGCCGTTGTCGAAGCCGATCTCGAGCACGCGCGATTGCGTGTGGACCGTCAGCGCGGTGGGATGGGGAGTGTCTTTTTCCAGGCCTGCCATGGTGATCGCGGCCCGCTGAGGGGCGCCGGTGAGGGTGGTGGTTGCCGCATGATGCCGTGGCCGCGCCGGCTGCCACGGCAGCCCCGCATCACGCTTCGCATACGACCCGATAGCTTACCCCAGGCTCGCCGGCTTGCGCAGCCCGGGCCGCTTCGGCATCCTGCGGCACGTAGCGCAGCCTGCGCTGGTGGAACGCCGCCACGGTGCTGCGGTGCGCAATGCTGACGATGGCCGTTTGCGGCAGCTGCTCCACCATCAGCTGGTACATGGCGCGCTCGGTATCCTCGTCCAGCGCGCTGGTGGCTTCGTCGAGGAACAGGTAATCGGGCTTCTGCAGCAGCGCGCGCGCGAAGGCCAGGCGCTGCTGCTCGCCGGGTGACAACCGCAGCGACCAGTTGTCGAACACGTCGAGCTGGTCCGCCAGCGCGGCCAGGCGGGTCTGGCGCAGGGCCGCCTGCAGGACTTCCTTGCTGTGCTCGGTGCCCGCGTCCGGGTAGGCCAGCGCATCGGCCAGCGTGCCGATCGGCAGGTAGCTGCGCTGCGGCAGGAACAACCGGCGCGCGCCTTCCGGCATGGTCACGGTGCCGCTGCCGTACGGCCAGATCCCGGCGAGCGCGCGGAACAGCACGCTCTTGCCGCAGCCCGACGGGCCGCTGACCAGCCAGCGCTCGCCCGGCGCCACCGTCAGCGAGAACGGCGCCACCAGCGGCCGCTGGCCCACCGCGGCGCCACGCCCGGCACGCACCGGCAGCGCCAGCGCCAGGCTGTCGATGGCGATGCCGTCCTGCGGCTCGCCGTGGTACGCCACCTCGATATCGCGGCTGCCGTCCGGCGACGCTTCCTGGCGCTCGGCCACGCGGATGGCTTCCTGGAAGTCGATCAGGCGGTTGGCCGCCGCCTTCCAGCCCACCAGCGTGGCGTAGTTGTCGACGAACCATGACAACGCACCCTGCACCTGTCCAAACGCGGAACTGATCTGCATCAGCCCGCCCAGCGTCATCTTGCCGGCAAAGTAGCGCGGCGCCGCCACCAGGATGGGGAAGATAATGGCGAACTGCGCGTAGCCCGAGCTGACGAAGTTCAGCCGCCGCGTGTACAGCATCAACTGGTTCCAGTTGGCCCGAATGCGGTCGAAGCGTGCGCGCAAGCCGGCCTTCTCGGTCGGTTCGCCTCGATACAGCGCCACTGGCTCGCTGTTCTCGCGCAGGCGCACCAGCGTGAAACGGAAATCTGCCTCGTACTGTTCTTGCTGGAAGTTCAGGCCGATGAGAGGACGCCCGACGAAGTGCGCCACCAACGACCCCACCACGGCATAGGCCCCTGCAAACCAGACCATGTAGCCCGGGATCACGATCTCGCTACCGCCAAGCGCCAGACTGATCGGGCCAGACAACGCCCAGAGGATCCCGACAAAGGAAATCAGCGTCACCACCGAGTTGAGCAGCCCCAGCGACAACGACAAGCCTCCATCGGTGAACAAGCGCAGGTCGTCCGCGATCCGTTGGTCAGGGTTGTCGGTCGTATGGGTCTGCTCGATACGGTAGTAGGCCTGGTGAGCGAGCCACCGGTCCATGAACCGGCCGGTCATCCAGGTACGCCAGCGCATCTGCAGCATCATCGTGTAGTACTGCCGGGACAGGAAGGCCACGATATAGAAGCCGGCGATCCACGAGAAGCGCAGCAGCAGCACCTTGAACGAGGCATAGTCGCGCTGCTCCAGCGCGTTGTAGAACACGCGGTTCCACTCGTTGAGCAGCACGTTGATATAGACGATGCCCAGGTTGAGCACCACCACCAGCGCCAGCAACCCCAGCCCGGCGACGCGGTCTTCTGATTTCCAGTAGGGCTTGATCAGCGCCCAGGTCGCGGCCATGCGCAGCCGGCTCTGGATCTTGAGGGCCCGGGCGGGAACGGCCGGGCCCGGTACGGTGACGGAGGTCGGGGTCGAGGACATAGCGGCAGCTTTCTGCCCGCCAGCGCGATGCGTGGCCGGGCCTGTTGTTCTGGTGCCGCGGCGCAGGCGCGACCGC
This sequence comes from Cupriavidus taiwanensis LMG 19424, assembly GCF_000069785.1. NCBI lineage: Bacteria > Pseudomonadati > Pseudomonadota > Betaproteobacteria > Burkholderiales > Burkholderiaceae > Cupriavidus > Cupriavidus taiwanensis. Next base: position 392,080 of record NC_010528.1, on the reverse strand, counting down.
GGCGGCATCTGCATTCAGACGGTTGCCGGCGGGCGCGGGTTCCGCGCCCGCCTTCAGGCGTCGCCCGCTTCGACCAGCGCCAGCGCCGTACGCAGCGCCGGCAGCCGGCTGGCCAGTTCCCGCACGCGCACGGCATCCGCCGCGCGCTGCGGCGCGGCCCAGATCGCCTCGGGGAAGTGCGTATCCCAGCGGTAGCGCGGGATGATGTGCCAGTGCAGGTGCGGCACCATATTGCCGAATGCGGCCAGGTTGACCTTGTCGGGCGTCATCACCTCGCGCACCACCCGCTCGACGCGCGCGACCAGCCGCATCAGCCAGGCCTGGTCGCCCTCGTCCAGGTCGCTCAGCTCGGCCACGTGGTCGTTCCAGACGATGCGGCAGAAGCCGGGGAAACGGTCATGCTCGACCAGGATCAGGCGGGCGCGGTCGCCCATCCAGACCAGTTCGCCGCCGTCGGTTTCGCAGAGGGGGCAGTTGGGGCTTTTGATCATGCGGCGCGCTACCTTTCACGCTGAGTGTTGTCCCCCTTTCCCGCCTGCGGGAGAGGGGTTGGGGGAGAGGGCGGGAGCATCCACAAAGTGACCGCCGTCGCCATGCGATGCGCCGGCCCTCTCCCCCGCCCCTCTCCCGCTCGCGGGAGAGGGGAGAAAACCAGCGGCAAGAGTCGGCGCCGTCAGGCCTTACACCAGCACCCGCTCGATACCACCCGCATTGGCCTTCGCCACATACTCGGGCATCCAGTTCTCGCCCAGCAGGTGCTTGGCCATCTCGATCACGATGTAGTCCGCCTGCACCGACGCATCTTCCTTGTAGCGCGACAGGCCCTGCAGGCACGACGGGCAGCTGGTCAGGATCTTGACGTCGCCGGTGAAGCCGTCGGCGCGCAGCTTGTCGGCGCCCCTGGTCATCTCTTCTTCCTTGCGGAAGCGGACCTGCGTCGAAATGTCGGGACGCGTCACCGCCAGCGTGCCCGATTCCCCGCAGCAGCGCTCGTTCTTCTCGATCTTGCCCAGGCCGGCGTTGCCGCCCATCAGGTCGTTGACCAGCTTGGTGGGATCGACGGTCTTGATCGGCGTGTGGCAGGGATCGTGGTACATGTAGCGCGTACCGGTCACGCCTTCCAGCTTGACGCCCTTCTCGAGCAGGTACTCGTGGATGTCGATGATGCGGCAGCCGGGGAAGATCTTGTCGAATTCATACCCGGCGAGCTGGTCGTAGCAGGTGCCGCAGCTGACCACCACGGTCTTGATGTCGAGGTAGTTCAGCGTGTTGGCCACGCGGTGGAACAGCACGCGGTTGTCGGTGACGATCTTCTCGGCCTTGTCGTACTGGCCGTTGCCGCGCTGCGGATAACCGCAGCACAGGTAGCCCGGCGGCAGCACGGTCTGCACGCCCACGTGCCACAGCATCGCCTGCGTGGCCAGCCCGACCTGCGAGAACAGCCGCTCCGAGCCGCAGCCCGGGAAGTAGAACACCGCTTCCGTTTCCGGCGTGGTCGCCTTCGGGTCGCGGATGATCGGCACGATCTCGTTGTCTTCGATGTCGAGCAGCGCGCGCGCGGTCTTCTTGGGCAGGTTGCCCGGCATCTTCTTGTTGATGAAGTGGATCACCTGCTCGCGCACCGGCGGCTTGCCCACCGTCGCGGGCGGATGCGCGGTCTGCTTCTTCGCGATCTTCTTCAGGACGTCGTTGCCCAGGCGCTGCGCCTTGTAACCCCAGTCGATCATGACCTTGCGGGTCAGGTTGATGGTCTCGGGATTGGTGGCGTTGAGGAAGAACATCGACGCCGCAGTGCCGGGGTTGAACTTCTTCTGCCCCATCTTGCGCAGCAGGTTGCGCATGTTCATCGACACGTCGCCGAAGTCGATCTTGACCGGACACGGCGTCACGCACTTGTGGCACACGGTGCAGTGGTCGGCCACGTCGGAGAACTCGTCCCAGTGCTTGACCGAGATGCCGCGGCGGGTCTGCTCTTCATACAGGAAGGCCTCGACCAGCAGCGACGTGGCCAGGATCTTGTTGCGCGGGCTGTACAGCAGGTTGGCGCGCGGCACGTGGGTGGCGCACACCGGCTTGCACTTGCCGCAGCGCAGGCAGTCCTTGACGCTTTCGGCAATGGCGCCGATGTCGCTCTGCTGCATGATCAGCGACTCATGCCCCATCAGCCCGAACGACGGCGTGTAGGCATTGCGCAGGTCGGCGCCCGGCAGCAGCTTGCCCTTGTTGAAGCGGCCCTGCGGATCGACCTTCTGCTTGTAGGCGCGGAAGTCGCCGATCTCTGCCTCGGTCAGGAACTCCAGCTTGGTGATGCCGATGCCGTGCTCGCCCGAGATCACGCCGTCGAGCGAACGCGCCAGGTCCATGATGCGGGCCACCGCGCGGTGCGCGTCCTGCAGCATGTCGTAGTCGTCGGAGTTGACGGGGATGTTGGTGTGCACGTTGCCGTCGCCGGCGTGCATGTGCAGCGCGACGAAGACGCGGCCGCGCAGCACCTGCTTGTGGATCTTCTGCGCTTCGTCCAGGATCGGCTTGAATTCGCCACCGTTGAAGATCTTGCGCAGCTCGGCGCGGATCTCGTTCTTCCACGACACGCGGATGGTGCGGTCCTGCAGCAGGTGGAACACGCTGGCGTCCGGCTGCTGGTGCAGCCGCGCCTCGAATTCCTGGCCCAGCAGGCCCAGACCGTGCCCGATCAGCGAGGCCTTGGCCTGCGCCAGCGGCGTGTCGAGGTGGTCTTGCAGGTAGCGCCAGCGCGCGCGGATCTCGCGCAGCAGCGTCAGCGCGTGCTGCACGCGGTCTTCCAGCAGTTCGGCGCTGGGGATTTCGTTGGCGTCGTCGCTGCGGCCCAGCGGCAGGTTGCCGCGCGCGAAGAACGCTTCCAGCGCGTCGACCAGCTGCAGCTTGCTCTTGATCGACAGCTCGATATTGATGCGCTCGATGCCGTCGGTGTACTCGCCCATGCGGTTGAGCGGGATCACCACGTCTTCGTTGATCTTGAAGGCGTTGGTGTGCTTCGCGATCGCGGCGGTGCGCGAGCGGTCGAGCCAGAACTTCTTGCGCGCCTCCGGGCTGACGGCGATAAAGCCCTCGCCGCTCTTGCCGTTGGCCATGCGGATCACTTCCGAGGTGGCGCGCGCCACGGCGTCTTCATCGTCGCCGACGATATCGCCGATCAGCACCATCTTCGGGAAGGCGTTGCGCTTGCTCTTGGTGGCGTAGCCGACCGCGCGCAGGTAGCGCTCGTCCAGGTGCTCAAGGCCGGCCAGGATGGCGCCGCCGGGCTTTTTGGTCTCGGCGTCGAGGAAGTCCTTGATCTCGACGATGCTGGGGATGGCGTCGCGCGCCTGGCCGAAGAACTCCAGGCACACGGTGCGGATGTGCTTCGGCATGCGGTGCAGGATCCAGCGCGCGCTGGTGATGATGCCATCGCAGCCTTCCTTCTGCACGCCGGGCAGGCCGGCCAGGAACTTGTCGGTGACGTCCTTGCCCAGGCCTTCCTTGCGGAACTTGCGGCCTTCGATGGCGAGCGTCTCGGTGCGCAGCACCTTCTCGCCCGGCGCGCGGTTGCCGTCGGACCACTTCAGCTCGAAGGTGGCCACCGGTACGTCGTGGATCTTGCCCAGGTTGTGGTCCAGCCGGGTAATTTCCAGCCAGTTGCCTTCCGGGTCCACCATGCGCCACCAGGCCAGGTTGTCGAGCGCGGTGCCCCACAGCACGGCCTTCTTGCCGCCGGCGTTCATGGCGACATTGCCGCCGATGCACGAGGCGTCGATCGAGGTCGGGTCGACCGCGAACACCAGGCCCGCCTTGTCGGCGGCATCGGCCACGCGGCGCGTCACCACGCCGGCGCCCGAGAAGATGGTCGCGACCTTGTGCGGCACGCCCGGCAGGTCGGTCTGCTCGACCGGACCCAGCTGCTCCAGCTTCTCGGTATTGATCACCGCGCTCATCGGCGTCAGCGGCACGGCGCCGCCGGTGTAGCCGGTGCCGCCCCCGCGCGGGATGATGGTCAGGCCGAGTTCGAAGCAGCCCTTGACCAGGCCGGCGATCTCTTCCTCGGTGTCCGGCGTCAGCACCACGAACGGGTATTCCACGCGCCAGTCGGTGGCGTCGGTCACGTGCGACACGCGCGACAGCCCGTCGAACTTGATGTTGTCCTTCTGCGTGACGCGGCCCAGCACGCGCTGCGCGCGCTTGCGCAGGTCGTAGGCGGCGGCGAATTCGTTCTTGAAGTCCTCGATCGCCTGCTTGGCGAAGGCGACCAGCTGCTCCACGCGGTGCGAACGGTCCTCGGCGGCGGGCTCGGCGTGCTCGGCACGGTCGGCGGCGCGGCGCTTCTCGATCTCGTTCAGGCGGTGATGCAGCGCGCTGACCAGCATCTGGCGACGCTTGGGATTTTCCAGCAGGTCGTCCTGCAGGTAGGGATTGCGGCGGACCACCCAGATATCGCCCAGCACCTCGTACAGCATGCGGGCGGAGCGGCCGGTGCGGCGCTCGCTGCGCAGCTCGTCCAGTATGCGCCAGGCCTCTTCGCCCAGCAGGCGGATGACAATCTCGCGGTCCGAGAAGGACGTGTAGTTATAAGGAATTTCACGCAGGCGCGGCGGGGCGTCCTGCGCGGCGAGCTTGGCGTCGAGCACGAGTGGGGCGTTCATGGAGGGGACCGCTTCCTGCTGCGCACGGGGACAGTGCGCGAATCGTTCAGTAAAGGGCGATTGTACTGCAAGCCCTGCTTTCGCCGCACCGCAGCATGACGGAATCCTTGTCGGAACAAGGGATTAGCGCCTGTCTGGCGGGTCGGACCCGACGCGCAAGACGGCGCCTGCGCCACGCAGCGATCAGAACCAGGCCTTCACCGTGTGCGCAATGTTCTGCCAAAAAGTGTCCGGAATCCACATCAGGCCGGCAGTCATGACCAGGTAGCGCAGAAACTTGCCGACTGCCATCCAGGCCAGGCTGGGCCAGAACGACAGCCGCAGCCAGCCCGCCAACGTGCACAATGGATCACCCACACCGGGCAGCCACGACAGCAGCAGCGTGGGCGGGCCCAGCCGGCGCATCCAGCGGAAATAGCGGACATCGAGCTTGGGCTTGGGCGGCTTGCGCGCGTGGGCGCGGTGCTCCAGGTGCTCGGCCTCGTGCTCGCGCGCGCGGCGCCGCTTGTGGTAGCGCACCAGCGCCAGCTTGGCGGCGTAGCCCAGCCACCAGTCGATCGCGCCGCCGACGGTGTTGCCTGCGGTGGCCACCACGATCGCCGGCCAGAACATCTGCGGATTGAGCTTGACGTAGCCGAACACGGCCGGCTCGGAGCCGAGCGGCAGCAAGGTGGCCGACACCAGGCTGACCACGAAGATCGCGGGCAGGCCTACCTTGGGCAAGGCAATGGTTTCAAACAGCCAGTCGAAGAAGGCTTCCATGTAAGAGAACAGGGCCGGTGGCGCGGCTCATTCTAGCGGGCCGTGCCCCAAACGGGGCGCGGGCAAACCACATGGCACCTGTGCGGGATTTGTGATTAACTGTTAGAGCCTGTCGCGGCCAAACGTTCGCCGGCCGTGCCGATGCGCCGGCCGCAGCGTTCGCTGGCGCACCTACAGCAGTTGCAGCGGCAGCACCAATATCACGAATTAGCCGTCCTATAGCCGTCTTAAGCGGCAGTACCGCGTCGTGGCCAGTCCCGCGCTTTGCTTTCGGGATCTGGGTATTGGTCATGCGCGTCCACCCCACATGGAGACAAGCATGGCGATTCCGATCCGCCTGACGGTCAACGGCAAGCCCGTTGACGCGCAGGTAGAACCCAACACCCTCCTGGTCCAGTTCCTGCGCGAACAGCTGCGCCTGACCGGCACCCACGTCGGCTGCGACACCGCGCAGTGCGGCGCCTGCACGGTCCACCTGGATGGCCGCGCGGTGAAGTCGTGCAACATCCTGGCGCTGCAGGCGGACGGCGCCACCGTGACCACCATCGAAGGACTGGCCGGCGACCGGGCAGGCAACGCCCTGCACCCAATGCAGGAAGCCTTCCGCGAATGCCACGGACTGCAATGCGGCTTCTGCACGCCGGGCATGGTGATGAGCGCGACCGCGCTGGTCCAGCAGCATCCCGACGCCGACGCCGCCACCATCCGCGCCCACCTTGAAGGCAACCTGTGCCGCTGCACGGGCTACCACAACATCGTGCGTGCGGTGCAGCAGGGCCAGGCGGCCATGCAGGGCACGGCCAGTGCCGCCAGCGCCGAATAAGGGGGATCCGCCATGAACGCACCCGATAACCAGCGCCTGGTGGGCGCTTCCGTCAAGCGCAAGGAAGACTACCGCTACCTGACCGGCAACGGCCAGTACACCGACGACATCGTGCTGCCGCAGCAGAGCTACGCGTATTTCCTGCGCTCGCCGTACGCGCATGCGCGCATCCGCGCGATCGACAAGAGCGCGGCGCTGGCCGCGCCCGGCGTGATCGCCGTGCTGACCGGCGCGGACCTCGCCGCCGACAAGGTGGGCGGCCTGCCCTGCGGCTGGCTGATCCACAGCATCGACGGCTCGCCGATGAAGGAGCCGCCGCACCCGGTGATCGCGCACGACAAGGTACGCCACGTCGGCGACCAGGTGGCTCTGGTGATCGCCGAGACGCTGCAGCAGGCGCGCGACGCCGCCGAACAGATCGACGTCGACTACGAAGAGCTGCCGGCCGTGGTCAGCGCCGCCGACGCCGCGTCGGCCTCGACCCTGGTGCACGACGACGTGCCGGCCAACACCTGCTACACCTGGGGCCATGGCGACAAGGCCGCCACCGATGCGGCCTTCGCCAGGGCCGCGCACGTGACCACGCTGGAGATCGTCAACAACCGGCTGATCCCGAACGCGATCGAGCCGCGCGCGGTCAACGCCAGCTACACGCGCCAGGACGACAGCTACACCGTCTACGTCGCCAACCAGAACCCGCACGTCGAACGCCTGCTGATGGGCGCGTTCGTGCTGGGGCTGCCGGAATCGCGGCTGCGCATCATCGCGCCCGACGTGGGCGGCGGCTTCGGCTCCAAGATCTTCCTGTACCCGGAAGACGTGGCGCTGACCTGGGCATCGAAGAAGGTCGGCCGCCCGGTCAAGTGGACCGCGGACCGCAGCGAATCCTTCCTGACCGACGCGCATGGCCGCGATCATGTGACGCGGGCCGAGCTGGCGCTCGATGCCGACGGCAAGTTCCTGGCGATGCGGGTGCATACGGTCGCCAACATGGGCGCCTACCTGTCGACCTTCGCCAGCAGCGTGCCGACCATCCTGTACGCGACGCTGCTGGCCGGCCAGTACGCCACCCCGGCGATCTATGCCGAGGTGCAGGCGGTGTTCACCAATACCGCGCCGGTGGACGCCTACCGCGGCGCGGGGCGGCCCGAAGCCACCTTCGTGGTCGAGCGCCTGGTGGAGACCGCCGCGCACGAGCTGAACATCGATCCGGCCGAGCTGCGCCGCAAGAACTTCATCCGGCAGTTCCCGTATGCCACCCCGGTGGGTCTGACCTACGACACCGGCGACTACGAGCCCTGCCTGGCGCGCGCGCAGGAACTGGCCGACGTCAAGGGCTTCCCGGCACGGCGCGATGAAGCGAAGCAGCGCGGCAAGCTGCGCGGCCTCGGTTACTCCTGCTATATCGAAGCGTGCGGGCTGGCACCGTCGAACATCGCCGGCGCGCTCGGCGCGCGCGCGGGCCTGTTCGAAGTCGGCGAGATCCGCGTGCATCCGACCGGCACCGTGACGGTCTTCACCGGCTCGCACAGCCACGGCCAGGGCCACGAGACCACCTTCGCCCAGGTGGTGGCCGACCGCCTGGGGCTGCAGCTCGACCAGGTCGAGATCGTGCATGGCGATACCGGGCGGGTGCCGTTCGGCATGGGCACCTACGGCTCGCGCTCGCTGGCCGTGGGCGGCTCGGCCATCGTCAAGGCGCTCGACAAGATCGAGGCCAAGGCCAAGAAGATCGCCGCGCACCTGCTGGAGGCGTCGGACAGCGACATCGAGTTCAGCAACGGCGTGTTCCGCGTGGCGGGCACGGACCGGACCAAGACCTTCGGCGAGGTCGCGCTGAGCGCCTACGTGCCGCACAACTACCCGCTCGACAAGCTCGAGCCGGGCCTGAACGAAAACGCCTTCTACGACCCGACCAACTTCACCTACCCGTCCGGCGCCTATGTGTGCGAGGTCGAAGTCGACCCGGACACGGGCGAGTCGCAGGTGGTCAAGTTCACCGCGGTCGACGACTTCGGCAACATCATCAACCCGATGATCGTCGAAGGCCAGGTGCATGGCGGCATCGGCCAGGGGCTGGGCCAGGCGATGATGGAGCAGTGCGTCTACGACAAAGACAGCGGCCAGCTGCTGACCGGCTCGTACATGGACTACGCCATGCCGCGCGCCGGCGACCTGCCCGACTTCACCGTCGAGACCGCCAGCGGCACGCCGTGCACGCACAACCCGCTGGGCGTCAAGGGCTGCGGCGAGGCCGGCGCGATCGGCTCGCCGCCGGCGTTCATCAACGCGCTGGTCGATGCGCTGTCGCCGCTGGGCGTGAAGGATGTGCAGATGCCCGCCACGCCGCACCGCGTATGGCAGGCGATCCAGGCCGCGCGGACGCCGTGATATGCCGTCGCTCCCGCGAAGGCGGGAGCCCAGCGACTTTTGCAACCGCTGACAAAGACACTGGGTTCCCGCCTGCGCGGGAACGACAAGCAAAAGGAAACCGACATGTACGCATTCAACTTTGAACGCGCCGCGGATGCCAAGGCGGCGGTGGCCAAGCTCAAGGCCGATCCCGACGCCAAGTTCCTCGGCGGCGGCCAGAGCCTGTTGGCGGCAATGAAGCTGCGGCTGGCGTCGCCTTCGACGCTGGTCGACGTGGCGCGTATTCCCGGCATGGCCGAGATCCGCGTCGACGGCAACGAGATCGCCATCGGCGCCGCTGCGCGCCATGCCGACGTGGCCGAGAACGCCACGGTGCGCGAGCGCATCCCCGCGCTGGCCGCGCTGGCCGGCGGCATCGGCGACCGGCAGGTGCGCGCGATGGGCACCATCGGCGGCGCGCTGGCGAACGATGATCCGGCGGCGTGCTACCCCGCGGCGGTGCTGGGGCTGGGCGCCACCGTGGTCACCGACCGGCGCAGCATCGCGGCGGATGACTTCTTCAAGGGCCTCTACGAGACCGCGCTGGAACCCGACGAGCTGATCACCGCGGTGCGGTTCCCGATCCCGGATCAGGCGGCCTATGTGAAGTTCCGCAATCCTGCCTCGCGCTTTGCGCTGGTGGGGGTGATGGTGGCGCGCTCCGGGAATACGGTGCGCGTGGCGGTCACCGGAGCCGCCGACAGCGTGTTCCGGTGCCAGCCGCTGGAGCAGGCGCTGTCGGCCGACTTCAGCGCGCAGGCGGCGCGTGGCGTGAAGGTCGACGCGGGGACGCTGAATACCGACCTGCATGCGTCGGCGGAGTACCGGGCGCATCTGATTCCGGTGCTGGCGGCCAGGGCGGTGGAAGCGGCGGTGAAGGGATAGCGTTTCTCTACTGCCGCATGTTGTCTCCCCTCTCCCGCCTGGCGGGAGAGGGGTTGGGGGAGAGGGCCGGCGCTTGAATCAGGCGTTGTCGCGGGCGAACCTCCTGCCCTCTCCCCCGCCCCTCTCCCGCAAGCGGGAGAGGGGAGCAAACCGACGGCGCGCTGGTTGCGTCGGCACACACAATCGCTTCATGCTCCCAACCTCCATCGACCACACCCTCGCCCAGCTCGCACACCAGCAATACTTCGCCGACCGCGAAACCGCCACGGTGCTCTACCTCGCGCTGCGCATGCAGCGCCCGCTGTTCCTCGAAGGCGAGCCCGGCGTCGGCAAGACCGCGCTGGCGCAAGCCATGGCGGGCGTGCTCGGCACGCGGCTGCTGCGGCTGCAGTGCTATGAGGGCCTCGATGCCGCCAGCGCGCTCTACGAATGGGACTACCCGCGCCAGATCATGGCGCTGCGGCTGGCGGAGGCCCGCGGCGAACGGCCCGAGGCGCAGTCGCTGTACCACGACGACTACCTGCTCAAGCGCCCGCTGCTGGAGTCGCTGCTGCCCGACCCCGCCGCACCGGGCGTGCCGCGCGTGCTGCTGATCGACGAGATCGACCGCGCGGACGAACCGTTCGAGGCCTTCCTGCTCGAGGTGCTGTCCGAATTCCAGGTTTCGATCCCCGAGATCGGCGTGATCCGCGCCGAGCGCCCGCCGCTGATCGTGATCACCTCCAACCGCACGCGCGAAGTCCACGACGCGCTCAAGCGCCGCTGCCTGTACCAGTGGGTGGGCTATCCGGAGCGCGACCGCGAACTGCAGATTGTCGCGGCGCGCGCGCCCGAGGCCGCCGCCGCGCTGCAGGCGCAGGCGATCGACTTCGTGCACCGGTTGCGCGGCATCGACCTGTTCAAGGCGCCCGGCATCGCCGAGGCCATCGACTGGTGCCGTGCGCTGGCGGCGCTGGGCACCACCGAACTCGATCCGCAGTCCGTGCGCGATACGCTGGGCGTGCTGCTCAAGTACCAGGACGACCTGGCGCGCGTCGACGGCCCTACCGTGGCGGAATTGCTGGCGGGCGCCACGCCGGGAGCCTGAGCCGTGCCGATGCTGCACGCCGGCGCGCACGGCGGCGGTCCGCGAACGGCACTGCCGGTGCTGGCGCGCAACGTCACCCACTTCATGCGGCTGCTGCGCGACGGCGGCTTTGCGCTGTCGCCGGCGCACGCGGCCGATGCACTGACCGCGCTGCGACTGGTCGATATCGGCCAGCGCGACGAGGTGCGCGCCGCGCTGGCGGCGCTGGTGCTGTCCGGCCCCGACCAGCGTCCGCTGTTCGATGCGGCCTTCGACCTGTTCTGGCGCGACCCCGACTGGGAAGGCAAGCTGCGTGCGCTGTTGCTGCCGCGCGTGGACGCGGGCACGCCGCCGCCCAAGCGCAGCAACCGACTGGCCGATGCGCTGGCCGCGCGCCAGCCGGAAATGCCATCGCGCCCGGCGCAGGCCGAGGCGGAAAGGATCCACGTGCCGCTGACCTTCTCCGACCAGGAGCGCCTGGCGCAGCGCGATTTCGAGACCCTGAGCGCGCAGGAATGGCGCGCGCTGCAGCACCTGGTGCGCACCCGCCGCGCCCATCTGGCGCTGCAGCGCACGCGCCGGCTGCGCGCCGCCACCTGCGGCACCCACGCCGACCTGCGCGCCAGCGCGCGCCTGGCGGTGCGCCAGCACGGCGAGTGGCTGCGCTGGAAATTCCGCAAGCATGCCGAGCGCAAGCCGCCGGTGGTGCTGCTGCTCGACATCTCCGGCTCGATGAGCCAGTACTCGCGCGCGGTGCTGTACTTCTGCCATGCGCTGATGCAGTCGCGCGAGCGGATGTCGGTGTTCCTGTTCGGCACGCGGCTGACCAACATCACCCGCTCGCTGCGCGAACGCGACCCGGACGAGGCCGTCGCCGTGATCACCGGCCAGGTGCGCGACTGGGCCGGCGGCACCCGCATCGGCGCCGCGCTGGCGAGCTTCAACCGCCACTGGGCGCGGCGCACGCTGTCCGGGCGCGCCACCGTGCTACTGGTCACCGACGGGCTCGACCACGAGCAGATCGACCTGCTCGGCGACGAAATGGCTCGCTTGCGCCGCTTTGCGCACCGCATCGTCTGGCTCAATCCGCTGCTGCGCTACCCTGGATTCACGCCGCAGGCGCGCGGCGTGCAGGCGATCCTGCCGCATGTCGACGCGCTGCGCCCCGCGCACAACCTGGACAGCCTGCTGGCGCTCGAATCCCTGCTGTCCGGCCAGGGCGGCCCCGCGCGGGCCGGTGCCCCCAACCCACCAAGAAAGGAAGCCCCGCCATGGAAATGAACCAGAGCCAGCGCCTGCCGGTCCCGCAGCAGGTGGCATGGGAAGCGCTCAACGACACCGGGCTGCTCAAGCAATGCATCCCGGGATGTGAGAGTATCGAGCCCGACGGCGACCACGCCTACCTGCTGGCCATGACAGCCGCGGTGGGCCCGGTCAAGGCACGCTTCAAGGGCCGCATGGCGCTGGAAGACATCCAGGCGCCCGACAGCTACACCATCCGTTTTGACGGCCAGGGTGGCGCGGCAGGCTTCGGCAAGGGAACCGCCCGCGTGAAGCTGGAACCTGACGGCGACGAGACCGTGCTGACGTACACCGTCGACGCCCATGTGGGGGGCAAGATCGCACAGATCGGCTCGCGGCTGGTGGACGCCGCGGCACGCAAGCTGGCTGACACCTTCTTTGCGCGCTTCACGGAGGCGGTATCACCGGACACCACACAAGAAACGCCAGCGGCCGAGGGCGCCCCCGCCGCAGCCGCAGGCGAGAATGAACAGACAGAGGAACCGAAGCGGAAACGATCATGGACAGCGTGGATCTCGAAGTCCTGAAGAACAGCGTGCAGTGGCAGCAGCAGGGCCACCGCGTGCTGCTGGTGACGGTAGTGCGGACCTGGGGCTCGTCGCCCCGACCCGAGGGTGCGATGCTGGCCGTGCGCGACGACGGCCTGGTGGTCGGTTCGGTCTCGGGCGGCTGCATCGAGGACGACATCATCGACCGCGTGCGCCGGCAGGGCATCACCTCGGACCGCCCCGAGGCGATCAAGTACGGCATCAGCGCCGAGGAGGCCCACCGCTTTGGCCTGCCCTGCGGCGGCACCATCGAGCTGGTCGCCGAGCCGCTCAAGCCGGCCAGCGGCATCGCCGAGCTGCTCGACGCCGTGGAGAACGGCCGCCTGGTCGCGCGCACGCTGGACATGGCCACGGGCGCGGCCACGCTGGGCCCGGCCAATGCCACCGACGGGCTGGCGTTCGACGGCAAGACCCTGCTCACCATCCACGGCCCGCGCTACCGCATGCTGGTGATTGGCGCGGGCCAGCTCTCCAAGTACCTGTGCCAGATTGCCGTTGGCCTGGGCTTCCAGGTCACCGTGTGCGACCCGCGCGAAGAGTACACCGAGACCTGGGACATCCCCGGCGTGACCATGGTGCGCACCATGCCGGACGACACCGTCACCGACATGAAGCTGGACGAGCGCTGCGCCGTGATCGCGCTGACGCACGACCCCAAGCTGGACGACCTGGCCCTGATGGAAGCGCTGCGCACCCGCGCCTTCTATGTGGGCGCGCTGGGGTCGCGCCGCAACAACCAGGCGCGCCGCGAGCGGCTCAAGGAGTTCGACCTGACCGAGCTGCAGCTGGCACGCCTGCACGGCCCGGTGGGCATCTATATCGGCAGCCGCACGCCGCCCGAGATCGCCATCTCGATCCTGGCCGAGGTGATCGCGGCCAAGAACCACGTCTCGCTGCCCGACATCCTGCAGGTGGAAGGCGCCAAGGCCGCGCGCGAGATGGCCGCCAGCACCGGCAGCAGTTGCGACGTGGCGCCCGATCCTGCCTAACGACCCCGCGAGTGCCGCCATGACCGCCGCCCCCAACGCTCCCCTGCTCCGCACCGACCTGCCCACCGGCATCCTGCTGGCCGCCGGCTTCGGCCGCCGCTTCGATGCCGCCGGCCAGCGCAACAAGCTGCTGGAGGTGCTGCCCGGCGGACGCTCCGTCGCCTGGCGCAGCGCCCGCACGCTGGCCGCGGCGCTGCCGGAGTCGATCGCCGTGATCCGCCCCGGCAACCCGGCGCTGGCGGCAGAACTGCGCCGCGGCGGCTGCCGCGTGCTGGAAGCGCCCGAGGCCGAAGCCGGCATGGGCGCGGCGCTGCGCGCCGCCGTGGCGGCGACGCCGGAAGCGCGCGGCTGGGTGGTGGCGCTGGCCGACATGCCGTGGCTGCCGATGGAGCTGATCCGCGCGGTGGCGCTGACCATCACCACGCCCGACACCATCGCCGCGCCGTGGCGCAACGGCCAACGGGGCCATCCGGTGGGCTTCGGCGCGGCCTGGCGCGACGCGCTGCTGGCGCTGGACGGCGACGAAGGCGCGCGCGCGCTGCTGAACGACAAGCCGGTGACGCGAATCCTGACCGAGGACGAGGGCGCGTTCCGGGATATCGATACGCCGGCGGATTTGCGCTGAGCCGCGCGTATATCGCTGTTGCGCTTCGCTGTTCCGCAGGTGTGCTCCCCTCTCCCGCAAGCGGGAGAGGGGCCGGGGGAGAGGGCCGGCGCTGGCAATAGCGACGGCCTTCGCTTCGTTGATGCTCCTGCCCCCCTCTCCCGCAAGCGGGAGAGGGGACCGGCTTGCGGTGGTTCAAGCGCTAACGCCGCGCGCTGTCGTGCAAACAGCGTTGGCCTCAGCCACCGCCCTGCTGCGCCGCGGCCAGCTCTGTAGTCTTCACCGCCATGATGAAATCATTGCGGTGCAAGCCCTTGATCTTCTTGGTGCGCCACGACACCGTCGCATGTCCCCAGCCGAAGCTGATCTCGGGATGATGCCCCTGCGCCTCGGCCAGCTGGCCGACGCCGGTCACAAAGGCCAGCGCCTGCGCGAAATTGCCGAAGCTGAAACGCCGCTCGAGCCGCGTCGCGCCATCGGCCAGTTCCCAGCCGGGCGCCTGCTGCAATAGCGCCTCAGCTTCTTCGGGGGTCAACGGCGGCACACCGCCTCGGCAAGGCGTGCACGATTGCGCTGCCAGGTCTTCACTCATGTCCATGCTATGGCTCCCCGACCGGCAACGCGCCGAACTCACGCGCCCTCGGTCTCGCTCAGTGCGCGCAGGTACTCACGGCTCCACCAGTGCACATCCTGCGCGCGGATGCGCTCCAGCAGTTTCTGGTGACGCTGATGGCGCTCGGCCAGCGGCATGTGCAACGCCTGCTGGATCGCCTGCGCGGTGGCGCGCGTGTCGTAGGGATTGACCAGCAGCGCCTCGCGCAGCTGCTCGGCCGCGCCGGCAAAGCGCGACAGCACCAGCACGCCCGGGTCTTCGGGATCCTGCGCCGCGATGAATTCCTTGGCCACCAGGTTCATGCCGTCGCGCAGCGGCGTCACCAGCGCCACGCGGCTGGCGCGGCACAGGCCGGGCAGCCGCTTGCGCGCGGTGGTGCGGTGGATATAGCGCACCGGCATCCAGTCCAGTTCGCCGAACTCGCCATTGATCGAGCCGCTCAGCTGCTCCATCTCGCGGCGCAGGTCGGCATAGGCGTCGACCGATTCGCGCGAGGGCGCGGCGATCTGCACCAGCGTCGCGCTCGAGCGGTTCTCGGGATACTCGGCCAGCAGCCGGTAGAACGCCTTGAGCCGCTGCGGCAGGCCCTTGGAATAGTCGAGCCGGTCGATGCCCAGCAGCAGCCGGCGGCGCGCATATTGCGCGCACATCATCTCGTAGGTTTCCTGCGCTTCCTCGCCGCGGCCCAGTTCCATGAACTCGTCGACGTCGATGCCGATCGGGAACGCCTGCGCCCGCACCGTGCGATGGAACGCGCGGTAGCGATGCTCGCCCATCGGCTCGGCCTGCGCTTCGGCCTGCACGTAGCGCGAGAAATGCTCCACATCGGCATGGCTCTGGAAACCGAGCAGGTCGTAGGCAAACAGCGCGCGCATCAGCCACTCATGCTGCGGGATCGCGGCCAGGATCAGCGGCGGCGGCAGCGGCACGTGCAGGAAGAAGCCGATCTTCTGGCCGCAGCCGATCGCGCGCAGCTCGGAAGCCAGCGGGATCAGGTGGTAGTCGTGGATCCAGATGATGTCGTCGGGCTGCAGCAGCGGCGCCAGCTTGCGCGCGAACAGCTGGTTCACGCGCCGGTAGCCGTTCAGGAAGTTGGAATCGAAATCCGCGAGGTCCAGCCGGTAGTGGAACACCGGCCACAGCACGCCGTTGCTGTAGCCGAGGTAGTAGGCGTCATGATCTTCGCGGCTCAGGTCGACGGTGGCCAGCGTGACGTTGCCGGCCTGCTGCAGGTGCAGGTCGCCCTCTCCGGGGGTGCCGCCCTGGGCGGTTTGCAGCGCCTTGCCGCTCCAGCCGAACCACAGGCCGCCGGTCTGGCGCAGGGCTTCGGAAAGCGCGACGGCCAGGCCGCCCGCCGCCACGTTGCGGGGATCGGCGACCCGGTTGGATACCGCTACAAGTCTTGGCATAGATTTTCTTCTTCAGTCCTTTGTTCTTTGTGCCGGCCCTGCCGCCGTGCCAGCGTGCCACCCCGCGTTGCGCGATCAGATCACCGTATCCCAGGGCGCCGACAGCCGCATGGCGCCATTGATCAACCCGACCATCGAGTAGGTCTGCGGGAAATTGCCCCACATCTCGCCGGTCACCGGGTGGGTATCCTCGGACAACAGCCCGAGCGGGTTGCGTGCCGCCAGCATGGCCTCGAAGATCTCGCGCGCCTCGTCGCGGCGGCCGATGCGCGCGAGCGCGTCGATGCGCCAGAAGGTACAGATATTGAACGCGGTCTCGGGCTTGCCGAAGTCGTCCGGGGCCTCGTAGCGGCGCATATAGGGACCATCGCACAGCGTGGTCTCCAGCGCCTTGACGGTGGCGATAAAGCGCGGGTCGCGCGGATCGATGAAGTTGACCTCGGCCATCAGCAGCACGCTGGCGTCCAGCTCGCGCCCGCCGAAGCTTTCGGCGAAGGCCTGGCGAGATTCGCTCCACGACTCGGCCAGGATCCGCTCTTTCATGCGGTGGGCGTGGCCGTGCCAGTACGCGGCGCGCTCGGGCAGCACCAGCTTCTCGGCCACCTTCGCAAGCCGGTCGCAGGCGGCCCAGCTCATCAGCGCCGACGAGGTATGCACGCGCGCGCGCGTGCGCAGCTCCCACATGCCGGCGTCGGGCGTGCCGAACACCCGCACCGCCTGCTCGCCCACCGCTTCCAGCCGGCCGAACTCGGCCGGGCCGCCGCGGTGCAGCAGCCGGTGGTCATGGAAGGCCTGCGCCGCCCCCAGCACCACGTTGCCATAGACGTCATGCTGGAAGTGCTCCTGCGCCTGGTTGCCGACGCGCACCGGCCCCATGCCGCGGTAGCCGGGCAGGTGGTCCAGCATGCTTTCGGGCAGCTCGCGCTCCAGGCCGATGCCGTACAGCGGCTGGATATGTCCGTCCTGCGACTGCATCACCACGTTGGAGAGCCAGCGCAGGTAGTCCTCCATGGTGCCGACCTCGGACAGGCTGTTGAGCGCGCGCACCACGAAGAACGCATCGCGCAGCCAGCAGAAGCGGTAGTCCCAGTTGCGGCCGCTGCCCGGCGCTTCCGGAATGCTGGTGGTCATGGCCGCGACGATGGCGCCGGTCTCTTCGTACAGCGACATCTTCAGCGTGATGGCGGCGCGGATCACCGCGTCCTGCCATTCGCGCGGCACCGCCAGCCGGCGGCTCCACAGGCGCCAGTAGGCGGTGGTTTCCTGCTCGAAGTCGCGCGCGGTCTCTTCCACGCCGTGCGCCAGCGTCTCGTCCGGGCCGAGGATGAAGTTATGCCCGCGCGTGACCAGAAACGGCGTGTGCGACAGCACGTAGGCAAGCGGTGCGTCGGTGGTCATGCGCAGGGTCATGTCGTCGCCGATGTAGCGCACGTGGCTGCTGCCGCGCGTGATCTGCGGCGCCTTGCGGCCCCATTCGAAGCGCGGCGCCACCACCACGCGCACGCGCGGGGCGCCGCGCACCGGGCGCATGCGGCGGATCAGCGTGGTCGGGCGGAAATAGCGCCCGAGCCGGAAAAAGCGCGGCGCGAAATCGGTGATCTCCAGGCAGTTGCCATGGATGTCCGTCAGCCGCGTGCGCAGCACCGCGGTATTGGGCTCATACCACTGCCGCGACGAATGGAAGTCCTCGATCTCGATCGAGAAATGGCCGGCGTTCTCGCTCGGGTCCAGCAGCGCATTGAACACCGGGTCGCCGTCGAAGCGCGGCAGGCAGGACCAGACGATGCGGCCGCGGCAGTCGACCAGCGCCGAGATGGCGCAGTTGCCGATCATGCCAAGCGACAGCGACGGGTTGGCGAAGCGCGTGCCGCCGTCCACGGTGCGGTTTACGCCTTCGGTCGGCGGCTTGCCCAGCTCAGCCGGGCTGCTCGGGTTGGTCACGGCAGGTTCTCCCTTACGATGTCGTTGAGCGCCGGCCCGGGCCCGGTCCGGCCTCGTGGGGCACGGCGCGCGGTGCGCCGCCGCTTGCGGACGACGCCAGCGCATGCGCCGAGCGGTGCAGCCAGCTGCGCAGCGCAGCGGGTCCGGGCACGCTCACGGCGGCAACGGACTCGCGCTGGCCGACCAGCACGCCCAGCCCGCCCAGCTTGCGCACCGCGGCGAAGCCGGGCTCGTCGGTCATGTCGTCGCCGGCAAACAGCGGCACGCGCTCGGCAAACGGGGCGGACTTCATGAAGGCGGCGATGGCATCGCCCTTGTCGACACCGGCGGGCTTGATCTCGACCACCATCTTGCCCGGCAGTGCTTCCAGGCCGACGGCATGGCGCAATACGTCAGTGACCGCGGCATCGACGATGCCGGCAAGCTCGGGCGCCTGACGGTAGTGGATCGCGACCGCGACCGACTTGCGCTCCAGCCGCAGCGCCGGGTAGGCGCGCACCAGCGCTTCCAGGTGGGGGATCAGGGGTTCGAGGCCGGGGGCCGGCGTCTTGGACACCATGCCGCCGTCGGTGCGGAATTCGGCGCCGTGGATGCCGGCCGCGGGCAGTTGCAGCGGCTGCAGGAAGTGGTCGAGTTCGATGATCGGCCGCCCCGAGATGACGGCCAGCGCGCCGTCCAGCCGCTGGTACAGCGTGCGTAGCGTGCCGACCAGTTCTGGTTCGACCTGCACCAGTTCGGGCCGCGGGGCCAGGTCGGCCAGCGTGCCGTCGAAGTCGAGAAACAGTGCGGTATTGGGTTCGATTAGCGGTAGCTGTGGCATCGCGTAAAACCGTAACACGTCGTTTTGACCGGCGTCCACCGGGCGCCGTCCTACATGGCGCATGCGCAACCCGGCGCCGATGCAAGCCCGGCGCCGGCCCGGCGGGCCGCCGCGCCATTGCCCGAGTGAATGCCGATCCACTCCACCGGCACGGCATGCGCGTCGCGGCGCCAGCGCCAGGCGGCGGCTGCGTCGCCCCGCCCGGGTGCGCCAGGCCGGCATCCTTTATCATTGACGGTTTCCGCCAGAATTTCCCGGCTTTTTTGCGCGCCTTGCTGCGCGCGCCGCCGGCCAGCCCCGAGACCATGACCCGCCAGTCCGCCGCCCGACCCGATTACCTGAAGAAGATCCTGACCGCCAAGGTCTATGACGTGGCGCAGGAGACCGAACTGACCTATGCGCACCAGCTGTCGGCCCGCACCGGCAACTCGGTCTGGTTCAAGCGCGAGGACACCCAGCCGGTCTTCTCCTTCAAGCTGCGCGGCGCGTACAACAAGATGGCCTCGCTGTCGGCGGAAGAGATCAAGCGCGGCGTGATCGCCGCCTCCGCCGGCAATCACGCCCAGGGCGTGGCGCTGGCGGCGGCCCGGCTGCAATGCAAGGCCATCATCGCCATGCCGGTGACCACGCCGCAGGTGAAGATCGACGCCGTGCGCGAGCGCGGCGGCCAGTGGGTCGAGATCGTGCTGCACGGCGAGTCCTACAGCGACGCGTACAACCACGCCGCGGTGCTGGAGAAAAAGCACAAGCTGACCTTCATCCACCCCTTCGACGACCCCGAGGTGATCGCCGGCCAGGGCACCATCGCCATGGAAATCCTGCGCCAGCATCCGGGCCCGATCCACGCGGTGTTCGTCGCCATCGGCGGCGGCGGGCTGATCTCCGGCATCGCCGCGTACATCAAGGCGGTGCGCCCCGAGATCAAGGTGATCGGCGTGCAGACCGTCGACTCGGACGCGATGAAGCGCTCGGTCGATGCCGGCAAGCGCATCGAGCTGAAGGAAGTGGGCCTGTTCTCGGACGGCACCGCGGTCCGGCTGGTCGGCAAGGAGACCTTCCGCATCACGCGCGAACTGGTCGACGACATCATCCTGTGCGATACCGACGCGATCTGCGCGGGCGTGAAGGACGTGTTCCAGGACACCCGCAGCATCCTCGAGCCGGCCGGCGCGCTGGCGGTAGCGGGCCTGAAGGCGTACGCCGAGCGCGAGAAGCTCAAGGGCCAGCACCTGGTGGCAATCGCCTGCGGCGCCAACATGAACTTCGACCGCCTGCGCTTTGTGGCCGAGCGCGCCGAGGTAGGCGAGGCCCGCGAAGGCGTGTTCGCGGTGACCATCCCGGAAGAGCGCGGCAGCTTCAAGCGCTTCTGCGAGCTGGTGGGCACGCGCAGCGTGACCGAGTTCAACTACCGCATCGCCGACACCAGCATGGCGCATATCTTCGTTGGCGTGCAGATTGCCAGCCGCGCCGAGAACGACAAGATCGCCGCCAGCTTCCGCAAGCATGGCTTCGACACGCTGGACCTGTCCAACGACGAGCTTGCCAAGCAGCATATCCGCTACATGGTTGGCGGGCGCTCGGCGCTGGCGCATGACGAACTGCTGTACCGCTTCGAGTTCCCCGAGCGCCCGGGCGCGCTGATGAAGTTCCTGTCGAGCATGAGCCCGAACTGGAACATCAGCCTGTTCCACTACCGCAACCAGGGTGCCGACACCTCCAACATCCTGGTCGGCATCCAGGTGCCGAAAAACGAGAAGCGCGCCTTCCGCGCCTTCCTTTCGACGCTGGGCTACGTACACTGGGACGAGACCGACAACCCCGTGTACAAGCTGTTCTTGTCCTGATTGCTGTCCCGATTTCCGCCGAGCGTCCCATGAGCCTCCCTGAACACTCGCCGCTGGGCAAGCCCTCGGCCTACAAGACCGAATACGACGCCTCGCTGCTGTTCCCGATCCCGCGCCAGCCCAAGCGCACCGAGATCGGCCTGCCCGAAGGCAAGCCGGTGCCGTTCTTCGGCGTCGACATCTGGAACGCGTACGAGCTGTCGTGGTTGAACCTGAAGGGCAAGCCGCAGGTGGCGCTGGCCACCTTCATCATCCCGTCGGACACGCCCAATATCGTCGAATCCAAGTCGTTCAAGCTCTACCTGAACTCGTTCAACCAGACCCGCATCGCCTCGCCGGAAGCGCTGCAGCAGCTGCTGCACCATGACCTGTCCGAAGCCACCGGCGGCACCGTGCAGGTGCGTCTGGTGACGGAGGCTGACCTCGGCAAGCAGCAGATGGGCGAGCTCGACGGCCTGCTGCTGGACCGCCTCGACATCGAGGTGGACCGCTACGAGCCCGCTCCCGAACTGCTGTTCGCCGACCAGGACGAAACGCCGGTGGAAGAGACGCTGGTGTCGCACCTGCTCAAGTCCAACTGCCTGGTCACGGGGCAGCCCGACTGGGGCAGCGTGCAGATCCGCTACGTCGGCGCGCCGATCAACCAGGAAGCGCTGCTGAAGTACCTGATCTCGTTCCGCAACCACAACGAGTTCCACGAGCAATGCGTCGAGCGCATCTTCATGGACGTGATGCGCCAGTGCAAGCCGGTCAAGCTGGCGGTGTATGCGCGTTACACGCGGCGCGGCGGGCTCGATATCAACCCGTTCCGCACCAACTTCAATACGGCGTGGCCGGATAACAAGAGGAATGCGCGGCAGTAGGAAGCGCTCCCGGTAGTTCTCTCACAGCATCTCCCATCCCCGCTGGTTTGCTCCCCTCTCCCGCTTGCGGGAGAGGGGACCGGCCTTCAGTATTTGGGGCGGCAACGTTGCTTGCTAGCCTCCCTTCGTATCCCCTCAAAACACATTGTCCCTTCGGCCTCCATGACGCAGGCCCAAGTTGTAACCGCCCTTGAATTAATTAACGCGAAAATTAATATTAACTGAACACACCCTGTCCCACCAAGCCATCCGCCATGCCCCGCAAACCCGCCCCCACGAAGCCACCCAGGCGCAGCCCGGGCCGACCCGCGGCGGGCCAGCCCGGACAGCGCGAGCGCATCCTCGACGCGGCCACCGAGCTGTTCTCGCGGCAAGGCGTGGCCGGGACGCCGGTCAAGGCCATCGCGACATCGGCCGGCGTCACCCCGGCACTGGTGCACTACTACTTCGGCGACCGCGACCTGCTGCTCGACGCCGTGATCGAGGAAAAAGTGCAGCCGCTGGTGGCCCGCTTCTTTGCCGGCAGCCCGTCCGACGACGAGCCGCTGGCGATGCTGGTCGGCATCGCGACCCGGCTGATCCACGCCGTCACGGGGGCGCCGTGGTTCCCGGGCCTGTGGATCCGCGAAGTGGCCAGCGATGACGGCGCGCTGCGCGAGCGCGTGCTCAGGCGCTTTGCGCTGGAACGCGCCGGCGCGCTGATGGCGCCGCTGGCGGCAGCGATTGGCCGCGGGCAGCTCAACCCTGGCCTGGAGCCGGCGCTGGTGGTGCCGTCGCTGGTCGGGCTGGCGTTGCTGCCGCTGGCCACCACGCACATCTGGCGCCGGCTGCCCGGCGCCGAGGCGGTCGATACGGACGCGCTGGTGCGCCATGTCACGGCGCTGCTGACCCACGGGCTCTCGCCCGCACCGGCAAGCCCGAAGACGCCCGCAGGCGCCGCCCGACCGAAGGGCCGCACGGCCAGGCATTCTCCGGAGTCCGCATGAACCACGCTGTTTTCCCTGCTTGTCCGCGGCCGCGCGCGGTGCTGCGCGGCACTGCCCTGCTCGGCGCCGCGCTGCTTGCCGCCGCTTGCGGCAACGCGCGCATCGATACCTGGCAGGGCTACGTCGAAGGCGAATTCGTCAGCGTGGCCTCGCCCTTCGCCGGACGCCTGGACACGCTGTCGGTGCAGCGCGGCCAGCAGGTCGCGCAGGGCGCGGCGCTGTTCGCGCTCGAAGCCGACGACGAGCGCGCCGCGCGCCAGCAGGCCGCGGACCAGTTGCGCGCCGCCGAAGCCACGCTGCAGGACCTGAAGACCGGCAAGCGCCCGCTCGAGGTGGAGGTCAGCCGTGCCCAGCTCGCGCAGGCGCAGGCGCAGGCCCAGCGCAGCGCCGCGGCCTGGCGGCGCGACCAGCGCCAGTACGAGATCGGCGGCATCGCCCAGGCGCAGCTCGACGAATCGCGCGCGCAGGCCGGCAGCGACGCCGCGCGCGTGCGCGAACTGCAGCGCGATATCGACGTGGCGCGCCTGCCTGGCCGCGATGCGCAGCAGGCGGCCCAGGCGGCGCAGGTGGCGGCCGCGCGCGCGGCGCTGGCGCAGGCGGAGTGGAAGCTGTCGCGCAAGACCGTGGCGGCGACGCAGGCCGGGCTGGTCTACGACGTGCCGTACCGCCTGGGCGAATGGGTGCCGGCCGGCAGCCCGGTGGTACGCATGCTGCCCCCGGGCAACGTCAAGGTGCGCTTCTATGTGCCGGAAACGGTGGTGGGCGCGCTGCGCAACGGCCAGGCGGTCCAGGTGCGCTGCGACGGCTGCGCCGCGCCGGTGGCCGCCACCATCAGCTATGTCGCCAACGAGGCCGAGTACACGCCGCCGGTGATCTACAGCAACGAGACCCGGCGCAAGCTGGTGTTCCTGGTCGAAGCGCGGCCGTCGGCCGCCGATGCGCCCAGGCTGCGGCCCGGCCAGCCGGTGGAAGTGGTGCGGCAATGAACGCGACCGCCAACGGCACCAGCCTCGGCCTCGCCATCGACGTGCGCGGGCTGAACAAGCACTTCGGCGACAAGCATGTGGTCAACGACCTCAGCATGCAGGTCGCGCGCGGCGAGATCTTCGGCTTCCTCGGGCCCAACGGCAGCGGCAAGACCACCTCGATCCGCATGATGTGCGGACTGCTGACGCCGGACTCCGGCGCGGGCACCTGCCTGGGCTTCGACATCCTGACCGAGTCTGACGAGATCAAGCGCCGCGTCGGCTACATGACGCAGAAGTTCTCGTACTGGGACGACCTGTCGATCCGCGAGAACCTGGATTTCGTCGCGCGCGTGTACGGCATGCCCAACCGGCGCGAGGCCGTCGACCGCGCGCTCGAGGACCTGGGCCTGGCGACGCGCTCGGCGCAACTGGCCGGCGCGCTGTCGGGCGGCTGGAAGCAGCGCCTGGCGCTGGCGGCCTGCCTGCTGCACGAGCCCGAGCTGCTGCTGCTCGACGAACCCACCGCCGGCGTCGATCCCAAGGCGCGGCGCGACTTCTGGGAGCAGCTGCACCAGCTGGCCGCGCGCGGCATCTCGGTGCTGGTCAGCACGCACTACATGGACGAAGCAGAACGCTGCCACAAGCTGGCCTATATCGCCTACGGCAGGCTGCTGGCGCAGGGCACCGCCGATGAAGTGGTGGCAAGCCAGCGGCTCTCGACCTGGAGCGTGGAAGGCGCCGACCTCGCGGCGCTGTCGGCGCAGCTGCAGGGCGCGCCGGGCGTGGAGCAGACCGTGGCCTTCGGCACCGCGCTGCACGTGACCGGGCGCGATGCGCAGGCGCTGGCCGAGACCCTCGCGCGCCTGGCCGGGCCGGGCCGGCGCATCGAGCAGGCGCGGACCAGCCTCGAAGACGTGTTCATCCACATGATGAGCGGCGCCGAGGACAACATGGCGCGCAAGACCAGGGAGGCGCCATGACGCCGGCCACTGCTTCAGCATCGGCGCGCTTCTCGCTGCAGCGCTGGTGGAGCATCGTGCTGAAGGAATTCCTGCAGCTGCGGCGCGACCGCGTCACCTTCGGCATGATCGTCGGCCTGCCGATCATGCAGCTGCTGCTGTTCGGCTTTGCCATCAATACCGACCCGCGCCAGCTGCCGACTGCGGTGATCGCCGCCGACCAGAGCGAGTTCACGCGCTCGTTCATCGCCAGCATGGAGCAGTCGACCTACTTCAAGCTGGTCGGCACGCTGCCCGACGAGCGCGCCGGGCGCGAAGCGCTGATGAAAGGCGAGGTGCAGTTCGTACTGACCATCCCGCCCGACTTCACGCGTCGGCTGCTGCGCGGCGAACGGCCCGCGCTGCTGGTCGAGGCCGACGCCACGGATCCTTCTGCCACCGGCCAGGCCATCGCCGCGCTGCCGCAGCTGCCCTACCGCGTGGCCACGCATGACCTGAAGGGCGCGCTGGCGCCACTGGCGGGTGGCAGGCCGCCTTTCGACGTGCAGGTGCAGCGGCTCTACAACCCGGAAGGCATCACCCAGTACAACATCGTCCCTGGCCTGATGGGCGTGATCCTGACGATGACGATGGTGATGATGACCGGCCTGGCAATGACGCGGGAGCGCGAGCGCGGCACCATGGAGAACCTGCTGGCCACGCCGGTGCGGCCGCTCGAGGTGATGACCGGCAAGATCGTGCCGTACATCTTCATCGGGCTGATCCAGTCCACCATCGTGCTGCTGGCCGCGCGCTGGATCTTCAGCGTGCCCTTTGTCGGCTCGGTGCTGGCGGTGTACCTGGCGGCGCTGCTGTTCATCGCGGCCAACCTGACCGTGGGCATCACGCTGTCGTCGCTGGCGCAGAACCAGCTGCAGGCGATGCAGCTGACGTTTTTCTACTTCCTGCCCAACATCCTGCTGTCCGGCTTCATGTTCCCGTTTGCCGGCATGCCGGGCTGGGCGCAGGCGATCGGCAACATCCTGCCGATGACCTATTTCCACCGCATGGTGCGCGGCATCCTGCTCAAGGGCAACGGCTGGTTCGAGCTGTGGCCCAATCTGTGGCCGATGGCGCTGTTTATCGTGGTGGTGATGGCGATCGCGGTGCGTTTCTACCGGCGCACGCTCGATTGAAGGAGCGGCTCATGCAACGACTGACGTCCCTGTTCGCCGCCGCGCTGCTGTGCGGCTGCGCGGTCGGGCCCGATTTTCGCGTGCCCGCGCCGCCGGACGACGCCGGCTACGTGCCGGGTCCGCAGCCGGTGGCAACCGTTGCCGCGGACGGTGCCGACGCGCCCGGCCAGGCCCACGCGCAGACGCTGGCGGCCGGCGCCGATGTCCCGGCGCAGTGGTGGACGCTGTTCCGCAGCCCGGCGCTGGACGCCACCATCCGCAGCGCGCTCGCGGCCAGCCCGACGCTGGCGCAGGCCCGCGCGCGGCTGCTGGAAGCGCAGGAAAACCTGGCCGCCCGCACCGGCGCGACGCGCTGGCCTGCCATCGACGCGAAGCTGGACACCTCGCGCCAGCAGGTCGATTTCCAGTCGCTGGGCATCACCGCCATTCCCAGCCCCGGCCCGTTCACGCTGTACGGCGCGACGGTGCAGGTGTCGTACGCGCTGGACCTGTTCGGCGGCCAGCGGCGCGAGCTGGAAGGCCTGCAGGCGGTGGTGGACTACCAGCGCTACGAACTCGAGGCCGCGCGCCTGGCGCTGGCCGCCAACGTCGCCACCGCCGCCATCCGCGAAGCCGGCCTGCGCGCGCAGCTGTCCGATACCGCCGCGATGGTCGCGGCGCAGCAGCGCCAGCTCGGCATCACCGAGGCACGCCTGCGCGAAGGCGGCGTCGCGCGCGTCGAGCTGCAGCGCCGGCGCGCCGAGCTGGCGCAAACCCGGGCGCTGGTGCCGGCGCTGCAGCGCCAGCTCGATGCCACCCGGCACCAGCTCGCGGTCTACACGGGCCAGACTCCGGCGTCGGCCGCGCTGCCGGAATTCCATCTCGATGCGCTGCACCTGCCCGACACGTTGCCGGTGAGCCTGCCCGCGACGCTGGCGCGCCGCCGGCCCGATATCCGCGCGGCCGAGGCGCTGCTGCACCAGGCCTCGGCCAATATCGGCGTGGCCACCGCCAACCTCTATCCGCAGGTCACGCTGAGCGCCAGCGGCGGCACGCAGGCCACCGCGGCGCGCGACCTGTTCAGCAGCCTCAACGTCTGGAGCCTGGCCGCGGGACTGGTGCAGCCGGTGTTCCGCGGTGGCGAGCTGCAGGCGCGCAAGCGCGCGGCGGAAGCGGCGTATGAACAGTCGCTGGCCGCGTACCGGCAAGCCGTGCTGCAGGGCCTGCAGGATGTCGCCGATGCGCTGCGCGCGCTCGAGGCCGACGCCGCCGCGCTGCGCGAACGCGCCGACGGCGCGCGGCAGGCGCGCGATACGCTGGCGGTGGTGTCGGAGCAGTACCGGCTCGGCGGCGTCAGCCAGCTGGCGCTGCTGGATGCCGAGCGGCAGTCGCGCCAGGCCGCGCTGGAACTGGCGCAGGCGCGCGCCGACCGGCTGGCGGATTCGGCGGCGCTGCTGCAGGCGCTGGGGGGCGGGTGGTGGGAAGAAGACGCCGCGATGGCGTCAGCGCCACGCTAGCGGCGCGCAGCTTGGCGTCCGGCACCACGCTCAGGTCTTGTCGCTCTGCGTGTACCAGTAGGTGCGCTTGCGCTTGCCGGCGCTGGCGGGTTTCACTTCCTGGCCGCCCAGCGAAGACTTGTCGTCGCCGCCGGTGCCGCCCGCCTTGCCGCCGCCGATCAGCACCGGCACCAGCCGGGTCGAGCCATCGGCCTGCGTGACCGACACCATGCCGAACACCGGAGACGGCGGCAGCCCGCCGTTGTCGAAGGTGACATAGCGCGGCCCGTTGTTCATGCCAAGCCCGGTCAGGAACGACACTGCGTAGCCGCGCGCCACGCCGAGGTCGGGATAGCAGGCGCCGGGCTGGACCTTGGAAGGCGTGTTGGTGCCGAAGTACGTGTAGCCCGCCACGGTCAGCGGCGCATTGACCGCCTTCTCGCCGAATTCCAGCGACAGGTAGAAGCCGCTCGCCACCGCCGAATCGCGATAGGCCACGCTGGTCGCATCGACCAGATCGGCCGCCTTGACCGCCGTCCAGGTCGAAGGCAGCCTGCCGTCGACGTTCGTGTCCTTGACCATGAAGAAGCGGTTGCGCACGTTCTGCGCCGCGCCCGGGGTCTGGCTCAGCGAATACAGCGGCTTCTCGCGGTCGCCCGAGGCGATCATCACGGCATCGTACTTGCCGGTAGCAACCACATCGGGCGGATAGAGGAACTTGCGCGCGTCGTTGGTGTTCACCGCCCCGCCCAGCTGGGCCAGCTTGCCGACGGTCCAGGTCGACGGCACGTCGGTTTCCAGCGCGCCGAAGTCAATGCGCCAGACATTGCCGCCCACGTCGCCGACGTAGGCCTTGTCGGCATAGCCGTCGCCGTTGCGGTCGACCACGGCAACGTCCGAAGGGATCGCGCGGCTGTCGATGGTGACGCAGGTTCCGGTGGTGATGCCGGCGCAACTGCCCAGCGCGGCCCAGACCACGTTGCCCGTGGCGGCGTCGAGCACGAGCACGCCGCGGCCCTGCTTGTTCGCCGCGGTGGGTTCGCCGCCGAGCGCCGGGTCGGAGTCTTCGCCGTCCGGGTCATAGCCCGCTCCCATGATCAGTACCGGCGTGCTGTAGCCGCGCACGCGCATCACGCGCGGCTGAGACCAGGTCTGGCCCAGTTCCGGGATATCGGCACTGGTCTTGCTCCACAGGTACTTCGGCTGCGCCGGATCGCTGACGTCGAGCGCATACACCAGGCGGCCGCCGCGCCGCGCGGTCAGGTAGATGGTCACCTGCGGCGCGGCCGGGTTGCTCAGGTTCTGGTAGACCGTGGTGGTGCCGTCGAAGAAATAGTCGCGCGGCGTGAACTGGACCTCGGCGGTGTCTTGCGGGCTGCCGGTCAGCCGCACCTCGGGCGCGTTGTTGTAAAGGCGTGCCAGCTTGCCGTAGAACTCGGGCGCGACAAAGCCCCACAGCTCGCCGCCGGCGCGCACCTGCCCGGCGCCGGTGGAAATCGCGCCGGTGCGGTTGCCGTTGACGGCATGGAACACGCCGTCATTGGCGCCGTAGAACACTACCACGCCGGTGCTGCCGCCGTAGTCGACCACCACCGGACGCGAATGCAGCACGTCACCGTGGATCGAGCCGCGCACCGTGACGTTGCCGCCGGGGCCGGGCTCGGCTTCCTTTTTCGGATCGGTGCCGGTCAGCGCGGCAAAGACGTCCTTGCCGCGCACCCAGTCGATCATGTTGGCCACGTCGGCCGCCGTGGTTTTCAGCAGCGACGGGCCGTTGCCCTCGGTCAGCGCCTTGTTGGCGGCACTGAAAGCGGCCAGCGGCGTGCCCTTGGTGCATTTGGCGTCGGCACAGGTCAGCAGCCGGCGCGCGCCCTGGCTGGTCAGGTAGTCGGCGCGCAGCATTTCACCGGCACCGCCCTTTTCGACGATCTCGCCATCGGGCGCGTCCTTGGCGTTGCGCAGCTGCGCCGAGGCATTCTTCCAGAAGCCGTCGGCGGGCCAGTCCGTGACGATGCTGGAACTGGCCACCTGCTTCGGCGGATCCTCGGTCCAGTAGCTGCGCGCATTGGGCGAGATAAAGCCGGTGCCGGCATTGCTGATCGCGCTCTTCGACGTCTGATCGGTGCCGCCCGGCACGCCGGCATCGAGCATCACCAGGTTGCCGTTGGTGTCGTAGCCCAGCTTGTATTGCTTGAGGTTGCCGACCCAGCGCGGGCGCGCCTTGCCGTCCGGGCGGAACATGCCGATGTAGACCTGGTTCAGGTACGAGCCCTGCCCGTTCACGCTGACCGGCAGGCTGACCGAGGCGAACACGTTGTTGACCGCCTGCATCTCGTTGAAGATGTCCTTCAGCGCCTTGGCCAGCGCGTCGTCGTCGCCGGCCCGCACCGTGAAGTTGCCACCGCCGCCCTTGGTGGCCATGCTGTTGACGAACTCCAGGTAGTCCAGGCTCTGCTTGCTGCCGTCCGTGACGCCAATGGTGTAGGTGATGATGTTCTGGCGCGTCGCCGTGACCGAACCCGCGTTGTTGGCCGCGTTCAGGTCCATGCCGTTGAGGAAGCGCGCCCACTCATCGCCCCAGTTGTCGATGTTGTTGCCCCGGGACAGCGGAATCGGCGTGAGCTGCGCGGCGGTGGCGCCCGCCTCCCTGAGCTTGTTATAGGCGTCCTGGCCGGTGTCCTGAGGCTTGCCGTTGTTGAGCGCGTTGGCAATGTAGATGATGAAGTTCTTCTGGCACGGATTGCTGATCGGCGACTTGTAGGTGGTGCCAGACAGCCCGGTCTTGCCGGAGAAGAACGCCCAGGCCTCCTGCATGGCACCGCCGACCTGCGAGTTGTTGGAGCTGTCCTTGGTGCGGTCGATGCTCTTGATGAACGCCAGCATCTGCTCGCCGCCCGCCTGGTCCAGCAGCACCAGCCCGGACGGCGCGGTCGGCGGCGTGACGCTGGGGAAGCGGAACTGGGCGCCGGTGTTGTTGCTGCCCCCGAACATCATCACGCCGAGGTTGATCTTGCCGGTGGTATTGGGGTCGCGGATCAGGTCCGACACCGCCTTGTACAGCGCGCACTGCTCGGCGCCGACGTTGTTGTTCAGGTTGTTCGGCCCCACCACGCCCGGGGTTTCGCAATCGACCTGCGCATTGGCGTTCCATGCCGAGGCGTTGTCCAGGATCAGCAGCACATTGGGACGCGCGCCGGCGTTGGCCTGCAGTCCGGTGAACAGGTCGATGTCTTCTGCCTGCGCCGCAGGCGCGGCGGCCAGCCCGAACAGGGCCGTGGCACAGGCAGCATAGGCGCGAAGCCGGCGGGCGGACATGGACATGCTGGTTTTTCCTCTTAAAGATCTGCGGCGCGCCCGTGGCAATCAGGGGCAGGTGGAGCCATACAGCGTGCGCACGGCCACGCCCTGGTGCACCGTCGCGACCGTGCCGGTGTTGGCGTCATTGACTGTGGCGGCGACATCCCACTGCGTATCGTTGCAAAGCGAGCTGACCACGTTGGCGCCGCCCGGGCCCACCACGAGATTGCCGTTGCCGGTACTGCTGCCGAGCGTACATTCGGCATCCTCGGGATGCTTCTCCGGATCGATCACCTTGGCCACCGGCTTGCTGGTCACGCAGGCAGGCACGGCCACCTGCGCCACGTAATCCGCGGTGCCGTCGCCGGTCACGTCGACTGGCACGTCCACCGCCACCGGCGCCTTGGTGAAGTCGTCGCTGATCACCTGCTCGATCGCCTGCTGCGCCACGTCGCGTGCCTCGGCGCTGTGCTGCTGGTTGGATGCCACCTTGACGTTGATCAGGCCGGAATTCACCATGGCCACCGCGATCATCAGGAACATCACCATGAACACCAGCGTCACCACCAGCGTGACCCCGGATTGACTGCGGCGCAGCGCGCCACCGGTTGACTTGATCGTGGTTCTCATCGCAGTGTGGTGCCGGTATGGCGTCATTGCTCGCGCAGGCCGGCCACGTTGACCAGCCGCGCCACCTGGGCGTAGACGTGGCGCTTGTAGCCGTCGTTGAACGGACCCGCGGCCACCGCGCGGCCGATTTCGTAGGTGCGGTTGTCGGTATGGCCGCCGGAAGGCTTCAGCGTGCGCGCCAGCAAGTGCACGCGCACGGTGGTGACATTGGCCAGGTTGTTGATCGCCACGCCCCAGTCATAACCCGGCACGGCGGTGCACACGCCGCTGTTGTTGGCGCGCGGATCGGTCACATAGCAGTCGGCCGAACCGTTGCCGTCCTGGTCCACGCCGTACTGCACATGCATGTCCTGTACGCCCTGTGCCACCGAGCGCGACTGGAACGCGCCGTTGACCAGCTCGGCCATCTTCAGCGTGGGAATGCCGTCGCCGCCGTTGCTGCAGCGGTCGCAGCCGGCCAGGTAGAAGATGCGCACCATGGCCCGGCGCAATTCGGCCGGCTGCGCCGCATCGCAGGCCTTGGTGCGCAGCCCGAAGGCCGCCGCGCCGCTGGCGTCGAAGACGAAGTTCTGCGCGTCCTGCGAACACGCCGACACCTGCAGGTAAGCCGACCCCGGCGCAGGCGCGGCCACCGGCGTGGTCGACACGCGGCGGACCACCAGCACCTCGGAGGTCGCTGCGAGATCCGGCAGGCACGGGGCTGCCACGCCCGGCGCATAGCCGGTCAGCGCCAACGGCACGGTCTCGGCGGTGGGCGAGAAGCCCAGCGCGGCGGGATCGGTCGCGCACAGCGCCGGCTCCGCGGCCTTGTTGCCGCGCGCGATATTGCCCACGCCGAAGAACCCGGCCAGCTCTACTTCGCGCCGGATCTGCTCGAGCGCATAGCGCCCGTTCTCAACCTGTTCGGCAGCCTTGGCGAACTCGGTGCGCGACAGGCTGTTGGCGTAATACAGGCCGGCCAGCGCGGTCAGCAGCACCAGGCCGATGGTGATGCCGATCATCAGCTCGATCAGCGAGATGCCGCGCTGGCGGCGCAGGCGCGTGGCGCCGCGGCGGAAGGCAGGCACAGCGATGCGCGGCGCGGTCATGACACAGTCCCGAGCGTGCCGATGCGGATCTGGGTGCTGACCGCGCGGCGATAGGCGTCGTTGCCATACTGGTCCTTGCCGCATCCCAGCGCCGGTGCGCCCGTGGTGGCCAGGCCCTGCCACGCCACGGTGATGCGGTAGACCTGGTTGACCGCGTCGACGGTCTCGATGCAGCCGCGCGCGCCGATCATGGCGCCCACGGCTTGCGCCGGATCGGCGGCGCTGGCGCCCGGGCGCTTCTCGGCGCTGCCGAGCAAGGCCGCGTTCCAGGCCTGCAGGTCGGCGTCGGCGGTGGCGTTCTGCGCGGCGCTGCCCTGCGTGCACGCGGCCGGCGGCGCGGCCGCGCTGCCCAGCTGCATGCCGGCGGCGCCGTTGGCATAGCACGCCGCCACCTGGCGGTTGGCATTCAGGCGCGCGGCCATGTCCTGCAGCAGCGCCAGCGCCTGCACGCGCTGGTAGGACTCCATCTCGGTCTGCCCCGAGCGCGCCACCAGTCCGGCCGTGCCCAGCAGCGCGACCAGCAGGATCACCACGGCCACCAGCACTTCGATCAGCAGGAAGCCGCCCTGCGCACGGCGCACGGGCAGGCGCCGCCGCGGCGACGGGATGCGCGAAGCGATGCGCGTCATGTGCAGGCTCCGTTGGTGGAGGCGATGCGGCCGGTCTCGCTGACCTGCACGCATACGCGCGCCGTGGCCCCGGTGTCGCCGCTGGGCGCAAGCTCGAAGGTCATCGCCGCGCCGGTCAGCCGGCCGTCGTTGCCAAGCGCCAGGCCGCCGGCCGCACTGGGCGTGATGGTGAGGCCGCCATAGGGCCCGAACGAACGAACCGTCTC
Organism: Cupriavidus taiwanensis LMG 19424; assembly: GCF_000069785.1. NCBI lineage: Bacteria > Pseudomonadati > Pseudomonadota > Betaproteobacteria > Burkholderiales > Burkholderiaceae > Cupriavidus > Cupriavidus taiwanensis. The sequence continues at coordinate 359,131 of NC_010528.1, read as the reverse complement.
GGCGCCCGCGCTGACCGTCCAGCCGGCAGTCCAGGCGGCGCCCGTGGGCGCCAGCGAAACCGTGGCATTGCGCTTGACCGCTTCGCTACGCGCCAGCACCAATGCCGAGGCCAGGTCGAGCGAGGCGCTGCGCACGCGCTGGCCGGCGAGCAGCGCGGCAAAGGACGGCGCCGCCGCGACCGCCAGGATCGCCAGCACCGACAAGGCGCACAGCAGCTCGATCAGCGTAAAGCCGCGCCAGGCGGAAAGCCGCCTGTCATGCGCGTGGGCAGGGGTGGGCCGCATGGTCAGTTCCAGCAGTCGGTGCCGGCGCCCGACGCGGATTTGGCGCCGGCGCTGGTCAGCGTCAGCGTGCCGCAATCGGTGTCGCTGAGCTGGCTGCCCCTGGGCGTGGCCACGATGCGGTAGCCCGGCGGCAGCGCCGCGTTTGGTGTCACCGTGACGTCGTAGCGCGTGGCCAGCCCTGCGGGCACCGACATGCCGAGCGCACCGAGCGTGGCGGCATAGGCGCGGTTGTCGACCAGGAAGCGCTCCTGCGCGCCCGCGACCTCCAGCATGAACGATTCGATCGCCGCGCGGTTCGAGCGCACCACGTAACGGCTGTAGTTGGGAATGGCGACGGCGGCAAGAATGGCGATGACCGCCACGGTGATCATGACTTCGATCAGCGTGAAGCCATGCGGCGGCCTGCCCCGGCATGGCATGCCGGCAGCCCCCTGAGTCCGGCCAGCCTGGACGCCTGTGTGGTATCCGACCCCCGGTTTGACCCTGAATATGACCCGAAACGGCGGGTTGACCCTCCCACCGTGTCGCACTGCCGGGCTTCTATGTCCCATGCTCGCGCTCCGCTACTCATTATGTTCCGGACGACCGAATTCCGGAGGTTATGGCGCGGAGTGTAAGTCACGATGCGTTAAGCGGGTAAGGAAAATACGATGCCGGTTGGCCGGCGTTGTAGCGAAGTGACAGTGGCGCCGCCGGTTGTCGCCAGCGATCAAGAATCCGGCGCGCACGGCCGTTAATCCGCCCGCCCTCGCCACCGACGCGGTGCGCAGGCGGCCGCACCTGTGCAACAATCGTTACAACCTTGAAGCCGGAGCACCCATGCCGTCCGATTCCCACGCCTCATCCCGGCCCGGGCCCCCAATGCCACCGGCGCCACCAGCGCCACCCGGGCCGTCCGCGCCGCCCCACGACCTGGAGGCCTTGCTGGAAATGCTGCGCCGCGGCTTTCCCTCCCTCAGCACGCAATTCCAGGGCGGCGCCCGCTATCTGCTTGACCATCCGCAGGACGTGCCGGTGCTGTCGATGCGCAAGATCGCGGCCAGCGCCGGCGTGCAGCCGGCCACGCTGGTGCGGCTGTCGCAGCATCTGGGCTTCGACGGCTGGCAGGCCATGCGCGAGCTGTTTGTCGACGCGCTGCGCGGCGGCACCCAGCCGTATGCGCGCCGCGCGCGCAAGGTGGTGCGCGAAAGCAGCGCCAGCCGCATGCTGGACGAGATGCTAGAGACCCAGCACCGCAACCTGGACCGGATCGCCGCCAGCAACGAGAAGACGCTGCCGCAAGCCGCAGAGCTGCTGTCGCACGCGGCGTGCGTGCATGTGGCGGGGTTCCGCTCGTGCTTCCCGATCGCCTTCACCTTCCACTATGTCTACCGGCTGTTCCGCAGCACCGTGCACCTGATCCGCGCCGATGCGGGCACGCTGGAGATGGAGCTGCGCGGCCTGGCGCCCAAGGACGCGGTAGTGGTGGTCAGCTTCGCCCCGTACTCGCAGGAGAGCATCCGCGTGGCCGAGGCCGCGCGCGAGTGCGGCTGCAAGGTGATCGCGCTGACCGACAGCACGGTCGCGCCGATCGCGCTGGCCGCCGACTGCACGCTGCTGTTCTCGGTCGAAAGCCCGTCGTTCTTTCCGTCGATTACCGCCGGCGTGGCCGTGGTCGAGGCGCTGGTCGAACAGCTGCTGGCGCGCAAGGGCAAGGGTGCGATCCGCGCACTGGAGCAGGCCGAGGGCGAATTGCACCGCACCGGCGCCTACGTGACGCCCGGCCACAGCTAGGCGCAGCGGCGCGCGCCCGGCCGAAAGCGCGGCCCGGCCGCTATTACTGCGTGCACTTCTCCTGATACGCCTGCTGCAGCGACTTCCGGGGCCGGTCCCGTTCCAGTTCCGGCACCTTGCGGCCCTGCGCGGTTTCGATGGTGGGCTCGGTGGCGCGGTACGTGCGCTTGGGCGCCTGCGCGATCTGTTCGGCCAGCGCACGGCACTCGTCCGAGCGGACGCTGGCCGGCGTTGCCGAAGGGTCGGGCCGGTAAGGGCTGCTGCCCTCCTGCACGGCTTCATTGATGGCGGCGGCGGCGCCGCCCTGGTCCTGCCGCTGCGCATGCGCGCCGCACGCCACCGCCAGGGCGCCAAGGGCGACGAGGGCGGCAATGCGGTTCAGGATTCGCTGGCGTCTTGGCATGATGCGATCTCTCCTCGGGCTCGACGGTTTCATGTAAGTACCGCGAGCTTAATCGTTCCCGCGCGGCCTGGCACTACCGGCATTTGCGGCACCTGCGACCGTACCCGCCGCGGCGCCCTCGCCGGCGCCGGCATCTGCGCCCTGCGCAGTGTGCGCGGCCTCACGCCAGTCCTGCCGCTGGCGCCGCATCTGGCCCAGCGCCATGCGGGTCATGCTGGCCCACCCGGACGGCCGTGGATCGGCCAGCATGCTCAGCGCGCGGGCGTAGTCCAGGGTCAGGCCGGGGGTCCACGCCATGGTCTTGGCGCGCTTGCGGATCTGCGCCGCCACCCATAGCTCCGGCGTGGCGAGCAGGCGCCACAGCGGCCGCCAGCCGCGTGCCTGGCGCCACACCCGGGCCGAAGCGCCTTCCAGCGCCGCCTCGAGCGCGTGCGAAACCGTGCTGGAGCAATTGCGATAGGTCAGGTTGTAGGTGGTGTCCTGCCGGTACGCCTCCCAGAAGCGGCGCAGGCGCTCGGGGTCGTAGTTGCGGATGCGCACCTGTACTGTCGAGGGGCACCAGGCGCGCGCTTCGGTCTCGTAATCCGGCTGGAACTTGCCGGCCACGTCGTTCTCTCGCGTGGCGCGCAGGATGCGGGTGAATTCGTGGGGCGAGCGGTCGATCTCTTCGGCCGGATACAGGCTGATGTAGATGCCCTCGGGCGACTCCAGCGCGGCGTGGCCGGTGGAGATGACCCCGTCGCGGTCCACCGCGGCGATATAGCGGTCGACCAGCGGCTGGCGGCGCGCTTCGCCGCGCGCGGAGCCGACCGGGGTCCAGACGTGCACCGTCAACGCATGCTCGCCGGGCCCGGGCGGACCGTCCCACAGGGTCAGCTCGGGCGCCCCGCCGGCCGCGTGGAGCGCGTGCGCGGTATAGGCGGGCGCCGGGGCCGGCGACGCATCGGCCGGGTCCATGCCGGGGTTATGGTCGAGCCGGCGCAGGCGCGAGGCCAGCAGCAACAGGTTCCAGCCGCCGAAGATCAGCCCCAGCCCAAGGCAATACGGCACGGTGCCGACGTAGTGGGTCGGATACGGCTGATAGAAGAAGATCGCGACCAGGATCTCGAACACGCCGACCGCGACGGCCAGGCGCCAGGTGCGGAAGCGCACCACCCGCGCCGACACGATCTGCAGCAGCCCGTCGGCCAGGAACAGCGTGCCGAAGATCATCGACAGCACGAAATGGCCGTGATGGTGGCCGGCCAGGATCAGCAACGCGGCAAGGCAGAACGACACGCCCTTGACCTGGCGCAGCGTGCGCTGTCCGCCGATGCCGCTGCGCGCCACGACCAGCGTGGCCAGGCCTTCGAGCAGCAGCACCACCGCGAACGGCGTCATCGGGAAATAGATGGCGTTGTCCAGGGCATCGACAAACACCACCAGGCCCAGCAGCACGCTCGCGCAGCCCAGCCACAGCAGGCCGCGCCAGCGCGCGCGCAGGTAGTCAACGCCCAGCAGGATCATTACCAGTCTTGCCATGTCCGGTTATCCCCTCTTGTTGTCGGCCGCGGCGGGCGGCCCTTGGCTTGAGTACAGACGCAATGCCCAGCGCCGCAGCGGCAAGCTGGAACGATGACGCCAGACGCTAGCCGCGGCGATGCCTGCCGCCCTCGTCGTCCAGTTCCCAGTCGCGGCGCATCATGACGTAGGTGAACGAGGTCGACCAGCCGATCAGGATCAGGCCGACCAGCGGCTCGATACTGGCGATCAGTCGGGTCGCGCCCACCGGAACGATATCGCCCAGGCTCTGCGTGGTAAAGGTTTCCAGGGCGAAGTAGGCATAGCGCAGCGCGCCCGGCTGTGCGCGCGCGGCCTCGACACCGGGCACGGCCACGCTGGCCAGCCCGCCCAGCCCCAGCACGCGGTCGGCAAACCAGAAGCCAACGGCGAACACCAGCGCCTCGAGGCAATGGACCAGGATAATGCAGACGATCAGCACGCCGATATTCATGCGCCCGCTCCAGCGCCGCGGGTGCATCGCGGACAGCAGGCGCAACGCCTCGTAGTGGATGCCGACCACCGTCACGGTCAGCACGGCGGTGCACAGCAGGGCCAGCGAGTAATGTTCGGCGGAGGTTTCCATGCGCGGGGCGCTCCCCTCTGGCGTCGATGCAATCGGGATGTACGGACCGGGCCGGTCAAAAAAAAATGACGCCCTCCAAAAATAACACCGGAAGGCGTGGGGGAAAACCAGGACGCGCAGGTGGCCTGCTCGCGTCGTGCGCCGGCGGCCCTGGCAGAGGGTCTGGAAGCGGCATTCATCGATGGGATCCCGGTTCGGTACCGGTTGGCTTCAATCTACAAGGCAAAGCGACGACGAGGAATCGTGCATTCGCATGGGCTGTTTCAACCATGAAGCCCATCCCTGGCAGCATGTATGCCGCGCCGTTGCCGTGCTCGTGCTTGCGGCAGGCCGGCCGAAGGCCTCTTTGCCGTATCGGCCGGCCTGCCGCCGGACGGCGTGCGATGCACTATGCTGAATACTCCAACCGTTCTGCGTGGAGGCTACCGTGCGCAAGTTCCTTCCCATGGTCACGGCGATCGTGCTGTGCGGCGCCACCGGCATGGCATTCGCCCACAATTGTCCCAACGAGATGAAAGCCATCGACGCCAAGCTCTCGACCAAGCCCGCGCTCTCGCCCGAGGATGCCGCCAAGGTTTCCAAGCTGCGCGCCGACGGCGAGGCCTATCACAAGGCCGGCAAGCATGATGAATCGATGAAGTCGCTGCTCGAGGCAAAGAAGATCCTGGGCATCTGACAGACGATGCCGTTCACAAGACAAGACCGCCACGCTTCGAGTGTGGCGGTCTTGCAATACGTGCCGCGGATGCGGCAGCGGCCTCAGGAGCCGGAGCCAACCTGCTGGATCACGCCGTTGGGCGCCACCAGGTAATACTCGGCGCCGATCCCGACCCAGCGCGTACCCTTGCGCGGCGCCGGCAGGTTGTACTGCTTGTAGTCGTCGATCACATACTGGCGGTCGCGGAACTCGGTGGGCAGCCGGTCGCCCTTCTTCCACTGCTGCACCTGCATATACGGCGAGTTCTGCGCCGCCGGCGCGGACGCCGCCATGGGATCGGTCATCGGCTTGGACCTGGCACCGCCCTGCGCCATCGCGAACGGCGCCGCCAGCACGCTTGCCGCCAGCAACAACACTGGCATCGCTTTCTTGGTCTTCATCGTGATCTCCTTGCGTACGGGAAAACCGAACTGCCGGAGGATCCGACAGCATCTACCAGATTAGTCACAAATGCCGGGAAGCGGGCATAAGGAGGCCGCGGCGCCTGGGGCAAGTGCCTGCCCGCGCGTTCACAATTGTTTGCCGGTCCGGCCCCCATTCGGGGGTGCGCCTGCGGCGCCACCCATGTCTAGAATGCTGGCACAGAAACAATTTGTTACCAGCCGGCGCCGTCCAGTCCAATTGCTGCGGGCCGCATTGCGGGACCCGCCGACGGCGCGACATCGTGCAGGCGCGGGGGCATGCCGCTTTCCATGTTCCCTGGCTAGCGCGCTTTGACGCGCTTCGCACGCAGGCTTGATTCCCTGCCAGGGAACACCAAGACAGGGGACGCTTTCGTGTTGCACGATGCCGGTCGATTCCTGGCACTGGTCAATCCCGCCATTGCCTTGCTGCTTGCGCTGTGCTTTCTGTTTGCCTGGCACCACGAGCGCACGCGGCCCCACCTGCTGCAGCTGGGCGCCTGCTATCTGCTGGCCGCGGCGGCCATCGGCCTGCAGGTCTTGTGGCCGCCGCGCGCCGGCGGCGGGCCTGCCACCATCGCCGGCGCGCTCTACCTGGGCAGCGCCGCGCTGCTGTTGCACGGCATGCTGGCCCGCATCGGCGCGCGCCCGGACCGCTGCGCGGGGGTGGCGCTGCCGCTTGCGCTGTTCGGCATGGTGGCGTGGTTCGACCTGGTGCATCCGAGCCTGGTCGCGCGTATCTACGTTCTGAACGTCGGCGTTGCGCTGATCCTGCTGCCGGGGGTGGCGTCGCTGGCACCGCTGCGCACCGGCCGCACAGTGGACCGGGTGCTGCTCTGGGTGTTCGTGGTGTTTGCGCTGCAGTTCCTGCCGCGCACGCTGCTGGCGCTGGCGCCGGGCACCGCGCACGATGCCGCCGCGCTGCTCCCCACTCCCTGCTGGCTGTGGCTGCAGGCCACGCTGGCCTTGCTGCTGCTGGCGCTCGGGCTGGCGCTGCTGGCGGCGACCGCGCAGGACGTGATCGACGACCTGCGCCATGAACGCGATACCGACCCGCTGACCCAGCTGCACACGCGCCGCAGCCTCGAAGCCCTGGCGGCGCGCCAGATCCCGCCGCGCCCGGGCGAGAAGCTCAGCGTGCTGCTGTGCGACCTGGACTACTTCAAGTTCATCAACGACAACTACGGCCACAGCGCGGGCGATGCGGTGCTGACGCAGGTCGGCCGCATCATCGCCGCGGGCATCCGCCGTCGCGATATCGCCGCGCGCCTGGGCGGCGAGGAATTCGTCGTGCTGTTGCCCGACACCCCGCACGAGGCGGCGCTGCAGCTGGCCGAGCGGCTGCGCCAGACGCTGGAGCAGACCAGCATGGACGTGCTGCCCGGCATGGGCAACGTGACCGCCAGTTTTGGCGTGGCCACGCTGCGGCCCGGCGAAGATCTGGAAGCATTGCTGATGCGCGCGGACAACGTGCTGTACGCGGCCAAGAACAACGGCCGGAACTGCGTCGAGTGGGAGCGCGAGGCCGGTGTGCCGGCACTGGTCTGAAGCCTGTGAGCGGCGGCCTACCGGTACTGCGATGCCTGGGCGGACGCTGGCGTGCCGGTCTCGAACTCGGGGCCGGCATAGTCTTCTTCCACGGCCACGCTGCCGTCGAGCAGCCGCTGGCTCCAGTGGTCGAGCGCCACGCGCGCGGCCTGGCTGACATCGCGGCCCAGCGCCAGCCGCACCGCGGCCGGCGTCTCGAGTCCGAACTCGCGCGCCGCCCCCCATGCGATCCGGTCACGCGCAAAATCCGCGATCGCGTGCTCGACGCACAAGCCGCTATCGGCCACGGCCGAAGCCAGGAACACCTCCGGATGCCGGCGCGTCCAGTCCAGCACGTTGCCGATCTGGCGGATGCCGCTGGCACGGCAGGCGGCGATGGCGCCGTCGCGGCCGCCGTCGATCATCGCAAAGACGATATCGGCACCCGCCCGGGCCTGCGCGGTGACCGCGCGGCTGGCGAGTTCGGGATCATGCTGGTTGCCGCAGAAGGTGGTCAGCGCCGTCGCACCTGGCATGGTGCTGCGCACGCCATGGAGGAACGCCGCGCGGCCCTTCAGGCCGGGACGCACCTTCTCGCCGGACAGGTGCGCCACCACCCCGGTGCGTGAATCCGTCGCGGCCAGCACGCCGGCAAGGAACGCGGACTGTTCCTGCAGCACGGCGTAGCTCGCGGTGTTGGCGCACAGCACGCTGCCTTGCGTGACCACGAAGCGGCGCAGCGGATGGCGCGCCGCGGCCACGGCAACCGGATAGTCGCCCTGGCCGCCGTGGGCCACGACCAGGTCCGGTTCGCTTTCGCACAATGCCAGCAGGGCCGCGGCGCGCGCCTGCGGGTCCGGGTCGGCAATCCATGCCACGGCCACGTCATGGCCGGCGTCCCGCGCCCGCACGGCGCCGGCATGTCCGGCTTCGTTGAAGCTGCCGCGTCCCTCCGGCCCGAACAGCACCACCTGGATGCGCGCGCTCATGACAGCGTCGCCCCGGTGGCCGCAACTACCGGCCCCCATGCCTGCACCTGCTGCCGCACATAGGCGGCGAAGGCCTCGGGCCGGCGCTCGGCCAGCACGAAGCCCTGGGCCTCCAGGTGGCCGCGCACGGCGGGTTGTTGCAGGATGCCCTGCAGTGACTGATGCAAGCGTTGCACGATGTCCTCGGGAAGATTGGCCGGCGCCGAGACGCCGACAAAGTTTTCGGCCACCAGGCCGGGATAGCCCGCTTGCCCCACGGTGGGCAGCCGCGGCGCCTGCGGCACCCGCCGGGCCGAGGTCACTGCGAGCAGGCGCAGGTCGCCGGATTGCAGGAACGGCAGGTTCTGCGGCAACGCATCCACCGCGAACGGGATCTGCCCGCCGAGCAGGTCGGTGCGCATGGGCCCCGCGCCCTTGTAGGGCACATGGGTCAGCTTCAGCCCCGCCTGTTGCGCGAACAGTTCACCGACGATATGCGCCACCGACGCCGCGCCGCCGCTGCCGAACGGCACCGGATCGCGCTGCGCGCGGATCCACGCTGCCAGTTCCGCCAGGCTGCGCGCGGGAACCGAGGGGTGCACCGCGAACACCATCGGCACCGCGCCGATGTAATGCACGTGGGTAAAGCTGTGCACGGGATCGTAGCTGGGCCGCCTGAGCAGGAACGGCGAGATGCTCAGCGCCGCCGAGTTCGACATCAGCAGCGTGTAGCCATCGTTCGGCGCGGCGGCGACGGCCGCGGCACCGATGGTGGACCCCGCTCCCGGGCGGTTGTCCGTCACGAACGGCTGTCCCAGCCGCTCCTGCAGCAGCGGCGCCAGCAGGCGCGCGACGATGTCGCTGGACCCGCCGGGCGGGAACGTCACCACCAGCCGCACCGGATGCCGCGGCCATGCCGCGCCGCGCTCCGCCTGCGCCGGCATCGCGGCCAGCGCAGGGAGCGCGGGCAGTGCCAGCAGGCGTGCCATGCATTGTCTTCTGGAAACCACGATGCGCCCTCCGTCTTACAAGCGATGGCGCAGGCCGACACCGCCGCCGAACTTGTTGCCGCGCACGCCCATGAAGGCGGGCAAGGCATAGGCCCCGCTGATGCGGTTGAAGTCGGCTTCGGCGTAGACGCTGGTGCGCCGGGACAGCGCGTACTCGGCCACGCCGGTCAGCATCAGCCGATGGCCGCTGGCCGCGGTCTGCCGGTCATAGCCCGCGGCGAGCGACAGCGCCAGCGCGGGCGTCGCCTGCAGGGTGGCGCCGCCGGTCAGCACATGGTTGCGGGTCGGGGCGAGGCGGTAGCGATGATCCAGGTACCCCAGCGCCAGCTTGACGCGGCCAAGCTGGCTGCTGCCGCCGATGCCCCAGATCGTGCGCGCCTCCGCGGTCGGCAGCGCATCGGTACGCTGCAGCAGCGCCCCGACGTCGATCCGCGCCGTGGTCCAGGCCAGCGCCAGGCCCCGGCTGCTGCCGGCCCTCGCGTCACCAGGCGCTTCGCCGAAGGTGTAGTGCGCGGCCGCCGACAACGCGCCCAGCCTGCCCGCGTACTTGACCATGTTGTCCTGCCGCGGACCGGTGTAGCCGTTCAGGATGGCCACCGCATCCAGGTTGGGATGGCCATAGGGCTGGAAGCGGAATGTGGCATCGTAGGCTGTGGTGAACTGGCGGCCGAAGGTCAGCTTGCCCCACGCCTGGTGCTCGACGCCCAGGTACGACTGCCGGCCGAACAAGCGGCCCGCGCCCTGCGTGCCGACTTGTCCGTAGTTGGAGATCGCCGTCCCCTGCAGCGAGTTGCCGCTGGCAAGATCGAAGCCGCTTTCCAGGGTGAACAGCGCCGCCCATCCCCCGCCCAGCGCCTCGGTGCCGCGCATGCCCCAGCGCGAGCCGCTGAAGTAGCCCTCGCTCAGTTCGGCCAGGCGCTCGTCCCCGCGGTTATTGTCCGAGTACCGCACCATGGTGTCGATCAGTCCATAGACCGAAACCGACGCCGCCGGCTGTGCGCGCACCGGACCGGTGACCCCGCAAGCCATGCCTGCCACCATGCCGGCCATTGCCACGGGCATGGCGTAGCCGCGTCCTGCATTCCACACCCTCACGGGCACCTCCATTTTGCATACAAAATAAGAACGCAAAATATAGGGCTTGCCCGATGCAGCGCATACGAATGTGTGCGCATGAGGTCATGCGGTTTGTGTGGGTTCAGCGCAGCGAGACGGACCTGAATGAAGCTGGCCGCATGGCACGCTTGCATGCGTCGGCTCCAAAAAGCAGAACCCCCGCAGCGCGGGGGTTCGATGGCAATGCTGGCGAGCTAATGTCGCGATACTCAGAACGGAATATCGTCGTCCATATCCTCGAAGCCATTCGAGGCCGGCTGCTGCGGACGGCGTGCCGCGCCGCCCTGCTGGCCGCCGCCGCCCTGGGCACCACGGCCGCCGCCATAGCCGCCGCCCGACGACTCGCGGCTGTAACCGCCGCCGCCGCCGCCGCCGTAGCCGCCTTCATCGCCACCGCCGCCGCCGCCGCCCTGGCGCGAACCCAGCATCTGCATCTGATCGGCAACGATCTCGGTGGAGTACTTGTCCTGGCCGGACTGGTCCTGCCACTTGCGGGTGCGGATGCGGCCCTCGATATAGACCGACGAACCCTTGCGCAGGTACTGGGCAGCAATCTCTGCCAGCTTGCCGAACATCGCCACGCGGTGCCATTCGGTGGCTTCCTTCATCTCGCCGGACTGCTTGTCCTTGTAGCGGTCGGTGGTCGCCAGGCGCAGGTTGGTGACGGCGTCGCCGCTGGGCATGTAGCGCGTTTCCGGGTCTGCGCCGAGGTTGCCGACGAGAATGACTTTGTTGACCGATGCCATGTGAATGTTCTCCAAAAGCCACGCGCGGTGTTGAAAAGCGTGGCAATACGATGACGATGAAAGTAAAGCGGGTGTAGTTTGACGCGATCGTGCCGCGACGTAAACGAACATCGCGCCCCCGCCAGAATGCCGGGTGGCGCGATGATGCTAGGCCTCTTTCCGGCCCGAATGCTTTACGAAATGATGCGAAACCGGCGCCGGCTCAGGCCGCGGTGGCCGGTACGGCTTCCTGTCCGCGCGCCGGCGGCGCCTTCATGCTCCAGGCGATTATAAGCCACAGCAACAGCACCGCCGCGCAGCCCACGAACACGGCGCTGCGGCCCTCGTGCTCGAGCAGCCAGCCGCCGGCGGCACCGCCCAGGAACAGGCCCAGGGCCTGCGTGGTGTTGTAGACGCCGAGCGCCGCGCCGCGCGCGGCCGCGGCGTAGCGTGACACCAGCGACGGCTGCATTGCTTCGAGCACATTGAAGGCAACGAAGAACAGCAGCAAGACGCCGACGATCGCCCACAGCCCGTGCACCGCGGCGAACAGCAGCTGCACCGCGGTCATCAGCGCGACCGCGCCCAGCAGCACCGGGCGCACGCGCCCGTAGCGCTCGGCCGCCATCATCGGCCCGAGCATCAGCACGAAGGACACCAGCACCACCGGCAGGTAGACCTTCCAGTGCTGGTCCAGCGGCATGCCGGCATCGGCCAGCATCGCCGGCACCACCATGAACATCGCCACCTGCGACGCGTGCAGCGCCAGCACGCCGACGTTCAGCCGCGCCAGGTCGCCATTGAGCAGTACCTTGCGGAACGGCAGCCGCACCGGGTGTGGCGGCGGCGGGGTCGGTACCAGGAACACGGTCACGCCGATGGCGACCAGCCCCAGCACCGACATCAGCCCGAAAATGCCGGACATGCCGATGCTGTGCAGCAGCGGCGAGGCAATCACCAGCGACAGCGCAAAGGTCAGCCCGATGCTGCCGCCCACCATCGCCATGGCCTTGGTGCGATGGCGCTCGCGGGTCAGGTCGGCGATGCAGGCGGTGATGGCGGCCGAGATCGCGCCCATGCCCTGCAACGCGCGCCCGGCGATGATGCCGGACAGCGTGTCGGAAAACGCGGCGACCAGGCCGCCCGCGATAAACAGCAGCAGGCCGCCGACCATCACCGGCTTGCGCCCGACGCGGTCGGACAGCCAGCCCAGCGGGATATGAAGGAAGGCCTGCATCAGGCCGTAGATGCCCATGGCCAGGCCCACGCGCTGGGCGTCCTGCCCATCGGCCAGGGTCCGCGCGTATTCGGCGAAGACCGGCAGGATCAGGAACAGGCCCAGCATGCGCAGCGCAAAGATGCTGGCCAGCGAGACCGCGGCACGCAGTTCGGCGCGCGTCATGCGTTCGCGCGCGGGGGCCTGGGATGCGTCGGCGGCACCCGTTTCCGGGGAAGAAGAAGGGATCGACGGCATTGCGATCGTGGGATCGTGTGGATTCGGGGTCGCGCTGATTGCCGCCGGGGCGGCAAGGGTCCTGGGTCCGCTGGTGGCCGGACAACCCCGGAAACCGAAGTTGGGTATATTAACAGGTTTGCTCCTTCGCGCTTCCCGGGTCACCTGGCCATGCCGGTAACCCCCAGGAGGTGCGCCCGGGCGCGCATTCCGGCCGGGGCGGCCTGCCTGGCGACGACTTTTCGGCATATGGAAGAAATCAAGATCCGTGGGGCGCGTACCCACAACCTCAAGAACATCAATCTCGACCTGCCGCGCAATCGGCTGATCGTGATTACAGGGCTGTCCGGCTCGGGCAAGTCCTCGCTGGCCTTCGACACGCTCTATGCCGAGGGCCAGCGCCGCTACGTCGAGTCGCTCTCCGCCTACGCCCGGCAGTTCCTGCAGCTGATGGAAAAGCCGGACGTCGACCTGATCGAGGGGCTGTCGCCGGCGATCTCGATCGAGCAGAAGGCCACCAGCCACAACCCGCGCTCCACCGTCGGCACCGTCACCGAGATCCACGACTACCTGCGCCTGCTGTACGCGCGCGCCGGCACCCCCTACTGCCCCGACCACAACCTGCCGCTGCAGGCGCAGAGCGTGTCGCAGATGGTGGACGCGGCGCTGGCGCTGCCGGAAGACACCAGGCTGATGATCCTGGCGCCGGTGGTGGTCGACCGCAAGGGCGAGCACTCGGACCTGTTCGACAGCATGCAGGCGCAAGGCTTCGTGCGTTTCCGCATCCGCTCGGGCGGCGGCACCGCGCACGAGGCCGAGGCCAAGGTCTACGAGGTCGACCAGCTGCCCAAGCTGAAGAAGACCGAGAAGCACAGCATCGACGTGGTGGTCGACCGCGTGAAGGTGCGCGCCGACATCAAGCAGCGCCTGGCCGAATCGTTCGAAACCGCGCTGCGCCTGGCCGATGGCCGCGCGCTGGCGCTGGAGATGGACAGCGGCAAGGAGCACACCTTCAGCTCGCGCTTTGCCTGCCCGATCTGCTCGTATTCGCTGCAGGAGCTGGAGCCGCGGCTGTTCTCGTTCAACAACCCGATGGGCGCTTGCCCAAGCTGCGACGGACTGGGCCAGATCACGTTCTTCGATCCCAAGCGGGTGGTGGCGTTTCCCAACCTGTCTCTGGCGTCGGGCGCAATCAAGGGCTGGGACCGCCGCAACCAGTTCTACTTCCAGATGCTGCAAAGCCTGGCGGCGTACTACGACTTCGACACCGACACCGCGTTCGAGGACCTGCCCGAAACGGTGCAGCAGGTGGTGCTGCACGGCTCGGGCGAGCAGGAAATCCCGTTCACCTATATCAACGAGCGCGGCCGCGCCACGGTGCGCGAGCATGTGTTCGAAGGGATCATTCCCAACCTGGAACGCCGCTACCGCGAGACCGATTCCGTTGCCGTGCGCGAGGAACTGGCCAAGTACCAGAACAACCAGCCCTGCCCGGCCTGCCACGGCACGCGGCTGCGCACCGAGGCCCGCCACGTCAAGCTGGGCGAGGGCGAGCAGGCGCGTGCGATCTTCGAGATCAACGGCTGGCCGCTGCGCGATGCGCTGACTTACTTCCTGACGCTGGACATGCACGGCGCCAAGCGCGAGATCGCCGACAAGATCGTCAAGGAGATTACCGCGCGGCTGAACTTCCTCAACAACGTGGGGCTGGACTACCTGTCGCTGGAGCGCAGCGCCGATACGCTGTCGGGCGGCGAGGCCCAGCGCATCCGGCTGGCGTCGCAGATCGGCTCGGGCCTGACCGGCGTGATGTACGTGCTGGACGAGCCCTCGATCGGCCTGCACCAGCGCGACAACGACCGGCTGATCGGCACGCTCAAGCACCTGCGCGACATCGGCAACTCGGTGCTGGTGGTCGAGCATGACGAGGACATGATCCGCGCGTGCGACTACGTGGTCGATATCGGCCCGGGCGCGGGCGTGCACGGCGGCATGATCGTGGCCGAGGGCACGCCGCGGCAGATCGAGGCGTCGCCGGCTTCACTGACCGGGCAATACCTGTCCGGCCAGCGCCGCATCGAAGTGCCGAAGCAGCGCACCGCGCCCGACGACGAGCGGCTGCTGCGCATCGTCAATGCCAGCGGCAACAACCTGCGCAACGTCACCGCCGAAGTGCCGGTGGGCCTGCTGACCTGCATCACCGGCGTGTCCGGCTCGGGCAAGTCGACGCTGATCAACGACACGCTTTACCACGCGGTGGCGCGCCACCTGTACGGCTCGACTCCGGAGCCCGCACAGCACGACCGCATCGAGGGGCTGGAGCATTTCGACAAGGTCATCAACGTCGACCAGAGCCCGATCGGCCGCACCCCGCGCTCGAATCCGGCCACCTACACCGGCCTGTTCACGCCGATCCGCGAACTGTTCGCCGGCGTGCCGTCGGCCAAGGAACGCGGCTACGACCCGGGCCGCTTCTCGTTCAACGTCAAGGGCGGGCGCTGCGAGTCATGCCAGGGCGACGGCGTGCTCAAGGTCGAGATGCACTTCCTGCCCGACGTGTACGTGCCCTGCGACGTCTGCCACGGCAAGCGCTACAACCGCGAGACGCTGGAGGTGCTGTACAAGGGCAAGAACATCTCCGAGGTGCTCGACCTGACCGTCGAGCAGGCGCACGAGTTCTTCAGCGCGGTGCCCGTGGTACGGCGCAAGCTGCAGACGCTGCTCGACGTGGGCCTGGGCTATATCCGGCTGGGACAGTCGGCGACCACGCTGTCGGGCGGCGAGGCGCAGCGCGTCAAGCTGTCGCTGGAGCTGTCCAAGCGCGACACCGGGCGCACGCTCTATATCCTGGACGAGCCCACCACGGGCCTGCACTTCCACGACATCGAGCTGCTGCTCAAGGTCATCCACAAGCTGCGCGACCAGGGCAATACCGTCGTCATCATCGAGCACAACCTGGACGTCATCAAGACCGCCGACTGGCTGATCGACATGGGGCCCGAAGGCGGCGCCGGCGGCGGCCAGGTCATCGCGCGCGGCACGCCGGAGGCGGTGGCGAAGAGCAAGGCGAGCTTTACGGGCAAGTATCTGGCGCCGCTGCTCAAGCGCGCGTAACGCGCGCACTGCCCGCCGGGCCGCGGCTCAGTCCAGCCCGGCCGCCGGCAACACCCGCGTGCGCCGCGCCGCACCACCGTGCGGCAACTCGATGACCACGCCGCCACCGCTGTCGGCACCGTGCCCGGTCAGCGCGGTGATCACCACCTGGTGCGTGACCATCAGGTAGGGACCGCCACGCGGGTCTAGACCGTCGATCAGCCGCGACAGCTGCGCGACCTGCGCGTCGCGGCGCTGCGCATCCCCGCCGAAGAATGAATTGAGCAGCGGCTGCACCTGCACCGGTCCCAGCCCGATCAGCCGCGCCGTGTCCTGGCAGCGGCACCAGGCGCTGCTCCACACCTGCGTCGGCCGGAAGCCGGCCGCCTTCCAGCTCGCGCCCAGCCGCGCCGCCTGCTCGCGCCCGCGTGCGTCGAGGTTCCGCTGGGTGGCGCAATCCGCCAGCCGGAACCCCGGCGGATCGCCCACGCCCGGCGCGCTGGCATGGCGCAATACCACCACGACATTGGGGTGCCGCAGTTCGGTCAGCGCGACCTCGTGCTGTGATGCCGGAGCGACCTGTGCGGCGGCAAGCGTCGGGGCGATGGCAAGCACGGCAAGCCATCTGAAAAAGGCGGGCATGTGCGGCTCCGGTGGTGGGCCAACTCGTCCGGTATAGCAGGTGCCGGCTTGCTTTCGCTACCTCGCGCCCTACCATGAAGCGGACGGCGACACACATCGCCACGGGAGCTACGCCATGGAACTGACGGTCGTACCGGTCACCAAGCCGGAAGCCACCAACTTCATCTTTGGCCAGTCGCATTTCATCAAGACCGTTGAAGACCTGCATGAGGCGCTGGTCGGCACGGTGCCCGGCATCCGCTTCGGGCTGGCGTTCTGCGAAGCGTCGGGCAAGCGCCTGGTGCGCTGGTCGGGCACCGACGAGCCACTGATCGACATGGCCTGCGAGAATGCACGCGCCATCGGCGCGGGGCACAGCTTCCTGATCTTCCTGGGCGACGGCTTCTTCCCGGTGAACGTGCTGGGCGCGGTGCGCGCGGTGCCGGAGGTGTGCCGGATCTACTGCGCGACCGCCAACCCGACGCAGGTGATTGTCGCGCAGACCGATGCCGGGCGCGGCGTGGTGGGTGTGATCGACGGCGCCTCGCCGCTGGGGATCGAGACCGAGGCGGATGTGGCCGAGCGCAAGGCGCTGCTGCGCAAGTTCGGCTACAAGCTGTAGCCGTGCCGCTCAGTGCTGCGCCGCCTGCACGCTGGTGACCGGCGCCACATCGTCTTCCTTCATCCGGCTGCGGTTCAGTACGCCGGCCTGCTCCAGCACCGGATAGGCCGTCGCGCAGAACAGCGAATTCAGCCGCTTCAGCTCGCTGATCACGTCCAGGTGCAGCGAGCTGGTCTCGACGCTTTCCGCGGTCTGCACTGCCACGCGCTGCAGATGGGTGCGCGCGTACTTGCGCTCCAGCTCGCGGAAGTTGGCCTTCTCCGCCATCAGCGCCTGTGCGCTCTTGAGGTCGCCGTTGAGAAAGACCGACAAACCCAGCCGCAGGTTGGCGACCAGGCGCGCGTGCATCTCGGCGATCTCCTGCATGCCGGCCTCGGAGAACATCAGGTTGTGGGCGATCTTCTTGTCCTTGGTATCGAGCAGGATGCGCTCGATGATATCGCCGGCATGCTCCAGGTTGATGGTCAGCGAGATGATCTCGGTCCAGCGCTGGCCGTCGCGCTCGTCCAGCGCTTCCAGGCTGATGCGGGTCAGGTAGAGCTTGATCGCGGTGTAGAGGTCGTCGACCTCGTTGTCGATGCGGCAGGTCGCCGTGGCCAGCTTGGCATCGTTGGTGCGCATCACGCGCAGCATGTTGTCGAGCATCTGCTCGACGCGGTCGCCGATGCGCAGCACCTCGCGCGCGGCATTGGACAGCGCCAGCGTGGGCGTCGATAGCGCGGCCGGGTCCAGATGGCGCGGCGTGACCTGGCTGTCGCCGGTATTGCGCCCGGGCAGCACCTTTTCGCACAGGCGCGCCAGCGGCGCCGTGGCGCCGAGCAGCAGCACCGCCAGCGCGACGTTGAACAGCAGGTGGAAATTGACGATCAGCCGTTGCGGCTCATGGTCGACCAGCGCAAGCAGTTCCTCGGCCTGGCCCAGCAGCGGCAGCGCGATCAGGCAGCCCAGCAGGCGCGACAGCAGGTTGCCCAGCGTCACGCGCTTGCCCGGCTGGTTGTTGCCCGAGGTTGTCAGCAGCGCCGAGACGCCCGAGCCCAGGTTGGCCCCCAGCACCAGCGCCAGCGCCACGTGGATCGACACCACGCCGGCGGAGGCCAGCGCGCCGCAGAACAGCACCACCGCCAGGCTCGAATAGCACAGGATGGTCAGGAACGCGCCGACCAGCATGTCCAGCCCCGCATCGCCGGTCAGCGAGGCAAACAGCACCTTGACGCCGGCGGCCTGCACCACCGGGCGGGTCGCGATCGAGATCAGTTCCAGCGCCAGCGTGATCAGGCCCAGGCCGATCAGTACGCGGCCGACGTGGCCGGGCTTGCTGCCCTTCCAGGTCAGGTGGCAGATCACGCCGACGAAGATCAGCAGCGGCGACAGCCACGACAGGTCCAGCGAGAACACCTGCACCATCAGCGCGGTGCCCACGTTGGCGCCCAGCATGATCGCCAGTGCCGGCGCCACGGCGATCAGGCCCTGGCCGACGAAGGAACTGACGATGACCGCGGTGGCGTTGCTGCTCTGGACCAGACCGGTGACGCCCAGGCCGGCAAGGAAGGCGGTGAAGCGGTTGGAGACGCTTGTCGACAGCACATGGCGCAAGTTGGCGCCGTAGACGCGCAGGATGCCGACCTTGACGATGTTGGTGCCCCAGACGAGCAGGGCAACGCCCGATAACAGGTGAAGGAGTACGCCCATGGTGCGCCTTTGCGTGACCGGTGCCGAATACTGAATGGAGGCTCCGCCCGGTCATCATGTCGTTGTCAAGGGCTCATTATGCGCCCGGCCCCCGGTACCGGCAACGGCATGGGCTCGCGCTGCGGGCGGCGGACAACACCGCCATGCGGCCGCACAGGTCGCCGGCTTGCCATCGGCCCGGATCAGGGCAGCGCCACCTTGATCCCGAGCCCGACAAAGATGGCCCCGGCGGCACGGTCCAGCCAGCGCCCGGTGGCCGGCCGGCGGCGCAGCCAGGCGCCCAGCCAGCCCGCGCACAGGCCGAACAGCGAGAACACCACCGCGGTCTGCAGCATGAAGACCACGCCCAGCAGCAGGAACTGCAAGCCCGGATGGGCCGCATCGGCCCGCACGAACTGAGGCAGGAACACCAGGAAGAACAGCGTCACCTTGGGGTTCAGCATGTTGCCCAGCACGCTCTGGCGGAATACGCGCGCGAGCGGCACGGCCTCGACCGCGCCGCCCTGCGCCAGCCCGCCCTTCGCACGCAGCGCCTGGATGCCGATCCAGATCAGATAGGCCGCGCCGGCGTACTTGATCAGTTGGAAGGCCAGCGGCGAAGAACGCAGCACCGCGGCCAGCCCGACCGCGGCAATCACGGTATGGAACAGGCATCCGACCGAAAAGCCCAGCGCCGCCACCAGCCCGGCGCGCCGCCCCTGCGCCATGCCGCGCGCCAGCACCTGCAGGTTGTCGGGCCCCGGGGCCACGGTCACGGCGACCGAGGTCAGCAAGAACAGCAGCAGGTCAGGCATGCACCCTCCTTTGGTGGATCTCCGTGGTGGCCCGCATCGCTCAGTGCCCCTCGAACTTGCACACGGTAAACAGCGGCAGCCCTGCGCCATGCAGCAGCTTCGATCCGCCCAGCTCGGGCAGGTCGACGATGGCGGCGCCCTCCACCACCGTCGCGCCCAGGCGCTCGAGCAGCTTGCGCCCGGCCATCATGGTGCCGCCGGTGGCGATCAGGTCGTCGACCAGCAGCACGCGGTCGCCGGTCTTGCAGGCGTCGGCGTGGATCTCGACGGTGGCGCTGCCGTATTCGAGCTCGTATTCCTCGGCCACGGTCTGGAACGGCAGCTTGCCCTTCTTGCGGATCGGCACGAAGCCCAGGTTCAGCTCGTACGCCACGATCGCGCCCAGAATAAAGCCGCGCGCGTCGATGCCGGCGACCAGGTCCAGCTGCGCGTCCATATAGCGGTGCACGAAGACGTCGATCAGCACGCGCAGGGTCTTGGGATCCTGCAGCAGCGGCGTGATGTCGCGAAACATCACCCCGGGCTGGGGCCAGTCCGGCACGGTCCGGATGCGCTCGCGCAGGTAGCCGGTGACGTCGCCGAGGTCGGGGGACTGGATGATGGAATCTGCCATGGCGGTTAGGGGAGATGGGCGCGCGGCGCGCCGGTCAGAAAGCGGTGGCAGCGGCATGCGGCGGGCGCGGTAGCCAGTTACCACCCGCGCCACCGGGACGCCCAGCACAATGGCCCTGCCGGCCGCACGGGCTGCCGCGCCGGCCTGCCGCGTCCGGCACCCGCCGGACACCCGTAACCATACAGGAGACCACGATGGCGAAAAAGATTCTGATGCTGGTGGGCGACTACGCCGAGGACTACGAAACCATGGTGCCATTCCAGGCGCTGCAGATGGTCGGCCACGCCGTCCACGCGGTGTGCCCCGACAAGCGGGCGGGCGACGCGTGCGCCACCGCGATCCACGATTTCGAGGGCGACCAGACCTACAGCGAGAAGCGCGGCCACAACTTCACCCTCAACGCCACCTTTGCCGAGATCGATCCGGCCAGCTACGACGCGCTGGTCATCCCCGGCGGGCGCGCCCCCGAATACCTGCGCCTGAACGCGCGTGTGCTGGAGATCGTGCGGCACTTCGCCCAGGCCGGCAAGCCGATTGCCGCGGTGTGCCACGGCGCCCAGCTGCTGGCCGCCGCCGGCGTGCTGGAAGGCAAGACCTGCTCGGCCTACCCGGCCTGCGCGCCGGAGGTGAAGCTGGCTGGCGGCACCTATGCCGAGATCCCGGTCGACCAGGCCCACACCGATGGCAACCTCGTCACCGCCCCGGCCTGGCCCGCGCACCCGGCCTGGCTGGCGCAGTTTCTTGCGGTGCTGGGCACGCGGGTCGTACATTAGTGCTTTCCGCACGCGGCGCCCCCACGCGCGATGCATGGCTTGCCGACCCGGCGGGCCATGCACGTCCCGCCGGCCGCGCCGCCCGCCAGGGAGCCCTTGATGTGTGAGATCTTTATCCGCGCCAATCCGGCGTCTTACCAGAGCCAGTCGCGCTCGCTGCGCCTGCATGGCGCAGCCACCAGCATCCGGCTGGAAAGCCTGTTCTGGGAAGTGCTCGAAGAACTGGCGCAGCGCGACGGCATGACCGTCAACCAGTTGATCACGCGGCTGCACGACGAACTGACCGAACACCGCGGCAGCGAAGCCGTGGCCGGCAATTTCTCGTCGTTCCTGCGGGTGTGCTGCCTGCGCTACCTGATGCTGCAGGGCGAGGGCCGCATCCCTGCCGATCGCGACGTGCCAATCCGCTCGCTGGATGCGCGCGCGGTGCTCGACAACCTGCCGGAATCCTGGGTCGAGCCGCGGCCGCACTGAACGCCGTGCCCCCCGGGGCGGCGGCGCGCCCCCTCGCGTTTGAGTGCTCAGCCGTTCAGGATGCGCGTCTCCGCGGCCTCCAGCGCCTCGGGCGGGCCGCGCAGCACGACGATATCGCCGGGCTCCAGCACGGTCTCGGGCTGCGGGTCGAAGGCGCGGATGCCGCGCCGGCGCACCGCGGTCACCTCGACCCCGATGCGCTCCAGCCCCAGCACGCCCAGGCGCCTGCCCACCGCGGTGGATTGCGGCCCGAGCGACACCGAGTGCAGCCGCACCGAGTCGCGCTCGACCATGTCCTCTTCGTCGTCGCGCCCGTGGAAATAGCCGCGCAGCAGGCTGTAGCGCGCGTCGCGCGCCTGCTGCACGCCGCGCACCACGCGCCGCATCGGCACCCCCAGCAGCACCAGCGCGTGCGAGGCCAGCATCAGGCTGCCCTCGATGATCTCCGGCACCACCTCGGTGGCGCCGGCCTTCTGCAGCGTGTCCAGTTCGGAATCGTCGACCGTGCGCACGATCACCGGCAGCGCCGGCGCCAGCTCCTGCACATGGTGCAGCACCTTCAGCGCCGACGGGGTGTTGGCATAGGTAACGATCAGGGCGGCGGCGCGGTGGATGCCGGCGGCGATCAGCGCCTCGCGCCGGCCGGCGTCGCCATAGACCACGGTGTCGCCGGCCGCGGCGGCCTCGCGCACGCGGTCCGGGTCCAGGTCCAGCGCCACGTAGTTGATGCCCTCGCGCTCCAGCATGTGCGCCAGGTTCTGCCCGCTGCGGCCGAAGCCGCAGATGATGGCGTGCTTCTCGGTCTGCAGGCTTTGCGCGGCGATGCGGGTCATGTTCAGCGACTGCATCAGCCATTCGTTGGCGGCGAAGCGCAGCACGATGGCGTCGCTGTACTGGATCAGGAATGGCGCCGCCAGCATCGACAGCAGCATCGACGCCAGGATCACCTGGATCAGCACCGGGTCGACCAGGTTCAGCCCGTCGATCTGGTTGAGCAGCACGAAGCCGAACTCGCCCGCCTGCGCCAGCCCCAGCCCGGTGCGGATGGCCACGCCCTGGCGCGAGCCGAACACGCGCGCCAGCGCCGCGATCAGCACCAGCTTGAACAGCACCGGCACCACCAGCAGCGCCAGCACCAGCCAGAGATGGTCCAGCACCACGCGGATATTGAGCAGCATGCCGATGGTGACAAAGAACAGCCCCAGCAGCACGTCGCGGAACGGCTTGATGTCTTCTTCCACCTGGTGGCGGTAGGGCGTCTCCGAGATCAGCATGCCCGCCATGAAGGCGCCCAGCGCCATCGACAGGCCCAGCCGCTCGGTCAGCGCCGCCATGCCCAGCGTGACCAGCAGCAGGTTCAGCATGAACAGTTCCTGCGAGCGGCGCGCCGCCACCACATGGAACCAGCGGCTCATCAGGCGCTGGCCCAGGAAGAAGATGACACCCAGCGCTACCACGATCTTGAGCGTGGCCAGGCCGAGCGCCATCATCAGGTCACCCGGATCGCGCGACAGCGCCGGGATCACGATCAGCAGCGGCACCACCGCCAGGTCCTGGAACAGCAGGATGCTGATGATGTTGCGCCCGTGCTCGCTTTCCAGCTCCATGCGCTCCGACAGCATCTTGGACACAATGGCGGTGGAGGACATCGCCAGGGCCCCGCCCAGCGCCACCGAGGCCTGCCACGACAACGGGAACAGCCAGTTAAAGGCCCAGCTGGCCGGCACTACCGCCAGCATCGACAGCACCACCTGCGAGCCGCCCAGGCCGAACACCAGCCGCTTCATCGCGCGCAGCTTGGCCAGGCTGAATTCCAGCCCGATCGAGAACATCAGGAAGACCACGCCGAATTCGGCCAGGTACTTGGTCTGCGCGGTGTCGCTGGCCAGCCCGAGCGCATGCGGCCCGATCAGGATGCCGACGGCCAGGTAGCCCAGCATCGGCGGCAGCTGCAGCATGCGGAACCCGACCACGCCGAACACGGCGGCGGCCAGCAGCACCAGGGTCAGTTCCAGCGGAGAATGCATCAGGCGGTCAGGGTGACCGGCGAGGCGCGCGGCCGACCCGGCACGGGCACCCTGCCGGCGCAAATACGGCGAGCACGGGCGAGCACGACGCGCGTCATGGGCCGGCCCAGGTGCGGTCGCATTCGTTGGTATACTTCGTCGCCATGATAGCTAATTTCGATGCGGATCGAGCACTCCGGCTCGCCCGCGACACGCTCCAGACCGAAGCCGATGCGGTTTCCGCACTTTCCGGCCGCCTGAACGGCGACTTTGCCCATGCCGTGCAGCTGATCCTGCAATGCACCGGGCGCGTGGTCGTTTCGGGCATCGGCAAGTCCGGCCATATCGGGCGCAAGGTCGCGGCCACGCTGGCCTCGACCGGCACCCCCGCGTTCTTCGTGCACCCCGCCGAAGCCAGCCATGGCGACCTCGGCATGGTCACGCGCGACGACGTGCTGATCGCCTTCTCCAATTCCGGCGAGACCGGCGAGCTGCTGTCGATCATCCCGATCGTCAAGCGCATCGGCGCGCGCCTGATCTCGGTCACCGGCAATCCGGACTCCAACCTCGCCAAGCTGGCCGACGTCCACCTGGACGCGGCGGTCGAGAAAGAAGCCTGCCCGCTGAACCTTGCGCCGACGGCCAGCACCACCGCCGCGCTGGCGCTGGGCGACGCGCTGGCGGTGGCGGTGCTCGATGCGCGCGGCTTCGGCGAGGAAGACTTCGCCCGCTCGCACCCCGGCGGCGCGCTCGGGCGCAAGCTGCTGACCCATGTGCGCGACGTGATGCGCACCGGCAACGCCGTGCCCGAGGTTCGCGAAAGCACGCCGCTGGCCCAGGCGCTGATGGAAATCACCCGCAAGGGCATGGCCATGACCGCGGTGGTGGATCCCGACGGACGCGCCATCGGCGTGTTCACCGACGGCGACCTGCGCCGCCTGCTGGAAACCCCGCGCGACTGGAAGACCGTGCCGATCGGCGAGGTCATGCACCGCAACCCCCACGTGGTCAACCAGGACCAGCTGGCAGTGGAAGCCGTGCAGGTGATGGAAGCCAACCGCATCAACCAGCTGCTGGTGGTGGACGACGACGGGCGCCTGGCCGGCGCGCTGCATATCCACGACCTGACCCGCGCCAAGGTCATCTGAGCGGGCGCGCCACCGACGTCGCCATCGGCACGAAACCCACACCGGGCACAACGCCAAGGACAACATGCAGGCACTCCTCGCCTCCCTCAGCGGCATCGTCATGCGGCTGCTGCCGCTGCTGCTGATGGCCATCGTGGCGGGCAGCACGTTCTGGCTGGTCCAGATCAACTCCCCCAGGGAAGACCAGGCCGCGCAGACCGCCAAGAAGCACGAGCCCGATTACTTCATGGACCGCTTCTCGGCCACCGAGCTGGCGCCCGACGGCAGCACCAAGATCCGCTTCACCGGCGAGCGCATGATCCATTTCGAGGACGACCAGACCTACGAGGTCACGCGCCCCGCCATGCGCGCCTATGAACCGGACCGCCCGCCGGTGACCGCGCGTGCCGACATCGGCCGCATGAACGCCGAAGGCACGGTGATCGACCTGTACGGCAATGGCTACGTGCTGCGACAGCAGGGCGCGGATCCGTCCAAGGATCCGCAGCTGACCGCGGCGTCGAGCTATTTCCAGCTGCTGGTCAATGACGACATCGTCAAGACCGACAAGCCGGTCAAGCTGACACGCGGCCCGTCGGTCATGACCGCCAACGGCCTGATCTTCAACAACGTCACCCGCGAAGTACAATTGCTCGGCAATGTACGCGGCACCATCATTACCGGGCCGTCCCCCGGCCGCGCGCCGGGGTCCTGAACCCGGTCCGGCGCAGCCCGCGCACGCGGCGCCCGCCCGCGCGGCCCGCAGCGCGCGCGCCGGTGTCCGCGCCAACCGCACCATCACGCATCCCGACGCCCTCAAGCAACCCTGCCAACATGACCGCTTCCCTGACGACTTCGTCCCGTCGACGCACCGCCCCGGCCCTGCTCGCGCTGGCCATGGCCTTCGGCCTGCTGGGCCAGCCTGCCCTTGCCGAGCGGGCGGACCGCGACAAGCCGATGGTGCTCGAGGCGGACAACGCCAGCTATGACGACGTCAAGCAGATCTATACGCTGACCGGCAACGTCGTGCTGACCAAGGGCACCATGATCCTGAAGTCCGACGCCGCCGAGCTGCGCACCGACCCGGAGGGCTACCAGTTCGCCGTGGCCACCTCGAAGCCGGGCCGGCAGGCCTATATCCGCCAGAAGCGCGAAGGCGTCGACGAATATATCGACGGCTGGGGCGACCGCATCGAATACGACGGCAAGCAGGAGTTCTCCAAGCTGATCGGCAATGCCCGCATGGCGCGGCTGCAAGGCGCCAAGCTGCTCGACGAGATCCGCGGCGCGGTGCTGACCTACGACAGCCGCAAGGAACTCTACACCGCTGCCGGCGGCGGCAGCGGCGATGCCGCGGCGGCCAACCCGTCCGGCCGGGTGCGCGCGGTGCTGTCGCCGCGCCAGGACCAGAAGTCCGGCACCGCGGGCGGCTCGCCGCTGGACCTGAAGCCCGCGCCCGCGCCCGCCAACAAACCCTGACCGTACCCATGACCGATACCGCCACCATTGCCGACAAGCCTGTCGTCGAAGCCAACGCCGTCCTGCCCGGCGGCAGCACGCTGGTCGTGCGCCACCTGAAGAAGCGCTATGGCTCGCGCACGGTGGTCAAGGACGTCTCGCTCGACGTGAAGAGCGGCGAGGTGGTCGGGCTGCTCGGGCCGAACGGCGCGGGCAAGACCACGTCGTTCTACATGATCGTCGGCCTGGTGGCGCTGGACGAGGGCGACATCGTGCTCGACGGCGACCACATCAGCGGCCTGCCGATCCACGAGCGCGCGCGCATGGGGCTGTCGTACCTGCCG
Source organism: Cupriavidus taiwanensis LMG 19424 (assembly GCF_000069785.1). Taxonomy (NCBI): domain Bacteria; kingdom Pseudomonadati; phylum Pseudomonadota; class Betaproteobacteria; order Burkholderiales; family Burkholderiaceae; genus Cupriavidus; species Cupriavidus taiwanensis. Next base: position 333,013 of record NC_010528.1, on the reverse strand, counting down.
CAGGAAGCCTCGGTGTTCCGCAAGCTCAACGTCGAGGAAAACATCCGCGCGGTGCTGGAACTGCAGCTGGACAAGGGCAAGCCGCTGGCCAGGGCCGAGATCGAGCGCCGCCTGGACGCCCTGCTCGACGACCTGCAGATCGCGCACCTGCGCAACAACCCGGCGCTGTCGCTGTCAGGCGGCGAGCGTCGCCGCGTGGAAATCGCACGCGCGCTGGCGTCATCGCCGCGCTTTATCCTGCTGGACGAACCGTTCGCCGGCGTCGACCCCATCGCCGTGGGCGAGATCCAGCGTATCGTCAGCTTCCTCAAGGCGCGCAATATCGGCGTGCTGATCACCGACCACAACGTGCGCGAGACGCTGGGCATCTGCGACCACGCCTACATCATCAGCGAAGGCACGGTGCTGGCCGCGGGGCAGCCCGAAGACATCATTGCCAACGACGCCGTGCGGCGGGTCTATCTGGGCGAGAATTTCCGCATGTAACAAGGCGGGCGCCATGCGCGGGCGGCCCATGGCTGCATGGCGGTGAAGAGCCAGCGGCGATCAGAGCGCTTCAGCGATAGCAATTTCCGTTCCAACATCGGAAAGATGCGCATAAAATAGGTCGCATGAAACCGTCGCTACAGCTCCGCCTCTCCCAGCACCTGGCACTGACCCCCCAGCTGCAACAGTCGATCCGGCTGCTGCAGCTTTCCACGCTGGAACTGCAGCAGGAAGTCGAACAGGCGCTGACGGAAAACCCGCTGCTCGAGCGGGAAAACGACTGGATCGAAAGCCCGCTGCGGGTGGCGGCTGACGGCTCGGTCAACGTCCAGAGCGCTCCCGCGCCCGCGCCCGCCGAGCCCCAGGGCAACGGCGATGCGCACGCCGACGGCGCCGCGGAAGACAGCTACGGCGACAACAGCAGCGGCGACGACTACAGCAACGGCGATTGGAGCCTTGACGACTTTGCCCGCCGCCCGCAAGGCGACGAAGACGAAAAGACGCCGATGCAGCTGCGCGATGCCGAGCCCACGCTGCGCGAATACCTGATGGAGCAGCTCACGCCGCTGAAGATCTCGGCGCGGGACAAGGGTCTCGCCATCTTCCTGATCGAGTCCCTCGATGACGACGGCTACCTGAGCGCCTCGCTGGAAGAGATCTGCGCGGAACTGCCGGAAGAGCTCGAATTCGACCCCGACGAAGTCCACGCCATCCTGACGCTGCTGCAGAGCTTCGACCCGCCCGGCGTCGGTGCGCGCAATGCGGCCGAATGCCTGGCCCTGCAATTGCGCCGCCTGACGCACCCGCAGCGCGAGCTGGCGCTGACCATCGTCACCCATCACCTCGAACTGCTTGCGGTACGCGACTACACGCGGCTGAAAAAGGCCTTGCAGGTCGATGAGGTCGCGCTGAAGGCCGCCCATGACCTGATCCGCTCGCTGGCCCCCTACCCGGGCCACGCGTACAGCCGGCCCGAAGCCGATTTCGTCGTGCCGGACGTATTCGTGCGCAAGAGCGGCGGCGGCTGGATCGCGCAGCTCAATCCGGATGTGATGCCAAGGCTGCGCATTAACGACATGTATGCGCAGATTTTGCGCGGCGCCAAGGGCGAGACCGGCACCGCCGGGCTGCAGCAGAAGCTGCAGGAGGCGCGCTGGCTGATCAAGAACATCCAGCAAAGGTTCGACACGATCCTGCGTGTCTCGCAAGCCATTGTCGAGCGTCAAAAGAACTTTTTCACCCACGGTGAAATCGCCATGCGCCCCTTGGTTTTGCGGGAGATTGCCGATACACTGGGTTTACACGAGTCAACCATCTCCCGGGTGACGACCAATAAATACATGGCCACGCCGATGGGTACTTTCGAACTGAAGTACTTCTTCGGCAGCCACGTGTCCACCGAAACCGGTGGCGCGGCTTCATCAACGGCCATCCGCGCCTTGATCAAGCAACTGATAGGAGCCGAAGACCCGAGGAATCCCCTTTCCGACAGTCGCATCGCCGAACTGCTGGGTGAGCAAGGCTTCGTTGTCGCACGCCGCACCGTTGCCAAATATCGCGAAGCCCTGAAGATCCCCGCAGTGAATCTCCGCAAGTCTTTGTAGCCGAGCCCACCGCCTGCCTGGTGAGGCTCTTTCAGAAGGAGAAGCGCTATGAACTTCAAGATCAGTGGACACCACCTGGACATCACGCCCCCTCTGCGTGAGTACGTGGAAACGAAGCTGGAGCGAATCGTCAGGCATTTCGATCAAGTCATTGGCGTTAGCGTGCTGCTCTCTGTCGACAATCACAAGGAAAAGGACCGGCGCCAGTACGCGGAAATCAATCTACATCTCAAGGGCAAGGACATCTTTGTCGAGGCGCATCACGAAGACCTGTATGCGGCGATCGACGCACTCGTCGACAAGCTGGACCGTCAGGTGATTCGCTACAAGGATCGCGTGCAAGGCCACGACCGTGAAGCGGTCAAGTACCAGATGGCCGCAGCGCAGATGCAGCAATAAACCTATGCCCGGCGGCCTCGCAGAAGGCTGCTGAACCAGATTCCACAGGCAAGCCGCGCCGTGAAGCGCGGCTTTTTTGCGCCCTGGCGCCGGCTCGGGCTGTGGCAGCCGAGCCAACGCTGTACACGTGGGGCGGCCCGAAGTGTTCGCAAGCGCAGCGCCAAGGTGTATGCTGCGCCATACAAAGAGAGAGAAATCGTGGCCGCGCCTGCCCGCGCTGCACCGCACAAGGCTCGGGTAGCCGCTGCTCTATAATGGGCCGGGCGTCTCCCCCGCGCCCGCAGTGGTCAGGGAACCAGCCGCTGCCCGGCGGATCGATCCGCCCGCTAACTGAAATCCTGCGCATCGCCCATGAATCGTTTGGCCAAATTGCTGCCACCCGGCAACATCACCCTCGACGTCAGCGTCACCAGCAAGAAGCGTGTGTTCGAGCAGGCCGGGCTCCTCTTCGAGAACAACCATGGCGTGGCGCGCGCCATCGTGACCGACAACCTGTTCGCGCGCGAGTCGCTGGGCTCGACCGGGCTGGGTGCCGGCGTGGCGATCCCGCACGGGCGCATCAAGGGCCTCAAGCAACCCCTGGCTGCCTTCATGCGCCTGGCCGAGCCGATTCCGTTCGAATCGCCGGATGGCAAGCCGGTGTCGCTGCTGATCTTCCTGCTGGTGCCGGAACAGGCCACCCAGCAGCACCTGGAGATCCTGTCCGAGATCGCGCAACTGCTGTCGGATCGCGACATGCGCGAGGGCCTGGCGACCTTGCCCACGCCCGATGCCGTGCATCAATTGCTGATCGCATGGCATCCCTGATCCCCTGATTCCCCAGAGCGGTCCGGCACCAGACCGGGCAGGCGCCACGCGCTTGGCAAACCGCCTTACCAGTCAACCCGCATGGAACTCACCGGCGTCACCTCCCAGTCAATCTTCGACGACAACGCAGCCGACCTGAAACTCTCGTGGGTCGCCGGCCTGGAGGGCGCCGATCGCGCCTTTGACGTCGAATTCGCCCGCGAAGCGACCTCCGCCGCAGACCTGGTGGGCCACCTCAACCTGATCCACCCCAACCGGATCCAGGTACTCGGCAAGCCCGAGATCACGTACTACCAGCGCCTGGACGACGAGACCCGCAAGCGCCAGATGGGCGAGCTGATCCTGCTGGAGCCGCCGTTCCTGGTAATCGCCGACGGCATGGAGCCGCCGCCGGACCTCGAACTGCGCTGCACGCGCTCGTCGACGCCGCTGTTCACCACGCCGGTGTCGTCCGCCGCGGTGATCGACCACCTGCGCCTGTACCTGTCGCGCATCTCGGCGCCGCGCGTCACCATGCACGGCGTGTTTCTCGACATCCTGGGCATGGGCGTGCTGATCATGGGCGAATCGGGCCTGGGCAAGAGCGAACTTGGCCTGGAGCTGATCTCGCGCGGCCACGGACTGGTGGCCGACGACGCCGTCGATTTCGTCCGGCTGGGCCCGGATTTCATCGAAGGACGCTGCCCGCCGCTGCTGCAGAACCTGCTGGAAGTGCGCGGCCTGGGGCTGCTCGATATCAAGACCATCTTCGGCGAGACCGCGGTGCGGCGGAAGATGAAGATCAAGCTGGTGGTGCAGCTGGTGCGGCGCAACGACGGCGAGTTCGAGCGCCTGCCGCTGGACTCGCAGTATCTGGACGTGCTGGGGCTGCCGATCCACATGGTCAAGATCCAGGTGGCGGCCGGCCGCAACCTTGCGGTGCTGGTCGAGGCGGCCGTGCGCAACACCATCCTGCGCCTGCGCGGCATCGACACCCTGCGCGACTTCATGGACCGCCAGCGCGCCGCGATGCAGGCCGACGCCGTCTCGCGCGGTCAGGGGCGGCTGCTGTAGCCGGTCCTGCGCCGCGGCTTTCAATTGCTTACAACGGCGTAGCGAGCTCCCGTCAACGTTTCTCGGGCATGCTTCGTTTTGTGCTGTAATGGGCATCACGTCCGTTACGGCAGCCGCAACGCCGACCCAGGCGCGCGGCGACAAGGTTTTCCACCCCCGAGGAGAGCAAGCATGAAGAGCCTGATTGCAGTGTGCGCGCTGGTTACCCCGTTGTTCGCCGCCAGCGCCTTTGCGCAGACCGCCACGCCGGCCACGCCAGCCACCCCGGCCAAGCCATCGGCAGCAGCCCCGGCCACCCCGGCCGTGCCCGCCACCCCTGCTACCCCGGCCAGCCCTGACAAACCCGCTGCCAACACCCAGCAAGACAAGATGAAGGCCTGCAACGCGCAAGCCTCCGGCAAAAAGGGCGACGAACGCAAGGCGTTCATGAAGGAATGCCTGTCGAAGTCCGGCGTGTCCAAGACCCAGCAGGAAAAGATGGCGTCCTGCAGCAAGTCGGGCAAGGGCAAGAAGGGCGACGAATACAAGGCCCACATGAAGGAATGCCTGTCGAAGGCAGCCTGAGCGCCCCCTGGCACCGCAGCATGGCGAACCGCGAGGTTCGCCATTTTCATTTTGGGTGTGTCAAACAGCTGTCATGACGCAGCCGGCACCTGATGCTATGCTTCAGTTGCTATGCGCATCATCCTCATCACCGGCATATCCGGTTCCGGCAAGTCCGTCGCACTGAACGTCCTCGAAGATGCAGGCTATTACTGCGTGGACAACCTGCCGGCGCAGTTCATCCCTGAACTGACCCGCTACCTCGACGCTCAGGGCTACACGCACCTGGGCGTGGCGACCGACATCCGCAGCCGCGAGTCGCTCGACCAGCTGCCCGACACCGTGCGCGCGCTGGCCGCCGAACACCAGGTCGAGGTCATTTTCCTGACCGCCAGCACCGACGCCCTGGTGCAGCGCTATTCCGAGACGCGCCGCCGCCATCCGCTGTCGGCACGCACCGACGGCGCGGCCGGCGGCGGCGCCTTCAACGACACGGCGCTGATGGAAGCGATCGAGATGGAGCGCTCGCTGCTGAGCCCGCTTGCCGAAGCCGCGCACCGGATCGATACCAGCAATGTGCGCACCAATACGCTGCGCAGCTGGATCAAGGAGCTGATCCGCGACGACAGCCAGCGCCTGACGTTGCTGTTCGAGTCGTTCGGCTTCAAGCATGGCGTGCCCAGCGACGCCGACATGGTGTTCGACGTGCGCTCGCTGCCCAACCCGTACTATGACCTGGCGCTGCGGCCGCTGACCGGCCGCGACACGCCGGTGATCGACTTCCTGCAGGGGCAGCCGATGGTGCTGGCGATGGCCGAGGATATCCGCGCCTATGTGGAAAAGTGGCTGCCAAGCTTCATTGCCGACAACCGCAGCTACCTGACCGTGGCGATCGGCTGCACCGGCGGCCAGCATCGCTCGGTCTATATTGCCGAAAGGCTCGCCAACTATTTCCGGGCACATGGTAATGTGCTGGTCAGACACCGAGAGCTCGCACCGGCGGGCTGACGCACGCGGCATGGCCCCCGGGCTGCACAGGGCATCTGAGCGCGGCGTCGGCCTGGCGGCCCAATGCTGCGCGACCCCCAAGCCTGCACCGCATGTCCTCGACCGACCTCTACCGTCCCACCGGTTCCGCAGATCCGCCACGGACGCTCGATAACCTGCCGCTGTTCCCCCTGCACACGGTGCTGTTTCCCGGTGGACGGCTGCCGTTGCGCGTGTTCGAGGCGCGCTATGTCGACATGGTGCGCAACTGCCTGCGCGACAGCGCACCGTTCGGCGTCTGCCTGATTGCCAGTGGCGACGAGGTCGCCCGGCCCAACCAGCCTACCGTGCCGGAGCTGGTCGGCTGCCTGGCCGAGATCGTCGACTGCAACATGGAACAGCTGGGCGTGCTGCTGATCCGCGCGCGCGGCCGCGACCGCTTCCATATCCTCGGCCACGAGACCCGCGACGACGGCCTGCTGGTGGCACGGGCCGAGGTGCTTCCTCCCGACATCATCGACTGCAAGCTCGAACTGCTGGGCGAATGCCTGGACGCGCTGCGCCGCATCGTCACGCGGCTGCACGCCGAGCAGCCCGACCGCCTGCCCTTCGACGAGCCCTACCTGTGGGACGACCCGAGCTGGGTCGCCAACCGGCTATGCGAACTGCTGCCGGTGCCGCTCAAGGCCAAGCAGATGCTGATGGCCCTGCCCGACGCGGGCATGCGCATCGAGATCGTGCACCGCTACATGCGGCAGAACCACATGCTGTAGGCGCCCTGTTGTCCCGCGCTGTCGTCCTGCACGCGCTTCAGTTCAGAACAAGCCCACCCGCGCCTGGTCTTCCAGCAGCCGGCGCACCGGCGCGGGCGTACCCAGCGCGTCGAGATCGTCGAGCGACAGCCAGCGCTGCCCGGCCGGCGCCGCGCCGTCCTGCTGCAGCACGTTGGCCTGCGCCGCGAGGTCGACCCGGATCGCGCGGATCAGCAGGCGGAAATGCGTGAACACATGGGTCAGTTCGCCGGCCAGCACGGCGCGCGCGGGCGTGCCGAAAGCGCGCGCGTAGTCGAGCGCCCAGGCCTCGGCGTCTTCCGCGTCGAAGGGCACGGTCTCGACCGGCATCTCAGGCAGGCTCCACAGGCCGCCCCAGATGCCGCTGTCGGGACGCAGGCGCAGCAGTACTTCGCGCTCGCGCCGCACCAGCAGCATCACCGTGCTGCGCTCCGGGATCGCCGCACGCGGCCTGGGCGCGGGCAGCACGCCGGTCAGGCCGTCGCGGCGCGCCACGCAATCGGCGGACAGCGGGCACGCGGCGGCATCGGCCAGGCAGGCGGGCTTGCCGCGTGAGCACACCGTCGCGCCCAGGTCCATCAGCCCCTGCGTATAGGCAACCATGTCCTCGCTCTCGCGCGGGCCGGGCGCCGGCAAGGCCAGTTCCGCCAGCTGCCACATGCGCGTCTCCACCGCGCGCTCGCCGGGGTGGCCATGGATGCCGAAGCAGCGCGCGAACACGCGCTTGACGTTGCCATCCAGGATCGGCACACGCACGCCCGCGCTGAATGCGGCAATGGCCGCCGCGGTGGAGCGGCCGATGCCCGGCAACGTGACCAGCACCGCGGGATCGGTAGGGAAGCGTCCGCCATGCTCGCTGACCACTTGCATGGCGCAGCGGTGCAGGTTGCGCGCGCGCGAGTAATAGCCCAGCCCCGCCCACAGCGCCATCACCTGGTCGGCAGGCGCCGCCGCGAGGGCCTGCACCGTGGGCAGCTGCGCCACGAAGCGCTGGAAATAGTCGATCACCGCGCTGACCTGGGTCTGCTGCAGCATGATCTCGGACAGCCAGATGCGGTACGGATCGCGGGTGTTCTGCCACGGCAGGTCGTGCCGGCCGTACCGGCGCTGCCAGTCGACCACGCGCGCGCCGAAATCAGGCGGCACGCAGAGATCGTCAGGCAGGGCGGGAGCGGTACGGGGGGCTGGTTTGCGGGACATCGGTGTGGCAACGGCGTGGCGCGCGAACGGGGCATCGGCGCGCCAAAGAAAAAGGCGCCGCTAGGCGCGGCGCCACATGATATACCGGCCGGCGAGGCCGCAACGCTTGCGAAGCGGCCGGACCGCTACGCTACCGCAAGGCTGGCACTGCCGGCATCGGCCGCCGGCCGCATCAGCCGCTGGGCAAAGCCTTCGATCCGTCCGCTGCGTTCGTCCAGCCCGTTCAGGACCTCCTCCAGCTGCGCGATGCGGCTTTCCAGCGTGTCGGTGGCTTCATGGATGCGCTCGATCGAATCGACACGCCGGCGCAGCTGCTTCTGGTGTTCGCGCACCTGCGCTTCCAGCGGCGTCATCACGGACTTGAGCCAGACTTCGATATCGCGGTTCAGGCCACGGAAATTTTCCAGCACGCGACTGGCCATGGTGTTGAACGCGCTTTGCACCAGCTGCGGGCGCGAACGCGTCAGCATGCTGATCGTGCCGAAATGCGCCTGCACCAGCCGCAGCGTCTCCTGCAGCTCGGCCAGGTAGCGCTCGGCGGTGAACTGCATCGGCGCGGGCAGCGTGAAGCCGTGCTCGGCATTGAAGCGCCGGTACATGCTGTCGATCAGCTGGTGCAGCTGGCCGATCTTGTTGTCGGCATCGCTCACCAGCCCGCTCAGCTGCGCGAACAAGGCGTCCATGTCCTCGCGCAGGCCGCGCGAAAAGAAGCGCTCCTTCATCTGCTCGCGCGCGCTGCGCATGGTGCGGCGCACGTCGCGCAACTGCAGGCTCTTGATGATGTCGGCACTGTGCCGGCCAAACACCAGGCGCAGCGCCTGGAACTTGCTGATGCTCTGCTCGAACTCGTCCTTCTCGCCCTGCACCCGCATCAGCATGTGCTTGACCATCGCATGGTTCTTGCCGCGCAGGCCGCGCAGCTCGAACAGCTGCTCGACGATGTCGCGGCGGCGGCTCTGCAGCAGTTGCTGCGCGGCGCGCGCCATGTCCTGCACCAGCCGGTACACCTGGTCCGAGACGATCTCGCGCCGGCGCGGAATCAGCTGGTCCGACAGCACGTGCTCGAATTCCGGCAGCCCGCTGCGCGCAAGCAGGGCATCGTCGTGCGTGACCTTGGCCACCAGTCCCTTCTGCGCCGACACCGGATACACGCGCGACTGCTCGATGCCCAGCACCTGCGCGGTGGTCGACACCTGCCGCGCGATTTCCTGCGCGATCTCGCCCGGCTGGCGCAGCGGGTCCCACAGCCCGTCGATCTTGTTGAGCACCGCCAGGCAGCCGCGCCGGTGCCCTGCGCCGACATGGCTGCGCCACAACTCCAGGTCGCTCTTGGTCACGCCCGCATCGGCGGCCAGCACGAACACCACCACGTGCGCATCCGGAATCAGCCGCAGCGTCAGCTCGGGTTCGGTGCCGATCGCGTTCAGGCCCGGCGTGTCGAGGATCACCAGGCCCTGGCGCAGCAGCGGATGCGGGAAATTGATGACGGCGTGGCGCCAGCGCGAGATCTCGACCATGCCCTCGGCGTCGACCGCGTAGGCGGCATCGGGGTCGTTCTCGTGGTACAGCCCCAGCGCCTCGGCCTGCTCGGGTGGGACGCGCATGGTCTGCACCACGTGCTGGAACGCCTCGAGCATGCCTTCGGGCGACGACGGGTCGAGCGGCACCGAATGCCAGTGCGATGCCGAAGTGCCGGCCTCGATGAAGTCGGCCGTGGAGGCGTCCTGCAGGCGCGTCTCGATCGGCAGCAGGCGGATGCTGGGCGGCTCGGCCTCGTCGTAGCGCAGCTCGGTCGGGCACATGGTGGTGCGCCCGGCCGACGACGGCAGGATGCGGCGCCCGTAGTCGGCAAAGAAGATGGCGTTGATCAGCTCGCTCTTGCCGCGCGAGAACTCCGCGATGAAGGCGACCTTGAGACGGTCGCTGCGCAGCACGTTCTGGATGCGCTGCACGCGGTCGTCGGCCTGTGCATCGTACAGGTCGTGCTGCTGCAGCCAGGACTGGAATTCGGCCAGTGACTGGAGGACCCCGGTTCTCCAGGCGCCGTATTGTTCGAATTGGTGGGCGAGCGTTGTCATGGACCTGTTGGGCTGACTTGGTTTTGCCTCGGGGCACGCCCCCCTTGGCGGCATGCCCGTGTTCACGCGATGCCGGTCCGCACGCCCCGCCTGCATGGCTCGCGGCCGGCCATTTTGTAACTTTTTATGACTGCGCACACGATACAGGTTTCCACGGCGCTTTTGTGGAATTCGCGTCCCTTGAAGGGCTTCGGCTGCGCCAGTGTTGCGCCGGCCCATCGACCCGCGGCGGCGGGCGTCCCCTCAGGCACTCGGCCTGGAGGTCAGTGCTGGCATTTCGGGCAGTAGAAGGTGGAACGCTGGCCCTGCACGATCTGGCGCACCGGCGTGGCGCACACCCGGCATGGCAGGCCGGCTCGGTCGTAGACAAAGCAATCCAGCTGGAAGTAGCCGCTGGCGCCGTCGCTGCCGACAAAATCGCGCAGCGTGCTGCCGCCCCGCTCGATGGCCTGCGCCAGGGTGTCGCGCACGGCTTGCGCCAGCCGGTCGCAACGCGCGCGGCTCAGGCGCCCGGCCGCGGTGGTCGGACGGATACCCGCGCGAAACAGGCTTTCGGACGCATAGATGTTGCCCACTCCCACCACGATGGCGCCCGACAGCAGCACGGTCTTGATCGCGGCACTGCGCCCGCGCGTGTGGCGGTGCAGCCAGGCGCCGTCGAAGGCGGGATCGAACGGCTCGATGCCGAGGGTACTCAGCAGCGGGTGCGACGCCAGTTCCGCCTCCGGCAGCGTGGTCCAGAGGATGGCGCCGAAGCGGCGTGGATCGCGAAAGCGCAGCACGATGGTGTCCGCCAGCATGCCCGGAGCCGGGCCGGCATCGAGCAGCAGGTCGAAGTGGTCGTGCATGCCCGGCGGCGGTGCTTCGGGCAGCACCCGCAGTGTGCCGGTCATGCCCAGGTGAACCAGCAGCCAGCCGGGGGGCTGCGCCGCGTCGGCACTGATGCATTCCAGCAGCAGGTACTTGCCGCGGCGCTCGATGCGACGCACCAGGCGGTGGGCCAGGCAGGCCTCGAGGCCGGGGTCGACCGGCCAGCGCAGGCCACGGTGGCGCACCGTGACCGCGGCGATGCGCCGCCCCACCACATGCGGCAGCAAGCCGCGCCGGGTCACCTCGACCTCGGGCAATTCAGGCATCGAACCTCTCCGTTGGTTACCGCTCAAAACTCCTGCAGCGCCCGGCCGCGCCGGCCTGCGGCGCCAAGCAGCGCATTGTAGCGGCACGCTACAATGCCCTTATCAATGCGCAATCTCTCACATCCTTCGCCAGCGCGCGCCGGAGCACTCAATACATGTCGGACCTGATGCCGGACCTGATGCCGGACTCCACGTTGCAAGCCACCGCGGGCGGCGGCCTGACCACATCCCCGCGCGCCGGCTCGCGCGCGGCGCGCCGTGCCAGCCTGCTGGCGCGCTGGTGGCGAGCCCCGCGGCGCCATGCGCGCGCGCTGGCCGCCGGCGCGCTGCTGGCGGCGGCGGCGGGCGCTGCCCACGCCGCGCCTCCCGTGGGCGCGGGTTCGCTGCCCATGCTGCAACTGGCCGCGGCCGACACCCCGGCCGCCAAGCCGGCGCGGCCGGCACTGCCGTCGCTGGAGCTGACCGACGATATCGTCTATATGGTGCTGGCCGCCGAGATTTCCATCCAGCGCGGCCTGGTGGGCCCGGCCTACCGCACCTACCTGGAGCTGGCGCGCCAGACCCGCGACCCGCGCTTCGCCCAGCGAGCCACCGAGATTGCCTTCAACGCACGCATCCCGCAGCAGGCGCTTGACGCCGCGCGCCTGTGGAAGGAGATCACCCCGACTTCGCCCGCGGCGGGCCAGGTGCTGTCCACCCTGCTGGTGCTGAACGGCCGCTGGGACGATGCCCGCCCGCTGCTGCAGCAGCAACTGGCCACGGTGCCGGCCAGCCAGCGCGGCGATGCCATCCTGCAGTTGCAGCAGCAACTGTCGCGTACCAGCGATCCGGCCGGCGCGGCCAGGCTGCTGCAGGACCTGACCCGCAATGAAGCCAAGTTGCCGGAAACCCAGCTGGCGCTGGCGCGCGCGCGCGAACTTGCCGGCGACGAGCCCGGCGCGCTGGCCGCGCTAGACCAGGCCTTGCGGTTGCGGCCTGCCTATGAAGCCGCCGCGCTGATGGCAGCGGAACTGCGCGCCGAGAAGCAGCCCGATGAAGCCGTGGCGGTGCTCAAGCGCTTTCTGGAAAAGTCGCCCGAATCGGTCAACGGCCATATCACCCTGGCGCGGCTGTACCTGCTGAAGAACGACATGCCGGCGGCCCGCCAGGAGTTCGAGACGCTGCGCAAGGTCGCCCCCGCCGACCCGCGCGTGCCGCTGGCGCTGGGCCTGACCAGCCTGCAGGCCAAGAACTTCGGCGAGGCCGAGCAGTACTTGCAGGAATACCTGCAACTGGTCGAAAAACAGCCCAGCGCGAATCCCGATATCGCCTACCAGTACCTGGCGCAGATCGCCGAGGAACGCAAGGACTACGCGGGCGCGATCCGCTGGCTCGATCGTATCGAGGACGTCCGCCTGGCGCCGGCGGCCACCGCCAAGCGCGCCCAGCTGCTGGCGCGCATGGGCAAGCTCGACGACGCGCAGGCACTGTTCGGCGAGATGCTTACCGACGCCGAGGACATTCCCGATCCCGGCCAGCGCTCGCAGCGCGTGACCGCCATCCGCCAGGCCGAAGTGGCCACGCTGATGGAGAACAAGGCCTACGACCGCGCCCGCAAGGTGCTGAACGAGCGTGTCGCGGCAGAACCCGACAACGCCGACTGGATCTACGAACTGGCGATGCTGGACGAACGCCAGAAGCGCTACGCCAGCATGGAAACCGGCCTGCGCCGCGTGATCGCGCTGCAGCCGCAGCAGAAGCAGGGCTACAACGCCCTCGGCTATTCGCTGGCGGACCGCAACGAGCGCCTGCCCGAGGCGCTCAAGCTGCTGGAGCGTGCCTCCGAGCTGGGGCCTGACGATCCGTACATCATGGACAGCCTCGCCTGGGTCAAATTCCGCATGGGTGACCTGCAACCCGCGGCCGTCCTGCTGCGCAACGCTTATGCCAAGGCGCCCGAGGCGGAAATCGGCGCGCACCTCGGCGAGGTGCTGTGGCAGCTAGGCGAGCACGACGAGGCCCGCAAGACCTGGACCGAGGCCGTGCGCATCGATCCCGAGAACGAGACCCTGATCGATACGCTGCGCCGTTACCAGTTCAACGCGCAGCCGTCCAGGTAAGCCCGCGCGCCGCGGCCGGCAAGCCGGGCCCGCGGCGCCCGTTTCCCGCAGCCGGCGGCCGCCGCGCCGCCGTCCTCACGACCATGCCCATGAATCGATCCCGACGCCTGGCGCTGCTTTGCCTTGGCGTACCCCTGTTGTTGCAGGCATGCGCCAGCGTGGCGCCGTCGCGCAGCTTTGATGTCGACCAGGACGCGGCCAGCCGGCAGTACACCGGCCGCTTTTCCGCCAACTACGTGCGCTACGGGCGCGACGAGGGCGTGCAGGGCAGCTTCCGTTGGGAGGAACAAGGCCGCAATGTGCGCCTGGACCTGGTCTCGCCGCTCGGCCAGACCCTGGCCGTGGTCACCGCCACGCCGTCGGGCGCCACGCTGGACCTGCCCAACCAGCCGCCACGCAACGCGCCCGAGGTCGATACGCTGATGGAGGAGGCGCTGGGTTTTGCGCTGCCGGTGGCCGGCATGCGCGACTGGCTGCACGGACGCGCCACCCAGGGCAGCCCCGCGCGTGCCACGCGCGACGAGCAGGGCCGGCTGGCGACGCTGGCGCAGAACGGCTGGACCGTGCGCTACGTCGCCTGGCAGGACACTCCCGCCCCAGGCGCTGCCGCCACCCAGGTGCCGCGCCGTATCGACCTGGCGCGCGACGCAGGTAGCAATCCGCTGTCGGTGCGCCTGGTCATCGATCCGCAGACGCCATAACTGCCGCATCAGCGGCCCCCATCAGCGCACCATGCCAAGCAGCCATCCCCTGCCCCCACCCGAACTGCGCGACTGCCCCGCGCCGGCCAAGCTCAACCTGTTCCTGCACGTGACCGGCCGCCGCGCCGACGGCTACCACACGCTGCAGACCGTGTTCCAGCTGGTCGACTGGTGCGACATGCTGCATTTCCGCCGCCGCGACGACGGCGTGGTCGCGCGCGTCACGGAGGTGCCGGGCGTACCCGCCGAGAGCGACCTGGTGGTGCGGGCGGCGCGCGCCCTGCAGGCCGCCACCGGCACCACCTTCGGCGCCGAGATCGCCATCGACAAGGTGCTGCCGATGGGCGGCGGCATCGGCGGCGGCTCGTCCGATGCCGCGACCACGCTGCTGGCGCTGAACCATCTGTGGGGCCTGGGGCTGACGCGCCCCGAGCTGATGCGGATCGGGCTGACGCTGGGCGCAGACGTGCCGGTGTTCGTGCTCGGGCAGAACGCCTTTGCGCAGGGCATCGGCGAGGAGCTCACGCCGGTCGAGCTGCCGGACAGCTGGTTCGTGATCATCCATCCGAAGCAGCACGTGCCGACCGCTGAAATTTTTTCGGACGAGTGCTTGACAAGGGATACGCCCGTCTCCATAATTGCGGTCTTCGCTGCTCGCACAAACAAATTCGATTTCGGTCGCAACGACCTGGAACCGATAGCAACAGCGAAGTTCGGCGAAGTCGCCCGAGCCCTGGCATGGCTGAAGCAACACAATCAGCATGCCCGGATGACCGGTTCCGGAGCCTGCGTGTTTGCGCGTTTTCCCGACGCCAAGACAGCGCAGCAGGTTTTGGAAAGGTTGCCTCCCGAATGGGATGGCAGGTGTGTGAGAAGTCTGGCACATCACCCGCTCGCAGCGTTCGCATAGCAAGTTATCGTTCGGCGCGGTACGGCAGTCTGGTACCACGATGAACGGCCCGGTTGTGTAGGGGAGTCGCCAAGTTGGTCAAGGCACCGGATTTTGATTCCGGCATTCGAAGGTTCGAATCCTTCTTCCCCTGCCATTACTTCCTATAGTGTCCTAACGGAACACGATATCTTCCAAGTCACCGGCTTCGCCGGTGACACCAAGCTCCCCCAGCAGCAAGACAGGTGCCCCGAATGAGCAGCGAAGGCTTGATGGTATTTACCGGCAACGCCAACCCCAAACTCGCGGAGGCTGTCGTACAGCACCTCGGCATTCCGCTGGGCAAGGCACAGGTTGGCCGCTTCTCCGACGGTGAAGTCCAGGTCGAAATCCAGGAAAACGTTCGCGGCAAGCACGTCATCGTGCTGCAGTCCACCTGCGCGCCGACCAACGACAACCTGATGGAACTGATGGTGATGGTCGATGCGCTCAAACGCGCCTCGGCACGCAGCATCACCGCCGCCATGCCCTACTTCGGCTATGCCCGCCAGGACCGCCGCCCGCGTTCGGCGCGCGTGGCGATTTCGGCCAAGGTGGTGGCCAACATGCTGGAAGTCGCCGGGGTCGAGCGCGTGCTGACGATGGACCTGCACGCCGACCAGATCCAGGGCTTCTTCGATATTCCGGTCGACAACATCTACGCCTCGCCGGTGCTGCTGGGCGACCTGCGCGAGAAGAACTACGGCGACCTGCTGGTGGTCTCGCCGGACGTCGGCGGCGTGGTCCGTGCCCGCGCGCTGGCCAAGGAACTGAACTGCGACCTCGCGATCATCGACAAGCGCCGTCCCAAGGCCAACGTGGCCGAGGTGATGAACATCATCGGTGAAGTCGAAGGCCGCAACTGCGTCATCATGGATGACATGATCGACACCGGCGGCACGCTGTGCAAGGCCGCCCAGGTGCTGAAGGAGCGCGGCGCGCTGAAGGTCTTCGCCTACTGCACGCACCCCGTGCTGTCGGGCGGCGCGGCGGCCCGCATCGCGGATTCGGCGCTGGACGAGGTGGTGGTGTGCGACACCATCCCGCTGTCGGAAGAAGCGGCCAAGTGCGGCAAGATCCGCCAGCTCTCGACCGCCCCGCTGCTGGCCGAGACCTTCACCCGCATCGTCAAGGGCGACTCGATCATGTCGCTGTTTGCGGGTTCCTGATAGAATTTAAAGCTTTGCTGCGTTTGCCGCCGTTTTGCGGCGGCAAACGTGACTTGATCGGCGCCGATTCTGTCTTTCGCGCCGCAACGAGGCTGTCTGGTCGCGGACAGCCTTCTTTACTTTTGGAGTCATCATGAAAGTTGTCGCTTTCGAGCGTAGCGTACAGGGAACGGGTGCGAGCCGCCGCCTGCGCAATTCGGGCAAGACCCCCGGCATCATCTACGGCGGCGCCGCCGAGCCGAAGATGATCGAACTGGATCACAACGCCCTGTGGCACGCCCTGAAGAAGGAAGCGTTCCACTCGTCGATCCTGGACCTGGAAGTGGCCGGCAAGAGCGAAAAGGCCCTGCTGCGCGCATTCCAGATGCACCCGTTCAAGCCGCTGGTGCTGCACGTCGACTTCCAGCGCGTGTCGGCCAACGACAAGATCCACGTCAAGGTGCCCCTGCACTTCATGAACCAGGAAACCGCTCCTGGCGTGAAGCTGGGCCATGGCCTGGTCAACCACATCGTCAATGACCTGGAAGTGTCGTGCCTGCCGGCCGACCTGCCCGAGTTCATCGAAGTGGACGTTGGCGCGATGGAGCTGGGCCAGACCCTGCACCTGTCCGACCTGAAGCTGCCGAAGGGCGTGACCGTGATCACCCACGGTGACGACAACCCGGCCATCGCCAGCATCTCGCAACCGGCTGGCGCCGTGTCGGAAGCCGCCGAAGGCGGCGAAGCCGCTGGCGAAACGCCGGCTGCCTAAGCGGCTGCCTAAGCGGCTGCCTGCGCTGCCGCACCGGTGGCGGCCCGCGGGCCGCGCCACGAAGAAACCGCCGCCCTTGCGGCGGTTTTTTTTCGCCCGGCAGCGGACTGCCGGTTTTTCGGTATCCTTGGCGCCTGTGGCGCAGCTCCGCGCGCCAATGACACAGTCAAACGCATGATCAAGCTTATCGTCGGCCTCGGCAATCCCGGCGCGGAATACGAGGCCACCCGACACAACGCCGGCTTCTGGCTGGTGGACCAGCTGGCCCGCATGGGCGGCGCCACGCTGCGCGTGGAGGGCCGCTTCCATGGGCTGGCCGCCCGCGCGCGGCTATGGGACCAGGAGGTCTGGCTGCTCAAGCCGTCGACCTTCATGAACCGTTCAGGGCTGGCGGTGGTGTCGCTGGCGCGCTTCTACAAGATCCTGCCCGACGAGATCGTGGTCGTGCATGACGAGATGGACCTGCCGGCCGGCTCGGCCAAGCTCAAGCGCGGCGGCGGCGCGGGTGGCCACAACGGGCTGAAGGACATCTCGGCCCACCTGGGCACGCAGGACTACTGGCGCCTGCGCCTGGGCGTGGGCCATCCGCGCAATGCGCCCGGCGGTGCCGGGGCGGGCCGCGAGGACGTGGTGAACTTCGTGCTCAAGCCACCGCGGCGCGAAGAGCAGGAAGCCATCGATGCCGCGCTCGACCGCTGCATCGAGCCGCTCGGCCTGCTGGCCCGCGGCGATGCCGAGCGCGCCATGGCGCAACTGCATACCGCGCGCTGAGGGCCGCACGCAGGCGAAGGCATATTCCTGCGACAACAGCATGAAAACGGGCCGCATCGCGGCCCGTCGTCGTTTGCACGCACCGGTCTGCTGTTGCAGACATGGTGTCATCAAAGTGCCATGGGCACCACCTACATTGCGGGGTTTCCAATCGCGTCGGTATCGCATGGTTGCCGATGCGCATGACATCCCACAGGAGGAAAGCCCATGTCGTACCTGACCGACGAAGCGCGCGCCGCAAGCCGCGCCGCCAAGCCCGACGTTGACGTGCCCGGCCAGATGCTCGAGGACATCGTCGCCGCCAACCCGGCCCGCCGCCGGGTGCTGCGCGGCGGCCTCGGCCTGTCGCTGGTGTCGGCCTTCGGCAGCGGCCTGCTGGCCGCCTGCGGCGGTGACGACGATCCCGCCCCGGCTCCAGCGCCCGCACCGGCCCCTGCCCCGGCACCCGCTCCGGCGCCGGCCACGCCGAGCTACGAGGTCACCTTCGAGCCAATCGCCAAGTCCACCGCCGATACCGTGGTCGTCCCCAGCGGCTACAGCGTGGACGTGCTGTTCTCCGCCGGCGACCCGGTCGAAGCCGGCGCTACCGGCTATGCCGGCGCCTTCCAGTCGTCGGCCGAGACCGAGCGCCAGGCCGGCGGCAACCACGACGGCATGCACTACTTCGCGCTGCCCGGCGTCGATCCGCAGAAGGGCGGCCTGCTGGCGATCAACCACGAGCTGCCGGACTACAACATCCTGTTCCCGACCGCCTACAATGCCGCCACCGCGAGCCCGGAGCAGAAGCGCATCGCCCTGTCGGCGGTGGGCATTTCGGTGATCGAAGTGGAACTGGCCGCCAGCGGCAAGTGGCAGGTCAAGCGCGACTCCATCTACAACAAGCGCTACACCGGCAACACGTTGTACCGCGTGGGCGGCCCGGCCGCATCGGTGGTCGGCGCCACCGTGGTCGGCATGCTCAACAACTGCTCGAGCGGCTACACCCCGTGGGGCACCTACCTGACCTGCGAAGAAAGCACCGACAACTACATCGATCCCGATCCGGCCAAGGCCGACAACGGCTATGGCTGGGTGGTGGAGATCGATCCGTACGGCACGCTCAGCGCGCCGGCGAAGCGCACCGCGATGGGCCGCTTCGACCATGAGAACGTCGCCTTCATCACCGACGCCAGCAACAACGTGGCCTTCTACATGGGCGACGACGGCACCCCGGGCTGCATCTACAAGTTCGTGCCGAGCAAGGCGTTCGATCCGAACAACCGCGCCGCCAACGCCAACCTGCTGGACACCGGCACGCTGTACGTGGCGAAGTTCAACGCCGACGGCAGCGGCCAGTGGATCGAACTGACGCAGGGCAAGAACGGCCTGACCGTCGGTGCCTCGGACCCGGGCAACTGGACCCAGTCGGCGGTGTCGCCGGCGCCGACCACGGTCGACTTCGCCACCCAGGCGGACGTGCTGATCAACACCAAGTCGGCCGCGCGCGTGGCTGGCGGCACGCTGATGGACCGCCCCGAGTGGATCACCGCCGCGCCGGACAACACCCTCTACTGCACGCTGACCAACAACAGCGGCCGCCAGCAGACCGACGCCGCCAACCCGCGCAAGAACAACCTGCACGGCCATATCATCAAGTGGAACGAAGCCGGGAATTCGCCGCTGGCCACCACCTTCACGTGGAGCATCCTGCTGCAGGCGGGCGACCCGTCGCTGGCCACCGACAACCTGAAGGGCAACATCAACGGCGACACCTTCTCCAGCCCGGACGGCCTGCGCGTCGATCCCAAGGGCCGCCTGTGGGTGCAGACCGACTCGAGCACCAGCGCCACCTATACCGGCACCTTCGGCAACAACAGCATGTACTACATCTCGCCGACGGGCCAGTCCAAGCGCTTCCTGGCGGGCCCAACCGGCTGCGAGATCACCGGCATCGCCTACACGCCGGACCTGACCACCTGCTTCATCAACATCCAGCACCCCACCGGCAAGTGGCCGGACGCGGCCAAGCCGCCGCGCTCGTCCACCATCGTGGTGCGCCGTGCCGACGGCAAGCCGATCGGTGCCTGACCGCGCAGTGCAGTAGGCAGTAACCGTAGTCATTGGGGAAAGGTTAAGCCCCCGTCACCTTGCGGTGCCGGGGGCTTTTTTTGCGCGACGCAAACCGGAGAAGCCGGATCGGGCGCTTGCCCGTGTCCGTGTCCGGGTCCGTGTCAGGCAGCGTGCCGGGCCGCCGTCAGCAGCCGGTACCGCTGCATCAGGACCTCATGGGTCTCGACGCGGTTCGGATCCTTGGGAATGCACGCGACCGGGCAGACCTGCTGGCATTGCGGCTCGTCGAAGTGCCCGACGCACTCGGTGCACTTGTTGGGGTCGATTTCATAGATCTCGGGCCCCATCGAAATGGCTTCGTTCGGGCACTCGGGTTCACAAACGTCGCAGTTGATGCAGTCGTCGGTGATCATCAGCGCCATGGTGTTTCCTTCCTGCGGACACGCCCGCGCCCGACTGGCCGCGGTCTGACGTGTCTGAAGCCGTATTTTATTCCGGTTTGGCGATTTTCTCTTGCAGCCAGCGTTCCACCGACGGGAACACGAACTTGCTGACATCGCCGCCCAGCACCGCGATCTCGCGCACGAAGGTGCCGGAGATGAACTGGTACTGGTCCGACGGCGTCAGGAACATGGTTTCCACGTCGGGCAGCAGGTAGCGGTTCATGCCCGCCATCTGGAATTCGTACTCGAAGTCGGACACCGCGCGCAGGCCGCGCACGATCACGCGCGCATTGTTCTTGCGCACGAAATCCTTGAGCAGTCCGGAAAAACCCTCGACCCGCACGTTCGGATAGTGCCCGAGCACTTCGCGGGCAATGCTGATGCGCTCTTCGAGCGAAAAGAACGGGCGCTTGTTGGGGCTGTGCGCCACGCCGACCACCAGTTCGTCGAAGATGTTCGACGCACGGCGGACCAGATCCTCGTGTCCCCGGGTCATTGGATCGAAGGTGCCGGGATAGACCGCGCTGACCATACTTCCTCCTTGATCTGCCCGCTGCCGGCCGTGAAAGGGCCGCCTCTTGCGCCGGCCGGGCCGGCGTGGGTGCTGCGTCGCGAGCGTTGTGACAGCGGCGTAGTGTAACCCTAAATGCCCCGCTTGGAAGTCGCCGAAGGCACCGTTTTGCGGCAGTGCACCCAAGAATCGGTTTCGCAATCAGGAAGGCGCCCTTCCTGTTTCCTGAACCACGGCACCGCACCGGGCCGGCCTGGCGGCTCAGGCGGCGCCGTTGCCGGGCGTGCGGTGCTGCAGCAGGTGGAAATGCACCGCGCCGGCCCGCGCGTGCCGCACGATCTCGAGCGATGCCGGCACCGGCGCATCGGCGCCGGTCAGCGGGCGATCGGTCTCGACATAGACCGCCCCGCCCGGCCGCGACAATCGTGCCGCATGCGCGAGCGAGGGGCCGATCCAGTCCTCGGCGAACGGGGGGTCAAGGAACACCACGTCGAAGCTGGCATCCGGCAGCTGCGCGGCAATGGCGAATGCATCGCCCTGCATGACGCGTATTTGGCGCGCGTCGAGCCGGGTCACGTTGTCGCGCAATTGCCTGGCCACGCGCGCATTGGACTCGACCAGCGTCACCACGGCCGCGCCGCGCGAAGCGGCCTCGAAACCCAGCGCGCCGGAACCGGCGAACAGATCCAGGCATTCCAGGCCGGACAGGTCCTGGCCCAGCCAGTTGAAAAGCGTCTCGCGCACGCGGTCGGGGGTCGGGCGCAGCCCCTGGGCGTCGGGCACCGGCAGCAGCGTGCGCTTCCAGCGGCCGCCGATGATGCGGACCTGCGCGGGTGCCTGGCGCGGCACGGGAGAGACGGGAGATCGCCCGCGAGGCGCGGGCGAGGGCAATCGGGAACGCGAATTCATGCCGTGATTGTAGAGCCTGCGGCGCGCCGCGCCGCAGGCAATGCCGGCGTCGCCGCAACGATCACTGCCGGGAAGCCGTCGCCGGGGCCTGCACCGGCCCGCCAACGATCACCGTCGCCATGTTGTCGGGGTGCACATGTCGCTGGAACGCCGCCCTGACCTGTTCGCGCGTGACCTTGCCGATCTGCGCGGTCCAGGTATCGAGGTAATCGAGCGGCAGTCCGTACCAGCCGATATTGGCGACGTTGGTCAGCAGCTTGCGGTTGTTGTCGATGCGCAGCGGAAAGCCGTTGATCAGGTTGTCCTTGGCCGCGCGCAGTTCCTTTTCGCTCGGGCCTTCGGCGACAAAGCGCGCCAGCACCTGGCGCACCAGCGCCAGCGCCTCGTCGGTCTGGGCCTTCTTGGTTTGCAGGCTGATGCCGAACGGCCCCGGCTGCTTGGAAGGCGCGAAGTAGCTGTCCACGCCGTAGGTCAGGCCGCGCTTCTCGCGCACTTCGTCGGTCAGGCGCGAGCTGAAGCCGCCGCCGCCCAGCACATAGTTGCCCACCAGCAGCGCGAAATAGTCGGGGTCGCCGCGCGCGATCGCCGGCTGGCCCAGCGCCACGCTGGACTGCTGCGCCGGGTGCGGCAAGCGCTGCTCGCTGGGCGCGATCTTCAGCTTTACCTGCGGCAGCGCCGGCGCGGCGCGGCCGGCCGGCAGCCCCCGCGTCAGCTGCTCGGCGATGGCCTCGGCCTGCTTGCGGTCGACCGCTCCGATCAGCGTCACCACCGCGCGCTGGGCACCGTAGTTGTCGCGCCAGAACGCGACGATGTCGTCGCGCGTGATCGACGCCACGCTGTCCGGGGTCGCGGCGATGCCATAGGGATGGTCGGGATACATGGCGCGCGCCAGCGCCTTGTCGGCGATCACGCCGGGCTTGGTGTCGGCTTCGCGGATGGCGGTGATCAGGCGCTGTTTCTCGCGACCGACCACGGCGTCCGGATAGGTCGGCGCCTTGATCAGCTGCGCCGCCAGCGCGACCGACTGGTCCAGCTCCGGCTGCGCGGTCAGGGTACGCAGCCCGATGCCGCCGCGGTCGCCCCCGGCCGCGCCGCCGAAGGCGGCACCGGTATCGGCAAAGGCATCGGCGATCCTGGCCTCGTCGCGCGCCGGCTGGCCGTCCTGCGCGGCGGCGCCCTTGTCCAGCAGGGCGGCGGTCAGCGTGGCCAGCCCGGCCTTGCCCGGCGGGTCATAGCGGCTGCCGGCGTCGAAGTCGATATTGATGTCGAGCATCGGAATCGACGGGCTGTGCACGAAGAACACCCGGGCACCGGTGGACGCGGTCCAGTGTTCGATGGGGATCGCCGCCTGCGCCAGTTGCGCGGCCAGCAGCACCACGGCGCCCAGGGCGGCGCCGGCCAGTTTGCGCAGCGGGCGCTGCGCGGAAGTGACGGACTGGGTCATCGCCTTGTTCTCAGTGGCGCAGGCCCGACGGGGCCTGGGACTTGGGCTTGTTCGGGTCGATCGGCTGCGGCACCAGCGTGGCCACGGTCAGGTTGTCGTCGTTGAAATACTTCGCGGCGACGGCCTGTACCTGCGCTGGCGTGACGGCCTTGATCTTGTCCAGCATGCGGTCGATCTGGCGCCACGAGATGTCCGAAATCTCGGATACGCCGATCTCCATGCCCTGCCCGAATACGGAATCGCGCTTGTAGATCTGGCCGGCCACCACCTGCGCCTTGACGCGCTTGAGCTCTTCCGGCGACACGCCTTCGCTGGCGATGCGCTGGATCTCCGCGCGCAGCGCGCGCTCGATCTCGTCCGTGTTGTGGCCAGAGGCCGGCGTGCCATCGAGCACGAACAGCGACTCGCCGCGGTTGATGCTGTCGTAGCCGACATTGACGTCGTCGGCCAGGCGCCGCTCGCGCACCAGTTCGCGGGTCAGGCGCGCGTTGTCGTAGCCGTTGAGCACGGCGGCCAGCACCTCGAGCGCATAGGGGTCGACGTCTTTCTCGACGTCGCGCAGGCGCGGCACCTTGTAGGCCATCACCATGTACTGGTTCTCGGCGGGGGCCTTGACCCAGATGCGCTTGATGCCCTTCTGCGCCGGCTCTTCCTGGTCCTTGCGCACCGGCAGCGCGCGTGGCTTGAGCTTGCCGTAGTAGCGCTCGGCCAGCGCTCGCACTTCGTCGGCCTTGACATCGCCGGTGACGATCACCGTGGCGTTGTTGGGCACATACCAGTGGCGATACCAGTCCTTGACGTCTTCCACGCGCATGTTGACGAGGTCGTCCATCCAGCCGATCACTGGGTGCCGGTAGGCGGCGGCGGTGTAAACCGTGGCCAGCAGCTGCTCATAGACCGTGCCGCGCGCGGAGTCGTCGGTGCGCAGGCGGCGTTCTTCCATCACCACCTTCATCTCGCGCTCGAACTCGTCCTTCGTGATGACCAGGTTGGCCATGCGGTCGGCTTCCAGTTCCATCATCTTCGGCAGGTACTGCTTGCCGATCTGCTGGTAGTACATGGTGAAGTCGCGGTTCGTCATGGCGTTCTCGCGCCCGCCCAGGGCCGCCACCTGCTTCGAGAATTCGCCCACGCCGACCTTGGGCGTGCCCTTGAACATCATGTGCTCGAGCATATGGGCGACGCCGGTGGTGCCGCTGACCTCGTCGATACCGCCCACGCGGTACCAGACCTGGTGGGCGACGGTCGGCGCGCGATGGTCTTCCTTGACGATCAGCCGCAGCCCGTTGGACAGCCGGTACTCGGTCGTGCCCTGGGCGGTGGCGCCGGCCGGCGCGGTCTGGGCGGCGGGCATCGGCGAGGCCACCACGCCCTGTGCCGCCGCGGGCGGCGACCAGGGCAGCAGCGCCAGCAGCAGCGCGGGAATGACACGCCGCGCCAGTCGTGCGGCGCGGGCGGCAGGCGCCTGGAAAGGCGGTGCGTGGCGTTGGATGCGCGTTTGGGCGGCGGCTTTGGTGCCTGGCGCGCCCGCTGCGGTCATGACAGCGCAATGGTTCATGCGACCCCGTCTGCTAGAATTTTGCCGATCGATTCGCGTGCGCGACGCGGCGCGCGAATCTGCCATGAAGTGAACTCATGTAGCGAACTATACGCAATCGCCGGCCGGGACCACAACGGTTTCTCCCCAGCCGTCGCGAAGCCAGCGTAGCGCATTGATTAATCACCGGTTGCCTGCTGGCATTGGCTGCCGCCAGGGTATCGGCCCCGGTATTGACCCCGTTCCCCAATGTTTAGTTTCTGGAAGAAGCGCAAGGCCGAGCCGGCGCCCGTCGAGGCCACCGTCGAGGCGCCCGCGCCCGCCCCGGCCCCCGCGCCGGCGGTGCCCGCCCCGGCCCCGGCACCAGCACCGTCCCCGACGCCCTCGCCCGCCCCTGCCCCCGTCCCGGTTCCCGTGCCCGTGCCGGCGCAAGTGCCCCCGCCCGCGCCGGCGCCGGTGGCGGCCGAGACGCTGGAACTGGTGCCCCCGCCCGCGCCCAGCGCCGAAGCCCGGCAAGGCTGGATGCAGCGCCTGCGCACCGGCCTGTCCAAGACCAGCCGCAACCTGGGGACGCTGTTCGTCGGCGTCAAGGTCGACGAAGACCTGTTCGAGGAGCTGGAAACCGCGCTGCTGATGGCCGACGCCGGCGTCGAGGCCACCGAGTACCTGCTGGGCGAGCTGCGCAAGCGCGTCAAGGCCGAACGCATCGAAACCGCCGAAGGCGTCAAGACGGCGCTGCGCGAGCTGCTGACCAGGCTGCTGCGCCCGCTCGAAAAGACCATGGAGCTGGGCCGCGAGCAGCCTCTGGTGATGATGATCGCTGGCGTCAACGGCGCCGGCAAGACCACCAGCATCGGCAAGCTGTGCAAGCATTTCCAGCGCTATGACCAGAAGGTGCTGCTCGCCGCCGGCGACACCTTCCGCGCCGCCGCGCGCGAGCAGCTGGCGATCTGGGGCGAACGCAACAACGTCACCGTGGTGGCGCAGGAAAGCGGCGACCCCGCGGCGGTGATCTTCGACGCCGTCAACGCCGCCAAGGCGCGCGGCATCGATATCGTCATGGCCGACACCGCCGGGCGCCTGCCGACGCAGCTGCACCTGATGGAAGAGCTGAAAAAGGTCAAGCGCGTGATCAGCAAGGCCATGCCCAGCGCCCCGCACGAGGTTCTGCTGGTGATCGACGCCAATACCGGCCAGAATGCCTTGCAGCAAACCCGTGCCTTCGACGACGCGCTTGGGCTTACCGGCCTGATCGTGACCAAGCTCGACGGCACCGCCAAGGGCGGCATCCTGGCGGCGATCGCGCGCCAGCGCCCGGTGCCGGTGTACTTCATCGGCGTGGGCGAGAAGGTGGAAGACCTGCAGCCATTCAAGGCCGAGGAGTTCGCCGACGCGCTGCTGGGTTGAATTCCGACGTCCTGCAAGACAAGACGCCCCGGCAGTGCCGGGGCGTTTGCGTTTTGCCGGGTCGCAATACTATTCCGCGTCGGGCTGCGACTTCGGCTCTGCCTTCTGGAACGCCGGCAGCGCCATGCAGGTTTCATAGATCTTCGCGATCGCCGGATAGCGCGCCACGTCGATATTGAAACGCTGGGCGTTGAACACCTGCGGCACCAGGCACAGGTCGGCCAGCGTGGGCGTATCGCCAAAGCAGAAGCGCCCGGCCTTGCCGCTGCGCTCCAGGTTCGCTTGCAGCGAGGCGAAGCCCAGCTCGATCCAGTGGCGGTACCACGCGTCCTTGACCTCGTCGGTCACGCCAACCGTGTGCTTCAGGTACTTGAGCACGCGCAGGTTGTTCAGCGGATGGATCTCGCAGGCGATCTCCTGCGCCAGGCCGCGCACATAGGCGCGGTCCAGCGCCGTGCCAGGCAGCAGCTTCGGCTCGGGATGGACCTCGTCGAGATACTCGACGATGGCCAGCGATTGCTGCAGCACGTGCTCGCCATCGACCAGCGCCGGCACCAGGCCGTCGGGGTTCACCGCGCGGAACTCCGGCTTGAGTTGCTGGCCGCCTTCCTTGAGCAGGTGCACCGGCACGTAGTCATAGGACAGGCCCTTCAGTTCCAGCGCGATACGCACGCGGAACGAGGCCGAACTGCGGAAATAGCTGTAAAGCTTGAGCATCGGTTCAGACTACCTTGATGGTGAGATCGCCCACGCCGCCGACGCGGCACTGCATGACATCGCCCTTGACCACCGGGCCCACGCCCTCGGGCGTGCCGCTGAAGATCAGGTCGCCTGGCTGCAGCTCGAACAGCTTCGACAGGTACGACACCATCTCCGGCACCGACCAGATCAGGTCCGACAAGTCGCCGCGCTGCTTTTCCACGCCGTTGACCGACAGCGTGACCTCGCCCTTTTGCGGATGGCCGATGGCCGCGACCGGCACGATCGGCCCGATCGGGGCGGAGTGGTCGAAGGCCTTGCCGGTCTCCCAAGGGCGGCCGGTTTTCTTCGATTCGTTCTGCAGGTCACGGCGCGTCATGTCCAGGCCCACGGCATAGCCGAACACATGGCCGGCGGCCTGCTCGACCGGGATGTCGCGGCCGCCCTTGCCGATCGCCACCACCAGCTCGACTTCATAGTGGCAGTTGCTGGTGCCCGGCGGATAAGGGAAGCTGCCCTCGGTGCCGTCGGCGACATAGCTGACCGCGTCGGACGGCTTGCAGAAGAAGAACGGCGGCTCGCGGTCAGGGTCCGAACCCATTTCCCGGGCATGGGCGGCATAGTTGCGGCCGACGCAGTACACGCGCCGGACCGGAAAGCTGGCATCGCTGCCGCGCACGGGCACGCCAACGGGCGCGGGCGGGGCGAACACGAATTCGGTCATGCATCTCTCCAGATAGTTCTGATCAGTGCTGCGGCGGGGCCCGGTGCCGGGCGCAGCAGGGCAACAGGATACACCGCGCGCTGTGCCCTGCGTACGGCCGCATACAATGAATCCAGGCACGCTCGCAGCGCCGCCGCACCGGATTGGCGCGCCATCCGTGCCCCCGCCCGGCGCGAATCTTGCATGGCGCACTGCAACAGAGCCAGCCATGACAAGACGCCATCCGCCCCCCACGCCCGCGCCAGCGAACCCGGCCACCCCCGCCACCGGCCGGGTGCTGCGTATCCTGCTCGTGCGTGATCCGCTCGACGCCGATCCGCTCAACGTCGAGACCATCCGCAGCGGGCTGGTGAACGCGGGCTTCACCGAGATCCAGGTCGTCGACGCCGACCTGCGGCTTCCCGATGTGATCACCGCCAGCCAGCCGGACATGCTGATCATCGCGTCCGAGTCGGCCGCGCGCGACACCATCGAGCACGTGTGCGTCTCGACCCAGCACGCGCCGCGCCCCATCGTGCTGTTTACCGACAATGACGACAGCCAGCGCATCAAGGCCGCGCTCAGCGCGGGCATTACCGCCTATATCGTCGACGGCTTGCGCGCCGAACGCGTCAAGACCGTGCTCGACGTCGCCTATGCACGCTTCGAACTGGACCAGCAGTTGCGCGCCGAACTCGACGCCACGCGGCTGAAGCTGGCCGAGCGCAAGGTGGTGGAGCGCGCCAAGGGCCTGCTGATGCAGGCGCGCGGGCTCAGCGAGGAAGAGGCCTACAAGCGCCTGCGCAGCATGGCGATGGAACGCGGGCTGAAGCTGGTGGATGCCGCGCAGCGCGTGATCGACGTCATGGGCTGAGCGCCCTGCCATCGCCGCCGCGGTGCAGCGCCGCACGCGGCTGGTGCGCCGCACGCTCGTGGCGCACCCTCCCTTCCCGCCTGGCCGATCCCTCTTCGCGGGAGTGCGGCGGCTGGGTCCGGAGCGCGTCACGTACGCACCGTTCTCGTCCGTTTCGCCCCGTTCCGGGACAACGTTCCCCGAAATGCTGCACCGCACGATGCTGGCACACGGCTTGCGTCATGCTGGTATCGGCCAACGGCGGCCGATCGACAACTCAGGCGGACACGGCCAACGCGGGCCGCGTCACGCCACGGACAACGGCGTCCCCGCAGCGCACCGGTCTTCTGGCGAAGCCGGCTGCGCGAGGGGACGCTTTTTTTCTTGGAGCCAAGCAATGCCCACTCGCCTCAGCCATGCCAGGCCGCTGCACGCAGCCGTCCAGAACTCCGACGCCGCTGCCTCCGCCGACGCGGTACCGGCCAGCAGCGGCCGGCGCCGTGCGCTGGCCACCATCGCCAGTGCCAGCGTGATGACGCTGGTCGATCCGCTGGTGCGCGCCGGCGCCTGGGCGGCCGGCTCCGACGCGCCGGAGAAGACCGAGGTGCGCATCGGCTTTATTCCGCTGACGGACTGCGCCTCGGTGGTCATGGCGGCCACGCTCGGGCTCGACAAGAAATACGGCATCAAGATCACGCCGACCAAGGAAGCCTCATGGGCGGGCGTGCGCGACAAGCTGGTCAATGGCGAGCTGGACGCCGCCCACGTGCTCTACGGCCTGGTCTATGGCGTGCAGCTCGGGATCGGCGGGCCGAAAAAGGACATGGCCGTGCTGATGAGCCTGAACCACAACGGCCAGGCCATCACGCTGTCGTCCAAGCTGGCCGAGAAAGGCGTGCGCGACGGCGCCAGCCTGAAAGCGCTGATGGCAAAGGAAAAGCGTGACTACACCTTCGCCCAGACCTTCCCGACCGGCACGCACGCGATGTGGCTGTACTACTGGCTGGCGGCCAACGGCATCAACCCGATGCAGGACGCCAAGGCCATCACGGTGCCGCCGCCGCAGATGGTGGCCAACATGCGCGTGGGCAATATGGACGGCTTCTGCGTGGGCGAGCCGTGGGGGGCGCGCGCGATCGCCGACAAGATCGGCTTCACCGCCGAGACCACGCAGGCGATCTGGAAGAACCATCCGGAAAAGACCTTGGGCACCACCGCGGAGTTCGTGCAGAAGTATCCGAACACCGCGCGCGCGATGGTGGCGGCGGTGCTGGAGGCATCGAAGTTCATCGATGCCTCGGCGTCAAACCGCCGCAAGACCGCCGAAACCATCGCCGCGAAGTCCTACGTCAACACCGACATGGACATCATCCTCGACCGCATGCTGGGCCGCTACACCAACGGGCTGGGCAAGACCTGGGACGACCCCGACGCGATGAAGTTCTACCAGGACGGCAACGCGAACTTCCCGTTCCTGTCCGACGGCATGTGGTTCCTGACGCAGCACAAGCGCTGGGGCCTGCTCAAGGCCCACCCGGATTACCTCGCCGTGGCCAGGCAGGTCAACCGCATCGACATCTACAAGCAGGCCGCCACCGCCGCGCAGGTGCCGCTGCCCAAGAGCGACATGCGCAGCTCGAAGCTGATCGACGGCGTGGTCTGGGACGGCAAGGACCCGAAAGCCTATGCCGACGGTTTCAAGATCAAGGCCGCCGGCACGCCTTCCGCCTGATCCGCAGTGCCCCTGACCAAAGGAGCCCGACATGAATGCCATTGCCTCCACCACGCCCGATGCCGCAGCCGACCCCGACACCAAGGAACGCACACGCCGGCGCGAACAGGAAATCTCCGCGCAGGCGCTGCGCGCGGCACGCCGCGAGGCCGCTGCCGCGCTGGTGCTCAAGGCGGTGCCGCCGCTGCTGGGCTTCGCCCTGTTCGTACTGGCCTGGCACGGCATCGCCAGCCTGATCCCGGCCATTCCCACACCGGGCGCGACCTGGAACGCCGCGGTGCCGCTGTTTGCCGACCCGTTCTACCGCAACGGGCCCAATGACCAGGGCATCGGCTGGAACGTGCTGGCTTCGCTGGCGCGCGTGGCGGCGGGCTTCGGCCTGGCGGCGCTGGTCGGCATCCCGGCCGGTTTCGTGATCGGGCGCTTCGCCTTCCTGAACGCCATGACCGCACCGGTGATCAGCCTGCTGCGGCCGGTCTCGCCGCTGGCATGGCTGCCGATCGGGCTGCTGCTGTTCAAGGCGGCCAATCCGGCGGCGATCTGGGCGATCTTTATCTGCTCGATCTGGCCGATGGTGATCAACACCGCGGTGGGCGTCACGCGCGTGCCGCAGGACTACCTGAACGTGGCGCGCGTGCTCGACCTGTCGGAATGGAAGGTGTTCACGCGCGTGCTGTTTCCCGCGGTGCTGCCGTACATGCTGACCGGCGTGCGGCTGTCGATCGGCACGGCCTGGCTGGTGATCGTCGCGGCCGAGATGCTCACCGGAGGCACCGGCATCGGCTTCTGGCTGTGGGACGAGTGGAACAACCTGAAGGTCGAGCACATCGTGATCGCCATCTTCGTGATCGGCCTCATCGGCCTGCTGCTGGAACATGCGCTGCTGGCGCTGGCCCGGCGCTTCAGCTACGGCACCCATTGACCCATACGGGAGAGACGCCATGGACAAGTTCGTCAGCATTGAAAACGTCGGCCAGACCTTCAAGACCCGCAAGGGCCCGTTCGTCGCGCTGCGCGACATCGACCTGCAGATCGCCGAGGGCGAGTTCATCACGCTGATCGGCCACTCCGGCTGCGGCAAGTCCACGCTGCTGAACCTGCTGGCGGGGCTGGCCACGCCCACCACGGGCGCGCTGATCTGCGCCGGGCGCGAAATCGCCGGTCCCGGCCCGGAGCGCGCGGTGGTATTCCAGAACCATTCGCTGCTGCCGTGGCTGACCTGCTTCGAAAACGTCTACCTGGGCGTCGAGCGGGTGTTCGCGGGCAGCGAGGACAAGGCGCGGCTCAGGGCGCGCACGCACGACACGCTGGCGCTGGTCGGCCTGAGCCACGCCGAGGGCAAGTATCCGCACGAGATCTCCGGCGGCATGAAGCAGCGCGTCGGCATTGCCCGCGCGCTGGCGATGGCGCCCAAGGTGCTGCTGATGGACGAGCCCTTCGGCGCGCTCGATGCGCTCACGCGCGCGCACCTGCAGGACGAGCTGATCAAGATCGTGGCAGCCACGCGCAGCACGGTGGTAATGGTGACGCACGATGTTGACGAGGCCGTGCTGCTGGCCGACCGCATCGTGATGATGACCAACGGCCCGGCGGCCACCATCGGCGAGATCCTGAAGGTGGACCTGCCGCGCCCGCGCGATCGCGTGGCGCTGGCGGACGATCCGGCCTACCACCGCTGCCGCACCGCGGTGCTCGACTTCCTCTACCGCAAGCAGCGCAATCCGGCGCTGCAGCAAGCGGCGTAGCGGCACAGTGGCAGCGCCAGGCGGCCATGGGCGAGGCCGCCGCGCTCCGCTATCATGAACCCAGAACACACTACCCCCACGCCGCCATGACCACGACCGCCGCCCCATTTCCAGCCGCCCGCTATATCAAGGAGATCGGCCGCGGCGTCAATGGCGCGCGCGCGCTGCCGCGCGAGGACGCGCAGGCCCTGTTCGACGCCATGCTGGCGGGCCGCGTGTCCGACCTGGAGCTGGGCGCCATCCTGATGGCCTATCGCATCAAGGGCGAGGCCCCGCACGAGCTGGCCGGCATGCTGGAGGCGGCCCATGCGCACTGCCAGCCGTTGCCGGCGCCGCCGGACCGGCAGGTGGTGGTGATCCCCAGCTACAACGGCGCGCGCAAGCAGCCCAACCTGGTGCCGCTGCTGGCGCTGCTGCTGGCCCGCGAAGGGATCCCGGTCGTGGTGCACGGCACGCGCGTGTTCGAGGGCCGCGTGACCAGCATGGCGCTGTTCGAGGC
Source organism: Cupriavidus taiwanensis LMG 19424 (assembly GCF_000069785.1). Classification (NCBI taxonomy): domain Bacteria; kingdom Pseudomonadati; phylum Pseudomonadota; class Betaproteobacteria; order Burkholderiales; family Burkholderiaceae; genus Cupriavidus; species Cupriavidus taiwanensis. The sequence goes on along the minus strand of NC_010528.1, from coordinate 300,979 downwards.
CCTGGGCGTGCCCCTGTGCGCGAGCACCGACGAAGCCGCGGCAAGGCTGCGCGATGGGGACCGCGATGGCCCGCTGGCGGTGCTGCCGGTGGATGTGCTGTCGCCCGGGCTGTCGCGGCTGCTGGAGCGGCGCACCGTGATCGGGCTGCGCAATTCCTCGCACACCGTGGCGAAGATGCTGCAGCCGGTGGGCGAGCACACGCCCGCCGAAGGCCTGCGGCTGTATAGCTACACGCACCCTGAATACCGCGAGACGCTGACCGATTACTTCTCCCACGAACCCGCCAACGTGCTGTTGGCACGCGGCACCGAGGGCGAGGTGGTCGCCGACGCCCGGCGCAGCGGCCGTATCGACTGGCTGCATGAAGGCCACCAGCAGACCCTGGTCGGCCAGGCCGGCGGCTCGATCGGCGACGTGCCGGAGTTGCCGCCGGGCAGCGATGCCGGCCTCACCGTGGCCTGGATCCGCCGCGTGCTGGACGGCGCGGTGCCGGTGCCGGCGCCCATCGCCATCCAGATCGAGGCCATCCGCGAATGCCTGCGCCAGGGCACGCGCGTGACCTGGGCCAGTCCGGTCTGAGCTGGCCCGGCACCACCGTCACGGCTTGCGCGGAGGCAGCGGAATGCGCTCGGTCTCGCCGGGCACATGCGGGAACTGGTCGTCCTCCCAGCGCTGGGCCGCGGCCTCGATCGCCACCTTGCTGCTGGCAACGAAATTCCAGTAGATGAAGCGGTGCCCGTCGGTCGGGTCGCCGCCCAGCAGCATCACGCGCGACGGCGCCGTGGCCGTCAGCGTCGCCGGCTGGCCCGGCGTGAGCACCACCATGTGCTCGGCGGGCAGCGGCTCGCCGTCGAGCGCGACCGCGCCGTCCACCGGATAGATGCCGCGCTCGGCGTGGTCGGCGGGAATTTCCACGCTGGCCCCCGCGTCCAGCTCGATCGCCACATACAGCGTGCGGCTGAAGACCTGGACCGGCGAGGTCTGGCCGAACGCATCGCCGGCAATCACCACCATGCGCACGCCGGGCCGCTCGATGCGCGGCAGCGTCGCGGCCGGATGGTGGAAAAACGACGGCTCGGCGCCCTCATGCTCCTGCGGCAGCGCCACCCAGGTCTGGATGCCGTGCAGGCGTGCGCCCTCGGGCCGCACGTGCTCGGGCGATCGCTCCGAGTGCACGATGCCGTGGCCCGCGGTCATCCAGTTGACGTCGCCGGGGCGGATCGCCTGGTCGCTGCCCAGGCTGTCGCGATGGATGATCTCGCCCTCGAACAGATAGGTGACCGTGGCCAGTCCGATATGGGGATGCGGGCGCACATCGGCGCCCTGGCCCGGCGGCAGCTGCACCGGCCCCATATGGTCGAAGAAGATAAACGGCCCGACGGTCTGGGTTGCCGCGGCCGGCAGCAGCCGGCGCACGGTGAAATCGCCCAGGTCGCGCACATGCGGCTTGAGCAAGTGTTCGATAGCAGACATAACTCCTCCGATCCGATAAGAGAGGCTCGCAAGCATGCCAGTGCGCTGCCCGCCGGTCGAGTGTAGCCGGTGCTGGAACAGAGCATTGCAGCGGCGGGAAGAACCCCGTTGCCACCCTGCGCTCTAACTACCAGTGCGCGATGGCAGCGGTATCGTTGCCGTCTCTTTAGGATTTACCTGGCTATCCGAACAGTAAGAGCGATACCCGGGAACTATCGTACGCATCGGAACTCCAATTAGCACTCACCCGGCCAGAGTGCTAAGATGTGTTGCAGTGCCGCCGATTCCCCATGGGGCCGCGGCGCACCGGCAACCAAACCGCCGGACGCGAAAGGAGCCATTGAGTGAACGCAGTCTTGTCTGCCGACCAAACCCTGACCAATAACCGTCTGCCGACGGTGCCCCGGAACACGGGCAGCTTTGCGCTGACCTTTCCGGCGACCGTGGGCAACCTCGACAGCTATATCCAGGCTGTCCACCGCATTCCGCTGCTGACCGCGGAGGAAGAGCAACGCCTCGCGCGCGAACTGCGCGACCACGATTCCGTCGAGGCGGCCCGCCGCCTGGTGATGTCGCACCTGCGGCTGGTGGTGTCGATCGCCCGCCAGTACCTGGGCTACGGCCTGCCCCACGCCGACCTGATCCAGGAAGGCAATATCGGCCTGATGAAGGCAGTGAAGCGTTTCGATCCGGACCAGGGCGTGCGCCTGGTGTCGTACGCAATGCACTGGATCAAGGCAGAAATCCATGAATATGTGCTGAAGAACTGGCGCATGGTCAAGGTGGCCACCACCAAGGCCCAGCGCAAGCTGTTCTTCAACCTGCGCAGCCACAAGCAGGGCGGGCACACCTTCACGCCGGAGCAGGTCGAGGCCGTGGCGCGCGAGCTGAACGTCAAGCCTGAAGAAGTGATGGAGATGGAAACCCGCCTGTCGGGCGGCGATCTGGCGCTGGAAGGCCAGGTCGACGACGGCGAAGAGGAATTCGCCCCCATCGCCTACCTGGCCGACAACCACAACGAGCCGACCCGCGTGATGGAGGCCAAGCGCCAGGACCGCATGCAGGTCGAGGGGCTGGAAGAAGCGCTGGCCAAGCTCGACGAGCGCAGCCGCCGCATCATCGAGGCGCGCTGGCTCAACGTCGAGGACGACGGCTCGGGCGGCGCCACGCTGCATGAGCTGGCCGACGAGTTCGGCGTGTCGGCCGAGCGCATCCGCCAGATCGAGGCGGCGGCGATGAAGAAGATGAAGGGCGCGCTGCAGGCCTTCGCCTGATCCTCACCGCATCCATGCAAAAGGCCGGTCCATGGACCGGCCTTTTTTGTTGCCCGGGGAAGCCATGGTGCGACGTTATGCCGCACCCGTTCGCCCCGGCTGCGTCAGGACAACAGCTGTTTCAGGTCGTGCGCGATGGGTTCCGGACCCTGGCCGTGACGGATGAACAGCCGCAGCTTGCCGTTAGGATCGAACACATAGCTGCCGGCCGAGTGATCCACCGTGTAGTTGTTGGGCGAGCTGCCCGGCACCTTGGCGTAGAACACCTTGAAGTCCTTGGCCAGCTTCTGCAGCGAGGCCTCGTCGGCCGGGCGCAACCCGACGAAGCGCGGATCGAAGGCGGGCACGTACTGCGCCAGCAGGGCCTGCGTATCGCGTTCCGGATCCACCGTGACGAACAGCACCTGTACGCGGTCCGCGTCCGGTCCCAGCTTCTCCATCACCGCCTTCAGTTCGGCCATGGTGGTGGGGCAGACGTCCGGGCAGTGGGTGTAGCCGAAGAACATCACCACGGCCTTGCCCTTGTAGTCGGCCAGGGTGCGCACCTTGCCGGTGTGGTCGGTCAGCGAGAAGTCCTTGCCGAAGTCGGCGGCGCCGGTGATATCGACATTGCGGAACGACGCTTTCTGCTGCCCGCAGGCAGCGACGGCCAGGGCCAGCGCGGCCAGCAGGGAAAAGCGGCGGAAGGCGGCGAACAGGCCGGAAGCGGAGCTGAGGCGTGGCATGCGGGGACGGGTCAGGAATGGGAAGGAAACAGCATGCAGTATCGCCGATCATGCTGCTGCGCTCGCGCCGGCGCGGCAAGATGCCGCAGCCGGGGCGCACGCCGGCGCAGGTCAGACCTGCGGCACGAACTTGAAGTAGTGGTCGACCAGCAGCGCCGCGAACAGCAGCGACAGGTACAGGATCGAGAAGCGGAAGGTGCGCTGCGCCAGTTCGTCCGAATAGTTCCGGTACAGCTTCCAGGCATAGGCGAGGAAGCCAGCGCCCAGCGCCAGCGCGGCCGCCAGGTAGATGTAGCCGCTCATGCCGTAGACGAAGGGCAGCAGCGTCGCCGCGATCATGATCAGCGTGTACAGCAGGATATGCAGCAGCGTGTAGCGCTCGCCGTGCGTGACCGGCAGCATCGGCAGCCCGGACTTGGCGTAGTCGGCGCGGCGGTACAGCGCCAGCGCCCAGAAGTGCGGCGGGGTCCAGGTGAAGATGATCAGCACCAGGAACCATGCCTCGGCCGGCACCTCGCCGGCCACCGCGGCCCAGCCCAGCGCCGGCGGCATCGCCCCGGACAGCCCGCCGATAACGATGTTCTGCGGCGTGGCCGGCTTGAGCAGGATGGTGTAGACCACCGCATAGCCCAGGAACGTGGCAAAGGTCAGCCACATGGTCAGGTCGTTGGCGTAGACATGCAGCAGCCACATGCCCGCGCCGCCCAGGATGGCGGAGAACACCAGCGTCTGGCGCGTGGTGATCTCGCCGGTGGCGGACGGGCGCCAGGCGGTACGGCGCATCAGCGCATCGATCTTCTGCTCGACCAGGCAATTGATGGCGAAGGCCGCGCCGGCCAGCAGCCAGATGCCGGCGGCGCCGCCGATCAGCACCGGCCACGGCACCATGCCGGGCGTGGCGAGGAACATGCCGATGATGGCGCAGAAGACGGCCAGCTGCGTCACGCGCGGCTTTGTCAGGGCGGCATATTGCCGGGCCAGGTGGCGCATGCGGCTCAACCTGCCCAGGGAATGAGGGTGGGTAGCGGTAACCACGGAAGGGGTCTTGTCTTTCATGTGGCGCGGGCGGCAGTCGGCACGGCAGCGGGGGCGCCGGCGGCCCGGGTCGTCAGCCCGATATTGTAGTGGAGACGGACCAGCAGCAGCAGCAGCAGCGCGGCGCCGCCGTTATGCGCGACCGCCGCCACCAGCGGCCAGTCGAACACGATATTCGATAGCCCGGTGGCCAGTTGCAGCACCAGCGTCGCCAGCAGCCAGCCGGCCGCGCGGCTGAGCCCTTCGAGCCGGCGCGCGCGCAGGCCGAACCACGCCAGGTAGCCCAGCACGACGACGGCAAAGCAGCGATGCACCCAGTGGATCGCCACCAGCGCCGCGTGAGGGATGTAGTCGCCATCCGCGGTCATGCCCAGCTGGCGCCACAGCGTAAAGCCATGGCGGAAGTCCATCTCCGGCACCAGCTGGCCATTGCACAGCGGGAAGTCGGTGCAGGCCAGCACCGCGTAATTGGTGCTGACCCAGCCGCCCAGGAAAATCTGGATCACCAGCAGCAGCAGGCCGATGCGCACCGGCCAGCGCAGCCGCGCCGCCTGCGGCGCGACCGGGTGCGGCGGGTCGTTGCGCGAGCCCAGCTGGATCAGCACCGCCAGCAGCGCCATGCCCAGCATCAGGTGCGTGACGACGATAACGGGCTGCAGCTTCAGGGTCACGGTGAAGGCGCCGAAGGCGCCCTGCACGCACACCAGCAGCAGCACGCCAGTGGCGAACCAGGGCGACTGCTTCAGCTCGCGCCGCTTGACCCACGCCAGCACCATCAGCGTGATGATCAGCACGCCGACGGCCATGGCGAAGTAGCGATGGATCATCTCGATCCATGCCTTGGCCAGCGTCACCGGCCCGCTCGGCATGGCGGTCTCGGCCGCGCGGATCGGTTCCATCGCGGCATGCGGGTTGGAATGCCCGTAGCAGCCCGGCCAGTCCGGGCAGCCCAGCCCGGAGTCGGTCAGCCGCGTGAAGCTGCCGAACATGATCAGGTCCAGCGTCAGGAATGCCGTGATCCAGGCAAGCTTGCGGTACTTGTTGCGATCGCCCTTCACCATCACGTAGGACAGCGGGAACAGCGCGATCAGGACGCCGATGATGGCCAGTTGCAGCAGCATGCCGTCCCCTCAACCGATGCGCGAGACCTTGAGCAGCTTCTTCAGGTCGCCGCTCACCTTCTTCGGGTCCGGGTCCTGCGGGAAGCGCATCATCAGGTTGCCCAGCGGGTCGACCAGGAACAGCGTGTCCTCGGCGCGCTTGCCCGGCTCGGCCGGCAGCCACTGCTGCGCGGCCTGGCGGTCGATGCGCAGGAAGCGCACCCCGGCGTAGGGCTCGTTGTAGGCGGCGACCAGGCGCTCGTCGATCTTGCCCGCGTCGGTGACCAGCCAAACCGGCACGATGCGCAGGCGGTCCTGGCCCTGCCCGGCGCGGATCTGGCGGATGGTGAACAGCTTCTTCGCACAGGCCTCGTCGCAGGCCGACGGATCGGCGCTGACCAGCAGCCACTTGCCGCGGAACTGCTCCAGCGGCACGGCCTGGCCCTGCTCGTCGGTGACGCGTACCGGCGGCATCGGCCGCTGCGGGTCGACCAGCGCCCCGTAGTTGGTGGCGCCGCCGCGCGGCTTGATCACGTAGTAGGTGAAATAGGAGGCGATCACCGGCGACGCGCACACCAGCAGCAGCATCAGCATCTGCAGGCGGCCACGGCGCGTGCGCGCGTCGATGCGGGGGTCCCGCGGCGAGGCCGCGGCGGCCGGAGCGGAGTCTTGCTGTGCCATGGAGTACGTCAGTCCTTTGTCTTCGGCAAGCCCCTGCACCCGTGCGGGGCATGGGCAGTCAATTCATTCGATCAGGGTGCGGCCAGCCGCCGCGCGCGGCGCCAGCCCGGCACCACCACCAGCACCACCGTCAGCGCGGCCAGCCCGAACCACTGGAAGGCATAGCCATAGTGCCGGTCGGCGCCCGCGTCCGCGGGCGGCCAGTCGCGCGCCAGGCCGTCGCCGGTATCGTTGCGCTGCTCGACCACCAGCGGATGCAGGGCCAGCCCGGTTTCGGCGGCATACGGCGCGATCTCGAGGTTCTGGCGGATCCTGCTGCCGGCGGCCTCCTGGCCCAGGCTATAGACCCGCGGCACGCCCGCCAGTGCCGTGCCGGTAATGGTCACCTCGCCCTCTGGCGTCGGGAACGGCGCGATCCGGGTGCGGTCCTGCGCATCGCGCGGCAGCCAGCCGCGCAGCACCAGCACCGCCCGTCGGGCGGCGGCCTCATCGGGCGACGCGCCGATCACCAGCGGCGTCAGCACCAGGAAGCCCGCGCGGCTGTCGCCGCTGCGGCCGCCGATGCCGTGGGGGCGATTATCCAGCAATACCGTGCGCGATGCGTCGAAGCGCCCGGTCACGCGCACCGCGCGGTCGGTCACAACTTGTGACAGCGGCGCCGTGCCCAACACCACCGGCGGCTGCGCCGCCAGCGCCTGCAGCCGTGCGGCGCGCGCTTCTTTCTCGTGCGCGCGATCGAGCTGCCAGTTGCCCAGCGCGCAGGTGACCGCGATCACGACCAGCGCAGCGGCCAGCGGCAACGGGCTGGCAAAGCGGCGCCAGCTCATCGACCCGGCGGCACTGCGAAGCGCGCCCCGGTGCGATAATGGGCCTGTGCGCCGCACGTCGCGCCGCGCCCGCCCCCAACCCGCCCCGCCATGCGCTTTGTCATCATCATTGCCTTCATCCTGATCATTGCCAGCCTGGCCTCGGCCTTGTTCTTCATGATGCGCGACCGCGGCAAGACGCCCAACATGATGCGCTCGCTGATGCTGCGCGTGGGCTTCTCGGTGGCGCTGTTCCTGTTCATCCTGTTCTCGAGCTGGATGGGCTGGATCCACAGCACCGGCATCCGCATGGCGCCCTGAACCGGCGCGCCGCGGCAGCCTCGTCGCAGGCCCGCAAAAGACAAACGCCGCAGGCTGGCCAGGCCCCTGCGGCGTTTCTCTTTTGCGTTGGCGCCGGCAGTCCCGCTCGGTCGCGGGAGCCGCCGGCCGGTACGGCAGCCGGATTTACAGCCAGTACACCACGACGTAGAGGAACAGCCACACGACGTCAACGAAGTGCCAGTACCAGGCCGCGCCTTCGAAGGCGAAGTGGTGCTCGGGGGTGAAGTGGCCCTTCAGCACGCGGATCAGCACCACCGTCAGCATGATCGCGCCCATGGTCACGTGGAAGCCGTGGAACCCGGTCAGCAGGAAGAAGGTGGAGCCGTAGATGCCCGAGCTCAGCTTCAGGTTCAGTTCCGAGTAGGCGTGCATGTACTCGTACACCTGGAAGCACATGAAGATCGCGCCCAGCAGGATGGTCAGCACCAAACCCTGGATCAGCTGGCTGCGCTTGCCGGCCAGCAGCGCGTGGTGCGCCCAGGTCAGCGTCAAGCCGGACATCAGCAGCAGCGCGGTGTTGATGGTCGGGATCGGCCACGGGCCCATGGTCTGGAAGTTTTCCACCACGCCGGCCGGGCCGGTGTTGGGCCATACCGCGGCGAAGTCGGGCCACAGGATCTTGTTGTTCAGGTCGCCCAGCCACGGCATGGCGATGGACCGGGCGTAGAACAGCGCGCCGAAGAACGCGGCGAAGAACATCACCTCGGAGAAGATGAACCAGCCCATCGACCAGCGGAACGACAGGTCGATGTTCTTGCCGTACATGCCGCCCTCGGACTCGCTGATGGCGTCGCCAAACCAGCTCTTGAGCACGAACAGGAACCACAGCAGGCCGAAGCCGCACAGGTACGGCGCCCAGGGCTGCCCGTTTACCCAACCGGCGGCGCCGGCGCCCGTCATCAGCAGGCCGAAGCTTGCGGTGATGGGGTGGCGCGACGGGCCCGGTACGAAGTAGTACGGAGCGTTTGCGCGATTCGCACTCATTCTTTTATCTCCAGCTCAGAGTCTTTGATTCAGTATTCGTTGTCCCCGCCTTGGCACTGCAGGCCCCCGCCTCCTCTGGGTTGGCCCCGCCGCCGCGGTTGCTTTGTTCTGCGACTGCTTTTGTTGTCTACCCTTCCTGCCCTGCTACGCCGCCGCCTGGCTCACAACCAGGCGCACGATCACGACCAGGATCGCGATGAACACCGCCGCCGCGATCAGCCCGGCGATCACCACATGCACCGGGTTCAGCCGGGCCATGTCGCGTTCGTGCTCCGCGCCCTTGCGCAAGCCGATGAACGACCACAACACCGCGCGCATGGTCTGCGCAAACGACAGCTTGCGCTTGACCGCGTCCTTCATCTCATCCATCGCCCGTCCTCCGCCTGACTGGCTTGTGGCCAGCCGCTCGCTTCAGATGCCCTTGCCGGCCGGTGCGGGCTGCGGCGCCAGCTGGCCTTCGGGCGCCTGCGCCACCGGCGTGCCCACCTCGAAGAAGGTGTACGACAGCGTAATGCTCTTCACATCCTTGGGCAGCGCGGGATCGATCACGAACACCACCGGCATCTCGCGCGCCTCGTTCGCCTTGAGCGTCTGCTGCTTGAAGCAGAAGCACTCCAGCTTCATGAAATACTGGGTCGCCTGCTTGGGCGCGTAGCTCGGGATGGCCTGCGCCGAGATATCGCGCGGCTGCCCGTTGGCCACCTCGTAGACGATCGTCGCCATCTCGCCGGGATGCACTTCCATGCTGTTCTTCACCGGCCGGAAGGCGAAGGGCCCGCGCGCGTTGGAGTCGAATTCCACCGTGATGGTGCGGCTCTTGTCGATCTGCGTGTTCTTGACCGCGCCATGCAGCTCGCGGGTGGTGATCACGTTGATGCCGGTGATTTCGCAGATCTTCTTGTACAGCGGCACCAGCGCGTAGCCAAAGCCGAACATCACGGCAACGATCACGACCAGGCGCAGCATCATGCCGCGGTTGAAGCGCTTGTCCGCTTCCCTCCCCGCTTCCTTGTGCGCTTCCCTTCGCGACTGCTGCTCGATGCTCATCTCGCTACCCTGCCGCCTCAGCCAAGGAACTTCATCTTGGCGAAGAACCCCAGAAAGAAAACCACCACGATCGACAACAGGATCAGGCCAAGGCGCCGGTTGGCGGCCTTGTGGTCCGGGGGTGACGGGCTTTTGTCTGGAGACTGCATAACGGTCTTGATACCTGCCGGCGCGAAAGGGGCGGACGCTGCCGCCCCTTTCACGGCCTGGTTACGCGGGTACCGCCTTAGCGGACCTGCGGGGGAACTTCAAAGGTGTGGAACGGCGCCGGCGACGGCACGGTCCACTCCAGGCCCTCGGCGCCATCCCAGGGCTTGTCCGCGGCCTGCTGGCCGCCGCGGTACGACGGCAGCACCACGAAGAAGAAGAAATACACCTGCATCAAGCCGAAGCCGAGCGCACCGATCGACGCGATCGCGTTGAAGTCCGCGAACTGGGTCGGGTAGTCGGCATAGCGGCGCGGCATGCCGGCCAGGCCCAGGAAGTGCATCGGGAAGAAGGTCACGTTGAAGAAGATCAGCGAACCCCAGAAGTGGATCTGGCCGCGGGCTTCGTTGTACATGAAGCCGCTCCACTTCGGACCCCAGTAGTAGAAGCCTGCGAACAGCGCGAACAGCGAGCCGGCCACCAGCACATAGTGGAAGTGCGCCACGATGAAGTAGGTGTCCTGCAGCTGGATGTCGATCGGTGCCACCGCCGGCATCAGGCCGGTGAAGCCGCCGATGGTGAACACGAAGATAAAGCCGATCGCGAACAGCATCGGGGTCTCGAAGGTCATCGAGCCGCGCCACATGGTGGCGATCCAGTTGAAGATCTTCACGGCGGTCGGCACCGCGATCAGCATGGTCGCGTACATGAAGAACAGCTGGCCCGTCACCGGCATGCCGGTGGTGAACATGTGGTGCGCCCACACGATGAACGACAGGATGGCGATCGAGGCGGTGGCGTACACCATCGAGCTGTAGCCGAACAGGCGCTTGCGCGCGAACGCCGGCACCACGTGCGAGATGATCCCGAAAGCCGGCAGGATCATGATGTAGACCTCGGGATGGCCGAAGAACCAGAAGATATGCTGGTACATCACCGGGTCGCCGCCGCCGGCGGCCGAGAAGAAGCTGGTGCCGAAGTGGCGGTCGGTCAGCACCATGGTGATGGCGCCGGCCAGCACCGGCATCACGGCGATCAGCAGGTAGGCGGTGATCAGCCAGGTCCAGCAGAACATCGGCATCTTCATCAGCGTCATGCCGGGGGCGCGCATGTTGAGGATGGTCACGATGATGTTGATCGAGCCCATGATCGACGACGCGCCCATGATGTGCATGGCGAAGATGGCCATGTCCATGCCCGGGCCCATCTGCACCGACAGCGGCGCGTACAGGGTCCAGCCCGCGGCGGTAGCGCCGCCCGGGGCGAAGAACGAGCCCGCCAGCAGCAGCGCGGCCGGCGGCATCAGCCAGAAGCTGAAGTTGTTCATGCGCGCGAACGCCATGTCGGACGCGCCGATCTGCAGCGGGATCATCCAGTTGGCGAAGCCGACGAAGGCCGGCATGATCGCGCCGAACACCATCACCAGGCCGTGCATGGTGGTGAACTGGTTGAACAGCTCGGGGCGGAAGAACTGCAGGCCCGGCTCGAACAGTTCCAGGCGGATCAGCAGTGCCAGCACGCCGCCCGACAGCAGCATGATGAACGAGAACAGCAGGTACAGCGTACCGATGTCCTTGTGGTTGGTGGCGAACAGCCAGCGGCGCCAGCCATGCGGGTGATCGTGCGCGTGGTCGTCATGCGCGTGATCGTGCGGATGGGCGAGTGCGTCCGGGGTAGCAGTACTCATCGCAAATGCTCCTCTAATCCTGTTCTGTCTTCAGCGGGTCAGCCTGCGACGCGGTTGCCCGCGAGGCTGGCCTGCTTGTCAGCCTGAGCGGCCGGCTTGGCTTCGGCCTTCGGCGCTTCGCCGCCGGCCGCGCCGCCGCCTTCGGGGAACTTGCCCGCGCGGGCGCCCACGAATTCGCCCGGCTGGATCACTTCACCCGTCTTGTTGCCCCAGGCGTTGCGCGTATAGGTCATGACCGTGGCCAGCTCGGTGTCCGACAGCTGCTTCCACGACGGCATGCCGCCCTTGCCTTCCAGCAGAATGTGCATCTGGCCGGCCTTCGGGCCGTTCACGATCTTGGAGCCGTCCAGCGCCGGGAACGCGCCGGCGCCCTTGCCGTTGGGCTGGTGGCAGACCGCGCAGTTGGCCGCGTAGATCTTCTCGCCGCGCACCTTGGCTTCGTCCAGGGTCCAGGTCTTGTTGGGATCGTCGGCCTTGGCCGCCAGCTCCTTCTTCTTGCCGTCGACCCACTTGGTGTAGTCGGCGTCGGAGACCACGCGCACCACGATCGGCATGAAGGCGTGTTCCTTGCCGCACAGCTCGGCGCACTGGCCGCGGTACACGCCGATCTTCTCGGCCTTGAACCAGGTGTCGCGCACGAAGCCCGGGATCGCATCCTGCTTCACGCCGAAGGCCGGGATCATCCAGGCGTGGATCACGTCGTTGGCGGTGGTGACGATGCGGATCTTCTTGTTGACCGGCACCACCAGCTCGTTGTCCACCTCCATCAGGTAGGTGTTCGACTTGGCCTGCTCGTTGTTGATCTGCTCGCGCGGGGTGGTCAGGGTCGAGACGAAGGAGATGCCCTCGCCTTCGCCCTTCAGGTAGTCATAGCCCCACTTCCACTGGTAGCCGGTGGCCTTGATGGTGACGTCGGAGTTGGTGGTGTCCTTCATCGCGACCACGGTCTTGGTGGCCGGCAGGGCCATGGCGATCACGATCAGGAACGGGACGATGGTCCAGACCACCTCGACGGTGATGCTCTCGTGGAAGGAGGCAGGCTTGGCGCCCTTGGCCTTGCGGTGCGTGAAGATGGAATAGAACATCACGCTGAACACCGCGATGAAGATCACCGTGCAGATGATCAGCATCATCCAGTTCAGCCAGTGAATCTGTTCGGCGATCTTGGTAACCGGCTCGGTCAGGTTGAGCTGGCGCACGGCGGGGCCGCCCGGCATGTCGCTGACCGCGGACGCCGCCTGGCTGGCAAGCAGGGACGCGCCGGCCAGACAAACTGCGGATGCCTTCTTCCACATTTTCATTTGTTATCTACCCAATTTACAGATTCAAATCTGTCCCCGCCGCCGCTTCCGCCGCCTCTCAGAGGCGGCGCAAGGCCGCTGCGAGCTCCTGCGCGAACTTGCGTCGCCGGTACGGGTCCACGTAACACCCCACCTGTACCGCACGCGCGCCCGAGCGCAGCGTCACCAGCGCGCGGAACGATTCACCCAGTTCGATCCGCACCCAGCACGGATTGAATTCCTGGCGCGTCACCCGTCCGGCGCTGGCTGTCTCCACGACCAGCGTGCCGTCGGTGATGCTGACGCGCTCATAGTCCGTCGCATGGCGCGCATACACCAGCAGGGCGATGCCCAGCCCGATCAGCTCGATGCTGGCAAACGGCAGCACGAGCCACGACCCCTGCCAGGCGAAAAACAACGCGATGGCAAGCGAAACCGTGAGGATCGAGAGGTAAAACCAGCCGACCTGGCGGGGACTCAGCGAGCAATTGCGCTTCATCAGCCAGTCGTGGGGCGAGGAGGAAGGTCCGTCGAGATTTCCGCCGGAGTCACCACCTGCCGTCTGGAATGCGATACCCAAGTCTTGCATCGCCAACCACTCTGCATCGGATGCACACCCGGGACGATGGCGTCCGGACCGCACAGTGCGTGCAAACCAGGACGTTCTTGTGCCAGGGGACCACTGCGACAAACTGGCGCATTATAGGGCGCTTCCCATACACGGACAAGGGCGCGACTTGACCGCAAGGCTTGCGCGCCGCCTGATTCTGTGCATGGGCCAGGATGCTGCCATCGCCCTGCCCGCCGCGCCGGCACTATGTTTGCGGCAATCCGCCACCGGCGCAAGTTAACTCAGTTTTAACCTGCGCGACGCGGTTTTGCACGGCCGATCTGGTCCAGCGGCACCACCGCGCGGCCTTCGCCGTCGCGTGCCTGCGCGCCGCGGGGGGCCAGTTTCCAGGCATGGCCGTAGACGATCTCGAAGCTCAGCGGAATCACGCCGTCGGCGTTGCGCCGCCGCTCCAGCGCCTGCGTCAGCGCCTGGTACCAGCCACGCCCGCGCAGGCCCTGCGGCGGCACCCCGGCGTGCGCGCGCAGGCCGCCGAAGGCCTGTACCTCGCGCAGCAGCGTGGCGGGCGACTCGTAGGTCACGGTCAGGGTTTCCATGTCCATCACCGGCGTCGACCAGCCGCTGTGCACCAGCATGTCGCCGATATCGTGCATGTCGACAAAGCGCAACGTATGGGGCGCCTCGTCAACCTCGGCGAAGGCCGCGCGCAGCTCCTTCAGGGTGTCCGGGCCGAACAGCGAGAACAGCACCAGCCCTTCGTCACGCGTCACCCGGTGCCATTCCGGAAACACGCGGTGCGGCTCCGGATGCCAGTGCAGGGCCAGGTTGGACCACAGCAGATCGAAGCTCGCGGGCGCAAAAGGCAGTGTGGCAAGATCGCCCTGGACCAGGTCGAACAGCGGCCGCTTGCCCAGCATGCGGCCGATCCAGCCGGGCCGGCGCTGCGGATCGCGCTGGCCGGCCTCGGCCAGCATCGCGCCGGAGATGTCCAGGCCGGCGATCTGCGCGTCCGGAAAGCGCGCCCGCAATCCGGCCAGGCCCTGGCCATGGCCGCAGCCGATATCCAGCGCGCGTTGCGGCGCCAGGCGGATCACCTCCATGCGCTCCTGCATGCGGCGGCCGATCTCGCCCAGCAGGAAATCGAGCTGGCCGAAGCCGCGGCTGCGCCGGTCGAAGGCGAGCCGGGTCAGGCGCGCGGGCGGCAGGAAGGCATCGGGAGAATCGGCGGCATGCAGGGACACGGGCAGACAAGGCAGCAAGAAAACCAGGAACCGGCGCGCGGGCAGGCACTGCCCCTGGCGCCGGACGAACCCGGCCGCCACGCCCGATGGGCCGCGGCCGGACGGCAAGTATACGCGCGCGCCGCGCGGGCTGCCGGCGCCGCCGGCCGCGCGCTGTCCCGTGCGCGCGAGCAGCTGCTGCCCAGCGCATGCGTGCTGTGCGGGACGGTGCAGCGCCACGTGGTTTGCACGCCCTGCGCCGCCGACCTGCTGCGCCCGGTGCGGCGCTGCACGGTCTGCGCACTGGCGCTCGGGCGGCATCGCCATTGCCCGGCCTGCGCCGCCTCGCCGCGCGCCTTCGACCACGCCCATACGCTCGGCGACTATGCCGCGCCGCAGGACCAGCTGGTGCTGGCGCTCAAGTTCGGCCATGCCCTGCCGCTGGCGGCCTGGCTCGCCGCCAGGCTGGCCGAGGGCCTGCCCGGGGCCTGGGCCGTGGCCCGCCATGCCGCACCCGACCTGATCGCGCCGGTGCCGCTGTCGCCGCAACGGCTGGCCGCGCGCGGTTTCAACCAGGCCTGGGAAATCGCGCGGCCGCTGGCGCGCCGCCTGGGCCTGCACACCGACCCGGTGCTGCTGCAACGCCAACGCGACACCGGCAGCCAGCGCGCCCTGGACCTGGCCGCGCGGCAGGTGAACTTGCAGGGCGCGTTCGCACTCACGCGCGCCATGCGGCTCGACGGCCTGCACGTCGCGCTGGTGGACGATGTGATGACGTCCGGAGCGACCCTGCATGAGGCCGCCGCCGTGCTCAAGGCGCGGGGCGCTTCCCGGGTCAGCGTGATCGTCGCGCTGCGCACGCCGTAGCCGGCGGGATGACAGGGGCACAGGCGCGCGGTAAGCTGCGCACCGTTCTGACGAAGGGCGCCGCGCGCCCGCCATCGCCCGCATCATGTTTAACGTCGTCCTGGTCGAACCGGAAATCCCGCCCAACACCGGCAATGTGATCCGCCTGTGTGCCAACACCGGCGCTCAGCTGCACCTGGTCAAACCGCTGGGGTTTCCGCTGGACGACGCGCGCATGCGCCGCGCGGGGCTGGATTACCACGAGTACGCCACCATGCGCGTGCACGACAGCTGGGATGCGCTGATGGCCAGCGAACAACCCGATCCGACGCGCATGTTCGCCCTGACCACGCGCGGCTCTACGCCGTTCGGCCAGGTGGCGTTCCGGCCCGGCGACTGGTTCGTGTTCGGCTCCGAGACGCGCGGGCTGTCGCCCGAGCGCCGCGAGTGGTTCCCGCCCGCGCAGCGCATCCGGCTGCCGATGCGGCCGGACAACCGCAGCCTGAACCTGTCGAACACGGTGGCCGTGGTGGTGTTCGAGGCCTGGCGCCAGAACGGCTTCGCAGGCGGCAGCTGACGCGCGCCGGAGCGGGCGTGCGGCCTACTCCGGCTGTACGCCGGCCGCCCGGATCACCTTGTCCCAGCGCGTCTTTTCGCTCGCCATGGTCTGCCGCAGCGACGCCGGCGCGGTGCCGGCCGGCACGAAATACTGCGCGCGCATCTTGTCGCGCACGTCAGCGCTGCCGATGATCGCCACCAGTTCGCGATAGAGCCGGTCGATCACCGCCTGCGGCGTGCCCGCGGGCGCCAGCACGGCCTGCCAGGAAATCGCCTCGAAACCGGGGTAGCCCGATTCCGCCACCGTAGGCACCGACGGCAGCACCGCCGTGCGCCCGGTCGTGGTCACCGCCAGCACGCGCAGCTTGCCGGCATTGACCTGCGGCATCGCGATCGCCGGCACCATGAAGGCCGCCTGCACCTGCCCGCCGACCATCGCCGTGGTGACCTGCGGGAAGCCGGGATACGGCACGTGCTGCAGGTCGACGCCCGCCATCGCCTTCAGCTGCTCCATCGCCAGGTGCGAGGCGCTGCCGTTGCCGGGCGAGCCATAGTTCAGTTCACCGGCCCGGGACCGCGCCAGCGCGACGAACTCGCGCAGGTTGTGCGCCGGCAGCCGCGCATCGACCACCAGCACGTTGGGCGAGGTCGCCACCAGCGTCACCGGGGCCAGCTGGCGGAACGGGTCGTAGTTGAGGTTGCGCGACAGCGTGGGCGCGGTCACCAGCGGGCCGTTGATGGTGAATAGCAGCGTGTAGCCGTCCGGCGCGGCGCGCGCCACCATGCCGGTGCCGATGTTGCCGCCGGCGCCCGGGCGGTTTTCCACCACCACCGGCTGGCCCAGCGCGGCGGCCAGCTTTTCGGTCAGGAGGCGCGCGATCAGGTCGGGCGACGAGCCCGGCGGGAACGGCACCACCATGCGGATCGGCCGCGCCGGCCACGGTTGTGCGAACGCGCTGCCGGAGGCTCCGGCGGCGCAGGCGGCAGCGAGCGCGATCAGCGCCTGGCGTCGTGTTGACATGGATGCGTAGGCTCAGAAACAGGTAGGAACGCGGCCACTCATTCGTCGCGCGCGTCGCGTTGCAGCAGCTGCGCCACCGCGTCGGCGGCGCTGAGCCCGTCGAACAGCACCGCGCAGACGGCGCGCGCAATCGGCATTTCGATGCCGTGCGTGGCGGCCAGCTCGGCCACCGCCTGGGCACAGCGCACGCCTTCGGCAACGTGCCCCAGCCCTGCCAGGACCTGCTCCAGGCTCTGCCCCGACGCCAGCTGCTGGCCGACCTTGCGGTTGCGCGACAGGTCGCCCGTGGCGGTCAGGATCAGGTCGCCCACGCCGGCCAGGCCCATGAAGGTCTCGACCCGGCCGCCCAGCGCCAGGCCCAGCCGCGTCATCTCGGCCAGCCCGCGCGTCACCAGCGCGGCGCGCGCGTTCAGCCCCAGGCCCAGCCCGTCGCTGGCGCCGGTGGCGATCGCCAGCACATTCTTGACCGCCCCACCGACTTCGACGCCGGTCAGGTCATCGCTGCCGTAGATGCGCATGGCGTGATGGTGGAAAGCCGCCTGCGCGCGGTCCGCCAGCGAAGGCTCGGTGCCCGCCACGGTCAGCGCGCAGGGCAGGCCCTGGGCCACCTCGCGGGCAAAACTGGGACCGCTCAGCACGCCATAGGCAAAGCCTTCGGTACGCCCGGCGGCGTCCAGCTCGGCCCTCACCATCTGGTGCGGCAGCAGGTGGGTGCCGGCCTCGAAGCCCTTGCACAGCCACAGCATCGACACCGGCCTGGCGCTGCGCGCGGCCAGCCTGCGCGTCATCTCGCGCAGGCCCGCCACCGGCGTGGCCACCACCACGATGCCGTCCGGATCGTCGGCGGCGTGCGCCACCGCCAGCTCGAAATCCGCCTGCACCGCCAGCCGCGCGGACAGCTTCACGCCGGGCAGGTAGGCGGCGTTCTCGTGCGTGGCCGCAATCGCCCCGAGCTGCGCCGGGTCACGTCCCCACAACACCACGTCATTGGTGGCGGCGGCATGGCTGGCAAGGGCCGTGCCCCACGCCCCGGCACCGAGGAAGGTCAGTTTCATGGCAGCTCGAACAGATGATGGCGCAAGCGCTTCGGCGGCTTGCGCCAACGATGGTAGCCCAAAGGCAAAACGGGGCCGCAGCCCCGTTTCAGTGGATGGCGCAGGTTGCCGGGATCAGTGGCGGGCCTGGCTGCCGTCGGGCATCACGATGCCGCTGTTGCCGCCTTCGGCACCCTGGGCTTCTTCCATGGCGGCCTGCAGGCGTTGCTCGTACAGCGCCTGGAAGTTGATTTCCGACAGGTGGATGGCCTGGAAGCCGGCGCGCGTGATCACGTCGGCGATATTGCCGCGCAGGTACGGGTAGAGGATGGTGGGGCACGCAATGCCCAGCAGCGGATCCAGCTGCTCGACCGGCACGTTGCGGATATCGAAGATACCGGCCTGGTGCGCTTCAACCAGGAAGGCAACCTTGTCCTGCACCTTGGTCGTCACGGTACCGGTCACCACCACCTCGAAGATGCCTTCCTGCAGCTGCGAAGCGCCGACGTTGACCTGCACTTCCACCGACGGGGCTTCCGATTCCAGGAAGATGGCCGGCGAGTTGGGCTGCTCCAGCGACATGTCCTTCAGGTAGACACGCTGGATGTTGAAGAAGGGTTGATCGTCCTGCTGGGTGTTTTGCTGGTCGCTCATGAAAGGCTTCCGGGAGGATGGGCTGGATGCGTGTCGGGTACGGCGGCGGCGCCTGCATCGTGCAAGGCAGGCCGGTGCCCGGGGAAAACGCATATGGTACATGACGCGGGTGGCGAATTCACCCGCGCCGCAGGGAATGCCGGGACCGCCCCGCGCGAAATCAGACGATTCTTCGCCGGGACCGTCCCAAGGCGACTCAGGCAGCCAGCAGGGGCACCAGGCCGCCCTGACGGTCGAGCGCCGAAAGGTCGTCGAAGCCGCCCACGTGGGTGTCGTCGATGTAGATTTGCGGCACGGTGCGGCGGCCGGTGCGGCTCATCATCTCTTCACGCTTGCCCGGTTCGCGGTCGATCAGGATCTTCTCGATCGTTTCCACGCCGCGGGACTTGAGCAGGCGTTCAGCCATGACGCAATACGGGCACACCACGGTGCTGTACATGACGACGCGGGCCATGTGGGGTCTCCTTGAATGCAATGGGGCGCGCCCGGCCTGGCCGGGGCGCGCCGTGACGGTTACGACAGGCTGCCGGGCTTACTTCACCAGCGGCAGGCCGGCCTGCTGCCAGGCGGCAATGCCACCCTCGAGCGCGTAGATCTCACTGTAACCGGCTTCCTTCAGCGCTGCCTGGGCCTTGCCCGAGCGCTGGCCGGTCTGGCATACCACGATGATGGGGGCGGCCTTGTCCTTTGCAAGCCCGGCGGCGCGCGAGGCCAGGTCGGCCAGCGGCGCGCTCTTGGCCTGCGGCAGGTGCCCCTTGGCGTACTCGGCGGGTTCGCGGATGTCGACCACGACGGCGCCGCGCTTGTTGATCAGCTGGGTCGCGGTGGCCGTATTGACCGACTTGCCGCCCGCGCTGCGCGAAATCGCGGGCCAGGCCAGCAGGCCGCCCGACACCACGGCGAGGGCGATCAGGGCGAGGTTGTTATAGTCGGCGAAGAAATTCACGTTGGCTTTCCGGTAGGTTGGGTCGGCGGCATTATAAAATACGCGGTTTGGCGTCCAGGCCCTGCCGTTGCACGGCCATCCGCCATTGTCGCCTGTCCGAGACATGGGAGGTTTGCCGAATCCCGTCATGGCCTGTTTTCACGGCCCCTCCAGGTGACGGCGCGGACGCATGCAGGTTACCTACTCTCTGGAAGCAGCAGCATGTACAAGCTCGTCCTCATCCGCCACGGCGAATCCACGTGGAACCTCGAAAACCGCTTTACCGGCTGGGTCGACGTCGACCTGACCGAGACCGGCGCCGCCCAGGCGCGCCAGGCCGGCAAACTGCTCAAGGAAGCCGGCATGGGCTTCGACGTGGCCTACACCTCGGTGCTCAAGCGCGCCATCCGCACACTCTGGCACGTGCAGGATGAAATGGACCTGATGTGGATTCCGGTGCGCAACGAATGGCGCCTGAACGAGCGCCACTACGGCGCCCTGGCCGGCCTGAACAAGTCCGAGACCGCCGCCAAGTTCGGCGACGAACAGGTGCTGGTCTGGCGCCGCAGCTACGACACGCCGCCGCCGGCGCTGGAGCCGACCGATCCGCGCGCCTCGTACGACGATCCGCGCTACGCCAATGTGCCGCGCAACGAGATCCCGCTGACCGAGTGCCTGAAGGACACCGTGGCGCGCGTCATGCCGCTGTGGAACGAATCCATCGCCCCCGACATCCAATCCGGCAAGCGCGTGGTCATTGCCGCCCATGGCAACAGCATCCGCGCGCTGGTGAAATACCTGGACCAGATTTCGGATGACGACATCGTCGGCCTCAACATCCCCAACGGCACCCCCCTTGTCTACGAGCTGGACGCCGACCTGCGCCCCCTGCGCCACTACTACCTGGGTGACCAGGAAGCCATCGCCGCCTCGCTGGCGGCGGTGGCCAGCCAGGGCAAGGCGCGCTGAGACCCGCCCGGGCGGCCG
Organism: Cupriavidus taiwanensis LMG 19424; assembly: GCF_000069785.1. Taxonomy (NCBI): domain Bacteria; kingdom Pseudomonadati; phylum Pseudomonadota; class Betaproteobacteria; order Burkholderiales; family Burkholderiaceae; genus Cupriavidus; species Cupriavidus taiwanensis. Next base: position 280,581 of record NC_010528.1, on the reverse strand, counting down.
CGCGCAGATGTGCGGCCGCCCACCCTGAGCCGGGACGGGACAGGCCCATTTCTCCACTCGCACTTATACTGTCGGACAAACCGCCCGGCGCCGGGCGGCCGCAGCCGGCATAATCCCCATACCGTACACCCGTACTTCGCGTACAAGTTCAGGCAGCCCTCATGCGCAAGACGCTCAAGAACATCAGCCTAGTTTCTGTCGGCCTCGTCGCCGGCGTGCTCGCCACGCTGCAGATTTCGGCGACCGCGCAGAATTCATCGGGGCCCCTGCCGCTGGACCAGTTGCGGCTGATGGCCGATATCTTCGGGCAGATCAAGCGCGAGTACGTGGAGCCGGTCGATGACAAGAAGCTGCTGACCGAAGCCATCAAGGGCATGGTCGCCAGTCTGGACCCGCACTCGTCCTACCTCGACGAGAAGGATTTCAAGGAACTGCAGGAAGGCACGCGCGGGCGCTTTGCCGGCCTGGGCATCGAGATCTCGCAGGAAGAAGGCCTGGTGAAGGTGATCAACCCGATCGAGGACACGCCCGCCTTCCGCGCCGGCATCCAGCCCGGCGACCTGATCACCCGTATCGACGACAAGCCCGTGCGCGGCCTGCCGCTGGAGCAGGCAGTCAAGCGCATGCGCGGCGAGCCGGGCACGAAGGTCACGCTGACGATCTACCGCAAGAGCGAGGAACGCACCTTCCCGGTCTCGATCACGCGCGCCGAAATCCGCGTGCAGTCGGTCAAGGCCAAGATGCTTGACAACAATATCGGCTGGATCCGCCTGACCAGCTTCCAGGAACGCACCATTTCCGACCTGGCGCGCAAGCTGACCGAGCTGTCGCAGAAGAACCCCAACATGAAGGGCCTGGTGCTGGACCTGCGCAACAACGGCGGCGGCGTGCTGCAGGGCGCGGTCGGCGTGGCCGCGGCGTTCCTGCCGGAAGACGCCACGGTGGTGTCGACTAACGGCCAGGTGCCCGATGCCAAGCGCGTGTACAAGGCAACGTACAACAACTACCGCCTGTCGTCGCTGGAAGACGATCCGCTCAAGGACCTGCCCGCGCTCTTCAAGAAGATCCCGATGGTGGTGCTGACCAACGCCTACTCGGCCTCGGCCTCCGAAATCGTGGCCGGCGCGCTGCAGGACCACCACCGCGCCCAGATCATGGGCAAGACCACCTTTGGCAAGGGCTCGGTGCAGACCGTGCGCCCGCTCACCAACGACACCGGCATCAAGCTGACCATCGCGTACTACTACACGCCGAGCGGCAAGTCGATCCAGGCCAAGGGCATCCGTCCGGATATCCCGGTCGACCAGAACCCCGAAGGCGATCCGGACGACGCGCTGATCACGCGCGAGATCGACACCGAGCGCCACCTGCACAACAAGCAGGAATCGGAAGAACCGGAAATGACCGAGCGCGAACAGCGCCGCGTCGAGGAACTGCGCCGCCTGGAAGAAGAGAACGCGAAGAAGACGCCGGAAGAGCGCGAGAAAGAGCGCCGCAAGAAGCCGGTGGAATTCGGCTCGGCCGACGATTTCATGCTGCAGCAGGCCATCGCCCAGCTCAACGGGCAGCCGGTCAAGCGCTCCAAGTCCAGGCTGGAGACGAACCCGCCGGCCGACAACGGCAAGGCAGCCAAGCCGTCGGGCAAGAGCGGCGCCAAGGGCGCCAGCGTGCCGGCCGCCAAGCCGGCGGCACCGGCTCCCGGCAAGCAGCCGCCGGCCAGCGCGCCGATCGGCGAGCCGCTGGGCACGCCGACGGGCAAGGCACCCTGAGGCCAAGCACGCTACTTGTTTGCCCCCCTTCCGCACGCGGGAGAGGGGGTACCCAATAGGTCAAGCAGAGCCCGAGGGGCATCATCATGAGCGACGCCATCCAAGACGACACCAGCGACGGCCTCGACGACGAACAACTGCTGCGCTATTCGCGCCATATCCTGCTCGACGAGCTGGGGATCGAAGGCCAGCGGCGCCTGCTGGCCGGCCATGCCGTGGTGATCGGCGCGGGCGGCCTGGGCGCCGCCGCCCTGCCCTTCCTCGCCTCGGCCGGCGTCGGCCGCATTACCGTGGTCGACAACGACGAGGTCGACCTGACCAACCTGCAGCGCCAGATCATCCACACCACCGCCAACGTGGGCCGGCCCAAGGTCGACTCGGCCCGCGAAGGCATGCTGCGCATCAACCCCGGCCTGGACATCGTCACCGTGCCGGCGCGCGTGGGCGATGCTGAACTGGACCAGCTGGTGGCATCTGCCAGCGTGGTGCTCGACTGCTGCGACAACTTCGCCACGCGCCAGGCCGTCAACCGCGCCTGCGTGCGCCACAAGGTGCCACTGGTATCCGGCGCCGCGCTACGCTTCGACGGCCAGATCAGCGTATTCGACCGCCGCCAGCCGGACGCGCCCTGCTACGCCTGCCTGTTCCCCCCTGCGGAACCCGCGCCGGAAGTCGCCTGCGCCACCATGGGCGTGTTCGCACCGCTGGTCGGCATGGTCGGCACCGTGCAGGCAGCCGAGGCCCTCAAGCTGCTTGCCAACGTGGGCGACAGCCTCGCCGGCCGGCTGCTGATGGTCAATGCGCTGTCGATGGAATGGACCACCATGCGACTGGCGCGCACGCCGGATTGTCCGGTGTGCGGCGGGCACTGAGCCCGCGATTCCACGCTGGAAGATGCGGCCGGCGCTGACAGGCGCCAGCATGGCCGCGAGAACAATCTCCCGCTTCTCCCTATCCCCCTGCCCGCACGGCCATCGTGCATACGGCAGGCGCGGCTGCTGCATACGCAGAATTTTCCGCTGACCGGCATTAAGCGCCCGGGTCTAGAATACGGCTGACTATTTTTGACATATTTGCCACTTATTCTGCTGGCACGATGTGTTGACGTGATGCGGCGGCGCGCCCAAGGGGAACTCGGCCCGCAGCGATGGACGCAGGGAGTTCGGACAGCGAATGGATGCAGCCACCCTTTACCAGCACCTCTTCAGTGCGGCCCATCGCTTGTATGCACTCGAAGGCGACGGTGCGATCCGCGAACTGGCCGTCGAAGCCTGGATCGGCCGGGAAGGTGTCTCAATGCTGGCGGAATCACGCATCATCGCGCTCAGCGCCAATGCCGGCATCCCGCTCGACAGCTTGCTTGGACAACGAGTCACGCTGGTTACCGCACTGGCGGGTGGAGGGCAGTCACGCCGCACCGGCTTGATCCGCCAGGCCGAGAAGCTTGGTGCCGATGGCAGCCTCGCGCGGTATCGGCTGACTGTGGTGCCGTGGCTGTGGCTGACCACGCAGCAGCGCCACAGCCAGGTATTCCAGAAGCGCGGGCTCGACAACATCATCGAATCCGTTCTGCAGGACTACGCGCCGTATGCGCACTGGCGCTATGCGGCCGGAGCCGAAACCCGCATCGCCGCATTCGGTGAACGCGACCACATCGCGCAGTTTCGCGAGACTGACTACCAATTCCTGTCGCGCCTGCTGGCCGAAGCCGGTCTCGGATATACCGTGGTGGAAGACGAGGAAGCGCCCTCCGGGCATGCCGTGGTCTTCTTTGCCGACAGCGCGCAATTGCCGGAAGACCCTGAGTCCGCGGCCGGCGGTGGTATCCGCTACCACCGTGCGCATAGCCAGGAATCGGCTGACGCCATCCAGCAGTTGATCTGTGAGACGCGTGCCGCGGTTGGCGGCGTGGCAGTGAGCGCCTGGGACCCCGAAGCCAAACGCGCGATCCGTGCGCATGCGCCGGCGCGCTACGGCGTCTTTTCCGGCCGTGCCGTCAGCCCGGATCCCTACTTTTCAGTCAGCTTGTCGCTGGCGCCGGACGCGGCCAGCGCGCAGCGTGTCGCCGGACAGGTGATGGATGCGATCGAGGTCCGCGCGCTGGTCTTCACCGGCAGCGGCTCCGTACGCACGCTGCGCAGCGGCACGCGCCTCACCGTCACGGATTGCCCGCATCTGCCGCCCCAACCGGACGATACGGCGGGGTACCCGCTGCTGCTCGATGCGGTGGAGCACTGCGGCATCAACAACCTCGCGGTGGAAACGCGTGCCGCGCTCGCCGACCGGATCGGGCCGCTGGAAGCGGCATTGTGCTTCGACACGCCGCCGCCGGCGCCGGATACCGTTGCAATGACCGCCGGCCTGATGAACAGCTTCTTCGACGGCGCCGCCGAGCGGCTGGTATCGGCCGACTCCCTGCCCACGGCCGCACGGGAACACGGCTATGCGGCGCTCTTTCGTGCCTTTGATGCGCGCCGCCCATGGCGCGCCGCTGTGCTGGAGGGCGATTGTCCGCGTCTCTATAGCCGAGCTATCCCACTTGGTGCCCACACCGCGATCGTGGTCGGCCCGGAAGGCCAGACCCAGGCCGATGGCAACGCCGAACACCACGCCAGCCCGCGCGGGCAGATCCGTGTGCGCTTCCCCTGGCAGCGCGGAGAGCGCGCCGACGACCGCAGCAGCCGCTGGATCCGCGTCGCGCAACGCCAGGCCGGCGCCGGCATGGGCTGGCAATGGCTGCCGCGTATCGGCCAGGAGGTGCTGGTCAAGTTCACGGACAACGACATCGACCAGCCGTTCGTGATCGGGGCGCTGTACAACGGCCAGGGCGAAGCCGGCATCGTCCCCACGCCGGGCGGCAGGTCCATGAGTGGCACCACGTTCTCCCAGCCCTATGACGCCAGCGGCATCTATGCGATGGGCTCCGACAGCCAGCCGAGCGCGCAGGGTAACCTGGCCGGCGGCAACAGTCCGGCATGGCACGGCATGGGCGCTGACCCGGACGGCCATCGCAACGACGCCGCGCTGAGTGGCTTCAAGAGTCAGGAACACGGCGGCACAGGCTACAACCAGCTGGTGTTCGATGACTCCGATGACCAGCTGCGCACGCAACTCGCCACGACGGAACAGGCTTCCCAGCTCAACCTCGGCCATCTCATCCACCAGCAGGACAACCGCCGTGGCAGCTTTCGGGGTCAGGGGTTCGAACTGCGCACCGATGGCTACGCCGCGGTACGTGGCCAAGCCGGGCTGCTGCTGACGACCTATCGCGATGCCGTCACTGGCCACGTGCTGCCGACCGGCGACAACGCCGCTGGCATCGCACTGTTGCGGCAGGCGGGCGATCTGGTCCGGACGCTGAGCGATGGCGCGACCACGCACCAGACCCAGGCCCTGTCGACCGGGAAGGATGACGATGCACCTCTGGCGAAGCAAGCCAAGGCCGCAGCAGGCATGGTCGATGGGCATTCGCTCGAAGCGGCAAAGGCGGATGCGGCTGGCGGCAATACCAGCACGCCGGGAAAGGTGCCGCACCAAGGCGAGCCGATGGTCCATCTCAGCGGCAGGGCTGGGGTCGCTATGGTGGCGGGACAGGATTTGCAAATCGCCAGTGGGGAAAGCGTCGTGCTCGCGAGCGGCCAGGACAACAATGTCGCCGTCGCGGGGCAGGCGCGAATCCATGCGGGGCAGGCGATCGGCGTGGCGGCAGGATTGTCTTCGGCCGGCGACGGAAACGTTGGCCTGCAACTGACGGCAGGCAAGGGCGATATCGATCTCCAGGCGCAACATGATCTGCTGAAGCTGGCAGCGCGGGAGGACCTGACCATTGTGTCGGCGAATATGAATGTGGACTTTGCTGCGGCGAAGCGCATTCGCATTGCGACGGCTGGTGGGGCGTCCATCACCATCGAGGGCGGCAATATCACCTTCGAATGTCCGGGGCCGATTACCTATAAGGCGGCGCAGAGGAAGTTCGAGGGGCCGACCCATGCCTCAAGAGAGATGAATACGTGGCCGCAAACGCCGTTCGATGACGCCTACCTTTTGAGAGATGAAATCACCGGCGAGCCGCTGCGAAACGTCCAAGTTGAACTGCGCCGGAACGATGGCGCACGCATCAAACTTGTGACAGACAGCGAGGGGCGCTTGCCGAAGCAGCGAGGTATTTCGATGGAGCATGTTCAGCTGCGCGTACTTGGAAAGTACACGCGTGACCAAAAGGACTGAGGAGGCAATGCAAAACGAGCGCAATTCGTCCGATCCAGAAGTCGTGATATCGCGCACGCGCGATATCGATGGGCGACCGGTCTTTGACACACACCTGACACCCACCGAGGACACACGAACCAAGGTTATCGAGACCAAGCTGCCCGCAGTGATCCCGATCGTGTTCCTGCCCGGCATCATGGGGACCAACCTGAAGAACAAAAAGACAGGCAATGCTGTCTGGCGGCCACCGAATATGAGCCTCAACCTGGCCGACATACTCGGCGTCGTCGCCGCCTTGGCGACATGGGGCATACGAGGACCAAAGCAACGGCAGCAAATCCTGAAAGCGGAAGATTTGACTGTGGACGACGGAGGCTCTATTGACGTCGGGGAATCGGGACTAGCAAAGGAAACCGCGCGCAAGCGAGGCTGGGGCAGCGTGCTGCGCACCTCCTATAACCCGGTCATGGGGTTACTGGAGGCGCGCACCAGCCGCATCGTTGCCAACCGCACGCTGCAAGGATGGTGGTCGACTGAAGGCCTGCGTCCGCCCGGTGACTATGGTGAGGAAACCGGACAGCCGCCTTTGACGGAACCGGAACTCATGAAAGCAGCACGCTATGACTTCGATGTCTGGTGCGCCGGCTACAACTGGCTTCAATCCAACCGAAAGTCCGCCGAAGACGTCAGGCAATACATCGAAAACACGGTGCTGAGGCATTACCGCGAACAGAAGCCGCCAGTACCAGCCGACAAGGTCATCCTGGTTACGCATTCCATGGGCGGGCTCGTGGCGCGCGCGCTTACGAATCTTGTCGGTTATGAGAAGGTGCTAGGTGTGGTCCATGGCGTATTGCCGGCGACAGGGGCGCCGGCGATTTACCATCACATGCGTGCGGGCTATGAGGGGCCTGAACAGTTGATTCTGGGCTCCAATGCAGGGGAGGTGACCGCTGTCGTGGCAAATTCAGCTGGCGCCTTGGAGCTATGCCCAACGTTCGATCATCGCGACGGCCAAGCTTGGTTGTTTTTGCAGAACGAACCTGGCGAGGTGGTCATGGATACAGAAGGCTTACCCTGTGCCTTTCCTCGCGCTGGAAACCCTTATGATGAGATTTACAAAAATCCAGCGTGGTATGGGCTTGTGCCGGAGCCGAACACGAAGTTTCTCAATTTGTCGGAGGACCTCTCCAACTACGAATATGCAAAAGCCGCCTCGCGCAGCACCTTCGAAGAACTGATAGATCAAGTCGCTAGGTTTCATCGTGATCTCGCTGGGCAGTACCATCCTGAAACTTACGTACACTATGGTGCGGATGGTTCAAGGCCAATGCATAGCTGGCAGGATATTGTCTGGCGTGGTAATCCAAATGCATTCCCCACATCTGCTTTTCCGGCGAGCGACGATGGCAATGGCAGCTATCGAGCCTCGAATAACGCCCCCGCCCTAACGGCGGCACGCGGTCAAGGTGACGGGACGGTACCCGCGTTCTCTGGCGAGGCCCCACGTGATGCTGGAGTCGTGGCAAGTTTCCGGCACGGTTCGGATGGTGCAGGTTCCGAGAACGCTGATCGCAAAGGCTACGATCACCAAGGTAGCTACAACGACCCCAGGGCGCGCTGGGCCACGCTATATGGCATTGCCAAAATTTCCCAATTGGCCGACTGGCACTCGAGTGAAAAATGAAGACATCCCGCTCGTTCGTTACGGTAATTGCTGTTTTCCTAACGTTGGCATTTGCAAGCATTAGCTACGGGCAATCGATGACACGGAGCCCTTCGATGGATAAACTTGGCTGGAAGACATACTGCTTTGGGCGCTACCTCGTTGAGCTTCCCCCACAGGCGAAAGTCAGCGCAACCTACAAGATCTGGGGCGACGAAATCGCACCGATGCCCGGACAGACCCCAGGCACGCTTCGGTCAATGATCGACCAGCGGGAAAAGGACTTGAAGGCCGCACATCACGAGACGCAGGGCTCCATGTTTGTCGGCAGAACGATGGTTGGCACTGAATCTGAGGTCTTACTGTCATGGTCATTGCCATACAGCAAGGCTATGCTGCGTGACGATACATACCTTGTCGCAGCGAGTCCGTGGCGCGTTTTTCATTATGGCGGGGGTGTCTCCCCTGGTAGAGAGGCGATAGCCCTCCGACTTGCGAAGACCTTGGCCAACAACATCCGTTCCCGTTCCGAAACCGAGATCCCCACCGGCCCTGGCTTCTGCATCGACCAAGGCTTTATCGCCGGCAACGACTACCGTTCGGAGAGCGTGCAGGTGGGCATCACGCTGCCCCAACATCCCAACGCCTTCATCAGCTTTGACGCCAGCACCGGCGCCGAGGAAGACCGGTTGCTCGAACGCGTTGACAACTTCCTAACCAAGGCAATACTCGGTCCGCTCGCCGGCCTGAAGGTATTGCGCAAGCGCGAACGCAATGTCGGTGCGATTCCCGCGGAAGAGTATGCAACCGCCGCGACGGGCAATGGCCAGCGTGTTTATGTATTCGCCTGGGAATCCCAAGGAAAAAACAAGTCCTTGTCCGAGCAAAATGTGTCGGCTGGCCTGCGCGTGCTCGAGCAGCCGGTAGACAGTCCGCAGACACCATATCAGCCGGCATTCCAGTCAGATGACGAGGCGCTGCAGCTATGGGATGCCATCATCGACTCCATTCGGCTACGACCCGGCGCAGCTTAGGGCCCCCTAAGCGACAAATTCGCCCAGTCGCAATGGTCCGCTCTCGAACCAGATCCTGCAGTCTTGCAGCAGCTGTGTTCACGCTTGCATTGTCTGCCTCAATCGCTGGCGCACAAACAACAGCGACACATTTAATCGTCAGCACGGAAGGCTGGAGCACTCACTGTTTTGGTCGCTACTTGATCGATTTACCACCGCAAGCGAACGCTCGCGCCAGCTACAAATTGTGGGGAGCCGATATCGAGCGCTTAACGGTGCCGAACGCGGCATCCCTGCAAGGCAAGGTAGAGCAGAGAACCATCGCATTGCAGTCCATGGCCCATGACACAGCCGGAAGCATGCTGGTGCGCCGTATCGATCATGGCAATGGCTCGACAAGCTTGCTTTCCTGGAGCAGTCCACGCCGCACCATACTGATGTATGAGGAAGCTTATCTGGCAACTACCAGCCCATGGCAAGCGTTCAAGTACAGCGGAGACATCTCGGCTAGCAGGCAGGCCATGGCGGTCGCGTTCCTGAACACGCTCGCCGCCAATATCCGCTCCCGCGCCGATAATGAAATCCCCACGGGCCCCGGCTTCTGCATCGACAAGGGATTCATCGCCGGCAACGACTACCGTTCCGAGAGCGTGCAGGTCGGCATCACGCTGCCCCAGCACCCCAACGCCTTCATCAGCTTTGACGCCAGCACTGGCGCCGAAGAAGACCGTCTGCTTGAACGCGTTGACAACTTCCTGAGCAAGGCAGTACTCGGTCCGCTGGCCGGCCTCAAGGTATTGCGCAAGCGCGAACGCAATGTCGGCACTATTCCTGCCGAAGAGTACGCAACCGCCGCGACCGGCAACGGCCAGCGTGTTTATGTATTCGCCTGGGAATCCCAGGGAAAGAACAAGTCCCTTTCCGAGCAAAACGTGACGGCTGGCCTGCACGTGCTCGAGCAGCCGGTAGACAGTCCGCAGACACCATATCAGCCGGCATTCCAGTCCGATGATGAGGCGCTGCAGCTATGGGATGCCATCATCGACTCCATCCGCCTGCGCCCCGGCGCAGTCTAGCGCCGCCCTATTCCCCTTGCCGCGCCGTGTGTGCCAGCAGCCAGTCCGTCACGGCATCGCGGTCGCCGCGGAATACGATGCGCGCCTCGCGCTGGGCGCGCTGGTAGTCATACATCGGGTCGTAGTAGTCGCGCAGCAGCACTTCGATCCAGCCGCGGTGCAACGCGACCTCGCCGGATTCGGCCTGGCGCGCCAGCGCCTGGTCCAGCAGCGCCGCCAGCTTGCCGTAGCGTGCGCCGCCCAGCCTTGGCGCGATCGCGGCCATGGCTTCGCGCAGGCGTGTGGCGTAGGCGGCGAAGCCTTCCGCGCTGCCCTTCGTATCGATGAATTCCGCCGCCAGTCCCTGCACGTAGTCGCGCAGCACGCGTTCGACGCGGGCGTTGAACGGTGCTTCCAGCCACACCAGCGGACTGGCCTGCATGCGTTGCGACAGCGCCTGCGGTACGTCGCGGCTGCCGATGAAGCGGCCTTCGTCTTCCACCACCAGCGCGCGCCAGCCTGCGTCGAGATGATGCAGCACGTCGATGGCGAGGGCGTTCTCGAAGTCGATCTGCGGCGGCTGCGGCAGCGCGCGGCGGCCGAAGGCGGAGCCGCGGTGGCGCGCATGGCCTTCCAAATCGATCGACGCGGGCACGTCGGCCAGCACGTCGGTCTTGCCGCTGCCGGTGAGCCCGCCGACCACGAACCAGGGCTGCGTAGCCGCCGCGGTATCGATGGTTTCGATCAGGAAGCCGCGCATCGCCTTGTAGCCGCCGCTCACGCGCGGATAGTCGACGCCCGCGTCGCGCAGCCACTGCTGCACCAGCTGCGAGCGCAAGCCGCCGCGGAAGCAATACAGGTAGCCGTCCGGATGGGCGCGCGCAAACTCCGCCCAGGCGGCGATGCGCGCCGCCTTGCGCTGGCCGGATACGAGCTCGTGGCCGAGTTCGATCGCCGCCTGCTGGCCCTTCTGCGCATAGCACAGGCCAACCTCGTGGCGCTCGGCATCGTCCATCAGCGGCAGGTTGACCGCGCCGGGGAAGGCCCCGCGCGCGAACTCCAGCGGCGCGCGCACGTCAAGCATGGCGACGCCACTGAGAAACAGTTCGCGGAAGTCGGAGGTATCTGGACGCATCAGCGGATCTCTACAGCCAATGCGGCGCGCGCCACCATCTCGCCGATCGGGGCGAGCGCCAGTCCCAGGCGCTGGCATTCGGCCAGGAACCCGGCTTCGCCGGCGGGCTCGACCGCGACCAGCAGGCCGCCGCTGGTCTGGGGATCGCACAGCAACGCGCGTTGCGCCTCGGTAAGCGGCGCGATGCGGTGGCCGTAGCTGTCGAAGTTGCGCTGGGTGCCGCCCGGCACGCAGCCCTGGCCGATGTAGTCGGCCACGTCATCCAGCACCGGCACCGCGGCATAGTCGAGGCGCGCGGTCAGGCCGCTGCCGTCGGCCATTTCGACCAGGTGGCCGAGCAGGCCGAAGCCGGTGACGTCGGTCATCGCCCGCACGCCGGGCAAGCGCCCGAAGGCGCTGCCGGGCTTGTTGAGCACGCACATCCAGTCGCGCGCCAGGTGGCGGTTATCGTCGCGCAGCAGCCCTTTTTTCTCAGCCGTGGTCAGCACGCCGATGCCGAGCGGCTTGGTCAGGTAAAGCCGGCAGCCGGGCGTGGCGGTGTCGTTGCGCTTCATGTGCGCGCGCTCGACCAGGCCGGTCACCGCCAGGCCGAAGATGGGCTCGGGCGCGTCGATCGAATGTCCGCCCGCCAGCGGAATGCCTGCGTCGTCGCAAGCCCGGCGCCCGCCCGCCACCACCTCTCGCGCAACCTCGGGCGGCAGCACGTTCACCGGCCAGCCCAGGATGGCGATGGCCATCAGCGGGTCGCCGCCCATGGCGTAGATGTCGCTGATCGCGTTGGTCGCGGCGATGCGCCCGAAGTCGAACGGATCGTCGACGATGGGCATGAAAAAGTCGGTGGTGGACACCACGCCGCGCTGGCCCTCGGCGCCATCCAGCGCGTACACCGCCGCGTCATCGCGCGAGGCATTGCCCACCCACAGGCGCGGGTCCAGATGCTGCGCGCCGCTGCCGGCCAGGATCACGTCGAGCACCTTGGGGGAAATCTTGCAGCCACAGCCGGCACCGTGGCTGTACTGCGTCAGGCGGATGGGACTGGTCATGGAAGCGGGCTCCGCGCGGCGTGCCGGCGGGTCAGGAGCCTTGGCCCCGCCGGCGACGCCTGGATGAAGAAAGGAATTGGAATGAGAAGGGTTACTGCAAGCTGGCGAGCAACGAGGCGGCGCCGATCGGCGCCGCGCGCTGGGGCGGGCCGCCCGTCGGAGCGGCCTCGCCGAAGACGGCGGCTTATTGCTCGCCCGGCTCCATCTGCGACTGCAGGTAGTTCTGCAGCCCGACCTTGTCGATCAGGTCCAGCTGCGTTTCCAGGTATTCGATATGTTCCTCGGTATCGGTGAGGATATCGACCAGAATTTCGCGGCTGACGTAATCGCCGACCGACTCGCAGTAGGCAATGCCTTCCTTGACGGTGGTGTGTGCGGTCTGTTCCAGCTTCAGGTCGCACTTGAGCATCTCGGGGGTGTCTTCGCCGAGCAGCAGCTTGTGCAGGTCCTGCAGGTTGGGCAGGCCGTCCAGCATCAGGATGCGGTCGATCAGGCGGTCGGCGTGCTTCATCTCGCCGATCGATTCCTTGTACTCCACGTCGCCGAGCTTCTTCAGGCCCCAGTGGCGGTACATGCGGGCGTGGAGGAAATACTGGTTGATCGCGGTCAGCTCGTTCTTGAGCTGGGCGTTCAGATGCTGGATGACCTTCTTGTCACCTTTCATTGGCGGCTCCTGTGCATCGGGCCCGCGCAAAAATGCGAAACGGCGCCAATGGCGCCGTGCAGTCAGAAAAAAGAAATGCGCAAAAACGCGCCGTGAACTGACGCTTCAGTTCATGGGCGCGTTCAGGCCACCAGCGCCTTGCGCTGGTCGTTCGCGACTGCCGGGTCCCGAGTGTCCATTATGGTACATGGGCCCGAAGCGGAACAGGAAGAAATCTCCACAATCTGGATGCTGGCGAGGGTCGCCACCGTGACATTGCGTACCGCGGCCACGCCTTCCTGCAACACCTGCTGCGCGCACTCGCGGCAACGGCCACAGCACGTGCCGACGCCTAGCGTTTCGGCCAGTTCGTCGAGGGTTTCGACGCCCAGGTGCGCGGCACCGTGAATCTCACGATCGGTGATCTGGTTGCAGATGCAGACGTACACAAGTCCCTCCGTTGGGGCGCGGGACACCGGCATGTCCCTGCGAATGAACGTCAGAATATCAGAGATCAATAATGATAACAATTCCCATTAAGCCACATCGCCACAGGTCGGCCACACGTCACTGCACGCAAAAAGAAGGCGGCTGGCGCGGCACTTTTCCGTGTCGGAATGTGCCGCGCCAGCCGCCTTTTGCCTCGGAAAACCCTGATCACATCAGGGTCGTGCCATCTGGCGCAGCACCGCGGCCTGTTCCTCGGGATCGTAGGCCTGCAGCAGCTGGTCGACCAGCGGTTCCAGCCGCTGGCAGTCGGCGTGCAGGATTTCCTGCTTGACCCGCAGCAGCTGCGCTGGGTGCATGGAGAATTCGCGCAACCCCATGCCCAGCAGCAGCCGCGTCATCGACGGGTCGCCCGCCATCTCGCCGCACACCGCCACCGGCACGCCGGCGCGGTTGGCTTCTCGGATGGTGCGGGCCACCAGTTGCAGCACCGCCGGATGCAGCGGGTCGAACAGGTGCGCGACGGCGTTGTCGGCGCGGTCGATGGCCAGCGTGTACTGGATCAGGTCATTGGTGCCGATGGATAGGAAATCCATCTTGCGCAGGAATAGCGGCAGCAGCAGCACGGCCGCGGGAATCTCGATCATGGCCCCGACCTTCATGCCGGGGTCGTACGGTTCGCCGCGCTCGTCGAGCTGGCGCTTGGCCTTGGCGATCAGCGCCAGGGTCTGGTCGATCTCGCTGGCATGCGCCAGCATCGGCACCAGCAGCCGCACCGGGCCGAACGCCGAGGCGCGCAGCAGCGCGCGCAGCTGGGTCAGGAACATGCCCGGCTCCGACAGCGACCAGCGGATCGCGCGCAGGCCCAGCGCCGGGTTCAGCGCGGTCTCGAAATCGTCGGCGCGGCCGTCGCCGCGTGCATCGAGCGGCTTGTCGGCACCGATATCGATGGTGCGGATGGTCACCGGCAGCCCGTGCATGGCGTCGACCGCGCCGCGGTACGCCTGAAACTGCTCCTCCTCGCCCGGCAACTCGTCGCGCCGGTTCATGAACAGGAACTCGGAACGGAACAGGCCGACGCCGACCGCGCCGGCGGCCAGCGCGGCGCCGGCGTCCTCGGCCATCTCGATATTGGCCAGCAACTCGATTTCGATCCCATCGAGCGTGACCGCCGGCGTATGCCGCAGGCGCTGCAGGCGCTTTTTCTCCAGCACGCGCTCGCTCTGCCGGTGGCGGTATTCCTCGAGGATGATGGCGGTGGGATCGACGATCACCAGGCCGGCATCGCCATCGATGATGATCCAGTCATCCTGGCGGATCAGCTCGCTCGCGCTCTGCACGCCGACCGCGGCCGGGATGTCGAGGCTGCGCGCGACGATGGCGGTATGCGAGGTGCGCCCGCCCAGGTCGGTAACGAAGCCATGGAACACGGTGTGGCGGAACTGCAGCATGTCGGCCGGCGCGATATCGTGGGCCACCACGATCACGCCGGGCGCGGGCTCTCCGTCGGCGGCCAGCGCGGGCACCGGCGCGGGCACCAGCACCGGGGCACCGGCCAGCGCCTTCAGGATGCGCTCCACCACCTGCTGGATGTCGGCCTTGCGCTCGCGCAGGTATTCGTCCTCGATCTCTTCGAACTGGCGCATCAGCTCTTCGAGGCGCGTCGTCAGCGCCCATTCGGCGTTGTAGCGCCGGCCCCGGATCAGCGCCTCCGGCTCGCGCGCCAGCGCCTCGTCGTCGAGGATCATCGCGTGCACGTCGAGGAAGGCGCCCATCTCTTCGGGCGCGTCGCGCGGCAGGTCGCGCTTGAGCGCGGCCAGCTCGGCGCGCACCGCGGCGCGTGCGGCCCGCAGCCGTTCCACCTCGGCGTCGAGCCGCTCTTCATCGACCAGGTAGTGCGACACGTCCAGCGCCGCGGGCGCAAGCAGGTGCGCGCGCCCGATGGCGACGCCGCGCGAGACCGGGATGCCGTGCAAGGCGAAAGGCATGTACCGCTCCGTCAGGAACGTTGATCAATTCGGGTCAAGGCCGCCGGCCTCACTCCCCTTCACCAAAGCGGTTGGCGATCAGTGCCAGCAAGGCGTCCATCGCCTCTTGCTCGTCCGGCCCCTCGGTTTCGATCGTGACCGTGGAACCGATCCCCGCGGCCAGCATCATCACGCCCATGATGCTCTTGGCATCGACCTGGCGTCCGTTGCGGGACATCTTGACCTGGCTGACGAAGCTGCCGGCGAGCTGGGTCAGCTTGGCGGACGCGCGTGCGTGCAGTCCGAGTTTATTGATGATGGTGGTGTCCCTCTGCAGCATATTTGTCGGGATGATTGGCGGTTTGATTCTGGACGGTGGTGGTGCCGACCTGCAGCACGCCCTGCGAGCCGCCGGCCAGCGCCTTGGTGGCAAGCTGGTCCAGCTTTTCGGCCCGGTAGCAGATGGCACGGACCAGCATGGGAAGGTTGACGCCGGCCAGCACGCGCACGCGGCCCGGCTCTGCCAGGCGCGCGGCGATATTGGCGGGAGTGGCGCCGAAGATGTCGGTCAGGACCAGCGCGCCGTTGTCTTCGCAGATGGCTTCCAGCCGACGCCGGGCCTCGGCCAGCACGGCGGCGGGATCGGCATCGGGAAGGACGTCGATGGCTTCCAGCCGCTGCGGCTGGCCACAGTAGACGTGGGCGGCGCAATCGCGCAGGGCTGACGCCAGCGGGGTGTGCGCGATGATCAGGATGCCTGCCATGATGGTGAATCCGTTGGATTGCCCCGATTGTAGCAGGCGCCCCCCGGCGCTCCCGCTGCCCGCCCGGGCCGGTGGCGCCTAGCTGCCGGCAGCGCCGACCGCGTGCTCGAGCGCGTCGATGAACATCGCCGCCACATGGAAGCCGGTCTGCTGGGTGATCTCCTGGAAACAGGTAGGGCTCGTCACATTGACCTCGGTCAGGTAGTCGCCGATGACGTCCAGGCCGACCAGCAGCAGGCCCTGCTCCCACAGCCCCGGCGCCAGCGCCTCGGCAATCTCGCGATCGCGCCGGCTCAGCTCCTGCGCACGGCCGGTACCGCCCGCGGCAAGGTTGCCGCGCACTTCGCCGGCCATCGGCACGCGCGCGAGCGAATACGGCACGGGCACGCCGCCAATCAGCAGCACCCGCTTGTCGCCGTCCTTGATCGCCGGGATATAGCGCTGCACCATCAGCGAGCGGGCGCCGTCCTGGCCCAGCGTCTCGACGATCGCGGCGAGGTTCATGCCGTCCGCGCCGACCCGGAACACGCCCATGCCGCCCATGCCGTCCAGCGGCTTGACGATAATGTCGCGATGCTCGGCGTGGAAATCGCGGATCCGCGCCAGGTCGCGCGTGACCAGCGTCGGCGTGATGAATTCCGGGTACTGGGCAATCGCCAGCTTCTCGGAATGGTCGCGGATTGCCTGCGGCTTGTTGAATACCCGCGCGCCCTGTGCTTCGGCCAGCTCCAGCAGCCACGTGCTGGTCACGTATTCCATGTCGAAGGGCGGGTCCTTGCGCATCAGCACCGCGTCGAAGGCCGACAGCGGCTCGAGCGCGCTATTGCCTTCGCGGTACCAGGCGCCGTGTTCGCCGCCATCGTCGCCGGTCAGGTGCAGCCGCGTGGCCACGGTCTCGACCGTGCGGCCGGACAGCGCCAGCTGCGGCTGCAGGCACCAGTACAGCTCATGGCCGCGCGCGGCGGCCTCGGCCATCATGGCGAAGGTGGAGTCCTTGTAGGTCTTGAAGGTCTCCAGCGGATCGGTGATGAAGAGGATGCGCATGGTGGCGTTCAGATGATCGGGTTGGGGTCGGTCTTCTCGAGCTCCAGCGACGCCGCCAGCAGGGCCAGCCGCGCCACCACGCCATACATGTAGAAGCGGTTCGGCACCGCCGCGCCAGGCTTGGCGTGGCTGTCCGGGATGCCGTTGGGCGCGAACGCCAGCGGCACGAAATGCATGCCGGGCGCGTTCAGGTTCTCGTCGTTGCCGCGGCCGGTGTGCACGCGGTAGAAGCCGCCCACCACGTAGCGGTCGATCATGTACACCACCGGCTCGGCCACCGCCTCGTTGACCTTCTCGAAGGTATGCACGCCCTCCTGGATGATGACGTCGCTGACCTCCAGGCCCTCCTTGACCACGCTCATCTTGTTGCGCTCTTTCCGGTTCAGGCCCTTGATCTCGGACGGGTCGCGCACGGTCATGATGCCCATGCCGTAGGTGCCGGCATCGGCCTTGACCACCACGTACGGCGTTTCCTTGATGCCGTACTCGCGGTATTTCTTGGCGATCTTCTTGAGCACGCCTTCGACCGCGTCGGCCAGTTCTTCTTCGCCCACGCGCTCGTGGAAATTCACGCCGGTGGTCCGGGCGAAGTACGGGTTGACCATCCACGGGTCGATGTCGATCAGCTTGGCGAACTTCTTCGCCACTTCGTCATACGCGGCAAAGTGGCTGCTCTTGCGGCGCGTGGACCAGCCGGCGTGCAGCGGCGGCAGCAGGTATTGCTCGTTGATGTTTTCCAGGATCGGCGGAATGCCGGCCGACAGGTCGTTGTTGAGCAGGATCGAACAGGGGTCGAAGTCCTTCAGCCCCAGCCGACGGCCCCTGGTGCCCAGGCGCGCCAGCGGCTCGACCACCAGGGTCTGGCCGTCGGGCAGCTCGATCGGGGTCGGTTCGGTGATTTCCTCGGAAAGCGAGCCCAGGCGCACGTTCAGCCCGGCCTGGCGCATGATCAGCGACAGCCTTGCCACGTTCTGCAGGTA
Organism: Cupriavidus taiwanensis LMG 19424; assembly: GCF_000069785.1. NCBI lineage: Bacteria > Pseudomonadati > Pseudomonadota > Betaproteobacteria > Burkholderiales > Burkholderiaceae > Cupriavidus > Cupriavidus taiwanensis. The sequence goes on along the minus strand of NC_010528.1, from coordinate 262,846 downwards.
GAACATGTTGCGGGTGTGGCGCTCCGGGATCAGCAGCAGGTTCTTGGCGTCCGGGCAGATCTTCTCGATCGCGGCCATCGCCGCCTGCACCGCCAGCGGCAGCATCTCGGGGGCAAGGTTGTTGAAGCCGCCCGGGAACAGGTTGGTATCGACCGGCGCCAGCTTGAAGCCGGCGTTGCGCAGGTCCACCGAGCAATAGAACGGAGGCGTATGCTCCTGCCATTCCAGCCTGAACCAGCGCTCGATGGACGGCGTCGCGTCCAGGATCTTCTTTTCCAGTTCGAGCAGCGGACCGTTCAGCGCGGTGATGAGATGCGGGACCATATCCATCCTATAGATCGTCTTAATCGTTCGCCCCGATTGTAGAGGAACGGCCAACCAGGCGCTGGCAGGCCCTTTATAAGGATATGCAGCGCCTGGCATAAGGGATAACGATATGGGGATGGGCGGCGTGAAATAAAGAGGCCGCGCGGGCGCCGGTGTCCGGGCAAAAAAAAAGCGCGGCGATGCCGCGCTTTTAAATGGCCTGACAGATACGGGGAGCGTTCTGCAGGTGGAGGAAACTGCCTCAATGGCAATGTATGTGCGCCGCACATTAAAGACAATTGAAGCTTTTTAAGATCGGAGTTAAGCACTTTGCGAAAAGCCCGTTTCCGGCGCGGGGGATTGCCGGCTGGCCCGCGCCGGCATTGGCTTCGCGGGTTTCGCTGGCGTTCCGGGCAGGCGTCGCGATGGGCTTGTCCGCGTCACCGCCCCGTGATCGCCGCAGGCTTAATGTCTGCAACCCCGGTCAACGCGACAAGGAAAAAAGCCCGGCACGCGGCCGGGCAAAACTCCTGAGAGCAGATTCCCAATCAGCCCTCCAGCACAACACCTTTGCGGTCAGCCTTCGTAGGCCGTTTCGCCATGCGAGGTGATATCGAGGCCTTCGCGCTCTTCGTCTTCGGGCACGCGCAGCCCGATCAGCATGTCCACCAGCTTGTAGGCGACGAAGGCCACCACGCCGGACCACACCACCGTGGTCAGCACGCCTTCGAACTGAATCCACAGCTGGCCGGCGATCGAGTAGTCCTCGGCGACCTTGTTGGCGACGTAGTCGTAGATGCCGGTGCCGCCCAGGCTGGGCGCGGCGAACACGCCGGTCAGCAGCGCGCCGACGATGCCGCCCACGCCGTGCACGCCGAACACATCCAGCGAGTCGTCCATGCCCAGCATGCGCTTCAGCCCGGTCACGCCCCACAGGCACAGCAGGCCAGCCACCAGGCCCATCACGATCGAGCCCATCGGGCCGACGAAGCCCGCGGCCGGAGTGATTGCCACCAGGCCGGCGACCGCGCCCGAGGCACCGCCCAGCATCGACGGCTTGCCCTTGCCGATCCACTCGCCGAAGGTCCACGACAGCACCGCGGCGCAGGTCGCCAGCAGCGTGTTGACGAAGGCCAGCGCGGCCGAACCGTTGGCTTCCAGCGCCGAACCGGCGTTGAAGCCGAACCAGCCAAACCACAGCAGCGAGGCGCCCACCATGGTGAAAGTCAGGCTGTGCGGACGGATCGCCTCGCGGCCGAAACCGATGCGCTTGCCGAACATGAAGGCACCGACCAGGCCCGCCACGGCGGCATTGATGTGCACCACGGTGCCGCCGGCAAAGTCCAGCGCGCCCTTCTGGAACAGCCAGCCAGCCTTGGCGGTCGCGGCGGTGCCGGCGGCGGCGTCGGTGTAGGCGTCAGGGCCCGGCCAGAACCAGACCATGTGGGCGATCGGCAGGTAGGCGAAGGTGAACCACAGCACCACGAACACCAGCACCGCGGAGAAGCGGGCGCGCTCGGCGAAGGCGCCGATGATCAGGCCGCAGGTGATGCAGGCGAAGGCGCACTGGAAGGCAAAGTAGCCCAGCTCCGGCAGCACCACGCCCTTGCTGAAGGTGGCGGCCACGGCGTCGACCGTCAGCCCCTTCATGAACAGCCGGTCGGTGCCGCCGAAGAAGGCATTGCCCTCGGTGAAGGCAAAGCTGTAGCCGTAGATCGCCCACAGCAGCGCCACCAGCGAGAAGATCACCAGGCACTGCATCAGTACCGACAACATGTTCTTGGAACGCACCAGGCCGCCATAGAACAGCGCCAGGCCGGGCAGGGTCATCAGGATCACGAACGCGGTCGAGACCAGCAGCCAGGCGGTGTCGCCCTTGTTGGGCACGGGCGCAGCCGGCGCGGCGGCGGCTTCAGCCGGCGCGGCCGCGGCAGCCGCTGCTGCGGGGGCGGCAGCGGTAGCTGCCGCAGCCGGCGCGGCGGCCGGCGCGGAAGTGGCGGCGGCCGAGGCCTCGGCTGCCGGCTTGTCCTGCGCGGCGGCCGGGGTCGATACGCCGACGCCGGCGGTGCCGACGGCCAGCGCCATTGCGCCCGCCGCCAGGAATCGCTTGATCCAGGTTTTCATGGAATTCACCTTTGTCTCTATGCTGTCTTGGGTCACAGGGCATCGCCGCCGGTCTCGCCGGTGCGGATGCGGATGACCTGCTCGATCGGGGCCACGAAGATCTTGCCGTCGCCAATCTTGCCGGTGCGGGCCGATTTCTCGACCGCCTCGATGGCGCGCTCGACCACGTCGTCGGGAACCGCCACCTCGATTTTCACCTTGGGCAGGAAGTCGACGATGTATTCGGCGCCGCGGTACAGCTCGGTATGACCCTTCTGGCGGCCGAAGCCTTTCACTTCGGTCACGGTGATGCCGGACACGCCCACGTCCGACAGCGCTTCGCGCACCTCGTCGAGCTTGAACGGCTTGATGACTGCGATGATGAGTTTCATCAGGATTCTCCTGGGAGCGGACCGGCATCAGCCCGCCCGGGCTGCGTCAGAGTTAGAAAGTCTTGGTGATCGAGGCCCAGGCCGCGGCCTTGCCCAGGTAGCGGCCGCGGTTGGCGCTGGTGTAGGCCACTTCCTTGGCGTTGGTGTCGACATAGGCGACCGCCAGCGCAAAGCCCTTGCCCAGGTCCTTGGTCAGGCCGATCTTCCAGTCGGTGTACGAGGCATCGCTGTTGTGCTTTACGCCCTGGTAGCCGACGTGCGCGTTCAGCGTCAGGTCCCAGAAGTTCAGCGGCACGTTGGCGCTCAGGTCGACGTAGTAGCTGTTCTTGCTGTCGGCCCAGCCAAACAGGTTGGTGACCGAGTGCGAGTACTTGAGCATGACCGGGCCCCAGCCGATGCCCGCGTACAGCTCGGTGGTGTACGGCCGCGGATTGTTGTAGCCGCCCGGGTAGTAGTACTCGAGCACGCCCAGGTCATAGGCGAACTCGGTGCCGGCCACCTTGAAGGTGTTCTTGAAGCCGCCGTAGAAGTCCATCTCGACCGGCGCCGAGACCGCCGGGTTGGCGTCTTCCAGCCAGCTGACGCTGGAGTTCCAGTTGCCCAGGTAGAAGCCGCTTTCGTGCGCGTAGTCGAAACCGCCCTGAATGGCCGGTCGCAGGTTGGTCTGGCTGATGCCGCGATAGCGGTAGTCCGTGACCAGCGACACGTTGGCCGTGAACGTATGCGGCGAGGCCGGCTCGGCAGCCGGAGCCGCGGCGTCGGTGCTTTGCGCCAGGGCGCCGCCCGCGGCACTGGCCAGGACCAACGCGCTGACTGCAAGGGCCAACTTCTTCATGGGGTTTTTCTCCTTTTCCTGATGGCTCGGATTTCGTTTATTGGATTTCGGTGAAGCGATGAGGCAGTTCGGCATCACTACTGCAACTGCCGTGCCACCCCGCGAAAAGCGGCGGGCCATACGCTGCGAGTCGCGTCGGACCGGATCGGTGTCAGCCTTGAATCGGCTCCGCAGCCACGCCAGATCGGGTTAAAAGGTGTGAACGGCGCGGTGCCGGTGCTTTCGCCGGCGTGCCGCTGGGGCGATAATTAAGATCTGACGGTGGCGGCCTGCGGCCCGCGCGCACGGGAATCGCCCGCATTCAGGGCGCCCAATTCCTGTGCGAAAGCGCGCCATGCGCCAGATGCCTACCCGGATCGGCACCACTCAGGTGCGCAAAGGAGAAACCATGAAACCGACCGACCTCTTCAACGACCTGCAGAACAAGGTCAGCGAGGCGCTGCGCAATTCGCCGGCAAGGGACATCGAAAAAAACGTGCGCAGCATGATGACCCAGGGCTTTGCCCGGCTGGACCTGGTCACGCGCGAGGAATTCGACGTCCAGTCGCAGGTACTGGCGCGCACCCGCGCCCGCCTCGAGGAACTGGAAAGCCGCGTGGCCGAACTGGAGCGGCGTGCCGGGATCCCGCCCGGCGCCGGCTCGGTGGACTCGACCGGGGGCGCGTGAGCACGCCGTTCGCGCCGCCATCCCGCCTGCCTGAAGGCCGCCAGTCCTGGCGGCCTTTTTCGTTAACAGTTCCGTGCGGTTCAATGCCATGAGCCTTGCCGTCCTGCGCAGCCGGGCACTGACCGGCATCGCCGCGCCGCCGGTGCGGGTCGAGACCCACCTGGCCAACGGCCTGCCAGCCTTCACCATCGTCGGCCTGGCCGACACCGGCGTGCGCGAAAGTCGCGAGCGCGTGCGCGCCGCCATCCTGAACAGCGGCTACGAGTTTCCCAACCGCCGCATCACCGTCAACCTGGCGCCGGCCGACCTGCCCAAGGAGTCCGGCCGCTTCGACCTGGCCATTGCGCTGGGCATCCTGGCCGCCAGCGGCCAGATCCCGGCCGACGCGCTCGACACGCATGAATTTGCCGCCGAGCTGTCGCTATCCGGCGAATTGCGTCCGGTGCGCGGCGCGCTGGCCATGGCAATGGGGCTGGCGCGCGACAATGCCGCCCGTGCCAGCTCCGGCGAAGCGCCGCGCGCCTTCCTGGTGGCCGCCGGCAACGGCGCCGAGGCCGCGCTGATCGAAGACCTGGCCGTACATGCTGCCACCACGCTGCGCCAGGCCTGCGACCACCTCGGCCCGCTGGACGACGCGCGGCTGCCACGCGCCATGCCGCCCCTGCTGCCTCCCGCCGCCGGGCGCGGCGCCGACATGCGCGACGTGCGCGGTCAGGCGCAGGCGCGCCGCGCCATGGAAGTCGCCGCCGCGGGCCAGCATTCCGTATTGCTGGTGGGCCCGCCGGGCACCGGCAAGTCGATGCTGGCACAACGCCTGCCCGGGCTGCTGCCGCCGATGTCGCTGCAGCAGGCGCTGGAAGCCGCCGCCGTGATGAGCCTGACGCCAGGCGGGTTCCGCCCCGAGGCCTGGGGCCTGCGCCCGTGCCGCGCGCCGCACCACACCGCGTCGGGCCCGGCCATGGTCGGGGGCGGCGGCAACCCGCGCCCCGGCGAGATCTCGCTCGCGCACCACGGCGTGCTGTTCCTGGACGAGTTGCCCGAGTTCGACCGCCGCGTGCTCGAAGTCCTGCGCGAGCCGCTGGAATCGGGCCGCATCACGATCGCCCGCGCCAACGGCCACGCCGACTTCCCCGCCTGCTTCCAGTTCGTCGCGGCGATGAACCCCTGCCCGTGCGGCTACCTCGGCCACCCCGACCGGCCGTGCCGCTGCACCCCAGACCAGGTGCGGCGCTACCAGTCGCGGATCTCCGGCCCCATGCTCGACCGCATCGACCTGCAGATCGAGGTGCCCGCGCAGGACCAGGGCGAAATGCTCGACGGCCCGCCCGGCGAAGCCAGCGCCGTGGTGCGCGCGCGCGTGCTGGCCGCGCGCGAACGGCAACTGGCCCGCCAGGGCAAGCCCAACAATGAACTGGGCGGGCGCGAGATCGAGCAGCACTGCGCCATGGACGCGCAGGCGCAGGCCTTGCTGCGCGGGGCGATGACGCGGCTGGCGTGGTCGGCGCGCTCGTACTTCCGTGTGCTGAAGGTGGCGCGCACAATTGCCGACCTCGCCGGGGCCGACGTGCTGAACGCCGCGCACGTAGGCGAGGCAATCCAGTACCGGCGCGCGCTGCGCATGGCCGGCTAGGGCGATTGGCGCCTCAAGCCTCTTCCGACCATTGCACGCCCTCGCGCGCCATGAACGCCGACGATGCCGCCGGGCCCCAGGTGCCGGCGGTATAGGGCCGCGGGCCTTCGTCCTGCGCGCGCCAGGCTTCCAGGATCGGATCGACCCAGGTCCATGCCGCCTGCAGTTCGTCGCGCCGCACGAACAGCGCCAGCCGTCCGCGGATGACGTCCAGCAGCAGGCGCTCGTAGGCTTCGGCCCGGCGCGTGGTGAAGGCCGAGTCGAGGTTCAGCGCCAGGCTCAGCGGCTTGAGCTTCATGCCTTCGCCCGGCTGCTTCACCATCAGCGTCAGCCGCACCGATTCCTCCGGCTGCAACCGGATCACCATGCGGTTGGGCTGAAGTGTGCTGCCCGGGTCGAAGATGGAATGGGGCACCTCGGCGAAGTGGATCACCACCTCGGTGACGCGCTCCTGCATGCGCTTGCCGGTGCGCAGGTAGAACGGCACCTTGTTCCAGCGCCAGGTGCCAAGCTCGGCCCGCATCGCGACAAAGGTCTCGGTGCGGCTGTCGGGCGGAATCCCGTCTTCCTGCAGGTAGCCGCGTACCAGCTCGCCGGCGATGGCGCCGGCGGTGTACTGGCCGCGCACAGTATTGCGGCGCACGTCCTCCGGCGACATCGGCCGCAGCGAGCGCAGCACCTTGAGCTTTTCATCGCGCACCGCGTCGGAGTTGAGCGATGCCGGCGGCTCCATCGCCAGGATGCTGACCAGCTGCAGCAGGTGGTTCTGCACCATGTCGCGCATGGCACCGGCCTCGTCGTAGAAGCCGCCGCGCGTGCCCACGCCCACGGTCTCGGCCACGGTAATCTGCACGCTGCGCACGAACGGCGTGCGCCACAACGGCTCGAAGATCGAATTGCCGAAGCGCAGCGCCATCAGGTTCTGCACCGTCTCCTTGCCCAGGTAGTGGTCGATCCGGTAGGTGCGGTCCTCGCTGAAATAACGGCTGACCACCTCGCCGATGCCGATTGCGGAGGCCAGGTCCACACCCAGCGGTTTTTCCAGCACCAGCCGGGTATCGTCGGCAATCAGCCCATGGCTGGCCAGGTTGTCGCAGGTGGCGGCGAACAGCCCCGGCGGCATCGCCATGTAGTAGATCCGCAGCGCGTCGCTGCGCAACTGCGCCGCCAGCGCGGGGTAGTCCGCCGCCTGCGCGGCATCGAGATGCACGAAGTCCAGCCGCTGCAGGAAGCCCTGCCATTTGGCCGGCTCGATATAGCGCGCATCGACGAACGGTTGTGCGCTCTCGTCGGCAAAATTGACAAAGGCCTCGCGGTCCCAGCGGTGCCGGCCCACGCCGATGATGCGGGTGCCTTCGGGCAGGTTGCCGTCGCGGTGGCACATGTAGAGCGAGGGCAGCAGCTTGCGCGCCGACAGGTCGCCGGCGCCGCCGAAAATGACGAGGTCGAGCGGCCGGGCGTCGGCGGTGCCGAAGGCGGAGACGGTGCGGGAGGTTGGCATGACGGGCTCCTTGCGTGCCGATGGGGCGGATGATGTTGGCCGGCGGACGGGGCAAGCCGGGTATGGTTTGCACGGTTCAGGCAGTCTGTCGGATCAGCATGTCTCGGTCACGTTGCGCACGTATTGCGGCTGTTGCAGGCGCGCCGTTGGCAACGCCATCGGACTCTCCGCATCATCCGTGCCAGTTGACGCGGCCGGGTGGCTTCCGGCATGCGCGACACAGCATTCTCCTTCGACATCACGCTGCGCACCGCTACTGCGCGAGGTACAGCGATACGCGCCGCGAGGCGTCGGCAGCCGTACCCGGCTCCTTGCCCTCGCCCCGGTGGCTGCCGCAATGCGAAAGCGTCGTGATCACGGGCAAGACAGGTTCGTGACCACAACATGGCCATTTCAAGCCAACCGGATCAGGCGGCGCTGGAATGCCATGGATCCACGGCGCAACGGAAGTCGCATCCCGAACTGACCAAATACCAAGGATTTCCCGCGGCTTTATGTCGCGGATGCATGTCTGTGACAAGTAGCAGCCGGCCGTGCATCCCTGGTGAAACTTCTCCATGACAGAAGCGTAGTCCATGGCGCGCGCATCATCGCGCCGCGCGATTTCCACGCAGCGGTCGCTAGATGTCCTAAATTGGTATCACCCCCACCAAAATCTGGTGCCTACGATGATTGGCATGGATCAACGGCTGAAAGCCCTCAAACCAGACGAGGCGGACGCCACGCCGATCTACCTGCAGGTGGCACGCAAGCTGACTGCCGCCATCCAGGCGGGGCAATGGCGCGTGGGGGATGCACTGCCGTCGGAGCGCACGCTGGTGGATTCGCTGGGGATTTCGCGCGTCACCGCGCGGCACGCGCTGCAGGTGCTGGCCGAGGAAGGCACCATCACGCGCAACCGCGGCGCGGGCACCTTTATCGCCCCGCGCGCCGAGCCCAGGCCCGCGCGGCTCGACAACTTCAGCGAGCTGGCGCGCCGGCGCGGCATGACGCCGGCAAGCGAACTGGTGGCCTTCGAGCGCCGCCGCGCCACCGCGCAGGAAAGCGCCGAACTGGCCCTGCCCGATGGCGACGAGATCGTCAGGCTGACGCGGCTGCGCAAGGCCGACGGGCAGATCTACTGGATGGATGTGACCACGCTGGCGCTGGCCGTGCTGCCCGACGCCAGCGCCATCGGCGAATCGCTTTACGCCTACCTGGAGCGGATCGGCAAGCCCGTGCTGCGCGTCACCGAGACGCTGCGCGCGGTCGTTGCCAGCGCGGAAGTGGCCGCGCGCCTGGGCATCGAGCCGGGCGAGCCGCTGCTGCATATCCGCCGCATCGGCTATACCCATGGCGACAAGCCGGTCGAGCTGACCGACGCGTACTGCCTGAACGACTTCTACGAACTGAAGCAATAGCGCCCGGCGACGTGGCCAGCCACCGGCGGCTCTACCGGTGGCGGAGGCGGATCGTCCTCGGGCGACAGCGGCAGGTCGGGCGGCACGCCCGGCGGCGCAGGCTCTTCCACCGGGGGCACGGTATGGCGCGGCTGCAGGCGCGCACCGGCGATCGGGTTCAACGAGGCAGGCATGCGGGGACTCCGTGGCGGGGGTTCCTCCTCATTGAAGCAAACCCCGCCCCCGCGCGCCAGTGCGGATGCCGCGCCGGTCAGGCGTGCTGACGTCGCACGAAGAACAGCGCCGCGCCCACCGCCATCAGCACGCTGCCGAAAAACCGGTTCTGCCACAGCACCGCACGGGCATTGCGGAACAGGCCCTGCATGCGCGAGGCCAGCAGCGCGTAGCCATGCATCACCACCAGGTCGACGGCGCACATGGTGGCCGCCAGGATCGCCAGCTGCAGCGCCAGCGGCCGGTTCGGATCGATGAACTGCGGCAGCACCGCCACCATGAAGATGATGCCCTTGGGATTGGTCACATTGGTCAGCAGGCCGGTGGCAAAGCGCCGGCGCCGGCTCATCACGGCCACGCGCGCGGGCTTGCCGTCCTGCGCCGCATCCGGTTCCACCCGGGCGCGCCATTGCTGGATGCCGAGATAGATCAGGTACAGCGCGCCGATGGTCTTGACCACCATGAAGGCCTGCTCCGAGGCGAGCAGCAGCGCGCCCAGCCCGCCGCCGGCCACCAGCAGCACGATCACCAGCCCTGCCTGCAGGCCGAAGATGGTGGTGGTGGTCCTGCGCAGCCCGTACGACAGGCCATGGCTCATCGACAGCACCGCGCCCGACCCCGGCGACACGGCGATCACCCAGCACGCGGCGAAATAGGCCAACCAGACTTCCCAACGCATCTCAACTCTCCTTTGACGACAACCGTGCCGGGCGGCGCACTGGGCCCCAGGCATCTGTGATCCGCTGCGGTGCCGCGGCGCCTCAGAGCGGGTGGAACCCGCCCAGGAACTGCTCCACCTGCTCGGCCTGGCGCGCATCGCGCGCGGCCTCGCCCGATTCCAGCACCACGGCCTGGAAGGCGCGCGTGCCCACCGCCACCAGCCGCGCGCTGAGCCGGCGCGGCGACTGGTCCTGCGGCGACACGCCGCTGGCCTGCAGTTCCAGCCCGGCCAGCGGGCGGCCCGGCCGGTCCGCGCTCATGATGGTGACCGGCCGCGAGCGCGGCTCGGCCGACAGCGTGCCGAGGTTGGCCAGCAGGCCGGCCTGCATCGCCGCCAGGGCCTCGCGCCGCAGCGCTTCATCGTCGGCGGGCAGCGTGACCACGCCCACGGCGAACAGCGTATCGTCGACGCGTGCGGCCTCCATCGTCATCGGCAGCTTGCGCCCGGCAATGGTGACATCGCGCGCGGCGCTGGTGGGCTTGCCGGGATAGAGCGCGGCGTAGCCGCCCTCGCCCGACTGGATGGTGCGCCAGTCATAGCGCGGCGAACAGGCGCACAGGGCCAGCGCAAGCAGCGCGGCGCAGCATGTCAGGGACCAGCGGGGCGCGGCGGGAAGGCTCAGCGGGAGTGGCACGGGACGCATGAGGAAGCGGGGCGGAAGGACTCATACTGTTCAGTTACGGCATCAAACACTACTGTCATTCCCGCGCAGGCGGGAATCCAGCGTCTTTCACGTCCCCTTCGGGGAAAAAGTCACTGGGTTCCCGCCTGCGCGGGAACGACGGTTGTTAACTGAACGGCATTAGGGCGGAAGGACAGGCTTAGGATCGTCACGCGCGGGCATGGGTCGCCGGCGCGCGGAAACCGGTATTATCCCGGAAGCCGCGCGCCAGTGCTTGCCGCGCCGCCTGTCCCACCTGTGCCGCCCCACATCTGCCATGCCTGTATCCCGCCTCGCCCGAACCGCTGCCGCCCGCACCCGTCTGCATTGGCTGGCCGCGGGCGCGCTATTGGCGGCGATGGCCGGCGTCGCCGGCGTGTGCGCCGCCAGCCCTGCGCACCTGCCGCCGGCCACCGATCTCGCCGCCCATGGCGCCGACGCCGCGCGACGCGGCGAGCCACTGGTGGTGCTGGTGTCGATGCCGGGCTGCAGCTATTGCGACGCGGTGCGCCGCAACTACCTTGGACCGCAGGCGGCCGCCGGCGAAATCGCCGTGCGCGAGGTGGACATGACCGCCGACACCCCGCTGCGCGACGCCGACGGCAGCCTGACCACCGCGCGCGCCTGGGCCGGCGCCCGCCAGGTCCGGGTAGCGCCCACGGTGCTGTTCCTGGACCGCCAGGGCCGCGCCGCCGCCGGCCCGCTGCGCGGCATGCAGCCCGACTTTTACGGCGCCTACCTGGAACAGGCGCTGGCGCAGGCCCGCGCCGCCGTGGCCGCGCGCAAGTGACGGAAGGGTTCCAGCGCAGACCGCACGCGGTTGCGAACACAGCGCGCGAACGCCTGCCGCATTAGAATGTCCCACTGCTGACCGGGCCTTCCGGTCGACCCTGCCCTGTCGTAGCTGTCTCAGCCGGATATCCCATGACCACTAGCCCTGCCTCCAAGACCTCCCGCAAGCCCTGGCCCATCGTCGCCGCCGTGGTGGTGCTGGCGCTGCTGGGCTGGTTTGGCTACCGCGCGCTGTCGCCGTCCGGTACCGCGCCGGCCGCCACCTTCACGCTGCTGTCCGGCGAGAAGGTCAGCACCGCCGACCTCAAGGGCAAGGTCTACCTGGTCAACTTCTGGGCCACCAGCTGCGCCACCTGCATCAAGGAGATGCCGGACATGGTCAAGACCTACGAGCAGTTCAAGGGCAAGGGGCTGGAATTCGTCGCGGTGGCGATGAACTACGACCCGCCCATGTACGTGATGAACTTCGCCAAGACCCGTGGGCTGCCGTTCAAGGTGGCGATGGACAGCGACGGCAGCGCCGCCAAGGCATTTGGCAACGTGGGCCTGACGCCTACGACCTTTGTGATCGACAAGGAAGGCCGGATCCTGAAGCGCTACGTCGGCGAGCCCGAGTGGGACGCGCTGCACAAGCTGCTCGACGGCGCGCTGGCAAAGTCGGCGTAACGTTCGCGCCGCGAACCTACGACAAAAGGTGCTCATCGAGCACCTTTTTTTGTTTCCAGCCGGCTCCCGCACACGGCGGGTTGCGCCGGCGGGCTGTATGGATATACAGTTGGCGCCAGTTTTCTCATCGCGCGTCCTGCCCGCCCCCAACCCGTGACCCTGGACCTTGCCTCCCCGGCTGAATCTGCCGAAGCCGCCACCCCTGACGCCGACGCGGTGCCAGCCTACCTGTCCCGGCTCAACCCGGAGCAGCGCGCCGCGGTCGAACACGGCAGCGAGGCGCCGCTGCTGATCATCGCCGGCGCCGGTTCGGGCAAGACCAATACGCTGGCGCACCGGGTCGCGCACCTGGTGCTGGGCGGCGCCGATCCGCGCCGCATCCTGCTGCTGACGTTCTCGCGCCGCGCGGCCGCCGAGATGGGCCGGCGCGTCGAACGCATCGTCGACCAGGCGCTGGGCACCAGCACCGGCGCCGGGCGCGCGGCGCTGCAGTGGTCCGGCACCTTCCACGCCATCGGCGCGCGGCTGCTGCGCGAATATGCCGAGACCCTGGGCCTGTCGCCGGCCTTCACCATCAGCGACCGCGGCGATTCCGCCGACCTGATGCACGTGGTGCGCCACGACCTGGGCCTGTCCGAGACCGCCAGCCGCTTCCCGAAGAAGGAAACCTGCCTGTCGATCTATTCGCGCGTGGTCAACACCCAGGCGCCGCTGGAAGACGTGCTCAGGCAGCAGTTCCCGCGCTATGCAATGTGGGCCGACGCGCTGCGCACGCTGTTCGCCGGCTATGTCGAAGCCAAGCAGAAGCAGCACGTGCTCGACTACGACGACCTGCTGCTGTACTGGGCGCAGGCCATGGCCGAGCCCGCCATCGCGCAGGACATGGGTGCGCGCTTCGACCATATCCTGGTCGACGAATACCAGGACACCAACGCGCTGCAGGCGTCGATCCTGCTGGCTCTGCGGCCCGATGGCCGCGGCCTGACCGTGGTCGGCGACGACGCGCAGTCGATCTACGCCTTCCGCGGCGCCACCGTGCGCAATATCCTCGATTTCCCCGCGCAGTTCACGCCGGCGGCGCAGCAGGTCACGCTGTCGCAGAACTACCGCTCGACCCAGCCGATCCTGCAGGCCGCCAATGCGGTGATCGGGCTCGCGGCCGAGCGCTATACCAAAGACCTGTGGTCCGAGCGCCAGTCGGCCGAGAAGCCCGGCGTGATCGTGGTCAACGACGAGGCCGACCAGGCACGCTTCGTGGTCGAGCAGGTGCTGGCACGGCGCGAGGCCGGCCTGGCGCTGATGGCGCAGGCGGTGCTGTTCCGCGCCGCCGACCACAGCGCGCAGCTGGAGATCGAGCTGGCGCGGCGCAATATCCCGTTCGTGAAATTCGGCGGGCTCAAGTTCCTGGAATCGACCCACGTCAAGGATGTGCTGGCGGTGGTGCGCTGGCTGGAAAACCCGCGCGACCGCATGGCCGGGTTCCGCACGCTGCAGCTGCTGCCGGGCATCGGCCCGAAGACCGCGGCACGCGTGCTCGATGCCATGGCGCTTGCGACCGAGCCGCTGTTCTCGCTGCAGGAATTCGAGCCGCCGCCGGCCGCCGCGCCCGCGTGGGCCGACCTGCTGACGCTGGCGCGCGCGCTGATGGCGCCGACGTCGCCGTGGCCGTCGGAATTCGAGCAGGTGCTGGCCTGGTACACGCCGCACCTCGAACGCCTGCACGACGATGCCCCCGCGCGCCAGGCCGACCTGCAGCAACTGGAGCGCATCGCCGCCACCTACGGCGCGCGCGAGCGCTTCCTGACCGAGCTGACGCTGGACCCGCCCAGCGCGTCCAGCGACGAATCCGGCGTGCCCTCGCGCGACGAGGATTACCTGATCCTGTCGACCATCCATTCGGCCAAGGGGCAGGAGTGGAAGGCGGTATATGTGCTCAATGCCGTCGACGGCTGCATGCCGAGCGACCTGGCCACCGGCACCACCGAAGAGATCGAGGAAGAGCGGCGGCTGCTGTATGTGGCGATGACGCGGGCGAAGGACCACCTCGATGTCATCGTGCCGCAGCGGTTCTACGTGCACCAGCAGGTGGGCTTCGGCGACCGGCATGTGTATGCGTCGCGCACGCGGTTCTTGCCGAACAAGGTGATGCCTAACTTCTACAGTCGCTCGTGGCCGCCGCCGCCGATGCCGGGGGAAGGCGCGGTCAAACCCGCGCTGGCGCCGGTGGACCTGGCGGGTCGGATGCGGAATATGTGGCGCTGAGCAGCGCCGCCCGGCTTACGCCACCTTCTCCAGCAGCAACCCCTTCAGGTACTCCCCTTCCGGGAACGCCGCCAGCATCGGATGATCCGTGCCCGCGGATAGCCTGCGCAGGATGCGCGCATCCGCCCGCGCATCGGTTACCGCGCCGGCGACGATCTTCTGGAACAGCTCCATGCTGATCGCTCCGGAGCACGAGTACGTGAACAGCAGCCCGCCCGGGCGCAGCAGCTGCGTGCCGACCAGGTTGATCTCCTTGTAGGCGCGCGCAGCACGGTCGATATGCTGCGCCGACGGCGCGAACTTCGGCGGATCCAGCACGATCAGGTCGAACTGGCGGCCCTCGGCGCGAAATTCGCGCAGCGTCTTAAACACGTCGGCATCGAGCCAGGCCGCGCGCCCGGGATCGAAGCCGTTCAGCGTCACGTTGCCCGCGGCGATCTTCAGCGCCTCGCCCGACGAATCGATCGACGTCACCGCTTTCGCCCCGCCGCGCAGCGCGGCCAGCGAGAAGCCGCCGGTATAGCAGAAGCAGTTGAGCACCTCGCGCCCTTCGGCGAGGTCGCCGACCAGCTTGCGGTTGTCGCGCTGGTCGACATAGAAGCCGGTCTTGTGGCCGTTGCGCACATCGACGTAATAACGCACGCCGTGCTCGGTCACCGACAGCGCCGGATCGGGCTCGGCGCCGGCGAGCACGCCGGTCACCAGCTCCAGCCCTTCGCGCTGGCGGACCGCGGCGTCGGAGCGCTCGTAGACGTTGGGACAGCCGGTCTCCTTGATCAGCGCCTGCACGATCGCGGTCTTCCAGTGTTCGACGCCGGCCGAATTGAACTGGCACACCAGCTGGCCCGAGGCGCCGTTGCCGTAGTAGTCGACGATCAGGCCGGGCAGCCGGTCCGATTCGCCGAAGATCAGCCGGACGGCATCGCTGTCCCGCACCCACTGGCGCCGGTAGGCGATGGCCGCCGCCACGCGGCGCTTGAACAACGCATGGTCGACCGGTTCGTTCTCGTCGAAGGTCCACACGCGCGCGCGGATCTGCGATTCGGGGCTGTAGGCGGCCTTGGCCAGGAAACGGCCGTCGGCGGCGCGCACGATCACGGTGGCGCCCGGCTCGCAGCGGCCTTCGGTGGTAGCGATGCCGGTGGCATAGATCCACGGGTGGCGGCGCAGCAGGGATTTTTCCTTGCCGGGTTTCAGGGTGATGGTGTTCATGTTGGTATGGGAGTTGGCATGCCGCAGCGGACACGTTGCCACGGCTGCGGAAGGCTCCCCTCTCCCGCCTGCGGGAGAGGGGTTGGGGGAGAGGGCAGGAGCTTCAGACGAAGTGGAGCGCGTCAGGATGCGCGCGCCTGCCGTCTCCCCCGGCCCCTTTCCCGCGCACGGGAGAGGGGAGCAAACAGAGCGGGAGAGAAACGTCGGCGCGTTACAGCACCACCTTCACCATCGGATGCGAAGTCAGTGCCCGGTACAGGTCATCCAGCTGCTCGCGGCTGGTGACCCAGACCGTCACGGTCAGGCCCAGGTAGTTGCCCTTGCTCGACGGGCGCATTTCCATCTTGCCGGCGTGGAAGTCCGGATCGAATTCCTGCACCAGGGCGACGATGGCTTCGGCAAAGCCGTCCTGCATCGCCCCCATCACCTTGATCGGGAAATGGCTGGGGTATTCGATCAGCGACTGCTCCGGCGGAATATCGCCGGGCTTGTTGCCGCTGCCTTGGTTGTCGGTCGTCATCTCGGATTCTCCGGCGCGAGCAGGCGCGCCGCGTGGCGCACCGGCTCGCGCGCATTCAGGTCACTTGCGCTTGAACCACAGGCGGATGGTGTCCCACAGGCGGCCGAAGAAGCCGGCCTCGGGCACCTCTTCCAGCGCCACCACCGGGAATTCGGCCACCTTGTTGGTGCCGTCCATCAGCTTGACCATGCCCACCTGCTGGCCCGCCGAGATCGGCGCGATCAGCAGTTCCTGGCGCTCCAGCACGGGCTTGAGGCGTCCGCCGGTGCCCTTGGGCACGGTGACGAAGGTCTCGTTCTGCACGCCGATCTTGACCGTGCCGCTCTTGCCCTTGTAGATGTCCGGCGTAGCCAGCACCTGGCCCTTGTCGTACAGGCGCAGGGTGTCGAAGAACTGGAAACCGTAGTTGAGGATCTTCAGGCTTTCCTGGGTGCGCACCTGTTCGGTGGTGGTGCCGATCACGATCGAGATCAGGCGGCGCGAGCCGTCCGGCACGTTGGCCAGCGGCCGCTTGGCCGACGAGATCAGGCAATAGCCGGCGGACTTGGTGTGGCCAGTCTTGACGCCGTCGACGGTCGAGTCGATGTACAGCAGGCGGTTGCGGTTGGGCTGCCTGATCTTGTTATAGGTGAACTCCTTCTGCGAGTACATGCTGTAGTACTCGGGGAAGTCCTTGATCAGGCGCGTGGTCAGCGTCGCCAGGTCGACCGCGGTGGTGTAGTGGTTGGGGTCGGGGATGCCGTCGGTATTGGTGAAGTGGGTGTTCTTCATGCCCATGCGCTGGGCCTCGCGGTTCATCATCGCGACGAAGCCCTCTTCCGAGCCGCCCACGGCCTCGGCCAGCGCCAGCGCGGCGTCGTTGCCCGACTGCACGATCAGGCCCAGCAGCAGGTCCTGCACGGTGACCGGCTTGTTGGGCTCGATGAACATGCGCGACTCGTCGCTTTTGACCTTGAGCACCAGGTTGGTCGGCACCACGGCCTGGTCCAGTGTCAGGCGCTTTTCCTTGAGTGCCTCGAACGCCAGGTAGGCGGTCATCAGCTTGGTCAGCGAGGCCGGCTCGATGCGCGCATCGGCGTTCTGCGAAGCCAGGGCCTGGCCGCTGGTGACGTCATACAGCATCCACGACTTGGCTGCGACCTGCGGCATCGGCACGCCCTGCGCCAGTACGGCGGCGGGCGCGGCGGCCAGCACGACAGCGGCGGCGATGGCGGCGGGAGCAAAGGCGGACGAAAGGCGTGTCGTGGCTCTATTCAGCATGTTTCTGTTTTCCGACAGTAAGAAGGTGGCGCGGGAAGGTCCGGGCGGGCGGCGTGCCGGCCTTACCGGTCCCACGCATTGACGACGAGCTGCTTGATCAGGTGCAGCTTGCGGTGAAAGAAATGGTCGGCACCGGGAATCACGATCACCGGCAGCTCCTGCGGGCGGGCCCAGTCGAACACGCTGGCCAGCGGCACGGTGTCGTCCTGTTCGCCATGGATCACGATGGTGTCGGCAGGCACCTGCGCGACTTCCCAGCGGCTGGCGGCGGTGCCCACCAGCACCAGGCGCTGCACCGGCGTGCCGGCCTCGGCCAGGCGCCGCGCCACATGGGTGCTGACGAAGCTGCCGAACGAGAACCCGCCCAGCGCCAGCGGCAGCGTCGCGGCCTGCGCCGACCACGCGGTCTGCTGGCGCATCCAGGCCGCCACGGCGAGCAGGTCGTCCTGTTCGCCGATGCCGTTGTCATGCTCGCCGGCGGTCGCGCCGACGCCGCGGAAGTTGGGGCGCACGGTGGCATAGCCCAGCTGCACGAAGGCGCGCGCCAGCGTCTGCGCAACCTTGTTGTCCTTGGTGCCGCCGAACAGCGGATGCGGGTGCGCCACCAGCGCCAGCCCGCGGGGCTCGCCTTGCGGCAGGTCCACCGACACGTCGATCGCGCCGACGGGGCCGGCGATGGAAAGTACCTGGGTATGCGCGTTCATAAGGCGTTCTGGAGCGATCAGGAGGCCGGCAGGCTCGGGCGTGAAAGCAGGCGGGAAATCCCGGGGCAAAAATGAAAAAACCGTCCGGCGTGCGGGCGGCGGGGTCTGGCATCGGCGCTGCGGCATCGGCGGCGCCGCGCACTGCGTTCTCGTTCAGCGGTCCACCATCAGCGGTCCACCATCAGCCGCTCGACCGGCTTGCCCTTGAGCAGGTGGCTGTCGATGATTTCATCGATGTCATGCTCGTCGACATAGGTGTACCAGATGGCCTCGGGGTAGACCACCAGCACCGGGCCGAGTTCACAGCGGTTCAGGCATCCGGCCTTGTTGATCCGCACGCGGCCTTCGCCGCCGGCGATGCCCAGTTCCTTGCAGCGCTTCTTGGCGTATTCCTGCATCGCCTTGGCGTTGTAGTTGGCGCAGCAGTTCTCGCCGGCCTCGCGCTGGTTCAGGCAGAAAAAGACGTGGTGCTGGTAGTAGCTGCGCATGCGTACGGTGTGAAGACGGCCCCGGACGGCGGCACGGCCCGGACGGCATTGAACGGAAGCTCGGAATTATACGGCGTTGCGAGCGCCAGGCCGCGATATGCGGCAGGTTCGGGCGCGCCGCCTTTCGCCACCAGCCGCCATCAGGTGGCGCCTCGCGCACCCTGTGCCCGCCCGCCATTCCGGATCGCCGGAGCCGCGCCGTCCGGGATTCCGGAATCCCGGAGGCCCGGCGCCCGGCCGCCGCCGCCCTTTCCTTGTGAATCAACCAGTTAGCGATACCGGTTGGACTGGCATGCCGGTTGCGAATTCCCGCCCCTGAACGCGCCGCAACCGTGACGGCGCGCGCCCGCGCGGACCCGCCCGGGTACGGTCAACACCGAGGACGACATCATGAGGAAACCCTTCTACAAGATCCTGTACGTGCAGGTCCTGTTCGCCATCTGCATCGGCATCCTGCTCGGCCACTTCTGGCCCGACACCGGCGTCGCCATGAAGCCGCTGGGCGATGGCTTCATCAAGCTGATCAAGATGATCATCGGCCCGATCATCTTCTGTACCGTGGTGACCGGCATTGCCGGCATGAGCGATATGAAGAAGGTTGGCCGCGTCGGCGGCAAGGCGCTGCTGTACTTCGAGGTGGTGTCCACCTTCGCGCTGCTGATCGGCCTGGGCGCCGCGCACCTGCTCAAGCCGGGCGTGGGCTTCAATATCGACCCGGCCACGCTCGACACCAAGGCCATCGCCCAGTACGTGTCGAAGGCGCACGGCCAGAGCACGGTCGAGTTCCTGATGCACATCATCCCCGACACCGTGTTCAGCGCCTTCGCCAACGGCGACATCCTGCAGATCCTGCTGGTGTCGCTGTTCTTCGGCGCCGCGCTGGCGGTGCTGGGCGAACGCGCCCGCATCGTGGTGCAGCTGATCGAGCAGGTCTCGAAGGTGTTCTTCCATATCGTGCACGTGATCACCAAGGTGGCCCCGATCGGCGCCTTCGGCGCGATGGCGTTCACCATCGGCAAGTACGGCCTGGGCTCGCTGGTGCCGTTGCTCAAGCTGATCGGCACCTTCTACTTCACCGCCATCGTCTTCGTGCTGGTGGTGCTGGGCACGATCGCACGCATGACCGGCTTCAGCATCGTGCGCTTTATCGCGTACATCAAGGAAGAGCTGCTGATCGTGCTGGGCACCAGCTCGTCCGAGGCGGCGCTGCCGCACATGATGGAAAAGCTGGAGAAACTGGGCTGCTCCAAGTCGGTGGTGGGGCTGGTGGTGCCCACCGGCTACTCGTTCAACCTCGACGGCACCAACATCTACATGACCATGGCGGTGATCTTCATCGCGCAGGCCACCGGCATCGAGCTGACGCTGATGCAGCAGCTGACCATCCTGGCGGTGGCGATGATCACCTCCAAGGGTGCCAGCGGCGTGACCGGCTCGGGCTTCATCACGCTGGCGGCAACGCTGGCCGTGGTGCCGACCATCCCGGTGGCGGGCATGGTGCTGATCCTGGGCATCGACCGCTTCATGAGCGAGTGCCGCGCGCTGACCAACATCATCGGCAACGGCGTGGCCACGGTGGTGGTGTCGGCATGGGAACGCGAGCTCGACCGCAAGCGCCTGGCGCGCGTGCTGCAGCACGGCGCCGGCGACGATGCCGACACGCTTGGCGAAGCCGGCCAGCGCGCCGCCTGAACCGGCCGCGCTCGTGGCCGCACCTGCGGCCGCCCCCGCGCGCGCGGCTGCCCCGGCCGCGCGCCAGCGGGTATCATCGGCGCGACACCCCTCGCGCGCGCCGATGCCACACTCCGACGACTTTCTCGCCGTGCATGACCCCGCCGCCACCCGCCCGGTGCATGCGCCGGCGGCCGGCAGCGGGCGCTGGTGGGGCTTTGCCGTCGCCCTCGCCGCGGGCCTGCTGCTGCTGTGCGCGCTGACCTGGCTGGTCTCGGTCCAGCGCGGCCTGGCCAGCCTGCAGCAAGGCACCGCCACGCGTGCCGACCGCTACGCCGCCACGCTGGAAAGCACCCTCGACCGCTACGAGTTCCTGCCCGCGCTGGTTTCCCTGCATCCCTTCGTGCGCGGACTGCTGGCCGCCCCCGACGACGCGCAGCGCGTCGCCGCCGCCAACCAGTACCTGGCCGAGGTCAACCGCCGCGCGCATGCGTCGGCCACCTATGTGATCGCCGCCAACGGCATTGCGCTGGCGGCCAGCAACCACGGCCAGCCCGGCAGCTTCGTCGGCACCGACTACCGCTTCCGCCCTTACTTCCAGACCGCCGCGAGCGGCAAGATGGGGCGCTTCTACGCCATCGGCATCACCAGCGACGAGCCCGGCTACTACATCGCGCAGCCGATCGAGTCCGGCGGCAGGGTCATCGGCGTGACCGTGGTCAAGCTCAACCTCGAGTGGTTCCAGCGCGCCGGCAGCGGCGCCGAGCCGCTGATGGTCAGCGACGACCACGGCGTGATCTTCCTGTCGTCGGTACCGGCATGGCAGTACCGCACGCTGCGCCCGCTGCCGCCGGCGCTGCGCGCGGAGATGGAGCAGACCCGCCAGTACCACGGCCGCGCGGTGACGCCGCTGCCGCTGGAGCCGCTGGCGTCGCCGGTCACGCGCTGGCTGGCGGACACCACGCTGCCCCGTGGCGCGCGCCTGGTGCGCGTGCGCGACGAGGCCGCGGCTGGCCGCACCACCTTCGCGCCGGACGGTGCCGAACGCGCCGACCGCTACCTCGAACTGAACCGCACCGTGGGCCCGGCCGGCTGGACCATGCAGGTGATGGCGCCGCTGGACCCGGTGCTGGCCAACGCGCGCAACGCCACCGTGGCCGCGGCGCTGGCCTATGCCTGCATCTGCCTGCTGCTGGTCAACTGGCGCCAGCGCCGCCAGCGCGCGCGCGACATGCAGTACAGCCGCCGCTTGCTGGAGGCTGCCTACGACCAGCTGGAGCGTCGCGTCGAGGCCCGCACCGCCGACCTGATGGCGATCAACGAAAAGCTGGAAGACGAAGTGGCCGAACGCACCCGTGCCGAAAGCGAATTGCGCGCGGCCCAGGACGAGCTGGTGCAGGCCAGCAAGCTGGCCGCGCTGGGACAGATGGCGGCAGGCATCACGCATGAGCTGAACCAGCCACTGGCGGCGCTGCGCACGTTTTCTGACAACACTCGCGTGCTGCTGGCGCGCGGCCAGCTGGACGCGGCCGAAGGCAACCTGTCGGCCATCGCCGGCCTGACCGAGCGCATGGGCAAGATCACCGGCCAGCTCAAGCTGTTTGCCGGCAAGGCCCGCCCGGTGCGCCGCCCGGTAGCGCTGCGCGCGGCGGTCGACCACGTGCTGGCGCTGCTGGCGCCGCGGCTGGGCGCGGTCACGGTGAGCGTCGCCGGGCTCGATGACGCGCCCGCGCTGGCGGTGCGCGCCGACGAGCTGAAGCTGGAACAGGTGCTGCTGAACCTGCTCGGCAATGCGCTGGATGCGATCGCCGCGGCCGCGCCGGCACAGGGCCGCATCGATGTCGACGTGCAGGCCGGCGAGCAGGCGGTCACCATCGTCGTGCGCGACAACGGCACCGGCATCGCGCCGGAAGCGCTGCCGCGCCTGTTCGAACCCTTTTTCACCACCAAGGAAACCGGCCAGGGCCTGGGCCTGGGGCTGGCGATCTCGTCGTCGATCGTGCGCGAGTTCGGCGGCCAGCTCAGCGTCGCCAATGTTCCCGGCGGCGGCGCGCAGTTCACGCTGGTGCTCGCGCGCGCGCCCGCCATCGATACCGCGCCCTCGGTTTCCGCGTCACCATGAGTACTGCGATGCAAGACGGTCTGCGTGTCCTGTTTGTCGAAGACGAGCCGCTGGTGCGGCAGGCCACCGCGCAAAGCCTGGAGCTGGCGGGCTTCCGCGTGCTGGCGCTGCCCTCGGCCGAGGCCGCGATCCCGCACCTGCACGGCGCCTTTGCCGGCGTGGTGGTCACCGACGTGCGCCTGCCCGGCGCCAGCGGGCTGGACCTGCTGCAGCACTGCCGCAACGCCGCGCCCGGCGTACCGGTGATCCTGGTGACCGGCCACGGCGACATCACCATGGCGGTACAGGCCATGCGCGAAGGCGCCTATGACTTCATCGAAAAGCCCTTCGGCGCCGACCGCCTTACCGACACCGTGCGCCGCGCGCTGGAACGCCGCGCGCTGGAACTGGAAAACCAGGCGCTGCGCCGCGAACTGGCGGGGCCCGCCGCCGGCACGCGCATCATCGGCCGATCTCCGGCAATCGAGCAGGTGCGCGCGCTGGTGGCCAATGTCGCGCCCACCGACGTGCCGGTGATGATCAACGGCGAAACCGGCACCGGCAAGGAACTGGTGGCGCGCAGCCTGCACGCGCTGTCCGGGCGCGCCGAGGGGCCCTTTATCGCACTGAACTGCGGCGCGGTGCCCGAGGCCATCTTCGAGAGCGAGATGTTCGGACACGAGGCCGGCGCCTTCACCGGTGCCGGCAAGCGCCGCATCGGCAAGCTCGAGCATGCGTCCGGCGGCACGCTGTTCCTCGACGAGATCGAAAGCATGCCGCTGGCGCTGCAGGTCAAGCTGCTGCGCGTGCTGCAGGAAGGCTCGCTGGAGCGGCTGGGGTCGAATGCCTCGGTGAAGATCGACGTGCGCATCGTCGCCGCGGCCAAGGGCGACATGGACGCGCTGGTGGCGCAGGGCTCGTTCCGCGAAGACCTGTACTACCGGCTCAATGTCGTCACCATCGCGCTGCCGCCGCTGCGCGAGCGGCGCGAGGACATCGTGCCGCTGTTCGAGCATTTCTCGCTGGTGTCGGCGGTGCGCTACCAGCGGCCCGCGCCAATCCTGTCCGAGGCGCAGCGCCAGGCGCTGGCCCAGCGGCCGTGGCCGGGCAACGTGCGCGAGCTGCGCAATGCCGCCGACCGCATGGTGCTGGGCGTGCCCGAGGGCGGCCAGGCCGGCGCGCAGGCGGCGGGCCCCGACGAAAGCGCACCGCTGCGCGAGCGCATGGAACACTTCGAGCGCGCCGTGATTGCCGACGCGCTGGCACGCACCGGCGGCGCCGTCAGCCAGGCAGCGGACCTGCTGCAAGTGGGCAAGGCCACCCTCTATGACAAGATCAAGCGCTACGGACTGTGATGTCATGCACGCTTCATCGCGCTGCCACGGCACCGTCACATTGGCGGCCTATGCTTCGTGGGCGGCTGCGGCATTGGCAGGTGCCCGCCGTGTGTATCAGTCTTCGTGGTAATTGATGGCCCCGCGCATGCGGGGCGTTTTTTTGCTGCGTCGAGTTCGGATGCAGCGCCGCCGCGCCGCTTCACACCCGCCACACATTGCCCTCACCCCGGCCGGCCAGACTGGAGCCCTTCGCTCTCCGGGAACCGCCATGCCCTCCTTCGACTACGACCTCGTCATCGCCGGCGCCAGCTTTGCCGGTGCCGCCTGCGCCCTGGCCGCCGCGCGCGCCGGCCTGCGCGTGCTAGTGCTGGAACGCAAGACCGATCCGGGCGACAAGCTCCACACCACCGGCATCCTGGTCAGGGAAGCGATCGAGCAGACCTGGCTGGGCCAGGCGCCGGCCGACTGCGTGCATCGCGTCGAGCAGGTGAAGCTGTACTCGCCGCGGCTGCGCAGCCTGAACCTGAGCGCGCCCGGCTACTACTTCCACACCACCGACACGCCGCGCCTGATGCGCTGGCTGGCCGCGGAACTGGTGCGCCACCGGGTCGAGCTGCGGCTGGGCCAGGCCTTCGTCGGCGCGGTGCCGCGCCACGGCGGCTGGCATGTCACCGGCGTGGGCCATACGCGCTACCTGGTCGGCGCCGATGGCGCGCAGTCGCGCGTGGCGCAATGCGCCGGGCTCGGGCGTGTGCACAGCGTTTTGTATGGCGTGGAATATGAATTCCCCGGACTGGCGCTGCCCGAGCCGGACGCGCTGCACTGCTTCATCACGCGCCGCTTCGCGCCCGGCTATATCGGCTGGATCGCGCAGAACCCCACCGGCGTGCAGGCCGGGCTGGCGCTGCGCTACCGGCCTCGCCGCGGCCGCGCGCCGGACCTGGACGGGCTGCTGGCGCACGTGCGCGAGCGCGCCGGCCTGCCGCAGCTGGCGCAGCCGGCGGCGACGCGCGCCGGGCTGATCCCGTGCGGCGGCCCGGTGTTGCCGCTGGCGCGCGATGGCGTGATCCTGACCGGCGACGCCGCGGGCATCGTGTCGCCGCTGACCGCGGGCGGCATCCACTATGCCTTTGCCCATGGCGAGTCGGTCGGCGACGCCGTGGCCGCGCACCTGCTGCGCGGCGGGCCCGCACCGGAAGCCGTGGCCAGCGCCAGCGCGCCGCGCTTTCGCGCCAAGCGCGCGCTGCGCTGGATGTTCGAGCGCTTCCAGTGCGACTGGCCGTTCGACCTGATGCTGTATTCGCCGCCGCTGCGCCGGGCCGCGGAGCAGATCTACTTCCACCAGCGCGGCGCGCAATCGGCGCAATCGGCGCCGCCGGCGCGCGCAGCGGCCAGCGCCTGAACGGCTAGAATGCCAGGCATGGAACAACCGCGCATCCTGGTGGTGGAAGACGAGCAGGCCATCGCCGACACCATCCTCTATGCCCTGCGCACCGACGGCATGCTGGCCGAGCACTGCACGCTGGGCGGCGACGCGCTCGCTTGCCTGCGCGCCGCGCAAGCCGACCTGCTGATCCTGGACGTGGGGCTGCCGGACCTGAGCGGCTTCGAGGTCTGCCGCACGCTGCGCACCTTCAGCGATGCGCCGGTGATCTTCCTGACCGCGCGCCACGAAGAGATCGACCGCATCGTCGGGCTGGAGATCGGCGCCGACGACTACGTGGTCAAGCCGTTCTCGCCGCGCGAGCTGGCCGCGCGCGTGCGCGCCATCCTGCGCCGCGCCCGCGGCGGCGGCGCCACGGCAAAACCAGGCGAGGCGGCCGGCTTCACCCATGACAAGGACGGCGCCCGACTGGCCTACCACGGCCACTGGCTGGCGCTGACGCGCTACGAATACCTGCTGCTGGCCTGGCTGGTGGCGCATCCCGGGCGGATCTACTCGCGCGCGCAGCTGATGGACGCGGTGTGGGCGGGCGCGCTCGACACCAGCGACCGCACCGTCGACACCCATATCAAGACCCTGCGCGCCAAGCTGCGCGAGGTGTCGGCCGAGGGCGCCGAGCGCATCCGCACCCATCGCGGCATGGGCTATTCGCTGGCGCCCTGAGCGCGCGCCATGCATATCGGCCTGCGCATCTTCTTCGGGTTCTTCCTGATCGTGGGCCTGGCCACGGTGCTGACGCTGCGCGTGTTCGTGCAGGAGGTCAAGCCGGGCGTGCGCCAGGCCATGGAAGACACGCTGATCGATACCGCCCACGTGCTGGCCGCGCTGGCCGCCGACGACCTCAAGGCCGGCCGCATCGCCGACGGTGCTTTCGCCCGGCATATGGCGGCGCTGCGCGAGGTGCCGGTCAATGCCGAGGTCTCGGGGCTGCACAAGGACAGCATCGGCTACCGCGTCTACGTCACCGATGCCAGCGGCATCGTGCGCTTCGACTCCACCGGCACCGACGTGGGTCGCGACTATTCGCGCTGGAACGACGTCTACCTGACGCTGCGCGGCAAGTACGGCGCGCGCAGCACGCGCGCCGACCCCGCCGACGAGGACAGCACGGTGATGCACGTGGCGGCGCCGGTGCGTGACGTCGACAGCAATGGCGAGCGCATCATCGGCGTGCTGACCGTGGCCAAGCCCAATGCGGCGATGGCGCCGTTCATCGCGCGCAGCCAGCGCAAGATCCTGCTCTATGGCGGCCTGCTGATCGGCACCGCCTGCGTGATCGGGCTGGCCTGCACGCTGTGGCTGATGCATGGACTGAGCCGCCTGCGCGGCTACGCGCGCGCGGTGGCGGCCGGCGAGCGCGCCGAGATGCCGCTGCGCGGCGCGGGCGAGCTGGCCGAGCTGGGGCGCGCGGTGCAGGGCATGCGCGAGCGGCTGGAAGACAAGCAGTATGTCGAGCACTACATCCACACGCTGACGCACGAGATGAAGAGCCCGCTGGCCGCCATCGGCGGCGCGGCGGAGTTGCTGCAGGAAGAGATGCCGGCGGCCGACCGCCAGCGCTTCGTCGCCAATATCCGCACCCAGTCCGGACGGCTGGAAACCATGATCCGCAAGCTGCTGGCGCTGGCCGAGGTGGAACAGCGCCAGCGCCTGGAAGTGCGCGAGCCGGTGGCGCTGGCGCCGCTGCTGGCGCAGCTGTGCGCCGAACTGGAGCCGCGCGCGCGGCAGCGCGGCGTCGCGCTGCAGTGCGCCGGCGGGGACGGCCCTGGCCACGTCGCCGGAGACCCGTTCCTGCTGCGCCAGGCCATCGCCAACCTGCTCGACAACGCCATCGACTTCGCCCCGCCAGGCACCGCGGTCACGGTGCTCCTGGAGCGCCGCGGCGACGCACTGGCCATTGCCGTGGCCGACCAGGGCCCCGGCATTCCCGACTACGCGCTGCCGCGCGTGTTCGAGCGCTTCTACTCGCTGCCGCGCCCGCACGGTGCGGACAAGAGCACCGGCCTCGGCCTGTGCTTTGCGCGAGAGGTCGCAACGTTGCATCATGGCGACGTGACGGTGGCCAACCGTCCGGGCGGCGGCGCGCTGGCCGAGCTGGTGCTGCCGGCGGCCTAGCGCCCCGCGCCGGCCGGACCGGCATAGACTGGGGCTTCTAACGTGACCGCGCTGAAACTCCCTATAATCGAACGACCGTTCACTTAGGGCACTTCCCATTGCCCGCCAGTAGTCCAGGAGACACCATGCCCGCCGCCAAGCAACTGCCCCAGGCTCTGCAGAACCTGGCCCTGCCCGTGATTGCCTCGCCCATGTTCATCGTCAGCTATCCCGAGTTGGTGCTGGCGCAGTGCAAGGCCGGCATCGTCGGTTCGTTCCCCGCGCTCAATGCGCGTCCGGCAGAGCTGCTCGACGAGTGGCTGACGCAGATCGAGCAGGAACTGGCCGCGTTCAGGGCCGCCCACCCCGGCGCACCGGTCGGCCCGGTCGCGGTCAACCAGATCGTCCACAGCTCCAACGCGCGCCTGGAGCATGACATCAAGGTCTGCGTCGAACACAAGGTGCCGATCTTCATTACGTCGCTGCGCGCGCCGCCCAGGGAGCTGATCGACGCCGTGCACAGCTACGGCGGCATCGTGCTGCACGACGTGATCAGCCTGCGCCATGCCGAGAAGGCAATCGAATCCGGCGTCGACGGCCTGATCCTGGTCGCGGCCGGCGCCGGCGGCCATGCCGGCATGCTGTCGCCGTTCGCGCTGGTGGGCGAGGTGCGCAAGATCTTCGACGGCCCGATCGCGTTGTCCGGCTCGATCGCCACCGGCGAGGCGGTGCTGGCCGCGCAGGCCATGGGCGCCGACTTCGCCTACGTGGGCACGCGCTTCATCGCCTCGCAGGAAGCCCACGCGGCCGAGTCGTACAAGCAGTCGATCACCAGCTCGGCCGCCGCCGATATCGTCTACACCAACCTGTTCACCGGCGTGCACGGCAACTACATCCGCGAAAGCATCAGCAACGCGGGCCTGGACCCGGACAACCTGCCGGTGGCCGACAAGAGCAAGATGGACTTTTCCAGCGGCAGCTCCAAGGCCAAGGCGTGGAAGGATATCTGGGGCGCCGGCCAGGGCGTGGGCCAGATCCACGACATCCCCAGCGCCGGCGAAATCGTCGCGCGCATGAAGTCGGAGTACGATGCCGCCAAGGCGCGGCTGGGCATCGCGCGCTGACCGATACCTTACCGGGCCGCGTTGCGGCCCTTTGTCCGACCATTGCCCCCTTCCAACTCCGACCTTTCGCCCGATCCTGACGCCGCGCCCAGCCATCGCCAGCGCGTGCTGCGCGCCGCCTGGGTGGCGCTGGGCGGCCTGTGCCTGCTGCTCGGCGTGATCGGCATCTTCCTGCCGGTGCTGCCGACCACGCCCTTCGTGCTGCTGGCCGCGGCATGCTTCGCGCGCGGCTCGCGGCGCTTCCATGAGTGGCTGCTGGGACATCCGCGCTTCGGTCCGCTGGTCGGCGACTGGCAACGGCACCGCAGCATCCCCTTCAAGGCGAAGTGCCTGGCGCTGTCGATGATGTGGCTGTCGATGGGAACCACGGCGTGGCTGCTGCGCGGGCGCCCGCTGGTGTCGGCGGCGTTGCTGGCGTGCGCGGTGGGGGTGAGTGTGTGGATGGTGCGGCTGCCGACGCGGCCGACAGAGGGCGGGAAGACTTGAGGCTTTCCGGACTGGCGACGGCCTTTACTTCGTGGAGGCTCCTGCCCTCTCCCCCGGCCCCTCTCCCGCGCGCGGGAGAGGGGAGCTAATGCCAGGGATATAGGCAAGCTCCACCGTTCTCGGATTCCGGCGGTTTGCTCTCCTCTCCCGCCTGCGGGAGAGGGGCCGGGGGAGAGGGCCAGCGCGTCAACGAAGTCAGGCGCTCGCCTGGCAGGCTCACTCAATCGTACTTGCGCGCATCCTCGATCAGCCGCCCGTCCTGCGGCAACGAGCCCGCCGCCACGAACGCCACCTCGCCGCGCAGCCGCATCACCTCGCGCAGCGACTCCGCCACCGCGCGCTGCAGCTCGGCGTCTTGACGCGTGGCCTCGCAATGCAGCGTCATCACGTCGGCGCCCGGATCGCCCGTCACCACCAGCCGCGCCGCGCGAATTTCCGGATGGCGCCGCAGCACGTCGGCCACCTGGCCCGGATGCACGAACATGCCCTTGACCTTGGTGGCCTGGTCGGCGCGTCCGAGCCAGCCTTTTAGGCGGATATTGGTGCGGCCGCACGGGCTGGGCCGCTGCGACGACGCGGGCACCACCGCCGACAGGTCGCCGGTGCCGAAGCGGATCAGCGGATAGTCGCCGTTGCCCAGCACCGTCACCACCACCTCGCCGGTCTCGCCTTCCGGCATGGGCCGCGAGCCGCCGGGCTCGACGATCTCGACCAGCACGCCCTCGTCCACCACCCAGCCGTCGCCGCCTTCGGTTTCATACGCGATCAGGCCGACATCGGCGGTGCCGTACATCTGCTGCACGCGCACCCCGCGATCCCGGAACCAGTTGCGCAGCGACGGCGGCAGGGCCTCGCCCGAGACCAGCGCCTTGGCCAGGCTGGTGCAAGGCGTGCCGAGTTCATCGCCGCGCTCCAGCAGCAGCTTGAGGAACGACGGCGTGCCGGCATAGGCGGCCGGCTGCAGGCTGGCCAGCGCCTGCACCTGCGAATCGGTCTGGCCGACGCCGGCCGGGAACACGCAGCAGCCCAGCCGGTGGGCGCCGCTTTCCATCATCATGCCGGCCGGCGTGAAGTGGTAGGAGAAGGTGTTGTAAACCAGGTCGCCAGCGCGAAAGCCGGCGGCGTGCATGGCGCGCGCGGTGCGCCACCAGTCCGCGTCATGGCCGTCGGGTTCGTGGATCGGGCCGGGCGACTGGAACACGTGGCGCAGCTTGCCCAGCGGCGTCGCGTTGAGCCCGCCCAGGGGCGGCAACGCGCGCTGGCGCGCGCTCAGGTCCGACTTGCGCGTCACCGGCAGCTCGGCCAGCGCCGCGCGCGAGCTCAGCAGGCGCGGATCGACGCCGCCCAGCAGCTCGGCAAAGTAAGGCGCGTGTTCGCGCGCGTGGGCCACCTGGCGTGCCAGGGCGGCAAGGAGCGCCTGCTCGCGGACTTCCGGCGCGCGGGTTTCGAGCGGATCGAAGTGTTCGGGCATGATCAGTGCTGCCGTGGATGGCAAAGGTTTGCATGAATGGTCGGGCGTTTCCGAGAAGGGCGCAGAGACCGCCGCGAGCGGGCCGTAGCGAGTCCGAGAAGCGCAGCCGTACACCGGTACGGCGAGCATCGCAGGGCTCGATACGGCACGCGCAGCCGGTCTATGCGTCCTTCTCAGGCGAGCCAGCGCTTGCGGCGGCGGTAACTCTTGACGTCGCGGAACGACTTGCGGCCGGCGCCGTCGGCGTCGTTGGCCGCCACGCCGAGGTAGAACTCCTTGACATCCTCGTTGGTGCGCAGCGACTCGGCGTCGCCATCCATCACCACGCGTCCGTTCTCCAGGATGTAGCCGTAGTCGGCGTAGCGCAGCGCCACCATGGTGTTCTGCTCGGCCAGCAGGAAGCTGACGCTTTCGCGCGAGTTCAGGCCGCGCACGATCTCGAAGATCTCCTCGACGATCTGCGGCGCCAGGCCCATCGACGGCTCGTCGAGCAGGATCATCGCGGGCTTGGCCATCATGGCCCGGCCGATCGCGCACATCTGCTGCTCGCCGCCCGAGGTGTAGCCGGCCTGCGACTTGCGGCGCGTCTTCAGGCGCGGGAAGTACTCGTAGATCTTCTCCAGCTCGTCGCGCGTCTGGCCGCGCGACAGGCCGCGCGTGTAGGCGCCGGTGAGCAGGTTTTCCTCGATGGTCAGGTGCGCGAAGCAGTGGCGCCCCTCCATCACCTGGATCACGCCGCGGCGCACCAGGTCGTTGGGCGTGAGCTGGTCGACGCGGTCGCCGCGGTATTCGATCGAACCCTTGGTGACATCGCCGCGCTCGGCCTGCAGCAGGTTGGAAATGGCCTTGAGCGTGGTGGTCTTGCCCGCGCCGTTGGCGCCCAGCAGCGCCACGATCTTGCCCTCGGGCACTTCGAGCGAGACGCCCTTGAGCACCAGGATCACGTGATCGTAGATGACTTCGATGTTGTTGACGGACAGGAGGCTCATGGTGCGGCTCGTGGTGGTGTGACGATAACTTGCGACTTCACAGTCGCGGCGGTTTGCTCCCCTCTCCCAGAGGGAGAGGGGAGAAACCAATCGGGATTGGTACGGCCTCAGCTCTTCGAGCACCCCGGCGTAATGCCCTTCTCCTTCGCGTACTGCGCCGCGGTGGCCTTGAACAGCGGGTGGATCAGACCCTTGTTGCCCTCGATCCAGTCTGACACCACCACCCACTTGCTGCCGTCCCACTGCTGGATCTTCACCTTGCCCGAGCCCTCGTGGTTCTCGCAGCTGGTCTTGATCTCCGGCAGCAGGCCGGTGGCGCCCAGCTGCTGCAGCCGTGCGTTGGTCAGGTTCAGGTTCTCGAAGGCCCAGCGCATCTGCTCGCCGGTCATGGGCTTGCCCTTGCCGAACTTGGCCTGCGCCACACGCACCGCTTCCACCGTCACCACCGCCGCCGAGACGCCGCGGTTGTACAGCACCGAGCCGATCTTGTTCTTGTCCTGCATATTGCCCTTGCCGGCGCCGTAGACCACCTTCTCGATATCGGCAATCAGCGGCACGCTCTTGCCGGCCACGTTCCAGGTCGCGCTCATGTAGCCCTTGGAGGCATCGCCGGCCGGCACCGTGTCTTCCTCGGAGCCCGCCCACCAGGAGCCAATCATCTTCTCGCGCGAGAAGCCCACTTTCTGCGCGGCCTTCAGCGCGGTCTGGTTCATCACGCCCCAGCCCCAGAAGATCACGTAGTCAGGGTTCTCCTGGCGGATCTTCAGCCATTGCGCGCCCTGCTCGTTGCCCGGGTGCGCCACCGGGATCTCGACCAGGTTGAACTTGTTGAGCCTGGCCTCGGCCTGCAGCGCCACGATCGGCTCCTTGCCATAGGCCGAGTCGTGGTACAGGTAGACGATCTTCTTGCCGGCCAGCGAGCCGCCGCTCTTGCTGGCCAGGTACTTGACGATGGCCGAGACCTGCATCTGGTACGTGGTCACCAGCGGAAACGCGTACGGGAACACCGAGCCGTCGACCGCGTCGGTGCGACCGTAGCCCATCATCACCAGCGGCACCTTGTCGGCGGCGGTCTTGTCGACCAGCGCGTACGAGATGCCGGTCGACATCGCGTGGTAGGCCGTGCCCTTGGTGGTGGCGTTCTTGGATTTCAGGCGCTCATAGCACTCCACGCCCTTGGCGTTGTTGTACTCGGTCTCGCACTCTTCCCAGCTCAGCTTGACGCCATTGACGCCGCCATCCTTGAGGTTGACGTAGTTCAGGTAGTCGATGAAGCCGCCATACCACGACTGCCCGTTAGCGCCATATGGCCCCACGCGATAGCTCGGCAGCGCGATGAACTGCTCGTTGCTTTGCGCCAGCGCCGGCACCGCCGGCGCCAGCAGTGCAGCCGCGGCGCTGACCACCAGGGCGGCGCGTTGCACGTTGCGGATCAGGTTGGTCATGACAGTCTCCTTCGCCCTCAAGGGAGCGTTTCGTTATGCGTAAGCTTCAGAACTTCACACAGGAACTGCGGTAGTGCAGGCACCCCTCCCGTCAATGAGGGAACGGCCACAGCCTCAGCTTCTCCTTGGCGATCTGCCACAGCCGGGCCAGCCCGTGCGGCTCGACGATCAGGAAGAAGATGATCAGCCCGCCGAACACCATCAGCTGGATGTGCGACACGGTGGCGTTGGTAAAGGGCAGGTGCAGCAGCGAGGCCAGCGGCGGCAGCACGTTGTCCAGGAAGATCGGCAGCAGCAGGATGAAGGCGGCGCCCAGGAACGAGCCCAGGATGCTGCCCACCCCGCCGATGATGATCATGAACAGCACGCGGAACGACAGGTCCAGCGAGAAGCCGTCCGGCTCCACCGAGCCCAGGTAGCAGAACGCGTACAGCGCGCCGGCCACGCCGCAGTAGAACGAGCTGACCGCGAACGCCAGCAGCTTGGTGCGCATCAGCGGGATGCCGATCACTTCCGCCGCCACGTCCATGTCTCGCACCGACATCCAGGCGCGGCCGGTGGCCGAGCGCACCAGGTTCTTGGCCGCCAGCGCCAGCACCGTGACGATGGCCAGCACGAACAGGTACTTCTTCACCGGCGTATCGATGGCGTAGCCGAACAGGTCCAGCCGTTGCGCGGTGATCACGCCCGACGAGCTGTTGTTGGAGAACCAGGGGAACTTGGTCAGCGCCCACACCACGAAGAACTGCGCCGCGAGCGTGGCCACCGCCAGGTAGAAGCCCTTGATGCGCAGCGACGGCAGCCCGAACGCCACCCCCACCAGGGCCGCCGACAGGCCCGCCAGGATAAAGGTCAGCAGCACCGGCATGCCTTCGATGCGCAGCTGGAAGTTATAGGCCGCATACGCGCCCACCGCCATGAAGGCCGCGGTGCCCAGCGACAGCTGGCCGGCATAGCCGGTCAGGATATTCAGCCCCAGCGCCGCCAGCGAGAAGATCAGGAACGGGATCAGGATGGCCGAGAACCAGTATTCCGAACCGACGAACGGGATCGCCACGAAGGCGACCGCCATCAGTACCGCAAAACCGATGCGGTCCTGGCGGATCGGGAAGATCTGGCTGTCGGCCACATAGCTGGTCTTGAACTGGCCCGCTTCACGATAGAACATCTTTGTC
This sequence comes from Cupriavidus taiwanensis LMG 19424, assembly GCF_000069785.1. Classification (NCBI taxonomy): domain Bacteria; kingdom Pseudomonadati; phylum Pseudomonadota; class Betaproteobacteria; order Burkholderiales; family Burkholderiaceae; genus Cupriavidus; species Cupriavidus taiwanensis. The sequence continues at coordinate 229,176 of NC_010528.1, read as the reverse complement.
TCCTTCCTGCTCGACGGGCTTAGACGCGATCAATGTGTTTCTCGCCGAACAGCCCCTCGGGCCGCACCAGCAGGAACAACAGCGCAAACACATACGGGAACCACCCTTCGATGCCGCCGAAATTGCCGCCGAACATCGACTGGAACACCGGCGGGATGTAGATCTCGGCCAGCTTCTCCGACGCGCCGATGATCAGCCCGCCGACGATGGCGCCGGGCACCGAGGTAAAGCCGCCCAGGATCAGCACCGGCAGCGCCTTCAGCGCGGTCAGCGTCAGCGCGAACTGCACGCCATTGCGCGATCCCCACAGCATGCCCGCCACCAGCGCGACGAAGCCCGCCACGCCCCATACGATCGCCCAGATGTTCTGCAGCGGGATGCCCAGCGACAGCGCGGCCTGGTGGTCGTCGGCCACCGCGCGCAGTGCGCGCCCGACCTTGGTGTACTGGAAGAACAGCGCCAGCGATCCCACCAGCACGCCGGCAATGGCCGCCGCCGCGAGGTCGAACTTGGAGATGACGATGTTGAAGGTGGTCAGGATCGACTCGATCGGCTCGTCGACGATGCCCAGGTTGATCGGGCGCACTTCATTGCCGAACAAGAGCGGCCCCAGCCCTTCCAGGAAAAACGACAGCCCGATCGTGGCCATGAACAGCGTGATCGGCGGCTGGTTGACCAGCTTGCGCAGCACGAAGCGCTCGGTGCTCATGCCCACCAGGATCATCACCACGAAGGCGCCGATCACCGCCGCCCACATCGGCATGCCCTTGTCCATCAGCCCCACCACCGCCAGCGCGGCAAAGTAGACCATCGCGCCCTGGGCAAAGTTGAACACGCCCGAGGCCTTGTAGATCAGCACGAAGCCCAGCGCCACCAGCGAGTACATCAGTCCCGACAGCAGGCCGCCGAGCAGGATTTCAACGAAGAACGTCATGGTTCAGCCCCTCAGTGCGAAGTGCCCAGGTATGCCTTGATCACGTCAGGGTTGCCCTTGACCTCTTCCGGCGTGCCGTCGCCGATCTTTTTGCCGTAGTCCAGCACCACCACGCGGTCCGAGATATCCATCACCACGCCCATGTCGTGCTCGATCAGCACGATGGTGGTGCCGAACTGCCGGTTCACATCGAGGATGAAGCGGCACATGTCCTGCTTCTCTTCCACGTTCATGCCGGCCATGGGCTCGTCGAGCAGCAGCATCGACGGCTCGGCCGCCAGCGCGCGCGCCAGCTCGACGCGCTTCTGCAGGCCGTACGGCAGGCGCCCGACCGGCGTCTTGCGGATGGACTGGATTTCCAGGAAGTCGATCACCTCCTCGACCTTCTGCCGGTGCCGCATTTCCTCGTTGCGCGCCGGGCCCCACCACAGCGCGTGCGCGAACCACGAGGTGCGGAACTGCGTGTTGCGGCCGGTCATGATGTTGTCCAGCACCGTCATGCCCTTGAACAGCGCGATGTTCTGGAACGTGCGCGCAATGCCCTGGCGCGCCGCGGCGGTCGGGTGCATCTGCTTGCGCTCCTCGCCGCGGAACACGATGCGCCCCTGCTGCGGGTGGTAGACGCCGTTGATCACGTTCAGCATCGAACTCTTGCCGGCGCCGTTCGGGCCGATGATGGCGCGCACCTCGTGCTCGCACACGTCGAACGAGATATCGGTCAGCGCCTTCACCCCGCCGAACGACAGCGAGATATGCTGCAGGTCAAGGATCACCTCGCCGCCGGTGCGCGCCTGCGCACCGGTGCGCTGCGCATGGCGCGTACCGGGATGCACGCCGCTGTCATCCGCCAGCCCCGCGGGGGGCAGCGTTCCTGCCGGCGCCATCGCACCGCCACCGCCGGCACCGCTCGCATCGGTGCGTGCCGCGGCGCTCCATTCGCGCTTGCCGGCGCCTTGCCAGGCCACTTGTGTCATGTTGCTGCCTCCACCTGTGCTGTTATGGCTTATGCCGCGCGCGCCGCTACCGGCAGCCGCCTGGCATCCACCAGCTTCAGCGTGGCCGACACGCTGCCCTCGCGTCCGTCTTCAAACTTGACGCGCGTCTCGATGAACTGCTCCGACTTGCCCGCATAGAGCGCGTCGACCAGCACGCCATACTTCTCCGCGATAAAGCCGCGCCGTACCTTGCGCGTGCGGGTCAGTTCGTCGTCGTCCGGGTCCAGCTCCTTGTGCAGTACCAGGAAGCGCGCGATTTGCGATCCGGCCAGCATCGGGTCGTTGGCAAGGTCCGCATTCACCTGGTTCACGCATTCGCCGATCATCTCCAGCACGTCCGGCTGCGCGGCCAGGTCGACGTAGCCGGCATACGGCAGGTGGCGGCGCTCGGCCCAGTTGCCCACCGCCTCGAAGTCGATGTTGATGAAGGCGCAGACCTGGTCGCGGCCGTTGCCGAAGGCCACCGCTTCCTTGATGTACGGGAAGAACTTGAGCTTGTTCTCGATGTACTTGGGCGCGAACATCGAGCCATCGGCCAGCTTGCCCACGTCCTTGGCGCGGTCGATGATCTTCAGGTGGCCGTCGGCATCGATCACGCCGGCGTCGCCGGTCATGAAGTAGCCCTCGTCGTTGATGGCCTCGCGCGTGGCATCGTCGCGCTTGTAGTAGGACTTGAGCAGGCCCACGCCGCGCACCAGCACCTCGCCGTTGTCGGCGATGCGGATTTCCATGCCCGGCGCGGCCGGCCCCACCGAGTCGAACTTGACCTTGCCGTCGGGCTGCAGGCACACATAGGCGCAAGTCTCGGTCTGGCCGTAGAACTGCTTCAGGTTCACGCCGATCGAGCGGTAGAAGCGGAACAGGTCCGGGCCGATCGCCTCGCCCGCGGTATAGGCCACGCGGATGCGGCTCATGCCCAGCACATTGCGCAGCGGGCCGTAGACCAGTGCTTCGCCCAGCGCGTAGCGCGCGCGCTCCGCGACCGGCACCGGCTGGCCGTCGAGGATGGCGGTGCCGCAGCGGCGCGCCACATCCATGGCCCAGTGGAACAGCTTGCGCTTGATCCAGCCGGCATCCTCCATGCGGATCATCACCTGCGTCAGCAGGCCTTCATAAATCCGCGGCGGCGCAAAGTAGTAGGTGGGGCCGATCTCGCGCAGGTCGGTCATCACCGTCTCGCGCGATTCCGGGCAGTTCACGGTGAAGCCGGCCACCATCGCCTGCGCATACGAGAACAGGTTGTCGCCCACCCACGCCATCGGCAGGTAGGACAGCACGTCGTCATCGGCGTTGAGCTTGTCGAAGGCGCAGCCGTTGCGCGCCGAGCCGATCAGGCCATGGTGCGAATGGCACACGCCCTTTGGCTTGCCGGTGGTGCCGGACGTATAGAGGATGATCGCGGTGTCGTCGGGCTGCCCGGCGGCGATGGCCTCGTCATAGAAGCCCGGGTGGGCCTGGTCGAACTCGCGCCCCAGTTCCTGCAGGCGCTCGTACGACATCAGCGACGGGTGATCGTAGTCGAGCAGGCCGCGCGGATCTTCGAAGATGACGTGGCGCACGGCGCGGCCGGACTCGGCCAGCTGCGCTTCGACTTCCAGCAGCTTGTCGACCTGCTCCTGGTCCTCGACGATGGCGAATTCGATCTCCGCATCGTTGAGCACGTAGACCATCTCGTTGGCGATGGCGTCCTGGTACAGCGGCACCGGCACGCCGCCCAACGCCTGCGCCGCGGTCATGGCCCAGTACAGGCGCGGACGGTTGTCGCCCACCACTGCCAGGTTCATGCCGCGCTTGAAACCAAGCGCGGCCAGACCACATGCCAGCGCCCTCACCTGCTGTGCCGCCTGGGCCCAGCTGTATGTCTGCCAGATGCCGAGATCCTTCTCGCGATACGCCGGATGCTCCGGCCGCTGCTGGGCGTGCGCCAGCAGCCATCGCGGGAAGGTCGTCGCCGACGATTCCTGCATCGCTGTCTCCTGTCCCTCCGGCGTGGGGGTCCACGCCCGGTGTCAAGCGCCGGTCCGGTCGTTATACTTGGCTTGCTTTGCCCGGCGGCATCTGCCGCATCGCATCAAGCCCGTCTGTGCCTTGTCTTCAGGGGCCGGGAGAAGCGTCTTCTGCCTTCCCGGCGTGCCCCTGGTGGCACCCGCGGTTCCGTTGTGATCGTACGATAGCCCATGCCAACACCCCCGGTTGTCACGCCGGTGACAATTCCGGGTTAATCCCTACCGGAGCTTCCGCGAGGCCATGCTGAACGATTTTGTCGACCGCTGCGTGTGGGCAGCAGACCTGAGTCCGGAGCAGCGCGAGCGCGTGCGCCGCGCCATGTTCGTGCACGAGTACAGCCAGGGCGACTACGTCTGCCACAAGGGCGACAAGGCGGAGCACTGGCTGGGCGTGCTCGAAGGGATCGTCAAGATCACCACGGTGTCGCCGTCGGGCAAGTCAGTCACCTTCACCGGCGTGCCCACCGGCGGCTGGTTCGGCGAAGGCGCGGTGCTGAAGTCGGAGATCCGCAAGTACGACGTGATGGCGCTGCGCCGCTCGACCATCGCCTTCCTGCCGCGCGACACTTTTCAGTGGCTGCTGGATACCAGCCTGCCGTTCACGCGCTTCCTGCTGACGCAGTTCAACGAGCGCCTGGGGCAGTTCATTGCGGCGGTGGAATATGAACGGCTGCTCGACATCGATTCGCGCGTGGCGCGCGCGGTGTCGTCACTGTTCAACGAGCACCTGTACCCGGGCATCGGCAAGACGCTGGAGATCTCGCAGGAAGAGATCGGCCTGCTCGCCGGCATCTCGCGCCAGCGCGCCAACCAGGCACTCAAGGTGCTGGAACAGCAGGGACTGGTGCGGGTGGACTACGGCGTGATCGAGGTGCTGGACCTCGACGGACTGCGGCAGTACGGGGAGTAAGGTGGGAAATAAGGTGGGAAATAAGGTGGCCAGCGCCATCGACGCCGACACCCTGCGGGCGTATCGCGAAACGCAGTACCGTGTGCTGGGCGACACGCCGATGACGTTGCGCATCGACCAGCGCAGCGCCGCGCTGGCCGCGCTGCACCGCGCGCTGGGCGTGGACTGCAGCGCCTTCATCACCGCGGCCAACCCGTTCAGCCAGCGCTGCGACGATGCCGCCAACGCGCGCCGGCAACAGGCACTGGCAGAGGATCTCAACGCACTGGGACGGCGCGCGATCGAAGCCGCTGGCGAGCATCCCGACAACGGCTGGCCCGCCGAACCGAGTTTCCTGGTGCCAGGGCTCTCGCTGGCCGAGGCGCGGGCACTTGGAGAGACCTACCAGCAGAACGCCGTGGTCTGGAGCGGCGCCGACGCGGTGCCGCGACTGGTGCTGTTGCGCTAACCGGGCCGACCCGGCCCGTCGGCGCCGTCGTCAGGACGATCAGTGGCCATGGCCGCGATGGCCATGGTGACCATGGCCGTGGTGGCGATCGTGGTGATGCCGGTGGTGATGGTGCCGGTAATGATGATGATGGCGGCCGCGCCATTCATGCCGCCCATACCAGCGCCGTCCGTCCCAGTACCGGTCGCCATGCCAGCCGTGATAGCGCGGCGCATACACCACGGGAGGCGGCGGCGCCACATAAACCGGCGCCGGCGCGGCATAGACCGGTGGGCCGATATGCACCCCCACATCCACATGCGCCATCGCCGAACGCGCCGCCAGCAGGGACATGAGGCCAGCGAGCAGCGCTGCAAAAAGAACCGGGTGAGCCATGATGCGGTGTTGTTGTAAACGGAATGGGTGCACTGTACCGCGCATTCCTGTTACCAGATGCGGCGGATTGTTTCGGTATATAACGCGGTGTAAGCGGGATTACGGGAAGCATGGTCCTGAGGAGTTCTTGCCCTCGGAGGCAGTTGTAGAGTTTTGCTTTACAACTGAATGCTCCGCCAACTCGCCATCCGCCAACACGTTCTTGATGTGCTGGCCATTGTGCCGCTAGCGTGTCGATGGGCACCACAAACGGAAAAGGCCGGCGCTGACCCGAAGTCCAGCCGCCGGCCTCGCTCAGACCAGACCGCCCACTGAAAGTGGCGGGTCCAGGTCCGACTTACTTGCTATACACGTACACCCCACGCCCCGTCTTGCGCCCCAGGTAGCCCGCAGCCACCATCTCGCGCATCAGCATGGCCGGACGGTACTTCGGATCGGCGAACTCGGTGTACAGCACTTCCATCACCGCCAGCATGGTGTCCAGCCCGATCATGTCGGCCAGCGCCAGCGGCCCGATCGGGTGGTTGCAGCCCAGCTTCATGCCTTCGTCGATCTCTTCCGGCGAGGCCAGGCCTTCGCCCAGCACGCAGAAGGCCTCGTTGATCATCGGGCACAGGATGCGATTGACGACGAAGCCCGGGCTGTTCCTGACCGTGATCGGGTACTTGCCCAGTTGCTTCGACAGGGCCTCGACGGCGGCGTGCGTCGCGTCGCTGGTCTGCAGGCCGCGGATCAGTTCGACCAGCGCCATCACCGGCACCGGGTTGAAGAAGTGCATGCCGATGAAGCGGTCCGCGCGCGCGGTCACCGCGGCGAGCTTGGTGATCGAGATCGATGAGGTGTTCGACGCGATGATGACGTTGTCGCCGACGATGCCGTCGATCTGCTTGAGGATCTTGACCTTGAGGTCGTAGTTCTCGGTGGCCGCCTCGATCACGATGTCGGCGGCCTTGAGGTCGTCATATGACGTGCTGCCTTTGATCCGCGCCAGCGCGTCGGCCTTCTGCGCCTCGGTCAGCTTTTCCTTCTTGATCAGCCGGTCCAGGCTGCCCGACACCGTGGCCACGCCCTTCTGCACGGCGGCGTCGCTGATGTCGACCATCACCACGTTCAGTCCCACCACTGCGCAGGCCTGGGCGATGCCATTGCCCATGGTGCCGGCACCGACGATGCCTACAGTCTTGATTGCCATCTTGTCTTCCTCTGCTTGCTTGGTTGAATGCTTGGATGCGTGGTTCAGGGCGCCTGCTCGCGCAGCGCGGCGATGATGCGTTCGGCGTGCCCCTTGAGCACTTCCGGCTCTTGCATGTCGCGCGCGTGGCCGCGCAGCGACTGGTCGTTGTAGCGCGGCACGATGTGGAAATGGACGTGCGGCACGGTCTGGCCCGCCGCGGCGCCGTTGAACTGGCCGATCGAGATGCCGTCGGGGTTGAAGGCCGCGCGCACCGCGCGCGCCACGCGCTGGGTGGCGACGATGGCGGCCTGGGCGCCGCGCTCCGACAGGTCGAACAGGTTGACCGCGGCTTCCTTGGGCACCACCAGCGTATGGCCGTCGGCCTGCGGCATGATGTCCATGAAGGCAATGGTGTCGTCGTCCTCGTACACCTTGATGCACGGCATTTCGCCGCGCAGGATCTTGGCAAAGATGTTGTTCGGGCTGTACTGGGTGTCCATGGTCTTGTGTTGCGGTTGTCTCGGAATTAGTTGCCGCCAGCGCTATGGTGCGGCCAGGGTGCGGCGCAGCATTCGAGTGTAACGCAGGGCGGCCCTTCACCGCGGCCGCCCTGCGCGATTACCGGTCAGCACGTGGATCGGGGTCTACATATTGCGCCGGTATTGCCCGCCGACCTCGAACAGCGCATGCGTGATCTGCCCCAGTGAGCAGACCCGCACCGCGTCCATCAGCACCGCGAACACGTTCTGGTTGTCGATCACCGCCTGGCGCAGCCGCTGCAGCATCGCCGGGGCTTCGTCGGCATGCGCCTGCTGGAACGCCTGCAGGCGCTCGAGCTGGCTCTGCTTCTCGGCCTCGCTCGAACGCGCCAGCTCCAGCTTCTGCGGCACCGGGTCGCCGTCCGGATTGCGGAAGGTGTTCACGCCGATCAGCGGCAGCGTGCCGTCGTGCTTGAGCTGCTCGTAGTAGAGCGATTCCTCCTGGATCTTGCCGCGCTGGTAGCCGGTCTCCATCGCGCCGAGCACGCCGCCGCGCTCGGCGATGCGCTCGAACTCCTGCAGCACCGCTTCTTCCACCAGATCGGTCAGCTCCTCGATCAGGAAGCTGCCCTGGTTGGGGTTTTCGCACTTGGCGACGCCCCACTCGCGGTTGATGATCAGCTGGATCGCCAGCGCGCGGCGCACCGATTCGCCGGTGGGCGTGGTGATGGCCTCGTCGTAGGCGTTGGTGTGCAGCGAATTGCAGTTGTCGTAGATCGCGATCAACGCCTGCAGCGTGGTGCGGATATCGTTGAAGTCGATCTCCTGCGCATGCAGCGAGCGGCCCGAGGTCTGGATGTGGTACTTCAGCTTCTGGCTGCGCTCGTTGGCGCCGTACTTGTCGCGCATGGTCACCGCCCAGATGCGGCGCGCGACGCGGCCCAGCACGCTGTATTCGGGGTCCATGCCGTTGGAGAAGAAGAACGACAGGTTGGGCGCGAAATCGTCGATATGCATGCCGCGCGCCAGATACGCCTCCACATAGGTAAAGCCGTTGGACAGCGTGAAGGCCAGCTGCGAGATCGGGTTGGCGCCGGCCTCGGCGATGTGGTAGCCCGAGATCGACACCGAATAGAAGTTGCGCACCTGGTGGTGCACGAAGTACTCCTGGATATCGCCCATCACCTTGAGCGAAAACTCGGTGGAGAAGATGCAGGTGTTCTGGCCCTGGTCTTCCTTCAGGATATCGGCCTGCACCGTGCCGCGCACGTTCTGCAGTACCCAGGCGCGGATCTTGGCCTCTTCGTCGGCGGTGGGATCGCGGCCGTTGTCGGCGCGGAACTTGTCGAGCTGCTGGTCGATGGCGGTGTTCATGAACATCGCCAGGATGGTCGGGGCCGGGCCGTTGATGGTCATCGACACCGAGGTGCTCGGGCTGGTCAGGTCGAAGCCGTCGTACAGCACCTTCATGTCGTCGAGCGTGGCGATCGACACGCCCGAGTTGCCGACCTTGCCGTAGATATCGGGACGCACGTGCGGGTCTTCGCCGTACAGCGTGACCGAGTCGAACGCGGTCGACAGGCGCTTGGCCTCCATGCCCTGGGACACCAGCTTGAAGCGCCGGTTGGTGCGGAAGGCATCGCCCTCGCCGGCGAACATGCGCGTCGGGTCTTCGTTCTCGCGCTTGAAGGCGAACACGCCGGCGGTGTACGGGAAGCTGCCGGGCACGTTTTCGCGCATCAGCCACTTCAGCACCTCGCCGTCGTCCTCGAAGCGCGGCAGCACCACCTTGCGCACCTTGGTGCCTGACAGCGTGGTGGTAACCAGGCCGGTGCGGATCTCCTTGTCGCGGATCTTCACCACGTATTCGTCGCCGCTGTAGGCCTCGCGCATCTGCGGCCACATCGCCAGCAGCTTGCGCTCGACCTGGCCCAGCGCAGTGTCGCGCTCTGCGGCCAGCGCGTCCAGCGCTGTGCCATCGCCTTGCGCGGCCTGCAGTATGCGGCTGGATTCGCGCAGCTGCTGGCGCTCGCGCGCGATGCGGCTCTGCTCCGCCACGCGGCGGTGGTAGGCGCGCACGGTGTCGGCCAGCTCGGCCAGGTAGCGGCTGCGCGCCGGCGGCACGATCACGTTCTGGCCGGTGGAGATGCGCCCCGACAGGACCGGCAGCGTGCCCGCACCCACCTTCAGGCCATGACCGGCCAGCGCCTCGCGCAGGCCCTGGTACAGCATGGTGACGCCATCGTCGTTGAAGCGCGACGCCTGGGTGCCGTACACCGGCATGTCCTCGGGCTTGCCGTGCCATTGCTCGCGGTTGCGCTGCACCTGCTTGGCCACGTCGCGCCAGGCATCCTGCGCGCCCTTGCGGTCGAACTTGTTGATGGCGACGAAGTCGGCGAAGTCCAGCATGTCGATCTTCTCGAGCTGGCTCGCCGCGCCGAACTCCGGCGTCATCACGTACAGCGACAGGTCCACGTGCGGCACGATCGCGGCGTCGCCCTGGCCGATGCCGGAGGTCTCGACGATCACCAGGTCGAAGCCCGCGACCTTGCACGCGGCGATCGCATCGGGCAGCGCCTGCGAGATCTCGGAGCCCGCCTCGCGCGTCGCCATCGAGCGCATGAAGATGTTCGGGTGGTTGATCGCATTCATGCGGATGCGGTCGCCCAGCAGCGCGCCGCCGGACTTGCGCCGCGACGGGTCGATCGAGATCACGGCGATCGACAGCGCATCCTGCTGGTCCAGCCGGAAACGGCGGATCAGCTCGTCGGTCAGCGACGACTTGCCGGCACCGCCCGTGCCGGTGATGCCGAGCACGGGAACCGAGGCCTGCTGCGCCTGCGCATGCATCGCCGCCATCAGCGCCGCATCGGCCTTGCCGTTTTCGAGCGCGGTGATCAGCTGCGCCAGCGCGCGGCGGTCGCCGGCGGCGACGGGGTCGAGCGAGGTCGGCGCGTAGCGGCTCAGGTCCAGGTCGCAGCGCTGCACCATGTCGGCAATCATGCCGGCCAGGCCCATGCGCTGGCCGTCCTCGGGGCTGTAGATGCGGGCCACGCCGTAGGCCTGCAGCTCGCGGATCTCGTCGGGCACGATCACGCCGCCGCCGCCGCCGAACACCTGCACATGCTCGCCGCCCTTGTCGCGCAGCAGGTCGACCATGTACTTGAAGTACTCGACATGGCCGCCCTGGTAGCTGGAGATCGCAATGCCCTGCGCGTCTTCCTGCAGTGCCGCGGTCACGATCTCTTCGACGGAGCGGTTGTGGCCGAGGTGGACCACCTCGCAGCCATGCGACTGCAGGATGCGGCGCATGATGTTGATCGAGGCGTCGTGGCCGTCGAACAGGGATGCCGCGGTGACGAAGCGGACCTTGTTTGCCGGGCCGGTGCCGGGCTGCACCGGCTTGGGCTGGGGCGCGCCGCGGCGCACATCATGGACATCGGAAAGGTCGGTCATTGTCTCCACCGTGTCGGGTGTTGGCTGCGACCGCGGCGTCCGCCGGCGCCGTTCTGTGCCGGCTTGGCTGGAAACGCGCGGGCTGCGCCCCGGGGTTGGGGCGGATCGATTGTATGACGTTGACGTTAACGTAAATCAATGGGGCGGAACCCGGACGGCGGGGCGCCGGCGTCCTTCTAGAGTAGGTGTCCGCGGGCTACGGACAAACAAAAGGCCACCGTGTCGGTGGCCTTTGCGACGCATCCTGATTGACTGCCTGCCGATTCACCGGCACAGCGCTCCTATCCGCGGGCACTCGCCGAATGCATCGGTGCTGTGCTCGTCCACCCGATGCCGCAGCGCGCGCAGCCACGCGGCCAGCCGCTGCATCGACCACGGCGCCGGCGTCTGCGCCAGCGTGAAGCGCGCTCCCGCACCATCGCCGGACAGCCAGACCCGATAGCCCTCCGGCAGCGCCAGCTCCTGGCCTGGTTCCAGCCAGATATCGTTGGGGTTGCCCTCGATCGTCACCCACAGCTTGCCCGCCACCGCGCAGACGGTCTGCCCATAACCGGCGCGCCAGCTCACCGGCAGCCCCGGTTGGTCCAGTTCGAAAGTCCGTAGTTCGCGCATGTTGCACTCCTTGTCAGCCCGGCGGTCATCGCGGGGGCCGGAGCATCCTGGATGCGGATGCCGGCGCCTTCGTCCGCCATGCTTCCATTATTCGCATCCCTCACTACAATCCCATGTACAGTTGTGAACAGTTTTCGATGGACTGTTCAGTAGTTTTTCCTGACAGTTGCGCCCCCGCGGCCCTTGGCCGGCAGACCCGCCCATGAAACTCATCTTAGATGCTTCCACCGGAATTCCACTGACCGAGCAGATCGTCGAAGGCGTGAAGGCGTGGATCGGCAACCGCGAGGCGCGCCCGGGGGCGCGGCTGCCGTCGATCCGGCAGCTGGCCGCCGAGAATGGCATCAGCCGCTTTCCGGTGATCGAGGCCTATGACCGGCTGGTGTCGCAGGGGTTGCTCGATTCGCGGCAGGGCTCGGGGTTCTATGTGGCGGACAGTCCGCTGGCGGGGCGCTCGGCGCGCGGCTGGTCGGATCCCAGCCTGGCCGAGGACCTGTCCGACCATATTCTCGAGCAGTTCAACCACCCCAGCGGCACGCTCAAGCTGGCGGGCGGCTTTGTCCCGGAGACCTGGCGCGACGTGGAGGGCCTGACGCAGGCGATCCGCGCGATTTCGCGCAACGAGATCGACAGCGTGATCCACTACGCCACGCCGATGGGCCATCCGGAGCTGCGCCGGCAGGTGCTGCTGCGCGTGCGCCAGCTGGGTATCGCGGCGGAGCTGCCGCAAGTGCTGATCACCACCGGCGCCAGCCAGGCGCTGGACCTGGTGGTGCGCCACCTGCTCAAGCCGGGCGACACGGTGTTCGTCGAAGACCCCGGCTACTACAATCTGTTCGGCCTGCTGCGCCTGCACGGGGTGCAGCTGGTGGGCGTGCCGCACACGCCCGACGGCCCCGACCCCGACGCCACCGAGGCGCTGCTGCGCCAGCACAAGCCCAAGCTGTTCTTCACCAACAGCGTGCTGCAGAACCCGACCGGCTCGACGCTGGCGCCGCCGGTGGCGTTCCGGTTGCTGGAGCTGGCGCGCCGCCATGGCTTCCGCTTTGTCGAGGACGATATCTTCTCGGACTTCCAGACGCACTTCACCGACCGGCTGGCCACGCTGGACCAGCTCGAGCACGTGATCTATATCGGCGGCTTTTCCAAGACGGTGTCGGCGTCGCTGCGGATCGGCTACCTGGTGGCCGACAAGGCGCTGGTCAAGGACCTGGTCGATGTAAAGGTGCTGACCAGCGTGGCCGGCTCGCACTTTGCCGAAGCGGTGACCGCGGCGCTGCTGGAGCGCGGCGGCTATCGCAAGTACGTGGAGCGGCTGCGGCTGCGCGTGCGCGAGGCCGTCGCCAACGCGGTGCGGCAGCTGCATGGCAACGGCTGGGAAGTGTTCTGCCAGCCTTCGGGCGGCAACTTCCTGTGGGCGCGGCCGCCGGGCATCGAGGATTCGCGCGAGCTGGTGACGCTGGGCGAGCAATTCGGCGTGACGCTGGCGCCAGGCAACTACTTTCGCCCGGGCGGTGAGACCTCGGCCTGGATCCGCATCAACGCCGCCTATGCCAACGAGCCGCGCGCGGTGGCGTTCATGAAGGCGGCCGCGGAGCGCGGCGCGCGCTGACGCTCAGCCGCCGTGGTTATGCAGCACGGCATTGCGCCGCGCATAGGCGAAGTAGATCACCAGCCCCAGCGCCAGCCACACCAGGAAGGCGGCCCAGGTCAGCGCCTGCAGATGCGCCATCAGGAACAGGCAGAAGCCGATCGACAGCAGCGGCACCACCGGCACGCCCGGGCAACGGAATGCGCGCGGCAGTTCGGGCCGGGTCTTGCGCAGCACCAGCACCGCCACCGAGATCAGCGTAAACGCGGCCAGCGTGCCGATATTGATCAGCTCCGCCAGCACGTTCAGCGGCACGAAGGCGGCAATTGCGGCAAACACCAGGCCGACGGTCCAGGTGGCGAAGTACGGCGTGGCGTGCACCGGGTGCACCGATGACAGGCGCTCGGGCAGCAGCCCGTCGCGCGACATGGCGAAGATCACGCGGGTCTGGCCGTAGGTCATCACCAGGATCACCGTGGTCATGCCAAGGATCGCGCCCAGGTCGACAAAGCCCGCCACCCAGTTCTGCCCGGCGAATTGCAGCGCCAGCGAGACCGGGTGGTCGACGCCGGCAAACTTCGCGAACGGCACGATGCCGGTCATGATCGCCGCGACCACCACGTACAGCACGGTGCAGACCGCGAGCGAGCCGATGATGCCGATCGGCAGGTCGCGGCGCGGGTTGCGCACCTCTTCCGCCGCCGACGTCACGGCATCGAAGCCGATAAACGCGAAGAACACCAGCGCCGCCGCATTGAAGATGCCGGTGAAGCCGAACGGCGCGAACGGCTGCCAGTTGGCCGGCTGCACGTGCCATACGCCCACCGCGATAAACAGCAGCACCACGCCGATCTTCACCGCCACCATCAGGTTATTGACGCGCGCGGACTCGCGCACGCCGTAGGACACCACCCAGGTGATGGCCAGCATGATCAGGCACGCCGGCAGGTTCAGCACGGTCTGCACGCCCGGCACCAAGCCGGGCGCCGCGGTCAGCGCCGCCGGCAGCTTCATGCCGAAGCCCGCCATCAGCGACTGGAAATAGCCCGACCAGCCCACCGACACCGCGGACGTCGCCAGCCCGTATTCCAGCAGCAGGTCCCAGCCGATCATCCATGCCACGATCTCGCCCAGCGTGGCGTAGCTGTAGGTATAGATCGAGCCCGACACCGGGATCGCCGAAGCGAACTCCGCGTAGCACAGCGCGGCAAAGCCGCAGGCCAGCGCCGCGATCACGAACGACACCGTCAGCGCCGGCCCCGCGGTCAGCGCCCCGGTGCCGGTCAGCACGAAGATGCCGGTGCCGATGATGGCGCCGATGCCCATCAGCACCAGGTCGACCGGACCCAGCACCTTTTTCAGGCCGTCATCGCGCGCGACGGCCAGCATCGCGTCGATGTCCTTGGTGCGGAACAAGCTCATTCAAACTCCCTGCAACGGTGGCCCGGGCCCGCGCCGGCAACGCGCGGGGGCCCGGAAAAAGGGCGCTAGTGTACGCCGCTGGCCGGGCGCTTACATCACTTGCGCCCGGTCAGCAGCTTGCAGGAATGATAGGAAAGCCGGGCCAGGCCGGCACTGACGGCAGACAAGGCACGCCCTCAGGCGTGCGCGAGGATGTTGACGAGCTGCCCGAACGGATCGCGCACAAAGAAGCGCCGTACGCCCCACGGCTCGTCGGCCGGGCCGTATTCCACCGCAAAGCCGGCAGCAAGCATGCGGCGGTGGGCCTCGTCGACATCGTCGACCTCGATCGACAGCGCCGGCACGGGCGTGCCGTTGCCGCCTTCCACGGCAAAGCTGACCTGGGTCCGCGCCGCGGCATCGCTGCCGTAGGTGCGGATCCAGCCGTGGTCCATCAGCAGCTCCAGGCCCAGCACATCCTGGTAGAAGACGCGGGCCTGTGCGGGGTCGGCGGTGCCGATGTTGGCAACGATGCGGTTAACCTTCATGCCCGCGTTCCGCTTGTTGCTTGTTACTTCGCCACCGGCATGGTGAACTCGGCGCCCTTGGCGATCGCGTCCGGCCAGCGCTGCATCACGCTCTTGTAGCGCGTGTAGAAGCGCACGCCCTCTTCGCCATAGGCATGGTGGTCGCCGAACAGCGAGCGCTTCCAGCCGCCGAACGAATGCCACGCCATCGGCACCGGGATCGGCACGTTGATGCCGACCATGCCTACCTGGATCTGCCGCGCGAACGCGCGCGCGATGCCGCCGTCGCTGGTGTAGCACGATACGCCGTTGCCGTACTCGTGCGCGTTGATCAGCGCCACCGCCTCGGCAAAGTCGTGCACGCGCACCACGGACAGCACCGGCCCGAAGATCTCTTCCTTGTAGATCGTCATCTCCGGCGTGACATGGTCGAACAGCGTGCCACCGACGTAGAAGCCGTTCTCGTGGCCATCGACCTTGTGGCCGCGGCCATCGGTCACCAGTGTCGCGCCTTCGGCCACGCCCTGGGCGATATACCCCTCGACCTTGGCCTTGTGCGCGCCGGTCACCAGCGGGCCCATCTCGGCATCGGCCTCCATGCCGTTGCGGATCTTCAGCGCGCGGGCGCGTTCGGCCAGCCGCGGCACCAGTTTGTCGGCCACGTCGCCGACCGCTACCGCCACCGAGATCGCCATGCAGCGCTCGCCGGCCGAGCCATAGGCCGCGCCGATCAGCGCGTCGACGGCCTGGTCCAGATCCGCATCGGGCATCACCACCAGGTGGTTCTTGGCGCCGCCCAGCGCCTGCACGCGCTTGCCGTGCTTCATCCCTTCGGTGTAGATGTACTCGGCAATCGGCGTCGAGCCGACGAACGACAGCGCCTGCACGTCGGGGTGCGCCAGCAGCGCGTCGACCGCTTCCTTGTCGCCCTGCACCACGTTGAACACGCCGTCGGGCAGGCCCGCCTGGCGCAGCAAATCTGCAATCAACAGGCTGGGGGACGGGTCGCGCTCGGACGGCTTGAGCACGAAGGTATTGCCGCACGCCAGCGCCACCGGGAACATCCACATCGGCACCATCACCGGGAAGTTGAACGGCGTGATGCCGGCCACCACGCCCAGCGGCTGGCGCAGGTTCCAGTTGTCGATGCCGCCGCCGATGTTGTCGGTGAAATCGGTCTTGAGCAGGTTGGGGATGCCGCAGGCGAACTCCACCACCTCGATGCCGCGCGTGACCTCGCCCTTCGCGTCCGAGAACACCTTGCCGTGCTCGCGCGTGATCAGCGCGGCGAGGTCGTCGTGGTGCTGGTCCAGCAGCTCCTTGAACTTGAACAGGATGCGCGCACGGCGCAGCGGCGGGGTGTCGGCCCACGCCGGGAACGCGGCCCGGGCGGCGGCCACGGCATCGGCCACGTCTTGGGCGGTGCCCAGCGCGACGCGCGCGGCCACTTCGCCGGTGGCGGGATTGAACACATCCGCCTGGCGCTGGCCGCCGGCGCGGCGCACGGTGCCGCCGATGAAATGATGGACTTCGGCCAGTTGCCGGTTTTCTGCGATGCTCACTTGGGTTTTCCTTCGATGGCCGCGGCGCGCCACACAGCGCGCCCCGGCGTGCAATCCGGGAGGCCGGGCCCGCGGGCCCGGCGGCAATGGGAGGCGGCGCGGGCCGCTAGCTCGATGTCCCTTACTTGATGTCCCGCAGCGCCTGCTTCACGGTGTCGAACATCTCGCCGATCTGCGCTTCCGAGATGATCAGCGGCGGCGAGAACGCCAGAATGTCGCCGGTGTAGCGCACCAGCACGCCCAGCTCCAGGCACTTGAGGAAGGCCTCGTAGGCGCGCGCGCCCGGCTGGCCCGGACGCGACTCCAGCTCGATGCCGGCCACCAGCCCGTAGTTGCGGATGTCCTTCACGTGCGGCGCGCCGCGCACGCCGTGCGCCGCGGCCTCGAATACCGGCGCCAGCTCGGCGGCGCGGCCGAACAGGTTTTCGCGCTGGTACAGGTCGAGCGTGGCGATCGCCGCGGCGGCGGCCAGCGGGTGGCCCGAGTAGGTATAGCCGTGCAGCAGCTCGATCGCGCCCGGCGCGGCCGAGTTGACCACGGCGTCATGCACCTCGCGGCGCACGGCGACGGCGCCCATCGGCACCGCGGCGTTGTTGATCGCCTTGGCCATGGTGATCAGGTCCGGCGTCACGTTGAAGCGCTCGGCAGCGGTGGCCGCGCCCAGGCGGCCGAAGGCGGTGATGACCTCGTCGAAGATCAGCAGGATGCCGTGGCGGCTGGTGATCTCGCGCAGCTTTTCCAGGTAGCCGACCGGCGGCACCAGCACGCCGGCGGAGCCCGCCAGCGGCTCGACGATCACCGCGGCGACGTTGGCCGGGTCATGCAGCGCCAGGATGCGCTCCAGCTCGTCGGCCAGGTGCGCGCCCCATTGCGGCTGGCCCTTGGAGAAGGCAGCCTCGGCAAGATTGAACGTGGCCGGCAGGTGGTCGGTGCCCGGCATCAGGTTGGCCGAGAAGGCCTTGCGGTTCGGCCCGATGCCGCCCACTGCCATGCCGCCGAAGCCGACGCCGTGGTAGCCGCGCTCGCGGCCGATAAAGCGCGTGCGCTGGCCTTCGCCGCGCGCGCGGTGATACGCCAGCGCGATCTTCAGCGCGGTGTCGACCGACTCCGAGCCCGAGTTGGTGAAGAAGATGCGGTCCAGCCCCTGCGGCATGATCGCCGCCAGCTTGGTGGCGGCCTCGAACGACAGCGGATGGCCCATCTGGAACGGCGGCGCATAGTCCAGCGTGGCCGCCTGCCGCGCCACCGCCTCGACGATTTCCTTGCGGCAATGGCCGGCCGCGACGCACCACAGCCCGGCGCAACCGTCCAGGATCCGGCGGCCGTCGTGGGTGGTGTAGTACATGCCGCTGGCCGACGCCAGCAGGCGCGGCGCCGCCTTGTACTGGCGGTTGGCGGTAAAGGGCATCCACAGGGCATCGAGATCGGGAATCACGGTCTTGGCGGCGTCCATATGTCCTCCTGGGGGGAAATCGGGTCGGTTGGGGCGGCGCGCTGGCTGGCAGCGCGGCAATGAGGGCCACTCTACCGGCGGCGACTGGCCGACAAAATATACAGTCCGGACAACCATGCCTTACCGTACAGTTTGATCACGCCTGACCGTACAGGCAAGCCACGCGGCCGCAGTAGTCCCCGGCCAGTCTTCGGCGCGTCGCCAGTGGCACGGCATGGCGCGCCACGTTGCACTGCGGCATTTTTCGCGTGACGGGACAGCATCGGCCGCGAGCGCGCCGGCAGCCGCTAAACTGTACAGGTAGACGCCCGCCCGAGTGCCTGATGCTGACCCTGAACCTGACCCGCAGCCGCCGCGACGGCGACACCCTGACCGAGCAGATCGTCGCCGGCATCGCCGCGCTGGTGGAGCAGCGCGCGCTGCGGCCCGGCACGGCGCTGCCATCGGTGCGGCGCTTTGCCCAGCACCACCACGTCAGCACCTTCACCGTGGCCGAGGCCTACGGCCGGTTGACCGCGCTCGGCTACCTCGCCTCGCGGCCGGGCTCCGGCTACACCGTGGCGCACCGCCATGCACCGGCCGGGCATGCGCGCGCCCCGCACTGGGAAGCACCGGGGCTGAATGCCGCCTGGCTGCTGTCGGATGTGTTTGCCGACCATTCGGTCCCGATCAAGGCCGGCGCGGGCTGGCTGCCGGGCGACTGGCTCAACGAGGAAGGCTTGCACCAGGCCATGCGCGCGTCGGCCCGCGTGCCGGCGGCGCAGCTGTCGGGCTACGGCCATCCGTACGGCTTTGCGCCGCTGCGCGAGCACATCGCGGCGGGGCTGGGCCAGTACGGCATCCCGCTGCAGGCCCGGCAGGTGGTGCTGACCCAGGGGGCGACGCAGGCGCTGGACCTGGTGGTGCGCACGCTGCTGCGCGCCGGCGATACCGTGCTGGTGGAATCGCCCTGCTACTGCAACCTGCTGCAGATCCTGCGGCTGGCCGGACTGCGCGTGGTCGGCGTGCCGCGCACGGCGGCGGGGCTGGACACCGATGCGCTGGAGGATGCGCTGCGCGCCCACGCCCCGCGCGCGCTGTTCATCAACACCGTGTTGCAGAATCCGACCGGCGCCAGCCTGACCAGCATGAACGCCTTCCGCGTGCTGCAACTGGCCGAGCAGCACCGGCTTCTGGTGGTCGAGGACGATATCTACCGCGAGCTGGCGCCGGCCGGCTCGCCGATGCTGGCGGCCATGGACGGGCTGTCGCAGGTGGTCTACATCAACGGCTTTTCCAAGACCATCACACCGTCGCTGCGGGTCGGTTACCTCGCCGCCAGTCCGGACCTGGCCAAGGCCTTTGCGCGCACCAAGATGGCGGTCGGCCTGACCTCATCGGAGGTAACGGAACGGCTGGTGTATTCGGTGCTGACCAGCGGCCACTACGGCCGCCACGTGGCGGCCTTGTCCGAACGGCTGCGCGCGCAGCAGGACCGCGTCACGGAAAAGATGGAGGCCCACGGACTGGAGGTGCTGCTGCGCCCGGAAGGCGGGATGTTCGCCTGGGCGCGGCTGAGCGAGGCGGTTCAGGCGCGCTGGCTGGCCAGTCGCCGCGGCGGTCCGCTGCTCGGCAACCGGCTCGCCACGCTGGCGCTGGAGCATGGCATCTGGCTGGCGCCGGGATCGTATTTCGAGCCGGACGAAACCGACTCGCCGTGGATTCGCTTCAACGTGGCCACCGGCGATGCGCCGCAGTTGTGGCAGTTCTTTGACAGCCTTGCGCAGGCACGGCAGGCGGCTTGAGGTGGAGGAAGGCGGAGCGAGGCGAAGGGAGGCAACCGGGCCGGCGCTCAGCTCCAGAGACGCTCGACCAGCCAGCCGGCGGTGGCGCAAACGCCTACCCAGGCGGCAAGACAGGTGGCAATAAAGCGATAGCTCATCTCGGTACGGTCAACAAAGATATGACGGGGGCGTGAATTTTTGGCTGGATCATACATCCATTCATGAATGTATGTAAGCAAAAGAATAGATTCCTTACGACTCGCGCGGGAATCTTGTTGTGTATAAGGCACACGTACGCCATGCCGCCCCACCGTCCCCTGACGCAGCCCAAGTCCGCCCCTGATGGCGTCGGGGGATGTCCGACACAAGCACGGGTCTCTGCTACCCTTGGGCGGCCCCGGCCCCATGCCGGACGATCCACCAGGATTTCAAGCGCAACGCACGTATTCCCCATGCATACCCAAGACCTGTCCGCCTGGACCCACAGCCATGCCTTCGACGCCGGCAACCGCGCCGCCGAACGCGGCACGCGCCTCGTCATGGTGATCACCGCCGTCACCATGGTGGCCGAGATCGCCGCCGGGCTCTGGTTCAACTCGATGGCGCTGCTGGCCGATGGCTGGCACATGAGCTCGCACGCGCTGGCCATCGGCCTGTCCGCCTTCGCCTACGCCGCCGCCCGGCGCTACGCCGGCGACTGGCGCTTTGCCTTCGGCACCTGGAAGATCGAAGTGCTGGCGGGCTTTGCCAGCGCGGTGTTCCTGCTATGCATTGCCGCGCTGATGGCGGCGGGCTCGCTCGAGCGGCTGTTCACGCCGCAGGCCATCCACTATCGCGAAGCGATGGGCGTGACCGCGCTGGGGCTGCTGGTCAACCTGGGCTGCGCGCTGATCCTCGGCGGCCACGCGCATGGCCACGCGCATGGCCACGATCACGGCCATGACCATGGTCACCATCACGGCCACGACCATGGCCATCACCACCATGACCTCAACTTGCGTGCCGCCTATGTGCACGTGCTGGCCGATGCCGCGACCTCCGTGCTGGCGATCGTCGCGCTGGCCGGCGGCTGGTGGCTGGGCTGGGCCTGGCTGGACCCGGTGATGGGGCTGGTGGGCGCGGTGCTGGTCGGCCGCTGGGCCATCGGCCTGATGCGCCAGAGCGGCACAGTGCTGCTGGACCGCGAGATGGACCACCCGGTGGTGGACGAAGTGCGCGAGGTGCTGGCCGGCCTGGATCACGGCGACGAAAGCACCCGCGTGTCCGACCTGCATGTGTGGCGCGTGGGCCGTCAGCACTTTGCCTGCATCGTCTGCCTGGTCACGCATGATGCCGCGCTGACGCCGCAGCGCGTGCGCGAGGCGCTGTCGGTGCACGAGGAACTGGTACACGTGACGGTGGAGATCAGCCGCTGCGCCAGCGATCACTGAGTCGATGACTGAGGCGATCACCGGGGCGAGCGCGGCGGCTCGCCATCCGCTGTCAGGGAATCAGCTCAGCTCGCACCACATGCACAGCGGCGGCGTGTCCGCGGCGCGGTGGAATTCGCTCGACGACATGACCTCGGGCGGCAGCTTGGCGGCCGGCACCAGCGTAAAGCCGTAGCGCGCGAAGTAGCTGGGGCAGCTGGACGCCAGCAGCACGGCGCGCCGTGCGCCGTTGGCGCGGGCGCGCATCAGCGCGGCACGCACCACGTGGGTGGCCACGCCCTGGTCGCGATGTTCGGGCAGCACGGCCACGGAACGGATCACCACGGTCTCGCCGCAGCGCTCGCCGGCGGCGCAGCCGATGATCTGCGCACCAAGGATGGCAACGTGGAAATGCTCAAGCAGGCGCGGCACACCGTCCACCGACAGCCCGCATCGTTCCAGCACTTCTCCCACGGCTGGGGCATCCGTCGGCACGGCCACGCGGATGCGCAGGTCTTTCATCATCTGGAGCCTCTCTGTTTCACACTGCCTCGCGGGGAAACGCCATGGAAGCCCGGACATGGCGGTGCCGCCAACTGGCGGCACGGGGTTGCACGCAGGCCGGCGGCCTGTCGGGCAACATTACCCGATTCGCTGTCGCTGATCCATTGGGGATAAACGGGTGTCCGGAACCGTTGCGGCATACCGGTCAGGGCGCGTCCGGCACAGTCCGGCGCATTCATGGCGCAGGCCGATGACAGGCGCGTGAAAAAAGAAAAGAGAGAGAACGTCGCGCGAATGCGCCGGGGATGACGGGCGCACGGCGCCCGGCCGGAAATATGGAGGCGGGGATCCGGAATCGAACCGTCGTACACGGCTTTGCAGGCCGTTGCATAACCACTCTGCCACCCCGCCGCTGACATCGCGCCGGAGCGGCGCGACGTGCTGCGGGCCGCAGTGTAGCGGGAAATGGAAATCTTTGCAGGAGACCGCGCGAAGCGCCGCGCCGCCTCAGTCCTCCACCCCGCCCATGGCCGACTGGATGTAGTTCTGCAAGCCGACCTTGCGCACCAGTTCCAGCTGCGCCTCGAGCCAGTCGATATGTTCCTCGGTGTCCTCGAGGATATCGACCACCAGCTGGCGCGAGACATAGTCGCCGACTGATTCGAAATACTTGATCGCGTCCTTGCAGCTGGCCTGCGACACCAGTTCCAGCTTCAGGTCGCAGCCGAGCATTTCTTCGGTGTTCTCGCCGACCAGCAGCTTGTCGAGGTCCTGCAGGTTGGGCAAGCCATCGAGCAGCAGGATGCGCTCGATCAGCTTGTCGGCGTGCTTCATTTCCTCGATCGATTCGTCGTACTCGTGCTTGCCC
The DNA here is from genome assembly GCF_000069785.1 of Cupriavidus taiwanensis LMG 19424. Taxonomy (NCBI): domain Bacteria; kingdom Pseudomonadati; phylum Pseudomonadota; class Betaproteobacteria; order Burkholderiales; family Burkholderiaceae; genus Cupriavidus; species Cupriavidus taiwanensis. The sequence continues at coordinate 206,709 of NC_010528.1, read as the reverse complement.
AGCGCGCGCAGCCCCCAGTGCCGGTACATGCGGGCATGCAGGAAATACTGGTTGATCGCGGTCAGCTCATGCCGCAACTGCGCGTTCAGCAACTGGATCACCTTCTTGTCAGTCTTCATGGCAGCCCCCAGTGCCCCTGTGACAGGGACATGCGATGTCGCGATGGCACGGCCACAGCAACGCCACGGCGATTCATCCGCCGTGACTTCATGGTAGTCCCGCGCAAGCGGACATCAAGCAATGCCGCCCTCGCGCGCGGCGTTCATGTCGCACGGATCGATTTTTCGGCGACTGCTTGCGGATGCGAATGCCTATGGTTTTTATTCGGTTTTCAGATGCGCCCTGCACGGCATCGCGACCATCAAAAGAAACGGGCGCCGCGGCCTTCGCCACGGCGCCCGCGATGGGCCTGTACCCCCAGTGAAGTTCAGTCCAGCTTCGCGCCCGAATCCGCCACCAGCGTCTTCAGCACCGGCCAGTCGCGCGCGTACAGCGCCTGCGCCTCGGCCGGCGAACTGCCCACCGTGCGCAGCCCCAGCGCGACCATGCGCTCTTGCATGTCGGGGGTCTGCAGAATCGCGCGCACCTCGCTTTCGAGGCGTGCCAGGATCGGTGCGGGCACGCCTACGGGTGCCACCAGCCCGATCCAGCCGACGGTCTTGAAGGCGCTGTCCTGCATGCCGGACTCGGCAAAGGTGGGCATGTCGGGCAACGCGCTGCTGCGCTGGGTGCCGGTCACCGCCAGTGCCTTGAGCTTGCCGCTCTGGATGTAGGGCTTGGCGGTGAGGATGCTGGCGAAGCCAAACTGCACCTGGCCGCCAAGCAGGTCCTGCAGCATCGGTGCTTCGCCCTTGTAGGGCACGTGCGTGGCCTGGCCGTGCACCAGCTTGCTGTAGTAGGCGCCGCTCAGGTGCGACAGCGACCCCACGCCCCACGAGGCATAGCTCAGCTTGCCCGGCCGGCTGCGCGCGTATTCGCCCAGTTCGCGCACGGTGCGCGCCGGCACCGACGGATGGGTCACCAGCACCAGCTGCGCGTCGGCCAGCACGCTGATCATGGTCAGATCCTTGCGCGGATCGTAAGGCAGCTTCTGGAACAGGAACTGGTTGGTCAGCACCGACTGCGTCAGCGTCATCAGCAGCGTGTAGCCATCCGGCGCGGCCTTGGCCACGGCATCGGTGCCGATGATGCCGGAAGCGCCGGCCTTGTTGTCGACCACCACCGGCTGGCCCAGCCGCTTGCTGAGCTTCTCGCCCATGGCGCGGGCAATGGTGTCAGTGCCGCCGCCGGCCACGTAGGGCACGACGATGCGGATGGGCTTGGCGGGATAGGCCTGCGCCGCGGCAGGCACGGCCGCGCCGAGCGTAAGCCCGGCCACGAGGCCGCCCGTGGCCAGCGTCAGCCATGCGCGTCTGTTCATGTTGTCTCCAGATCGGGTTTTGGTTTTGGAAGACAACCTTAGAGGGCTTGAGAACTTACGTCCAATGCAATATTTTTCAGTTTTTGATGCATAAACAGTTAATTTATGGGCCTGAGGCAGCTGCATCACTTCGTCACGCTGGTCGAGCAAGGCAGCTTCGCCCGCGCCGCGGCCGCGCTGCACCTGTCGCAGCCGGCGCTGACGCGCAGCATCCAGGCGCTGGAATCGGAGCTGGGCACGCTGATCGACCGCAGCTACGGCAAGGTGCGGCCGACCGCCGCCGGGATGCTGGCGCTGGCGCGCGCACGCCGCATGCTGCGCGAGCAGCGCGAGCTGCGTCGCGACCTGCAATTGCTGGAGGACGTGGAAATCGGCACGATCCGCGCCGGCTTCGGGCCGTTTGCAGCGTCGTTCCTGCTGGACCCGGTGCTGGAGGCGCTGGTGCGCCGCTATCCGCGGCTACGCATCGACCTCGAGACCGCCGACACGTCCGCCATGCGGCGTTCGCTGGAAGCCGAGCAGCTCGACATCTTTGTCGGCGAGAGCCGCAGCCTGGCGGAACTGGCACACCTGCAGATCGACCGGCTGCCGGCCCTGGAGACCGCCTTCTTCGTGCGCAGCGGCCATCCGCTGACACGGCAGCGCGAAGTCACGCTGGCCGACCTGCGCGGCTATCCCGTGGCCGGGACCCGGCTGCCGCCGCATATCATGCGCTTCTTCCGCCAGGCCCTGCACGAGGCCAGCGGCGGCAGCGGACCAGTGCCCGAGGAGGAGCCGGGGCTGATGACCGTCACCTGCAACGACATGCATGCATTGCGCGCACTGCTGCTGGCCGTCGATGCCGTGGCACTGGTGCCGGTCGCGATGATGGCCGACGCCTGCGCACAGCGGCAGGCCGTGGCCCTGCCGATGCACCCGCCCACCGCGCTGAAGGCGCAGTACGGCATCGTCACGCTGGCCGGGCGCACGCCATCACCCGCCATGCGCGTGTTCGCGGCGCTGGTGCATGAGGCAGTGGCGCAGACCGGCGCCGGCTCCGAACCGGCGCCCTAGCCTGGCGTGAGGCAAGGCGTTCAGCCCGCGCGTCGCGCCGGCATCGCCCGCCTTACTCCACCGTCACTGACTTCGCCAGGTTGCGCGGCTTGTCCACGTCGGTCCCCCGCGCACACGCGGTGTGGTACGCCAGCAGCTGCAGCGGCACCACGTGCAGGATCGGCGAGAGGTCGCCGTAGTGCTCGGGCATGCGGATCACCTGGATGCCGTCGGACGACTGGATCTGCGTATCGCTGTCGGCAAACACGTACAGGCGGCCGCCGCGGGCGCGCACTTCCTGGATGTTGGACTTGAGCTTCTCCAGCAGTGCGTCGTTGGGTGCGACCGTGACCACCGGCATGGCTTCGGTGACCAGCGCCAACGGGCCGTGCTTGAGCTCGCCGGCGGGGTAGGCCTCGGCGTGGATATACGAGATTTCCTTGAGCTTGAGCGCTCCCTCCAGCGCGATCGGGTAGTGCAGGCCGCGGCCGAGGAACAGTGCGTTCTCGCGGCGGGCGAAGTCCTCGGACCAGGCGATGATCTGCGGCTCCAGCGCCAGCACGCCGTGCAGCGCGGCCGGCAGGTGGCGCAGGTTGGTCAGGGCCTTGGCCTCGGCCTCTTCGGTCAGCAGGCCGCGGGTCTTGGCCAGCGACAGCGTCAGCATGTAGAGCGCGGCCAGCTGCGTGGTGAAGGCCTTGGTCGACGCCACGCCGATCTCGGTGCCGGCGCGGGTCAGGAAGCGCAGTTCGGTCTCGCGCACCATGGCGCTGGTGGCAACGTTGCAGACCGCCAGCGTATGGACGTGGCCGAGCGCGCGCGCATGGCGCAGCGCGGCCATGGTGTCGGCGGTTTCGCCCGATTGCGAGATCACCACCACCAGCGCGCGCGGGTTGGGCACGGTGTCGCGGTAGCGGTATTCGCTGGCCACTTCGACCTGGGTCGGGATCTTGGCGATGCTTTCGAGCCAGTACTTGGCGGTGCAGCCGGAATAGTAGCTGGTGCCGCAGGCCAGGATCAGCACGCTGTCGATGCCGGCGAAGACCTCGGCGGCGTTGTCGCCGAACAGGTCCGGCGACAGGCCCTCGACGCCCTCGAGCGTGTCGCCCAGCGCGCGCGGCTGCTCGAAGATTTCCTTCTGCATGAAGTGGCGGTACGGTCCCAGGTCCACCGACGCGGCGTGGGCTTCGACCACGCGCGCTTCGCGCTCGACCGGGTGGTCGCTGGCGTCGTGGATGGTCACGCCGTCCAGCGTGATCTCGACCACATCGCCCTCTTCCAGGTAGATGATGCGGTTGGCGGTGCCGGCCACTGCCAGCGCGTCGGACGCGAGGAAGGACTCGTTCTCGCCCAGCGCCACCACCAGCGGCGAGCCGGCGCGCGCACCGACCACGCGGCCGGGCTGGTCCTTGGCGAACACCGCGATGGCGTAGGCGCCGTGCAGGCGCTTGGTGACCGCGCGCACCGAGGCGAACAGGTCGCCGCGGGTGGCGCTGCTGGGATAGCTGTAGGCCTGGTGGATCAGGTGGGCGACCACCTCGGTATCGGTCTGCGACTCGAAGCCGTAGCCGACCGCGCGCAGCTCTTCGCGCAGCGGCTCGTAGTTCTCGATGATGCCGTTGTGCACCAGCGCGATGGTCTCGCCCGACAGGTGCGGGTGGGCGTTGACGGTATCGGGCTTGCCATGCGTGGCCCAGCGCGTATGCGCCACGCCGGTGAAGCCGGACAGGCCGGACGCCTGCGTCTGTGCGTCGAGATCGGCGACACGCGACACGGTGCGGGCGCGCTCGACCGCATCGTCGCGCACGACGGCGACGCCGCACGAGTCATAGCCGCGATACTCCAGGCGGCGCAGCCCTTCGATCAGGACCGGAACGATGTTGCGCGTGGAAACCGCGCCGACGATGCCACACATGCTGAACCCCCGTTTGCTGGCGCCTGCCCTCTGGCCACTGGCGCCGGTATGAATCCTGTGGCGCCGCCCGGTGCAGGCGGCGCGTGGTGCTTACTGCTTCGGCTGCTTGACCGGACGCTGCCAGGCGTCGATGGTCAGCTGCTTGGCCCGCGACAGCGTCAGCTTGTCGGCCGGGGCCTCCTTGGTGAGCGTGGTGCCGGCGCCCAGCGTGGCGCCGCGTCGCACCGTCACGGGTGCCACCAGCTGCGTGTCGGAGCCGATGAAGACATCGTCCTCGATCACGGTGCGGTGCTTGTTCACCCCGTCATAGTTGCAGGTGATGGTACCCGCGCCAATATTGACGCGCGACCCCACCGTGGCGTCGCCCACATAAGCCAGGTGGTTGGCCTTGCTATGTGCCGCCACCTGTGCATTCTTGACCTCGACGAAGTTGCCGATATGCACGTCCTCGCCCAGCTCGGTGCCGGGGCGCAGGCGCGCGTACGGCCCGATGCGGCCGGCGGGCCCGACTTTGGCCTCGTCGATATGGCAGAACGGATGGACCTGCGCGCCGGCGCCGACGGTACTGTTGCGGATCACGCAATGGGCGCCGATGCGCACGCCGTCTTCCAGGTGCACGCGGCCCTCGAACACGCAGCCGACGTCGATCGTGACATCGCGCCCGCAGGTCAGCTCGCCGCGCACGTCGATGCGGGCCGGGTCCAGCAGCGTCACGCCGGCTTCGAGCAGGCGCCGGGCCTGGTTGCCCTGGTGGATGCGCTCGACCTCGGCCAGCTGCAGTTTGCTGTTGACGCCCAGCGTCTCCCACACCGCCGCCGGTTGGGCCGAGACCGTCTCGACGCCGTCCGCGACGGCGCGCTCGACGGTATCGGTCAGGTAGTACTCGCCCTGGGCATTGTCGTTGCGCAGTGTCGACAGCCACTTGCGCAGGTGGCCGGTCGGGCACACGATGATGCCGGTGTTGATTTCGCGGATGGCTTTTTCGGCTTCGGTCGCGTCCTTTTGCTCGACGATGCGGACGATGCTGCCCGCCGCGTCGCGCACGATGCGGCCATAGCCGGTCGGGTCGGGCATTTCCACCGTGAGCACGCCAAAGCGCTGCGCGCCGGCCTCGGCTACCAGTGCCTGAAGCGTCGCCGCGCTGGTGAGCGGCACGTCACCGTAGAGAACCAACGTAGGCTGGTTGTCGTCCAACAAGGGAAGTGCCTGCATCACCGCATGGCCCGTGCCCAGTTGCTGGGCCTGCTCGGCGAAGGCGACATCGTCAGCAGCCACCGCCTCGCGCACGCGCGCGGCCCCGTGGCCGACCACGACCACCAGCCGGGACGGCGACAGCGCACGCGCCGTGTCGAGGACATGCGCGAGCATGGGCCGCCCGGCGACCGGGTGCAGCACCTTGGGCAAATCGGAATACATCCGCTTGCCCATGCCCGCGGCGAGAATGACGATATTCACAAGGAGACCCCTAAGTGAGTGTGTCCGAAAATATTCTGGAAAACGCCGGCCGGATATTGGGCCCGGTGTTTGGCACGGGGCGCCGCCGGGGCTGGCAAAAGCTTGCCGCCAGGCCTGCGCAACTTCCCGCAAACCCTTGCCAGGACTCGGCTGGCGGGCAGCGGGCGAGCCCGGTTCCAATGCGCGGCGATTTTAACATGGCGCTTTCTGCCCAACCGACCGAGGTTTCCGAATTTCACAATTGCTGGGCGCGGCGCATTTTGGTGATTCTGGGCGCAGCGGTGCTGTGCGCGTGCAGCGCCATGAAGCTCGGTTACCAGCAGGGCGACCGCCTGGCGTACTGGTGGATCGACAATTATGTCGACGTCACCTCGGCCCAGGAACCGCTCACGCGCGAGGCAATCGCGCGCTTCTTTGCCTGGCACCGCAAGGCGCAGCTGCCGGAAATCGCCAGCCTGCTGGAGGAAGCCAAGGCTGACGTGCGCCAGCCGGTCACCCCGGCGATGGTCGCGCACTTCCAGGACGCCTCGCAGCAACTGGCACGCCGTTCCTTCGAACAGGCCATGCCCGACATGGCCGACTTCCTGCTGACGCTGACGCCCGATCAGATCGCGCGCATGGAAAAGAAGTTTGCCGAGGGCAACGCCAAGTACCGCAAGAAGTTCCTCAACGCGAACCCGGCCGAGCGCGAAGAAGCGCGCTTCGACAAGGTGATGGAGTACGCGCGCCTGGTCTACGGCGGCTTCTCTCCCGAGCAGGAGAAGGCGATCCGCGTCAAGGTGGGGCCGGTGGTGCAGAACGCCGAGGCGCGCTATGCCGAGCGCGTCGCGCGTCAGCAGGAATGGATCAAGATGGTGCGCTTCGTGCAGGCCACGCAGCCGCCCAAGGCGCAGGTCATCGACCTGCTGCGCCGCTTCCGCGAATACTGGCAGAACCCGCCCGCCCGGCACGCCGCCAGCCATGAAGCCAGCAACAACGCCGGCATCGCGCTCACCGTGGCGATCGCCAACCTGACCACGCCGCAGCAGAAGACGCACGCGCAGGAGCGCTTCCAGAAGTGGATCGACGACACGCATGCATTGATGCGCGAGAAGGCGAACCCGCCGGTGCAGTCGGCGCAGGCGAACTAAACCCGCGTCGGCCCCGGTGCCATGAAAAACGCCCGCGCGAGCGGGCGTCCTGGCATCCGCCGCAACGGCTTACGGCGTACCCGCCGGCTCCGCCGCGGGCGCGCGCTCGAAGCGCACAAACTCCATGCGGTTCTCGTCCAGGCTGCCGGCAAAGGTCAGCGGCTGCTGCTGGAACGTGGTTTCACCGAACAGCGAGGCCTCGTCCACCTTGGCCAGGCCAGTCGCCAGACCGGTGAACGGGAACAGCTCGGTATCGGCCAGGTGCGACGGCACCACGTTGCGCAGCGCCGAGAAGATATTGTCGATGCGGCCCGGGTTCTGCCGCTCCCACTCCTGCAGCATCTCGCTGACCTTCTTGCGCTGCAGGTTTTCCTGCGAGCCGCACAGGTTGCACGGGATGATCGGGAATTCCATCGCGCGCGCGTACGACGCGATGTCCTTCTCCGAGCAGTACGCCAGCGGGCGGATCACGATATGCGCGCCGTCGTCGGTGGCCAGCTTGGGCGGCATCGCCTTCATCTTGCCGCCGAAGAACATGTTCAGGAAGAAGGTGTTGACGATGTCGTCGCGGTGGTGCCCCAGCGCAATCTTGTTGGCCCCCAGCTCCTTGGCGGTGCGGTAGATCACGCCGCGGCGCAGGCGCGAGCACAGCGAGCAGGTGGTCTTGCCCTCGGGCACCTTCTCCTTGACGATCGAGTAGGTGTCCGCCTCGACGATCACGTATTCCACGCCGACCGACTTCAGGTATTCCGGCAGGATGTGTTCCGGGAAGCCGGGCTGCTTCTGGTCCAGGTTCATCGCGATCAGCTTGAACTTGATGGGCGCGCGCTTCTGCAGCGCCATCAGGACCGACAGCATGGTGTACGAGTCCTTGCCGCCACTCATGCAGACCAGCACGGTGTCGCCGTCCTCGATCATGCCGAAGTCGCCGATGGCCTTGCCGGTTTGCGATTGCAGCCTCGTTTCGAGGCGATAGAAGTTGTTCGAGTGGCTCATGGAGCATCCTGTTGCGTGGCGCCCGCCGGATGGAATGGCCGGCGCGGCGCGAGGGGCAACATTTTACTTTAGGCGCCCGTCAGCTGCAGCGGGCGCCGGCAGGACTGCTCAGCCCTGCTTGATATGGAATACCTCGACACCGACCGAATCGCAATCCGGGTACACGTCGGGCTTCTCCGTGGACACGCGCACGGCGCGCACCTTGGGATGCTTCAGCATGGCGCGCGCGACGTCGTCGCACAGCGTTTCCTGCAGGTGCACGTGGCCCTGCGCCATGCGCGCGGCCACGGTGTTGCGCATGAAGTCGTAGTCGACCACTTCGTCGAGCTTGTCGGCCTGCGGCGTGCATTCCTCCAGCGGCACGAACAGGTCGATATTGATCAGCACGCGCTGCTCGCCCTTCTTCTCGAATTCATGCACGCCGATATTGATCTGGACTTCGTAGTTGCGCAGGAACATGCGTCGGCAGTCCTGCAGGCTGGGGTGGGAAAGAGCGGCGAGCATGGTCATGGGCGGGAAACGAAAAGGGGGCAGTGTAAGGCAGGGGTGCCGCGCCGGTCAGGCGCGGCCGGTGATGCAGGTCATTCGGTCAGGAACATCACGTCGCGCGCCAGCGGCATCAGGTGCTGGCCACCATCGACGTACAGCGTGGTGCCGGTCACGGCGCGCGCCTGCGCCAGATAGGCCACCGCCTGGGCGATGTCCTCGGGCGTGGACGACTGGCCCAGCGGCGTCACGCGATGCGCGCGGCGGAAGCTCTGCTCCGACTGCTCGCCCGACACCAGCGTGATGCCGGGGGCCACGCCCACCACGCGCAGGCGCGGTGCCAGCGCCTGTGCCAGCTGCACCGTGGCGGTCTGCAGCGCGGCCTTGGAGAGCGTGTACGACAGGAAATCCGGGTTCAGGTTGTCGAGCTTCTGGTCCAGCAGGTTGATCACCACGCCGCGCGGCTCGGCGGCCTTCTCGGCGGCCTTGCCGGCGCCATCCGGGCCCGCGGCCGCGGCCAGTGCCTTGTGCAGTTCGCGCGCCAGCAGCAGCGGCGCGGCCACGTTGGTGCGCATATGCGTATCGAGCGACGCATACGAGAAGCTGGTCGCGACGTCGTACTGGAACAGCGAGGCATTGTTGACCAGGCAGGTCGGCACGCCGAGCGCGGCGGTGCAGTCGGCCACCAGCCGGCTGGTGGCGGCCTCGTCGGCCAGGTCCGCGCGCAGCACCGCGGCGCGGCGGCCCAGCGCGCGGATCTGCGTGGCGAGGGCTTCGGCCTCATCGACCGAGCGATGGCAGTGCACGGCCACGTCCCAGCCCTGCGCCGCCAGTTCCAGCGCGATGGCGCGGCCCAGGCGGCGCGCGCCGCCGGTCACGAGGGCCACGCCGCGGGCGGCGGGCTGGCCAGCCTTGTCGCCAGCCTGGCTGGCGGAAGTATCGGATGCGGGCATTGCTACAATCGCAGGATGCAGAAAGCCGCTAGTTTACCCCTTCCCCCCGCCGACGCGCAGGCCGCCTCCGATACCCTTACGGCCCGTATTGGCGAATCGATCGATGCGGCCGGCGGCTGGATCGGCTTCGACCGCTACATGGCGCTGGCGCTGTATGCGCCCGGCCTGGGCTATTACAGCGGCGGCTCGGCCAAGTTCGGCCGCGATGCCCGCGACGGCAGCGACTTCATCACCGCGCCCGAACTCAGCCCGTTCTTCGCCCGCACGCTGGCACGCCAGTTCGCGCCGCTGCTGGCGCAGGGGCTGCCGCGCCTGCTGGAATTCGGCGCCGGCACCGGCCGGCTCGCCGCGGACCTGCTGCTGGGGCTGGAACAGGAAGGCCAGTTGCCGGACACCTACGCCATCGTCGAACTGTCGGGCGAGCTGCGCGCGCGCCAGCAGGACACCTTGGCCCGGCGCGCGCCGCACCTGGCCGAACGCGTCACCTGGCTCGATACCCTGCCTGCCGCCTTCGAAGGCGTGATCGTCGGCAATGAAGTGCTGGATGCGATGCCGGTGCAGCTGTATGCGCGCCGCGGCGGCAGCTGGCATGAGCGCGGCGTGGCGCGCGCCGCGGTGCCGCCCGAAGGGGGCGCGCCCGCCTTCCGCTTCGAAGACCGCGCACTGGCCGCCGCCGACGTGCCCGAGGCGCTGCGCGCCATCCCCGGCGAGCACGACCTGGTCACAGAGACCCATGCCGAGGCCGAGGGCTTCACCCGCGCGGTCGGCGCCATGCTGGCGCGCGGCGCGGCATTTTTCATCGACTACGGCTTTCCCGGCGGCGAGTATTACCACCCGCAGCGCGCCGGCGGCACGCTGATGTGCCACTACCGCCACCATGCGCACCCGGATCCGTTCCTGTATCCCGGCCTGCAGGACATCACCGCGCACGTCAACTTCAGCGGTATCGCGCATGCCGCGGTCGAGTCGGGGCTGACCGTGGCGGGCTTTGCCTCGCAGGCGCGCTTCCTGATGAACGCCGGCATTACCGACCTGCTGATGGCGCTGGACCCGTCCGACGCGCGCACCTTCCTGCCGCAGGCCAATGCGGTGCAGAAACTGCTGTCCGAAGCCGAGATGGGCGAACTGTTCAAGGTGATCGCGCTCACGCGCGGATTCGACCGCGGACTGGAAGACAGCGAGCCGCTGGCCGGCTTTGCCCGCGGCGACCGCAGCCACGCCCTGTAACGGCACCGGAGCCGCCATGCTGCGCTGGACCCTGACCATCTTCCTGAGCGTGATCATCCTGTCCGCGGCACTGCCGTGGCTGCAGAAGGTCGGGCTGGGCCGGCTGCCCGGCGATGTGCGCTTTCGCGTATTCGGGCGCGAGTTCGTGCTGCCGTTCGCGTCGACGATCCTGATCTCGCTGATCGCGCTGGTCATCGGCAAGCTGCTGTAGGGCCACAGTCGCTCCCGCGCAGGCGGGAATGACGCTGGTGCCCAGCTCACTCGCCCGGCTGCGCACCGAGCCGCTGCGCCACCGCCTCCACCCGCGCGGCATGGACGCGATCCTTGATCTGCGCCACGTTGTCGGCGCAGGCGCGCGCGATGGCCCCCGCATCGACGGAAGCCGCCGCCTCGCGCGCCGCCAGCAGGCGGGCGGCCTGCGGGTAGTCGCTGTGCTCGAAGCCCTTGCGCCCGCGCTTGTCGGCCTCGCAGGCCTGCAGCGCCTGCGCGAAGCGCGCGGGCTTGCGCAGCGCATCGCAACGCTCCAGCAGCCGCACCACGGCGGCGGCGCCGAGCTCCAGCGAGCGGTGGATATGGCCATGCTCGCGCGCCACCACCACCGCCAGGTCGCGGCATTCGTTGGGCACGCGCAGGCGCGCACAGACCTCTTCCAGCAGCCTGACGCTGCGCAGCTCATGGCCGATATGGCGCGGCAGCACGTCTTCGGGCGTGGTGCCCTTGCCCAGGTCATGCACCAGCGCGGCAAAGCGCACCGGCAGCGGCGCGCCCAGCGCCGCGGCGCAGTCGATCACCATCATCACGTGCACGCCGGTATCGACTTCGGGATGGAAGTCGGCGCGCTGCGGCACGCCCCACAAGCGCTCCAGTTCGGGCAGCAGCCGCGCCAGCGCGCCGCATTCGCGCAGCACCTCGAACATGCGCGACGGCCGTGCCTCCATCAGCCCGCGCGCCAGTTCCTGCCACACGCGCTCGGGCACCAGCGCATCGACCTCGCCCGCGGCGACCATCTCGCGCATCAGGCGCATGGTCTCGGCGGCGACGTTGAAGTCGTGGAAGCGCGCGGCAAAGCGCGCCAGCCGCAGGATCCGCACCGGGTCTTCGGCAAAGGCGTCGGAGACATGGCGGAACAGGCGCGCGGCCAGGTCGCGCTGGCCGCCGTGCGGGTCGATCACCGGGCCGGTCAGGTTGCCATCCGCATCGACCGCGCGCGCCATCGCGTTGATGGTCAGGTCGCGCCGGACCAGGTCGTCCTCCAGCGTGACATCGGGCTCGCAGTAGAAGGCGAAGCCCTTGTAGCCCATCGCGGTCTTGCGCTCGGTGCGGGCCAGCGCGTACTCCTCCTGGGTGCGCGGATGGAGGAACACCGGGAAATCCTTGCCGACCGGGCGATACCCGGCGGCCTCCATCTCGGCCGGGGTCGCGCCGACGACTACGTAGTCGCGGTCCTGGCTGGGCTTGCCCAGCAGTTCGTCGCGGATCGCGCCGCCCACGGCATACACCTGCATGGTTGTGGCCTTTTCATGCGCCGGCACGGGGCGGTACCCGCCGCCGGCGCTGTTCGCTATGGCTAGTGGGTGACGATTATCGCATCGGCACGGTCCGGGGCCAGCCGGTACGGCTCGTCGTCGGCGAGGAAGTCGCGTTCCTCGCGCGCGCCGGCAATCCATTGCTGCATCGCCGGCAGGCCCAGCATGAAATCAGCATAGGCCTTGGCGTCTTCACGATCGTCCGGCAGGTGGATGCCATAGGTGGCGAAGCGGCTCACCACCGGCGCATAGAACGCGTCGGCGACGGTGAAGGTGCCGAACAGGAACGGCCCGCGCGCGCCATGCTGCTTGCGCAGCCCGTCCCAGATCGCGGCGATCCGCTCGACCTCGCGCTGCACCGCCACGTTCCAGCCGCGTCCCGGCAGGACCGCCGTCACGTTCATCGGCAACTGGTTGCGCACGTTGGCAAAGCCCGAGTGCATCTCGGCGCAGATCGCGCGCGCGACCGCGCGCTCGGCGGGGTCGGCCGGCCACAGCTGCTTGTCGGGGAAGCGCTCGGCCACGTATTCGGAGATCGCCAGCGAATCCCATACGGTGACGTCGCCGTCGACCAGCACCGGCACCTTGCCCGCGGGCGAATAGCGCGCGATCTCGGCGGCAAAGCTGCCGGTGAACAGGCGCACCTGCACTTCCTCGAAATCAATGCCGGCCTGGCGCAGCAGCAGCCAGGGGCGCAGCGACCAGGAGGAATAGTTCTTGTTGCCGATGACGAGCTTCATCGTAGGATCCTTGGGGGAGGAAACGGAGGGAGAGGCGGCACGTTGGCGGGCCGGAACCCAAGCGCCGCGGCCGGCGTGACGGCGAGGCAGCCGCGCGCCGGACCAGTCATTCTGCCAGCGCAGCGGCTCGCCTCAAAGTGAATTGCGCTCGCAACCGTTATGAAATCCGGTCACATAGCCGCCTTCACGGCCGGCGTTTCAGCGGTGCACGCTGGCGCGCATGTGGGTCAGCGCGGCATCGCGGTTGCGCCCGGACAGCGCGTCGGTCATCACGGATTCCAGGTGCACGGGATGCAGGTTCAGCTCCGGCGCCATCGGGCGCGCCAGCACATTGTCGAGCTGCATCGAATCGAGGTTGTCGCGCGACAGCAGCGGTGCGCCCGGCATATGCTCCATGACCGCCGCCTGCACCCGCGCCAGCGCATCGGGCAGCGCGATCACCGGGCGCGGATGGCCCGAGGCGCGTCCGGCAAAGCGCACCAGCTCCTCCAGCGTGTAGACCTGCGGGCCGCCCAGCTCATAGCCGTGGCCGATGGTGGCCGGGTTAACCATGGCGTTCAGGAAGGCCTGCACCACGTCCTGCACGAACACCGGCTGGAAGCGCGCATGTGCGCACGCCAGCGGCACTACTGGCGCCAGCTGCTGCATGTGGGCGAACAGGTTCAGGAAGTGGTCGTCGGGGCCGAATACCACCGAGGGCCGGAAGATGGTCCAGTCGAGCCCGCTGGCGCGCACGATGCGCTCGCCGTCGCCCTTGCTGCGCAGATACATCGACGGCCCGTTGCTGTCGGCGCCGAGCGCGCTCATATGCAACAGCCGGCGCACGCCCGTGGACAGGCATGACGCCACAATCTGCCGCACCAGTTCCACATGCGCGCTGGCAAACGCCTCGCCGTAGGGGTCGGCGCGCTCGCCGTGCAGCACGCCTACCAGGTTGACGACGATGCCGTCGACGCCCAGAGAGCCGATCGCGTCGTCCAGCGCGGCATTGTCGGCCAGGCCAAGCTCCACCACCTCGACGCGCGGCAGCAGCAGCAGGTGCTGCGCATGCTCGACATTGCGCGTGCCGACCACGATGCGGTCCGGGGCGATGGGGGAATCGGGATTGGCGCCGGCTTCCAGCGGCGCGCCGGAGGCCGAGGCGGCGCCGGCCAGGCGCGAGACGAGATGGCTGCCGATAAAGCCGGCGCCACCGATGACGAGGACGTTGCTGGTCTGCATGATGCCTCCGTGCCAGGAAAGAACTGCACGCCGCGGCACCCGCGCCAGCCCGGGCCCGCGGCGCCACGCCGCAGGCCCGTCGTGCCCGCCCCGTTACAGGGCAGGCGGACCAGGCAAGACGCCCTTCAGGGCAGGCTGGTGGTGGTCACCGCCGACGGCGTGACCGTGCCCAGGCGCGACTTCAGCGACTGCGGCCGGCCACTCATCAATGCAGCATAGTACGTAGCGTTGGAAAGCACATTCTTCACATAGCCGCGCGTTTCATTGAACGGGATGGTCTCTGCAAAGATCGCGCCTTCCACCGGCCGCGCCAGCGTGCTGCGCCAGGCCTTGGGCCGGCCCGGGCCGGCGTTGTAAGCGGCCGAGGCCAGCGTCCAGGAGCTGTCCAGGTCGGTCAGCACCATGTTCAGGTAGTTGGTGCCAAGCTGGATGTTGATGGTGGGATCGCCCATCATCGACGGCGAAAAGTCGCTCATGCCGATCTTGCGCGCCACGTACTTTGCCGTCGCCGGCATCACCTGCATCAGGCCATGCGCCCCCGCCGACGAACGCGCATTCATGATGAAGCGGGACTCCTGGCGGATCAGGCCGTACACCCACGCCATGTCGAGACCGACCTCGTCGGTGGCGCGCTGCATGATGTCGCGATACGGCATCAGGAAGCGCAGCGCGAAGTCATGCTCGTTGCGGGTGCGGTCGGCCGAGTTGACGGTGCGGTCGAGCAATTCGAGGCGGCGCGCATACTCGGCGGCGGCCAGCAGTTCGCGGTCGCTCATGTTGCGCAGTTCCCAGTTCCATTCGCGGTTGCCCTCGAAACGCAGGTTCATCGCGTAGAACTTCTGCGCGCGCTGAAAGCCGGGGCGTGCGCGCATCGCCATGGCCTCGGCGTCGCTGACGGCGGTGCGCGGCGGCAGCGTGATGCGGTTGCCCAGTTCCTCGCTGGCCAGCTGGCCGTAGAAATTGAACTGGCCGGCGATCTGCTGGAAGTTCTGCTGGGCCTCGGTGTCGCGGCCGTCGACCTTGAGCGCGCGGCCGTACCAGTAGATCCAGGCCGGATCCTTGGCGCGCAGCTCCGGACGCATCAGCTCGACCGCCTGGCGCACCTGCTTCCAGTCGCCCTGGCGCAGCGCGGCGCGCACGCGCCATTCCTGGGTGTCGTCGGACAGCCACTGGTTGCCGCCCAGGTCCATCTGGCGGCGGTAGTAGCCGGCCGCCTCGGGCAGCAGTTTCTTGGCGGCGAACTGGCCGATCACGCCCCAGGCCGCGCCCTGCTCGTCGCGCGACAGCGTGCCCTGGGCGGTGGCCAGGTAGGCCGCCGCCTGCGACGGGTCGTTGCGCGCCATCTTGACGATGGTGGCCAGGGTGTCGCCGTCGACGCGCGCGTCGGGCAACAGCGCGGCGATCTTGCCGGCCAGCGTGACGTAGTTCTGCTCGAGCGCCAGGCGCGCCTGGAAGGCCACGTCGCTGCGCTGGATCTGCTGGCTCTGCACCAGGTAGCCGATCAGGTCGACGCAGCCCTCGCCGTAGTACCTGGGATCGCTGAGCACGTTGCGCGCCTCGGCAGCAACGTTCTGTCCCTTGAGCGCGCGCGACAGCAGCGCATAGCACTCGACCTGGGTATCGTCCTTGAGCACGAACTGCGGATACTCCGCGTCGAAATTGGCCCAGTCGCGCTTCTTGCCCAGCACCAGAAGCCAGTCATTGCGCATGCGGTCGGCAATCGCGTCGCCCTTGTAGCGCTGCAGGAACACGCGCACCTGGTCGTCCGGCGCATCGACGCGGGCCAGGCCGCTGGCGTCGAACAGTTGCGGCTTGATGCGGAAATACTCGACGTAGGACGGCACCGGATAATCCACCAGCGTGGCCGAGATCGCGTAGGCGCGCTCCACGTCATTCTTGCGCGCGGCCTCGCGCAGCGCGGCAAAGGCTTCGTCGGGATCGCTGGGGATCACCGTCGGCGCCGCGCGCGTGACCGCCTGCGGGCGCTTCTGCGCGTGAACGGGCGTGACAAGCAGTGCACATGCCAGGGCGATCCAGGCGGCCCGCCCTGCACGCTGCAGATATACTCCCTTCAGCATTCTTCTTCCTTGTCGATGACGGCGGCGCCGTCGCTCGCATCCGTTGTGCCGGAGCCGCGACGCCGCCGTCCATGTTGGTTCGGACGAGCGCATTATCCCACGCCATGTCTTCCATTCCTGCCCAGACCGCACCCTCCCCCGCCGCCGACGACGACCGACGCGCGTTGCGCGCGCGCTTGCTGGCGCAGAGAGCCGCCCTGCCCGCCCGCGCCGAAGCCGACACGCGCATCGCCGCCGCGCTGTCTGAACTGCTGGCAGGCCTGGCCGTGCGCTGCCTGGGCTTTTACTGGCCGATCCAGCAGGAGTTCGACGCGCGCGCCGCGGTGGCGCAGTGGCTCGCCGCCGTGCCCGGCCGCCATGCCGCGCTGCCGTCGGTCAGCCGCCCCGGCGCGCCGCTGGACTTCCACCTGTGGACGCCGGATGCGCCCATGGCCACCGGCCACTACGGCATCCCGGTGCCCGACGGCACCGAGGCGGCCACGCCGGATGCGCTGCTCATTCCCTGTGTCGGTTTCAGCCCGGACAAGTTCCGCCTGGGCTATGGCGGCGGCTTCTACGACCGCACGCTGGCGGCGATGGCGCAGCGGCCGGTCGCCATCGGCATCGGCTACGACGCGTGCCGCATTGCGCTGCAGGCGCAGCCGCACGACATCGCCATGGACTGGATCGTGACGGAGTCGGGCGCGTTCTAGCCCGGATCGGTCCCGGCGCCCTGCACCAGCTCTTCGACCAGCGCGCGCATGCAGCGCCAGTGCGAGCCTTCCCAGAACACGCGCCGGCAACGGTCGCAGGTGACGAAGCTGCGATGGCGCGCCAGCACGCCGTCCGGCACGCGCCCCGCCGCGCCGGCCGGATCCAGCGCGCGCAGCGGCGCATTGCAGTCCAGGCACAGCGAAAACGGCCGGGCGCTGCCCGCCAGGTCCAGCCGCGCGAAGATCTCGCGCACCTGCTGGCGCGACTTGAGCGCGCGCACATAGCAGCCGTGCGTGATGCCGCGCCGCTTGAGCAGCTCGCGGTCGCGCGTCAGCACGATGCGGCCTTCGTCGACCGCGATGCGCTCGATCTCGCTGTCTTCGAAATGGTTGTCGTAGAGCGTGTCGAAGCCGGTCATGCGCAGCAGATGCGCCAGCCCGCCCAGGTGGGCATCGGCGACAAAGCGCATCACGCGCAGCGGCTGCCCGCGTACCCGCAGCAGCGGCGACACGTCGATCCGTTCGAACTTGGGATAGACCGAGACCCGGTCGCCTTCGCACAGCTGCCGGTCGAAACCGCTCGACTCGCCGTTGACCAGGATCAGCTCGACCTCGGTATGCGGCACGCCCAGCGCCTCGATCATGTGCTTGACCGTGGCCGCGCGCGCGCACACGCACGACAGGTCGCGCCGGCGCTGGTCCGGCGCGAGGAAGTCGTTCAGTTCCTCGTAGAAACGGAAGGTGGCGGTGACCATGGCGCGAGTATGGCACCGATTGAGGCGGGCGTGGCTGGGGCCTGAAGCTTGCTGCCTACGCCCGCAGCAAGCTCCCCTCGCCCGCTTGCGGGAGAGGGGTGGGGGAGAGGGCCGGCGCCTGACGCAGCCCACATCGTTTCACATCGTAGAAGCTCCTGCCCTCTCCCCCGGCCCCTCTCCCGCGCGCGGGAGAGGGGAGCAAACACTCAGCCAGCATTCCCCAATCTCAATGCCGCCTCCACCGCCAGCTTGGCCCACGGCGTCATCGCCGCCGGCGATTCCAGCGCCGCGGGCGGCAGGCTGAGGTAGTGGCGCATGGTGACCTCGCGCTTCGCCGACTGGTAGCGGAAGGGTTCGCTGCCCTCGGCTTCAAACTTGCCCCGCGTGGCGTCATCCGCCTTCAGGTAGCAGGTGCCGCCCGATACCAGCGCGAACATCAGGCCGTCGTAGAACAGGCCGTGGCCGCCGAACATCCGTTTCGCGGTGACCGGCCCGATACGCGCCGCCAGCGGCCCCATCAGCTCGAGCAGGTGTTCGATGAAAGGATCGGGGCGGCGCGTGGCCATTGCCGGATTACAGCTTCAGCCGCTGCCAGATCGCCTTGGTCGCGCCGGCCGCGTTGAGGGTATAGAAATGCAGCCCCGGCACGCCGGCGGCCAGCAGGCGCTCGCACAGCGCGGTGACCACGTCCAGCCCGAAGGCGCGGATCGATTCGCGGTCGTCGCCGAAGCTCTCCAGCCGCTTGGCTACCCAGCGCGGCACCTCGGCGCCGCACATCTCGGAGAAGCGCATCAGCTGCGAGTAGTTGGTGATCGGCATGATGCCCGGCACGATCGGCACCTCGACGCCGAGCGCGCGCACGTCGTCGACAAAGCGGAAGTACGCGTCGGCGTTGTAGAAGTACTGCGTGATCGCCGAGTCGGCGCCGGCCTTCACCTTGCGCACGAAGTTGTCGAGGTCATGGCGCGGCGACTTCGCCTGCGGGTGGTACTCCGGGTAGGCCGCGACTTCGATATTGAACCAGTCGCCGGTCTCGGCGCGGATGAACTCGACCAGCTCGTTGGCGTAGCGGAACTCGCCGATCTCGCCCATGCCCGACGGCATGTCGCCGCGCAGCGCGACGATATGGCGGATGCCGCCGTCGCGGTACTGCTGCAGGATCGCGCGGATGCTCTCGCGCGACGAGCCAACGCACGACAGGTGCGGCGCGGCCTCGATGCCGTCGCGCTGGATTTCCAGCACGGCGTCGAGCGTGCCCTGCTGCGTGGTGCCGCCGGCGCCGAACGTCACCGAGATGTACTTGGGCTTGAGCGGGGCCAGCTGCGCGCGCGTATTGCGCAGCTTCTCCGTGCCCTCCGCCGTCTTGGGCGGGAAGAATTCAAAGCTGAAGTAGCGGTCTTGCATGATGGTGGCGCGCCGCGTTGGCGCGGCGCGCGAAATGAGATCAGTCGTCGCGGTTGCCCAGCAGCAGGCTGGCCAGCAGCCACGAGATCACGCTGTACAGGATGGAGCCCAGCAAGGCCGCCCAGAAGCCGCCCACGGTAAAGCCGGACAGCAGGTTGCCGACGAACAGGAACAGCAGCGCGTTGATGACGAAGATAAACAGCCCCAGCGTCAGCAGCGTGACCGGCAGAGTCAGGATGACCAGGATCGGACGGATCAGCGTATTGACCAGGCCCAGCACCAGCGCCGCCAGCATCGCCGAGCCGAAGCTCTTGATGTGGATCGACGGGATGATGTACGGCAGTACGAACAGCGCGACAGCGTTGATGATCCAGACGACCAGTAGTCTCATGACGGCTCCTTGGTTGGTGGTTTTCTCCCCTCTCCCGCAAGCGGGAGAGGGGAGTTGCTACCTCGCTGCACGCATCAATAGCGGTAGTGATCCGCCTTGTACGGGCCTTCCTTCTTCACGCCGATATAAGCGGCCTGCTGGTCGGTCAGCTCGGTCAGCTGCGCGTTCAGCTTGCGCAGCTGCAGGCGCGCGACCTTCTCGTCCAGGTGCTTCGGCAGCGTGTACACGCCCACCGGATACTTGCCGCTGTCGCGCTCTTGCCAGAGTTCGATCTGCGCAATGGTCTGGTTGGCGAACGACGAGCTCATCACGTACGACGGATGGCCCGTGGCGCAGCCCAGGTTCACCAGGCGGCCCTTGGCCAGGATGATCAGCTTCTTGCCGTCGGGGAACTTGACGTGGTCGACCTGCGGCTTGATCTCGTCCCACTCGTACTTCTCGATCGAGGCGATGTCGATCTCGTTGTCGAAGTGGCCGATGTTGCAGACGATGGCCTGGTCCTTCATCTTGGCCATGTGCTCATGCGTGATGACGTGGTAGTTGCCGGTGCAGGTGACGAAGATATCGCCATGCTCGGCGGCGTAGTCCATGGTGACCACGCGATAGCCTTCCATCGCGGCCTGCAGCGCGCAGATCGGGTCGATCTCGGTGACCCACACCTGCGCCGACAGCGCGCGCAGCGCCTGCGCGCTGCCCTTGCCCACGTCGCCGTAGCCGGCGACCACGGCGATCTTGCCGGCGATCATCACGTCGGTGGCGCGCTTGATGCCGTCCACCAGCGACTCGCGGCAGCCGTACAGGTTGTCGAACTTGCTCTTGGTGACCGAGTCGTTGACGTTGATCGCGGGGAAGCGCAGCTCGCCCTTCTGCGCCATCTGGTACAGGCGGTGCACGCCGGTGGTGGTTTCCTCGGTCACGCCGCGGATGGCTGCCAGGTTGCGGCTGTACCAGCTCGGGTCCTTCGCCAGCTTTTCCTTGATCGCGGCGAACAGGAAGGTTTCTTCCTCGCTGCCCGGGTTGGCGATCACCGACTGGTCCTTCTCGGCGCGCGCGCCCAGGTGCAGCAGCAGCGTGGCGTCACCGCCGTCGTCGAGGATCATGTTCGGCGTGCCGCCGTCGGCCCAGTCGAAGATGCGGTGCGTGAAGTCCCAGTATTCCTTCAGCGATTCGCCCTTGAAGGCGAACACCGGCGTGCCGCCGGCGGCGATGGCGGCGGCGGCGTGGTCCTGGGTCGAGAAGATGTTGCACGAGGCCCAGCGCACGTCGGCGCCCAGCGCCTTGAGCGTCTCGATCAGCACCGCGGTCTGGATCGTCATGTGCAGCGAGCCGGCGATGCGCGCGCCCTTGAGCGGCTGCGCGGCGGCGAATTCGTCGCGGATCGCCATCAGGCCGGGCATCTCGGTCTCGGCAATGGCGATTTCCTTGCGGCCCCAGCCGGCCAGGTTGATGTCGGCGACGAGGTAGTCTTGCTTCAGGTCGGTCACGGCGTTCATGTATCACTCCGGTGAAGAGTGGCACGCAGGTGACGAGATCGGGGAATCAGGCGGCGGCATGGCAGCGGGCACATGCGCAGCGGGCGGATAGGTCGACTCGCCTCCGTGCGAAACCACGGATCAGCGAGCGCCGTTGAGACAGTCCGAGCCTGGCGGATGCATGGGGTGGCACTGAACTGCCTACCGCATCCGTTGCAACGCTCCTCGGAGTGGCGGTATTGTAGCGTGCCCGGCCGCCTTGCGCACCGGCCCTCCTTGATTTCCTCTCAGATGATCCCTACGCCACCCCGCACCCTGACCATCGCCGGCTCCGACTCCGGCGGCGGCGCCGGCATCCAGGCCGACCTGAAGACCTTTTCCGCGCTGGGCTGCTTCGGCATGAGCGCCATCACCGCGATCACCGCGCAGAACACGCTGGGCGTGACCGGCGTGCATGCGATCCCGGCCGACATGGTGGCCGCGCAGATCGACGCGGTGGCCGGCGATATCGGCGTGGACGCGGCCAAGACGGGCATGCTGGGTACTGCCGCCATCGTCGAGGCCGTGGCCGCGGCGGCGGACCGGCATGGCATCCGCAAGCTGGTGGTGGACCCGGTGATGATCTCGACCTCGGGCGCGACGCTGTCCGACGACGCCACCACGCAGGCCATGGTGCGGCTGCTGTTCCCGCGCGCGCTGCTGGTCACGCCCAACCTGCCCGAGGCCTCTTACCTGCTTGGGCGCAGGATCGCGCGCCGCGCCGACATGGAACAGGCCGCCGCCGACCTGATCGCGATGGGCTGCCGGGCCGTGCTGCTCAAGGGTGGCCACCTGGAAGACGATGGCGCGGCCGGCATCGCGGGCGGGCTGGACGACCTGCTGATGCTGAAGGACGGCACCGTGCGCGTGTTCACGCACCCGCGCGTCGATACCCGCAACCTGCACGGCACCGGCTGCACGCTGGCGGCGGCGATCGCGTCGCAGCTGGCGCGTGGCGATGCGCTGGAAGATGCGGCGGGCAAGGCCCTGGACTATGTGGCGCAGGCCATCGCGGCCGGCGCGGGATTGCGGCTGGGCAGCGGCAACGGCCCGCTGAACCACGCCTTCGCGCCGCGTGCGCTGGGTTGAGGGGCAAGATGCCGATGCTCACCCATATCGATCTGCGCAGCGACCCCGACGCCGCCTTCTACCTCAAGCATGAAGTCGTCGAGGTGGCGTTCGCCACCGAGGCTGGCGAGTTGATCAGCCGCGAAGGCCCCAACCGCTACCAGCCCGGCGATGCGCTCATCACCAGCCGCAGCGGCGACCGCTGGTGCGTGTCGCGCGACCGCTTCGACCCCAAGTACGAAGCCATCCCGCCGCTGGCGCACGGCCAGGATGGCGCCTATCGCAACAAACCGATCCCGGTGCTGGCGCGCGAGATGCATGAGGCCTTCAGCATCGAACGCAGCGCCGGCGGCGACGTGCTGCACGGCAAGCCGGGCGACTGGCTGATGCAATACGCGCCCGGTGACTATGGCATCACCGAGCGCGCGAGGTTCGAACAGGTGTACCGGCCGCTGCAGGACTGAGCGGCCGGGGTTTTTCAGGCAGGGATCAATTGCCGCCGCTGGACAGCGGCACCAGCTTGAACGCGGCCCGCGCCACGCACACCACGGTGCCGGCCGCGTCCTTCACTTCTCCTTCGCAGAACGCGATGCGCGCGCCGCGGCGCAGGCAGCGCGCTTCCAGCGTCAGCTCGCCGCGCGCGGCGGCCAGGAAATGGGTCGACATGTCGATGGTGATCACGCCCGTTTCCGTGGGCGCGTGCGAGCGTGCCGCGCCGCTCAGCGTGAAGTCCAGCGTCGCCATCAGCGTGCCGCCATGCACGTCGCCGCGGCTGTTCACCAGTTGCGGGTGCGCCGGCAGGCGCGTGCGGCAGTAGCCCTCTTCGATCAGCTCCGGCTGCAGGCCGAAATAGCGCATCAGCGGCACGTCGATGCCGAAATAGGGCTTTTCGGGCGTGCCGGGAGCGGCGGGAATGATCTCGGGGAGCTGGGTCGACATGGTGCGCGATGCGGGATGGTTGGCGGGGAAATGCTGCCCGCCATCATAGCGGCGGGGTCCGTTCGGTTTGCGCGGCTGGGCGAATGTCGCACAAATCTTTGGAAACGCGATGGCCGTCGCCAGCGCCGGTTTGCTTCCCTCTCCCGCTTGCGGGAGAGGAGAGACAACAACTGGCTCAGAAGGTCTGCCGCATCGCGATCCGTTGCCGCAAACCCGCTGCCCGCTGCGCCGCGAGCGCCTCCGACAGCAACGGGCACAGCTCGCGGTCCTCCAGCCGCCGAAACCCCATCGAGGCATAGAACGGCGCATTCCACGGCAAATGCGCGAACGTGGTCAGGTTCAGGGAGCGCAGTCCGCTTGCCCGCGCCCAGTCCTGCACGGCCCCGACCAGCGCGCGCCCGAGACCGCGCCGGCCATGGTCGGGATGCACGTCCATTTCATCGAGATAGCCGCATTCACGATTGCGGCTGGCCAGCGCGAAGCCGGCGACTGCGCCGCCATGCTCGGCCACCCACAGCCGCCCTTCGCGCTGCGCCGCGACCAGCGCTGAATCCGGCGTGCTGACCAGGCGCAGCAGCGCGGGCAGATCGCCCTCCGGGAACAGCGCCGCGGCGGCCAGCTCGATGTCCGGCAGCCGCGGCAGGTCATCCACGGCCGCCAGGCGAATGCGCGGGGCGGCCACGGCGCGCTCAGCCGGCCGGGAACAGGCTGACGAGGCGGGCCACCGCGGCCGGCACGTCGTCGGCCTCGGTGACCGCGCGCACCACGGCAGCGCTGCCGACGCCCACGGCCAGCACCTCGCGCATATTGGTCGCGTTGACGCCGCCGATGCCGACCAGCGACGGGATCACCGGCTGCATCAGCTTTACATAAGCGCGGAAGCGGCCCATGCCCTGCGGCTGGGTCGGCATGGTTTTGGTGGTGGTCGGGAAGATCGCGCCCAGCGCCAGGTAGCTGGGGCGGATCGCGGCCACGCGCAGCATCTCGGCGTACCCGTGCGTGGACACGCCCAGCCGCAGCCCGGAGGCGCGGATCGCGTCGAGGTCGGCATCGTCCAGGTCTTCCTGGCCCAGGTGGATGCCGTAGATGCCGCTGTGCGCGCCATGGGCGGCGTGATGCTCGATCGCCGCCTGCCAGTGGTCATTGATGAACAGGCGCGACGACGAGCCCTGCATGGCCCTGGCCGCGCGCGCAATCTCCGCGCGCACCGCGGCCGCATCGCCGGACTTGAAGCGCAGCTGCAGCGTGGGCACGTTCAGCGGCGCCAGGCGCTCGATCCATTCGGCGCTCGGCACCACCACGTACAGGCCCAGCGCGGGGCATGGCGCGAACGGCGCGACGGTGTGCTCGGGCGCCACCAGCGCGGCGTGGCGCACGTGCGGGAAGCGCGCGAAGTCGGACGGCCAGTCGGCCGAGCCCGGCGCCCAGGCGCGCGCCAGGCACAGCGCATCGTGGGCCGGGAAATGCAGCGACAGGCAGGCCAGCAGCACCGCGACGAAGGCCGGCGAATGCGGCTGGTCGGTATCCGCGGCGACCGAGAATACCCAGGTGCCCATCGGCGAGCGCACGGTGTCGACCCACTGGCCGCCCTCGCGCTCGGTCTCGATCAGCGTGGCGCCTGCGGCGGCCACGCGCGCGATGGTGTCGGCGTCGGCTTCGCCGTCGGACAGCAGCACGTCGTGCGCGCCGGGCTGCGCCGGCGCATCTTCCAGGCGCCACGCCTGCCACGGCTTGTCGTCGACGCCGAAGGTATCGCCATAGTGTTCCAGCACCGCCTGGCGCAGCGGGCCGTCGCTGGGGACGTGCACGGGGCGGCGGGTCATGCGCGCTGCTCCGTGTTGTCGGCGTGCCAGAACGGCATGCCGACCACCGGGGTGCTGGCCTGCGCGACTTCGCGCTCGGGCATCGGCCCGGCCAGATAGGCGGTGCGGCCCGCGGCCACGGCCTGCGCGAAGGCGCGCGCCATGTCGACCGGGTAGGCGGCCTGCGCCACCGCGGTGTTGAGCAGCACGCCGTCGTAACCCCATTCCAGCACCTGGGCCGCGTGCGACGGCAGGCCCAGGCCGGCATCGACGATCAGCGGGGTATCGGGCAGGCGCTCGCGCAGCACGCGCATCGCGTGCGGGTTGACCGCTCCGCGGCCGGTGCCGATCGGCGCGGCCCACGGCATCAGCGCCTGGCAACCGACGTCGAGCAAGCGGCGGCACAGCACCAGGTCCTCGGTGCAGTACGGCAGCACCTTGAAGCCCTCCTTGAGCAGGGTCTCGGCCACGGCCGGCAGGTTCAGGGTGTCGGGCTGCAGGGTGTAGTCGTCGCCGATCAGTTCGAGCTTGATCCACGGCGTCTCGAATACCTCGCGCGCCATCATCGCGGTGGTGATGACCTCCTGCGCGGTGAAGCAGCCGGCGGTGTTGGGCAGCACCGGCACGTTTAGCGCCTTGAGCATCTGCCAGAACGCCTGGCCGCCCTCGCCGTCGCCCACCGCGCCCTGGCGGCGCAGCGCGACGGTGATCATGGCCGGCGCGGAGGCCTGCACGGCGGCTTCAAGCGTGGCCGGCGACGGATAGCGCGCGGTACCCAGCAGCAGGCGCGAGCCGAACGACTCGCCATACAGCACGAACGGGTCGCGCAGGGTTGCGGAAGGTTCGAAGGTCATGGGTCAGCCTCCCGTCACGGGTTGCACGAGGTCGATGCGGTCGCCGGCCGCAAGAGGGGTGTTGGCGTGCGCGGCGCGCGGCACGAACTGGCCGTTGACCGCCGCGGCAAAGGGGGGCGCGATCTGCGCAGCGCTCACCGCGTCCGCCAGCGTGGCGGATTCGGCAAGGGCGAGCGGTCGGCCGTTGAGCAGGATATCCATGTCAGTCTTGCATTAATGCAGCGTGCCGGAGCGCGCGCCAACGGTGGGCGCGGGCGCCTCGGTCACCGCCTCGATCATACCGGGCCAGCGCAGTGCGGCAGGCACGGCATGCGCGGCGGGATCGCCGTTGAGCAGCGCGCCCACCACCGCGCACGCCGCCTCGGTCACCGCCGGGGCGATCAGGAAGCCGTGGCGGTACAGGCCGTTCACACGCACCACGCGCGCGCGCTGGTCCACGCGGATCGCCGGCAGGTGGTCGGGCCGCGTGGGGCGGCGCTGCACGTTCAGTTCCAGCACGCGCGCCTCGCCGAAGGCGGGATGCAGCGAATGCGCCGCCGACAGCAGCTCCAGCGCGGAGCGCACGCTCATCGGCGAATCGTCCTCGCTTTCCAGCTCGGTGGCGCCGATCACGTACAGGTCGTTGGGCTTGGGCGCGATATAGATCGGATAGCGCGGGTGCAGCAGGCGCACCGGCCGGTGCAGCCTGACGTCGGGCGCATGCACGCGCACCACTTCGCCGCGCAGTCCACGCAGGCCGGGCTGGCTGCCTCCGGGCTGCGCCGGCCACGCGCTGCGTGCGCCCAGGCCGCGGCAGTCCAGCACCACGTCGGCGTGGATGCCAAGCTGGGGCAGCGAGCCGGCATCGACCTCGCCCGCCTCCCAGACGCAATGCACGCCTTCGCTGACCGCGCACGACAGCAGCGCGCGCAGCGCGCCGCGGTTGTCGAGCTGGCCTTCGCCGGCCAGCAGCAGTCCTTGCGGAAAGCGGCCCGCCAGCGCCGGCTCGACCTCGCCCACGCCCTTGCCGTCGAGCGCGCGCAGCCGCTGCGCCACCAGCTCCGGCGGCGCCACCGCGCGCACGCGGCTGGTGAACAGCGACATCTCGGCGCGGTCGCGCGCATGCCAGACCACCAGCGTGCCGTCTTCCTGGAAGAAGACCGGTTCCGGCAATTCGACCAGCCACGCGCGCCACAGGTCGACACTGGCGATGCCAAGGTCGACGATGCGGCGCTCGGCGATGGCCGACTCGGCCAGCGGCGCCAGCATGGCCGCGGCCACATAGGCGGCCGAGCCCGCGCCGTCCGGGCCGGCCCGCTCCACCAGCGCCACGCGGGCGCCGCCGCGGACCAGCAACCAGGCGGCCAGGCGGCCGGCAAGGCCGGCCCCGAGGATGGCGACGTCAAACGACTGCACTGCTGTCATGAGGGTGTTGTGCCGGGCGCGCCATGCGGCCGCGTCCGGCCTCCTTGTAATCGGTGCCGCCGCGCGGGGCGCTGCGCGGCGGCGGATCTTGCGCGGGCATGGCTTGCGAGGCCATGCCCGTCCTGCCTTGACTTCGGCAGGTGTTCAGCGACGGCCTTACGAGTAGATCTTGCTGCCCTTCTTCAGGAACTCGATCGACTTCTCTTCCATGCCCTGCTGCGCTTCCTTGGGCAGCGAGGCCGCGTAGTCGCGCACTTCCTGCGTGATCTTCATCGAGCAGAACTTCGGCCCGCACATCGAGCAGAAGTGGGCGATCTTGGCGCCTTCGGCCGGCAGCGTCGCGTCGTGGTACGAGCGCGCGCGTTCCGGGTCGAGGCCCAGGTTGAACTGGTCTTCCCAGCGGAACTCGAAGCGTGCCTTGGACAGCGCGTTGTCGCGCAGCTGCGCGCCCGGCCAGCCCTTGGCCAGATCGGCGGCGTGAGCGGCGATCTTGTAGGTGATGATGCCTTCGCGCACGTCTTCCTTGTCCGGCAGGCCCAGGTGCTCCTTCGGCGTGACGTAGCACAGCATGGCCGTGCCCATCCAGCCGATATTGGCCGCGCCGATGCCGCTGGTGATGTGGTCATAGCCGGGGGCGATGTCGGTCACCAGCGGTCCCAGGGTGTAGAACGGCGCCTCGTAGCAATGCTTGAGTTCTTCGTCCATGTTGGCCTGGATGCGCTGCAGCGGCACGTGGCCCGGGCCTTCGATCATCACCTGCACGTCGTGCTTCCACGCCTTGGCGGTCAGCTCGCCCAGCGTGCGCAGCTCGCCGAACTGCGCGTCGTCGTTGGAGTCGGCGATGCAGCCCGGACGCAGGCCGTCGCCGAGGCTGAACGACACGTCATAGGCCTTCATGATTTCGCAGATCTCGTCGAAGTGCGTGTACAGGAAGTTTTCCTTGTGATGCGCCAGGCACCACTTGGCCATGATCGAGCCGCCGCGCGAGACGATGCCCGTGACGCGATCCGCCGTCAGCGGCACGTAGCGCAGCAGCACGCCGGCGTGGATGGTGAAGTAGTCCACGCCCTGCTCGGCCTGCTCGATCAGCGTGTCGCGGAACATCTCCCAGGTCAGGTCCTCGGCGATGCCGCCGGTCTTGTCGAGCGCCTGGTAGATCGGCACCGTGCCGATCGGCACCGGCGAATTGCGCAGGATCCACTCGCGCGTTTCATGGATGTGCTTGCCGGTCGACAGGTCCATGATGGTGTCGGCGCCCCAGCGGATCGACCACACCATCTTTTCCACTTCCTCGGCCAGCGACGACGTCACCGCCGAATTGCCGAGGTTGCCGTTGATCTTGACGCGGAAGTTGCGCCCGATCGCCATCGGCTCCAGCTCGGTGTGGTTGATGTTGGCGGGGATGATCGCGCGGCCCGAGGCGATTTCCTGGCGCACGAATTCCGGTGTGATGTCCTCGGGACGCAGCGGCAGGCCCGCGCCCAGCGCGTTGCCCGGATGCTGGCGCAGCAGCGCCTTGTATTCGGGCTTGTCGTACAGGGCCTGCAGGTTCAGCGACTCGCGCAGCGCCACGTATTCCATCTCGGGAGTAATGATGCCCTTGCGTGCATAGTGCATCTGCGACACGTTGGCGCCGGCCTTGGCGCGGCGCGGGTTGGTCAGCTGGGCGAAGCGCAGGTGCGCGGTGGCGGGGTCGTTGGCGCGGTCGCGGCCGTATTCCGACGACAGGCCGGGCAGCACTTCGGTGTCGCCGCGCTCTTCGATCCACTTGGCGCGCACCGGCGGCAGGCCGGCCTTCAGGTCGATATGCACATCGGGATCGCTGTACGGGCCCGAGGTGTCGTAGACCGGGATCGGCGGGTTGGGCATTTCGCCCTTTTCCGTGCGCGTCGACGTCTGCAGGATGGTGCGCAGCGGCACGCGGATATCGGGGCGGCTGCCGGTCAGGTAGGTCTTGCTCGAAGCCGGATAGGCGAATTTCTGGTCGAGGTCGCTCTCGAGCGATTCGAAGGATGCAGCGGGGGCAGTACGGGCCATGGGTGTCGTCCTCTCTCTCTTGCGGGGTGGACGAAACCAGGAGCCCTGTGAGCGCCGCCCGGCCGGTGGCGAGATGACGAGTCCCGATCGGGACCAGAGGCTTGGTCTTGCTGAAACTTCCCACGCCGGTACTAACCGGATCGGGTTCGAAGGGACTCTCTCAGCCGCACGGCCCATCCGTACGGCACCCCTGTTTCATCCAACGGGGTGAATTTAAGCACAGAGCACCGGTGGGCGCCAGTGCCAGTTCACCATCGCCGATGGTGCCACTGCCGTGCAAAAAGGTATCGAATCGCGCATGCTGCGGCGCAAAAAGACAGCGCAAGGGTACGACCAGGCACTCAAACGAGCGTGACGTGCTCTACCATGCAAGCAAACGCCCAGCCCCGATCCAGGAGACATCATGACCGACGCCGCCACCCACCGCGTCTTCAACCAGGTGCCGGATCTTGCGCACTACAACCTGTTCGACAGCGATCCCATGGTGCGTGCCGCGCTGGAACGCCTCGGCGGCGGCTGGCATGCCGATGCGCTGCGGCAGTTCGGCGCGCGGCTGGGCGAGCCGGAAGTGCAGCAATGGGCGGCGGACGCCAACCGCCATACGCCGGAGCTGCACACCCACAGCCGCACCGGCGAGCGCATCGATATGGTCGAGTTCCACCCGGGATGGCACGCCTTGCTGGGGCTGCTGCGAAGCCAGCAGCTGCAGGCGCTGCCCTTCGCCCAGCCGCGCGCGGGCGCCTGGGCCGCGCGCACGGCCGGGTACTTCCTGCAGGCACAGGTGGAATCGGGCTCGCTGTGTCCGCCCACCATGACCTTTGCCAGCATCCCCGTGCTGCGCAAGGAAGCCGCGCTGTTTGCCGAGCTGGAGCCGCGGCTCTATGCGACCGGGCATGATGCGCGCGACCTGCCCTGGCGCGACAAGAGCGCGATCATGATCGGCATGGGCATGACCGAGAAGCAGGGCGGTTCCGACGTGCGCGCCAACACCACGGTGGCGCGCCCGGTGCGCGGCGAAGGCCGCGGCGCGGAATACGCGCTGACCGGCCACAAGTGGTTTTTCTCCGCGCCGATGTGCGATGCGCACCTGGTGGTGGCGCGCATGGGCGCCGAAGACGGTCCGCTGTCGTGCTTCTTCGTGCCGCGCTTTCGCGACGACGGCAGCCGCAACGCGGTGCAGATCCAGCGGCTCAAGGACAAGCTCGGCAACCGCTCCAACGCCAGCAGCGAAGTCGAGTTCCGCGACGCCGCCGGCATCCTGATCGGCGAGGAGGGCCGCGGCATCCCGACCATCATCGAAATGGCCACCAGCACGCGGCTGGACTGCGTGATCGGCAGCGCCGCGATCCTGCGCGCGGCCTTCGTGCAGGCGCTCCACCATACGCGCCACCGCAGCGCCTTCGGGCGCCTGCTGTGCGACCAGCCGCTGATGCGCAACGTGCTGGCGGACCTGGCGCTGGAATCCGAGGCGGCCACGCTGCTGATGATGGAACTGGGCCACGCCTTCGCGCACGCCGAGGGCGACAACCCCGACCCGCTCGCCGCCGCCTGGAAGCGCGTGGTCACGCCGGCGGCCAAGTTCTGGGTCTGCAAGCGCACGCTCGAAGCCACCGGCGAAGCGATGGAAGTCTGGGGCGGCAACGGCTATGTCGAGGAAGGCCCGATGGCGCGGCTGTACCGCGAGGCGCCGGTCAATTCGATCTGGGAAGGCTCCGGCAACATCATGTGCCTGGACGTGCTGCGTGCGCTCCAGCGCAATCCCGACGATGGCGCACGGCTGTTGCAGGACCTGTCGCGGCGGGCCGGCGGCCATCCGTCGGTGCGCGCGGAACTGGCCTCGCTGCAGGCCATGCTGCGCGAGCCCGCGGAACAGCAGGAGGCCAATGCGCGCCGCTTTGCACAGGGCCTGGTCTTGACCGCGCAGGCCGCGCTGATGCTGGCGCATGCCGACCCCGAGAACGCGGAGCTGTTCGTCGCCAGCCGGCTCGGACGGCAGCACGGGCGCGTGTTCGGCACGCTCGACGCCGAAGCCGGCGCGCTCGGCCGGGTGGCGTCGCGCGGCTTCGAAGGCTAGGCCTCCATCGACTCCAGCACCCGCAGCATCACGCGCGGCGCATAGCGGATCAGGTCGTGCGCGCGTTCGCCGATCATGATCGCGGGCGCATTGGTATTGCCGCCGATCAGCGTGGGCATCACCGACGCATCGACCACGCGCAGCCCTTCCACGCCGCGCACGCGCAATTGCGGATCCACCACCGCCATCGCATCCATGCCCATGCGGCAGGTGCCGACCGGGTGGTAGATGGTGTCGGCGCGCGCGCGGATCAGTGCGCGCACGGCGGCATCGTCGCTGCCATCGGCACGCAGCCCGGCCGTATAGAGCTCCCGCCCGCCGAAGCAGGCCAGCTGCGGCTGCGACAGGATGCTGCGCACGATGCGCACGCCGGCCACCATGTCGTCGAGGTCGCGCGCGTCGCTCAGGTAGTTCGGGTCGATCAGCGGCGCGCGTCGGATATCGGCCGTGGCCAGCCGGACCTCGCCGCGGCTGCGCGGGCGCAGCAGGCAGACATGGCAGGAATAGCCATGACCGAGATTCAGCTTGCGCATATGGTCGTCCGCCAGGCCCACCACGAAATGCAGCTGCAAGTCGGGCTCGGGCAGCGCCGGGTGGCTGCGCACGAAGCCGCCGGCCTCGGCGAAGTTGCTCGACATCATGCCGGCGCGCTCGCGCCGATAGCGCAGCATTTCGGACAGCAGCCTCGCGACGCCGCCGAACGACACGCCGAACAGCTCGGGCACGGCGGTGCGCTTGTGCAGCACCACGTCGAGATGGTCCTGCAGGTTGGCGCCCACGCCGGGCAGGTCATGGACCACGTCGATGCCGTGTTCGCGCAGGTGCGCGGCAGGACCGACGCCCGAGACCATCAGCAGCTGCGGCGAGCCGAACGTGCCCGCGCACACGATCACGTCGCGACGCGCGCGCAGCAGCTGCTGGCGGCCGTCACGCTGTACCAGCACCCCGGCGGCGTGACGGCCTTCGAAGACGATGCGCAGGGCCTGCGTGTCGGTCAGCACGTGCAGCCGCGCACGGCCGCCATTGCAGGCGCGGTCGCGCGGGTTGCCGCCATGCAGGTACGCACGCGCGGCGTTCCAGCGTTCGCCCGCGTGCTGCGTGACCTGGTACCAGCCGATGCCCTCCTGCTCTTCCCCGTTGAAATCGTCGTTGCGCGGAAAGCCCGCCTGCTGCGCTGCCTCGATAAAGCGCTCGGCGAACGGGTTGGGCGTACGCAGGTCGCTGACATGCAGCGGGCCGTTGCCGCCGTGCAGCGGATCGTCGTCGCTGCCGGCCAGGCGCTCGTTGCATTCGGCGCGGCGGAAGTACGGCAGCACGTCGTCCCAGGACCAGCCATCGCAGCCGGCGTCGGCCCAGGCATCGTAGTCCGCGGGCCGGCCGCGCGTGTAGATCATGGCGTTGATCGATGAGCAGCCGCCCAGCCCGCGCCCGCGCGGCTGGTAGCCGCGGCGGCCGTTCAGGCCCGGCTGCGGCACGGTCTGGTAGCCGTAGTTGCGCGCCCCCGCATGCGGCAGCATCGCGGCCAGCCCGGCGGGTGTGCGCACCAGCACATGGTGGTCGTGGTGTCCGGCCTCGACCAGCGCGATGGTGTCGTCGCCGCTGTCGGCCAGGCGCCCCGCCAGCGCACAGCCGGCCGACCCCGCGCCGACGATGACGTAGTCATAGGTGGTTTCCATCTGTCTCCCCGCGATTCCGCAGGCGGCGCGCATGCGTGAGCCGGGCCGCGCCGGCGCGCGCCCTGTCCGTCCAGCGGATGGCAAGCCGTGAGATTCAGTGTAGGCGCTGGCTGCGCCGGCTCAAGCCCGGAGCGGGCGGCGGCAATCAAAGGCACGGGCTTGACGGAGAGGCGCGCGAGCGCGCCGGACGGGCGTTTGAATCGGCTTGCTGGTAGCAAGCTTCCATTGTCTTGGCCGGCGCGCTGCCTTATCTTGCGCGATGGTGCGCGAATGTGCGCGGAAATCCTGGAGCGCAGCCATGCGAGAAGTTCCCGACCTGTCGTCCGTCTTCGGTGCCATGCATGCCGCTTCGCGGCGCGACCAGCTGCCCGCCTGGCCTGTGCGTGCCGACCGGCTGCAGCGCCTGCGGCGCCTGGTGACCGAAAACCAGGCCGAAATTGCCGCCGCGATCCATGCGGATTTCACCAACCGTCCGCGCCAGGAGACCGCGCTGCTGGAGGTGTTCCCCAGCCTCGCCGGCGTCGACGACGCCCTGCGGCATGGCAAGCGCTGGATGCGCGTGCGGCGCGCACCCACGGGGTTCTGGTTCCGCCCGGGAAGCTCGCGCCTGGTGCCGCAGCCGCTTGGCGTGGTCGGCATCGTGGTGCCCTGGAATTACCCGCTGTACCTGACGGTCGGCCCTCTGGCCGGCGCGCTGGCGGCAGGCAATCGGGCCATGGTCAAGCTGTCGGAATACACGCCGCGCTTCGCGGCGCTGTTCGCGCGGCTGGTGCCGCAGCACTTCGCCCCGGACGAAATCGTCGTGATCAACGGCGATGCCGACGTGGCCAGCGCGTTCACCGCGCTGCCGTTCGACCACCTGCTGTTCACGGGTTCGACCGCGGTCGGCCACCATGTGATGCGCGCGGCGGCCGCCAACCTGACCCCGGTAACCCTGGAGCTGGGTGGCAAGTCCCCCGCCATCATCGGGGCCGGGGCCGACCTCGAGCGCGCCGTGGAGCGCATCCTGGTCGGCAAGCTGATGAACGCGGGCCAGACCTGCATCGCGCCGGATTATGTACTGGTGCCGGAGGACCTGCGCGGGCAGATGGTGGACGCGGCGCGCCGCTGCGTAGTCCGGCTCTATCCCGACCTGGCGCACAACCCGGACTACACCAGCATCATCAGCCCGCGGCACTTCGCACGGCTGGCAGCGCTGGTCGACGAGGCCGCCGCGCAAGGCGCGACCGTGGTGCCGCTGTCCGATGCGCAGCCGGATGCGCAGGCGCGGCGCCTGCCGCCGGTGCTGCTGCTGGATGTGCCACAGGGCGTAACCGCCCTGCGCGAGGAGATCTTCGGGCCGGTGCTGCCGGTGGTGACCTACCGCACCCTCGACGAGGCGGTGGACTACATCAACGCGCGTCCGCGCCCGCTGGCGTTATACGTGTTCGAGCGCGACCGCGGCGCCATCGCCCATGTGATGCAGCAGACCGTCGCCGGCGGCGTCACGGTCAACGACACCCTGTTCCATATCGCCCAGGACGGCCTGCCGTTCGGCGGCGTCGGCGCCAGCGGCATGGGCGCGTACCATGGGCAGGCGGGCTTCGACACCTTTTCGAAGGTGAAGCCGGTGTTCCACCAGGCCAGCCTGAACGGCGCCGGACTGCTCAAGCCGCCTTACGGCAAGACCTTCGACACCATGCTGCGCCTGCTGCTGCGTTGAGCTCTGGCCTGCACAGGCCGCGCTTACGACACCAGCATCGGCCGCCCGAGCATGCGCGACAGCACTGCCTCCGGCGAATGCGTGTGGTCGGAAATCGCCTGCGGCGCCAGGTAGATGGTCTGCTCCATCATCGCGCGCCCGCGCATGGCCGCGTGCAGCAGCTGGTCGCTGAAGACGATCCAGGTTGCACCCGGCGGGAAGTGGAATTCCTGCTGCGGCACGTTGGCCTGGTAGTCCAGGTCGGCCTTGGCCAGGTCATGCAGCTGCAGCATGCGGTGGTCGTATTCCGAGCGGCGGCGCTTGGTGATATGCAGCAGCTTCATCAGCGCCGCCTGCCCCGGCCACATGCCGTGGGTCTTGGGCACGAACTTCTGCGCAAAGTCGCCGAACGGCTCGCCTACGCGCCACACGCGCGGCGCGGCCGGGTCGATATTGTGAAACACGCGCAACAGGCGCTTGCCCAGCATCGGGTTCGACGGGAAGGAATCGACGTGCAGGCGGGTGTCGTCCTTGCGCCAGCTGACCGGGCGCCCGGCGATCTCGCTGGGCCGCAGCGAGGTGCCGGCGCGGGTCATGTGCGGGATGTATTCCGGGAACAGCGTGCGGATCAGCGACTCGCTGCTGTCGGCGTAGCGGCGGATCAGCGTGTACAGGTCGGCCAGGTCCTGCGGGCTGCCCTGCGCGCCGCGCACCGCGGTGTCGTCGGCACGCAGGTTGATGTTCTTGGACTTGCCGTCGGAATAACGGGCGTCGAGGAAGCGCTCTTCACCCCGCTGGAACTGAAACTTCAGGTTGGGGAAGTACAGTACCGCGCCCTGCTCCAGTTCGCGGCGCAGCGTGGCGCGTTCTTCGGCGCTGACCTCGGGCGCCCACTCCGTATAGGGCTGCGGACGGATCAGGTCGAGCTGGCCGGCAGTTGACGGCCGGGCTGGGGGCGACGGGGCAAGGACAGGCGCTTCGGACATGGCATCCTCTGGGAACGGTTACCAGTGTTGAGGGTGGCCGCCGCAGCGGCGGCAGGCGAGTGGCGGAATTTTACTCCGTGCGCCGGCCGTGGCGCCTGCGTCACGCGTCAGCTGAACCTGGATCAAAGCCACGCAAAAAAACCCCGCGAGCCCTTGCGGGCCGGCGGGGCTTGTCGTCAGGATTGCCGACGCGAGCGCGGCGCTTACAGGCCGGCCGCGGCGCGCAGCGCAGCCGCCTTGTCGGTGGCTTCCCACGAGAATTCCGGCTCTTCGCGGCCGAAGTGGCCATAGGCCGCGGTCTTCTCGTAGATCGGCCGCAGCAGGTCCAGCATCTGCACGATGCCCTTCGGGCGCAGGTCGAAATGTTCCTGCACCAGTTCCGCGATCTTGGCGTCCGGAATCTTGCCGGTGCCTTCGGTATAGACCGTCACGTTGATCGGCCGCGCCACGCCGATGGCGTAGCTGACCTGCACCTGGCACTGCCGCGCCAGGCCCGCGGCCACCACGTTCTTGGCGACGTAGCGCGCGGCGTAGGCAGCCGAGCGGTCGACCTTGGACGGGTCCTTGCCCGAGAACGCGCCGCCGCCGTGCGGCGAGGCGCCGCCGTAGGTGTCGACAATGATCTTGCGCCCGGTCAGGCCGCAGTCGCCTTGCGGCCCGCCGATCACGAAGCGGCCGGTCGGGTTCACCAGGTACTTGGTTTCCTTGAGCATCTCTGCCGGCAGCACCGGCTTGATGATCTCCTCGATCACGGCCTCGCGGATCTGCGCCTGGGTGATGTCCGGCGCGTGCTGGGTCGACAGCACCACGGTATCCACGCTGTGCGGCTTGCCGTCGACATAGCGCACCGTGACCTGGGACTTGGCATCCGGGCGCAGCCACGGCAGGCGGCCGTCGCGGCGCAGCAGCGACTGGCGCTCGACCAGGCGGTGCGCGTAGTAGATCGGGAACGGCATCAGTTCCGGGGTCTCGTCGCAGGCGTAGCCGAACATCAGGCCCTGGTCGCCGGCGCCCTGGTTCAGGTAGTCGTCCGAGGCACGGTCGACGCCCTGGGCGATGTCGGGCGACTGCTTGTCATAGGCGACCAGCACCGCGCAGCCCTTGTAGTCGATGCCGTAATCGGTGTTGTCGTACCCGATGCGCTTGATGGTGTCGCGCGCGATCTGGATATAGTCGACGTTGGCGGTCGTGGTGATTTCCCCGGCCAGCACCACCAGACCGGTGTTGCAAAGCGTCTCGGCTGCCACACGCGCGTACTTGTCCTGCGCCAGGATGGCGTCCAGGACGGCGTCGGAAATCTGGTCGGCGACCTTGTCGGGATGGCCTTCGGAGACGGATTCCGAAGTAAAAAGGAAGTCGTTTGCCACGAACTTATTCTCCAGGTTGGCTATTGCGTGCCAGCCTGTTCGGTCCATGGCGGCGACGCTTTAGCGGTATTTCAGGCAGCCCGGTTAGAGCCGCATCGCCCCGCAAGTTGTCAGTTAACTCGGCGATACACGCTATTATACGCGCCTGCAGGCGTCGTTGCAGCGCCACAGGGGTGCGGTACGACACCTTGCCGGCATGCCGGACCCACGCCTGCCTGCCCGTCTGATCCCGGTCACAGTCCCGCGGCGGACTTGCCTGGACCCGTTTTCCACGCCTGATGACTTTTTTATTCTGGCTGATCTCCCGTTTCCCGCTGCGGCTGCTGCAGGCCGCGGGCGGCGCGCTGGGCCTGCTGATCGCACGGCTGCCGGGCCGCTATGGCCAGCGCCTGCGGGAGAATTTCCGCCTCGCCTTCCCCGACGCCACCGAGGCGATGATCGACGAGGCCGCCCGCTCGGCCGGGCGCATGATCATCGAGATGCCCTACTTCTGGAGCCGCCGCAGGATCGGCGCCAGGCTGTACGGCTTTGACGACCACCTGTGGCCTGAACTGGGCGCCCTGCAGGCGCGCGGCAAGGGCATCATCATCCTGACCCCGCACCTGGGCTGCTTTGAAGTGCTGCCCCAATCCCATGCCCTGCATCGCCCGGTGACGGCGCTGTTCAAGCCGCCGCACCAGCCGTGGCTGCGCGACTGGATCGAAAAAATGCGCACCCGGCCCAACATGCACATGGCGCCGGCCACGCCGCGCGGCGTGCGCATGCTGGTCAAGGCACTCAAGCGCGGCCAGGCGGTGGGCATCCTGCCCGACCAGGTGCCCAGCGGCGGCGAAGGCAACTGGGCGCCCTTCTTCGGCAAGCCCGCCTACACCATGGCGCTGGTGCACCGGCTGCAGCAACTGACCGGCGCGCCGGTGGTGGCGGTCTTTGCCGAGCGGCTGCCGCGCGGTGCCGGCTACCGCGGTCATCTGCGCGTGATCGAGGACGGCGGGATGCTGCCCGACGATCCCGCCGCCGCCGCCGCGGTCATCAACCGCACCATCGAAGAACTGGTGCGTCTGTGCCCGACGCAATACCTGTGGGGCTACAACCGCTACAAGCAACCCGCCGGAGCGGGCACCCCTGGCACCCCGGACACACCCGCTACCGAGGGCACGGATTCCGCGCCGGCGACTGACCGATCGATCTCATGAGCCGTGTGTTCACGTGGCTCGGCATCGGCCTGCTGACCGTGCTGGGCAAACTGCCCTATCCCTTCGTCGCGCGCTTCGGCGAGGCGCTCGGCAGCCTGCTGTACCGGATTCCGAGCGAGCGGCGCAAGGTGGTGCAGGCCAACCTGCGCCTGTGCTTTCCGGACCGGACCGAGGCCGAGATCGACGCGCTGTCGCGCCAGAGCTTCCGCCTGCTGTTCCGCAGCTTTGCCGAGCGCGGCATCTTCTGGACCGGCAGCGAGGCGCAGATGCGCCGCTGGGTGCAGATCGACGACCAGGCGGGGCTGGTGGCGCTGGACGGCACGCCGCACATCCTGGTGACGCTGCACCTGTCGGGCGTCGAAGCCGGCGCGATCCGGCTCACCATCCACCTGCGCGAGCATGTCGGCCGCTCCGGCGCCTCGCTCTATACGAAGCAGAAGAACGCGCTGTTCGACGGCTTCCTCAAGCAGGCGCGCGGGCGCTTCGGCGCCAACATGATCTCTCGCAACGACAGCGCGCGCGACATCCTGCGCTGCCTGAAGAAGGGCGAGGCGCTGCAGCTGATCGCCGACATGGACTTCGGTGAGCGCGATTCGGAATTCGTGCCGTTCTTCGGCGTGCAGGCGCTGACGCTGACCTCGGTATCGCGGCTGGCGCGCCTGACCGGCGCCAGAGTGGTGCCGATCTACACCGAGATGCTGCCCGACTACCAGGGCTACGTGCTGCGCGTGCTGCCGGCCTGGGAAGACTACCCCGGCGCCAGCGTCACCGACGACACGCGCCGCATGAACGCCTTTTTCGAGGATTGCATCCGCCCGCGGGTGCCCGAGTACTATTGGGTGCACAAGCGCTTCAAGCACCGCCTGCCGGGCGAGCCCGAGATTTACTGAGCGCTACTGAGCGCGCCGGCACAGCCGGCGCCGCGCCGCTACAATCGCCACCATGAAACTCAAGTTCACCAAGATGCATGGCGCGGGCAACGACTTTGTCGTGCTCGACGGCATCCACCAGCAGATCGACCTGACTCCGGCCCAGTGGCGCGCGCTGGCCAGCCGGCATTTCGGCGTGGGCGCGGACCAGATCCTGATCGTCGAGAAACCGACGCGCCCGGATGTCGATTTCCGCTACCGCATCGTCAATGCCGACGGCAGCGAGGTCGAGCACTGCGGCAATGGCGCGCGCTGCTTCGTGCGCTTCGTCACCGAGCAGGGCATGACCGACAAGCGTTCGGTGCGCGTCGAGGTGATGAACGGCGTGATCACGCTGACGCTACAGGACGATGGCCAGGTCACGGTCGACATGGGCGCGCCCGAGCTGGAACCGGCGCGCGTGCCGTTCCGTGCGCAGGGCCTGCCCACGCATGCCGAGGGCGCGGACGCGCTGTACGGCCTCGAAGTCAACGGCCGCACCGAATGGATCTCGGCGGTGTCGATGGGCAACCCGCATGCGGTGCAGGTGGTGGACGACGTCGAGAACTTCCCCGTGCTGCAGGACGGCCCGGTGATCGAACACCATCCGGCCTTCCCGAACCGCGTCAATGCCGGCTTCATGCAGGTGGTTGACCGCCACGCCATCCGGCTGCGCGTCTACGAGCGCGGCGCCGGCGAGACTTTGGCCTGCGGCACCGGTGCCTGCGCGGCCGTGGTCGCCGGCATCCGGCGCGGCCTGCTGGATTCGCCGGTGCGGGTCCACACCCATGGCGGCGAGCTGACCATTGCCTGGGACGGCGGCGCCGAACCGGTGCGCATGACCGGCCCGGCCACCACCGTGTTCGAAGGCAGCATTGACCTGGCGGCCCTGCCGGCCTGACCATAGGGGCTGCGCGCCCCTTGTTCCCTCCCCTGCAGCGCAGTCCCCGGGGCGCCCGATTCCCTGATCCCGCAGATCATCGCGAATGGAGCGCCTATGCCGCTGGACGATTTCCGCATCACCTCGGGCAAGCGATTCCGCCTTGCCGACTTCGACCCGGGCAGCAAGCCGCTGTCATGCGGCAAGAAAGAGGAAGACCTGGCCCGCATCATCGAGCTGAGCAACGCGCTCGACGCGCAGCAGGACATCTTCTATGCCGAGCACCGCCGCAAGCTGCTGGTGGTGCTGCAGGGCATGGACACCAGCGGCAAGGACGGCACCGTGCGCGGCGTGTTCCGCAGCTTCGATCCGCTGGGCATCCGCGTGGTGGGCTTCAAGGCGCCGTCGCCCGAGGAGCTGGCGCGGGATTTCCTGTGGCGCATCCACCTGCAGGTGCCGAAGTCGGGCGAGATCGTGGTGTTCAACCGCAGCCACTACGAAGATGTGCTGATCACGCGCGTGCACGACTGGATCGACGCCGCCGAATGCGAACGGCGCTACCGCCAGATCCGCGAATTCGAGTCGATGCTGACCGAGACCGGCACCACCATCATCAAGTGCTTCCTGCATATTTCGCGCGACGAACAAAAGTCGCGGCTCGAGGCGCGCCTGGCCGACCCGGAAAAACACTGGAAATTCGACACCCAGGACCTTGCAGAGCGCAAGCACTGGAAGGCCTACATGGACGCCTACGAGGCCGCCATCACGGCCACCAGCACGCCCGAGTGCCCCTGGTACGTGGTGCCGGCCGATTCCAAGACCCACCGCAACCTGATGGTGGCCGAGATCATGACCAAGGTCTTCGCGGACCTGAAGCCGGCTTATCCGCCGGCGCGTCCGGAACTGGCCGGGATCAAGGTCGACTGAGCCAGCGCGCGCCGGCGGCGCTCAGCCGCCGTTGCCGCGATGCACGTCGTGCGTGACGAAGGGCTGCTCGCGGCTGGGCATGGCCAGCCATTGCGGATGGCGCAGCGTCTGGCGGATATCCTCCAGCCCGCTGGTCCAGTGCTCGTGCATGGTCAGCGGGCCGAACTGGTAGTCCTTGGCCAGGTTCTCGAACGACTTGTCGCGGTAGATCAGCTGGATCACGTTGCGGCGCGCATCGCACGACTGCTCTGCCGCGCGGCGGTACCAGTCGTTGTCGCGCTTCGACTGCGGCACCAGCGCCATTACCTCGTTGAGCATGCGGCGCAGGTTCTGCTGCTCGCGCATGTAGTCGGTGATGGCCCGGGTGCGGCTGGAATACTGGATGTCCTTCTGGCGCTCGGCCACGTCGATCAGGTCGTGCGGCAGCTTGCCGCGCGCGCTCCACAGGTCGACCTGGAAGATCAGCGCGTCGCGCCGCGGCTGCGCGGTCAGCACCTCGGCCAGCGGCGTGTTCGAGACCAGCCCGCCGTCCCAGTAGTATTCGCCATCGATCTCCACCGCCGGAAAGCCCGGGGGCAGCGCGCCCGATGCCATGAAATGCTCGGCGCAGAGCTTGTCGCGGGTATTGTCGAAGTAGGCAAAGTTGCCGGTGCGCACATTGACCGCGCCCACCGAGACCCGCATCAGGTCGGGACGATGGTTGATCAGGTCGAAGTCGGCAAAGCGCTCCAGCGTGGCCTTCAGCGGCTTGGTGTCGTAGAAGCTGGCATGGGTCGGGTCCGAGTAGCGCGACATCAGCGCCGCCCAGCTGCGCGGCTGGAAGAAGCCGCGCTGGCCCTCCAGCATGGCGCGCGCCGCATGCAGTCCGTCGAACCAGATCCGCATCGGCTCGGGCCAGCTTGCCGCTTCATCGGCAAACCAGGTGTAGGACAGGCTGGGCAGCCACGGCTGCGCGCAGATGTGTTCCCAGAACGCCCGCAGCTGCTCCACCCTGCGACGCGGCGGATTGCCGGCGATGATGGCCGCGTTCAACGCACCGATCGAAATGCCGGCGACCCAGTTGGGGAAGATGCCGCCGTCGGCCAGCCCCTGGTACACGCCGGCCTGGTAGGCGCCCAGCGCGCCGCCGCCCTGCAGCACCAGTGCGCGCACGGCATACGCCTCGTGCGCGGGCCGGTCGGGGGCCTTGGCCGCCTTGCGCACCGGCTTGCGCGGCCGCACCTGGGCGCCGCGCTCGGCCAGCGACTCGCCGTTGCCGGCGGACTCCGCCGTCGGGGACGGCGTTGCCGCCTGCCGCACTGCCCGTTCCTGCCGCTCCTTTGCCGCCACGCCGCGCTCCCTCCCAGTCTGAAAGTCAGCCGTGTGCCTACCGGCCACGCCTCGGGCGCTGGCTGCCAGCGCCCGCCCTCTTCAACGGTTTCAGACGCCGTAGCGCTGACGATAGGCAGCCACGGCCTCGCGCGAAGCGCCC
Organism: Cupriavidus taiwanensis LMG 19424; assembly: GCF_000069785.1. NCBI lineage: Bacteria > Pseudomonadati > Pseudomonadota > Betaproteobacteria > Burkholderiales > Burkholderiaceae > Cupriavidus > Cupriavidus taiwanensis. The sequence goes on along the minus strand of NC_010528.1, from coordinate 164,513 downwards.
AGCGCCGGATCCTGCGAGGCATCGAGATAGGCCAGCAGGTCCTTCAGGCTGGCGATGGCGATCACCGGGATACCGAATTCGCGCTGCACGTCCTGCACCGCCGAATGAGTGCCGACCTGCTCGGCGGTGCCGCTCTTCTCCATGCGGTCCAGCGCGATCAGCACCGCGGCGGGCTCGGCGCCGGCGGCGCGGATCAGGTTCACCGATTCGCGCACCGAGGTGCCGGCGGAGATCACGTCGTCGACGATCACCACCTTGCCCTGCAGCTTGGCTCCGACCAGCGTGCCGCCTTCGCCGTGGTCCTTGGCTTCCTTGCGGTTGTACGCGAAGCCGACATCACGTCCCATGCCCGCCAGCGCCACCGCCGTGGCCGAAGCCAGCGTGATGCCCTTGTACGCCGGCCCGAACAGCACGTCGAACTGCACGCCCGAGGCCAGCAGGGTTTTCGCATAGAATTGCGCCACCTGGCCCAGCATCCCGCCCTGGTTGAACAGGCCGGCATTGAAGAAGTAAGGCGACTTGCGGCCGGCCTTGGTGACGAACTCGCCGAACGACAGCACGCCAGCGTCGAGCGCAAAGCGGATAAAGGTCTGGCTGAGGTCATTACCCGCGGTACCCGGGGCCGGAGTCTGCTGCGTCATCATTTCTCTCTGAATTCAAAATTTCCCCGAATGTTACGGATTATCAGCGCCAACCTCAACGGCATCCGCTCCGCTTCGAAGAAGGGCTTTTTCGACTGGATGGGCAAGCAGGACGCAGACATGGTCTGTGTGCAGGAACTGAAGGCGCAGGCCGCCGACATGACGGAAGCGTTCCTGGCGCCACACGGCTACCACGGCTTTTTCCATTACGCCGAGAAGAAGGGCTATAGCGGCGTGGGCCTTTACACGCGCCACAAGCCCGAGCGCGTCATCACAGGCTTCGGCAATGCCGAATTCGACAACGAGGGCCGCTATGTGGAAGTGCAGTACCCGCACCTGGCGGTGATTTCGGTGTACGTGCCGTCCGGGTCGAGCGGCGAGGAACGCCAGCTCGCCAAGTTCCGCTTTCTGGAAGCGTTCCTGCCGCACCTGCTGCAGCTCAAGGCCAGCGGGCGCGAGATCGTGCTGTGCGGCGACGTCAACATCGCCCATAAGGAAATCGATATCAAGAACTGGAAGGGCAACCTGAAGAACTCAGGCTTCCTGCCGGAAGAGCGCGCCTGGATCGGCGAGCTGTTCGACGTGCACGGCTATGTCGACGTGTTCCGCAAGCTGGACCCGCGGCCGGACCAGTACACCTGGTGGAGCAACCGCGGCCAGGCCTATGCGAAAAACGTGGGATGGCGGATCGACTACCACCTCGCCACGCCGAAGATCGCCGACACCGCGCAGTTGTGCTCGATCTACAAAGACGAGAAATTCAGCGACCACGCGCCGTTGTCGATCGATTATAACTTTCCGCTGTGACAGCGGGCTCAGGCCGCCCGGATCTCGTCCAGCAGTTCCGGGTGGCGGTCCAGCAGCCGTAGCAGCTTTACCAATGCGAGTGGCGGCTTGGTGCGCCCCGTTTCGTACCGTGAGAACGCATTGACGCCACCGCCGAAGATTTCAGCGGCCTCGCGCTGGTCCAGGCGCAGCTTCCTGCGGACTTGGGTGATATAGGCCGGATCGACGAGGGCAGCATTGACTTGCCTGTTGAAGGCAAGCATCGCCTCGCTCACCCAATCGCTGTCACGGGGCAGCACGCCCTCGCCGCACTTGGGGCACCATTGCCCGGACACATTCGGGATCACCGTGGTTTCCCCGCGGTACGTATAGGGCATGTCGCGCATCCCCCCCACCAGCTCCGCGCCACCGCACTCGGGACACTTCATCTTGCCTTCTCCGGCTGTTCGTCTAGTCGCTGTTACCTTGTCTTGAAGGAAACGACCAACACCTCGTTGGCAACGGTGAGCTTCACATACAAGGCGCCATGCGGCGTGACGGGCCGGTAGACGTCCTGCCAGATCCGATGGTCTTCGTACGTTGTCATGCTCTTGTAGAAATCCGCCGGCTCAAGGCGGGCAAGTATGTCACGTACCCCGGTCCAGCGCAGGCCCATCATCGCGGCGTGGGAATACGCCGCAAACGTCATATCCATCTTGCCCGCCAGCAACAGGGCCTTCACATGCCGCAGTTTGTAATGCGCCGTTCCCTTCTCCATGTAAACTAACCTAGTAGGTTAAATCCCGCAAGCCGCGAACTGTGCCAACGCGCAGGACTCCAATCGGTACAAACCCCTGCGACAGGCCCCCATCCCCGCTACAATGCGGGTTCGCCCCTGCGCCCGGCAGGAGAGGTTTCGCATTCCCGCATTTCAAAGAGCGAGTCAGCCATGGTTTTCAAAGTGTTCGTCGATGGTCAGGAAGGCACCACCGGTCTCCGGCTGCTTGACTATCTTTCCGGTCGTTCCGACGTGGAACTGCTGCGCATTGCCGAAGACAAGCGCAAGGACCCGGCCGAACGAGCACGCTTCCTGAATGCCGCCGACGTCGCCTTCCTGTGCCTGCCCGACGTGGCCTCGCGCGAGGCGGTGTCGCTGGTGACCAACCCGGACACCTGCGTGATCGACGCCAGCACGGCGTTCCGCACCGCCGACAACTGGGCCTATGGCCTGCCCGAACTTGTGCGCGGCCAGCGCGACAAGATCCGCGCCAGCAAGCGCATCGCGGTGCCGGGCTGCCACGCCAGTGCCTTCGTGCTGGCGGTGCGCCCGCTGGTGGATGCCGGCGTGCTGCCGGCCGACTACCCGCTGTCGGCGTTTTCGCTGACCGGCTACAGCGGCGGCGGCAAGTCGATGATCGCCGAGTTCGAAGCCGGCGGTAACCCGAAGCTGAACAGCCCGCGTCCTTACGCGCTGGGCCTGGAGCACAAGCACCTGCCGGAAATGCGCGTGCAGGCCGGCCTGGCGCAGGCGCCGATCTTCAACCCCATCGTCGGCAACTTCCTGAAGGGCCTGGCGGTGACGGTGCCGGTGTTCGCCGAGCGGCTGGCGCGCAAGGTCAGCCCCGAGCAGATCGTCGAGATCTATCGGCAGCACTATGAAGGCGAGCAGTTCGTGCGCGTGATGCCGTACAACGGCGACGACAACCTCGACCGCGGTTTCTTCGACGTGCAGGCCAACAACGACACCAACCGGGTCGACCTGTTCGTGTTCGGCAATGCCGAGCGCCTGAACCTGGTGGCGCGCCTGGACAACCTGGGCAAGGGTGCGGCCGGCGCGGCGGTGCAATGCATGAACGTGCATGTGGGCGCCGACGAGGCCAGCGGACTGCGCGCCTGAGGCCTGCCGTTCCCGCACATCAAAAAAGCCGGCACTGCCGGCTTTTTTGTTGCACCTTGCGGCCGCGCCCTACACGCGTTGCAGCGCGCGCAGCGCATCGACCAGCCCCGCCCCCTGGAAGGCGCGCTCGCGCCCAAGGTCAGTGGCCGCGGCGCACAGGATGGTCTTGACGGTCTCGGGCTGGCCCATCAGTTCATTGTTGCGCGACAGCAGCAGCGCCGCGACCCCGGACACATGCGGTGCCGCCATGCTGGTGCCGTCCATCGACGCCAGCGTGCCGCCGGGCACGGTCGAGGTGATCTTCTCCCCCGGCGCGACCAGGTCGGGCTTGATGCGGCCATCGCCGGTGGGACCGTGGCTGGAAAAGTAGGAGATGCCGAAGCGGTAGGGATCGGTGCGATGGGTCGCGCCCACCGTGATCACGGCGCGCGCATTGCCGGGATCGGTGATGGTCTGTCCGCGGAACCCCGCGCCCATGTGTTCGGCCGCGAAGGCCTCGTCGTAGCCATAGTTGCCGGCTGCCGCCACCACGATCACGCCGCTGGCCACCAGGCGGTCGCACTCGACGCATACCGGCGTGCTGCCGCAGGCATAGCTGCGCACGTCGTGGCGCAGCGCCACGCTCAGGTTGATGCCATGCACCGACTGCCGGTCGCGGCTCTGGTTAAGCCAGCGCACGTACTGCAGCGCGCCCAGGATGCCGAACTCGTCGCCCCGGCCCTGCGCATCGAAAATGCGCAGGTCGAGCAGCTCGATGCGCGGGCAGATGCCGCTGACATCGCCGGATTCCGCCAGCTCGGACGGCAACGGCATGGGATCAGGCCGCGCCAGGTACACCGACGACGGCCAGCCGGCACCAATGATGCCCGCCACATGCGTGCCGTGGCTGCCGCCAGGGGGCACGTATTGCGCCGGATCGTCATGGCTGATGTCGAGCAGCGGCTCGATCACGGACCAGTCGATGATGCGGCCATGCGACAGGTCGTCGGCAATCGCGGCGACCCGCTGCCGCAGCTCGGCCTCGCCGGGGCCGCGCTTGCCCTTGGGCATGGGCGGCAGGCGGCCGCTGGTGATGGCCGACAGGCGCGTGAAGTCCAGCGTCCTGACCACGCGCGACAGGCGCGGTGCGATCAGCCCGTCGCGCACCGGCAGCGGCCCGTCCAGCTTGAGCGGATCGAAGAAGGCCGGATGGCGCGCGTCGACGCCGGAATCGATCACTGCCCAGCGCACGCCCTGCCCGCCGGTATCGAACACGCGGATGGCCGCATCGGCCTTGACGGTCTTGCGCGAGGCGAACACGGCGTGCTCGGCCGGCCGGTTGACCGAGATGCGCCATAGCGGCGAAATGGCGGCGGCAGCAGCGACGTCGCCGGCAGTCATTCCCGCAGTCGTTCCCGCTACCGGCGCGGCGGCCTCCGCATGATCGTCCCGAACGCAGTCCCACAGCGTCTCCAGCACCTTGCGGCTCTCCTGCGCGACACGCCGCATCAGCCCACCGGGCGGGAAGCTGTCGTCGTGCAGGCCCAGCAGCGTCAGCGCGACGTACTGCGCGGCCACATTGACCAGCCGCCCCAGGGCCTGCCCGGCCGGCGCGGCGAGGCCGCCGAAGCGGGTGCGCGCCGCGGTGTAGCCGATGTCCTTGAAGCGCGCCAGCGCCGCCTCGCTGCCGACATGGGCCAGCACCGACTCCCCGAGCCAGCGCACCAGCGCATCGCCGGTCAGGCTCAGCGCCAGCGCCCTGCGCGCCGCGGGCGTCCATGGCATGCCGGCCATCGGCATGCGCACCTCGCGATGCCACCAGGCGGTGAGCGGCAGCAGGCGCAGCATGTCGAAGAAATCGATCTGCGCCAGCAGGTGCGATTCATTGGCGGCAAGAAAGCGCGGGCCGGCTTGGTCCGCTGCCGGCCCCGCCAGCGCCGGCAGCCGCCGCAGCACCGCGGCGCGCAGCGCGGCAATGCCGGCGCCATGGTGCGGGGTCAGCAGCAAGCCGCGCGGCACCTCGAACGATTCGCCGGACGCATACAGCAGCCAGACTTCGGAGCTGACCGGCAGGTCGCTGGTGAAGCGGTCGGGCTCGGCCTCGCAGCCGGCGAAGATCAGCTTGTACGCAGCCCGCTGCTCCGACGGGCTCATGCGGTTCAGGCTCATGCGGGTCCCCCTGCGGTTGTCGCATTGTCCTCCGAGGCCTTTGGGCGCTGCCCGGCATACCGTGACGGGCGGCGCGGAGCCGCGGCGCCGTTCAGCGCTTCAGCGGCTTCTGCCGGTCCTCGTCGCCGGCATCCACCGGCGCATCGCCAAGCCCCGTCATATTCGGACGGTAGGGCGGCAGCTTGTCGACCGTGGTGTGGATCGCGCGTGCATACAGCGGCAGCACCTCGGGCAAGTGCTTTTCCAGGTCGGCGATGCGGCTGCGCCCGGACGGATGGGTCGACAGGAACTCGGCGCCGGACTGCGAGACCTTGCCCATCTTCTGCCACAGCGACACCGCCGCGCGCGGATCGTAACCGGCGCGCGCGGCCACATCCATGCCGATCAGGTCGGCCTCGGACTCGTCCGAGCGCGAAAAGCGCAGCGTCAGCAGGTGCGCGCCGGTGCCCAGCGCCATATTGCCGAGGTTGCCGAAGCCGAACAGCTGCGAGATCACGTTAGCGCCGAGGTTGGTGATCTCGGACTTGGCGGCGCGCTCGCGCGCGTGCTCCTGCAACGCGTGCGCGATCTCGTGTCCCATCACCATGGCGACTTCGTCGTCGGTCAGCTTGAGCTGGTCGAGCAGCCCGGTATAGACCGCGATCTTGCCGCCCGGCATGCAGAAGGCGTTGACCTGCTTCGAGCCGATCAGGTTGATCTCCCACTGCCATTGCCGCGCGCGCTCGTTCCAGCGCGCGGTCTGCGGCAGCAGCCGCTTGCCGATGGCGCGCAGGCGCACCAGCTGCGGGTGGTTGTCCGGGGCCAGGGCGCGCTTGGCGATGGCCTCCTGCTTGAGTTGCTCGTACTCCTGCACCGCCTGCTGCTCGATCACCTCGGCCGGCACGATGTTGCGCACCGCCGAGCCGCCCGGGTTCAGCCGGATGCCGCCGGCACCGCCGTCCTGTGGCTGCGCCGGCGCCGGCTGGCTCCAGCCGAGCGGCAGCACAACCGCGGCCAGCGCCAGCGCACGGGCCAGCCGCAGTCGATAGGGACGCTGAACACCTTGCAGGCGGCGACGCATGGGGCGATTCCTCGGGCGCAATCGGAGAGTGGGCAAACAGGTGGTGCAATAATACACGGCGCCCGCGCAGCCGCGCGGGCGGCACACGGCTGCCCCATCCATGAATTTCCAGACCTATCTCGATATCTTCCGCAACCGCCGCATCGGCGCCATGCTGATGCTTGGCTTCGCCTCCGGCCTGCCGCTGGCGCTGACCTCCGGCACCCTGCAGGCGTGGATGACGGTCGAAGGGCTGGACATCAAGACCATCGGCTTTTTCTCGCTGGTGGGCCAGGCCTATATCTTCAAGTTCCTGTGGGCGCCGCTGATGGACCGCTACACCCCACCGCTGATGGGGCGCCGGCGCGGCTGGCTGCTGCTGACCCAGGTCGGGCTGGTGCTCGGCATCGCCGGCATGGCGTTCTGCCCGCCGCAGCAGGCGCTGTGGATGCTGGCGGCGCTGGCCACGCTGGTGGCGTTCCTGTCGGCCTCGCAGGACATCGTCTTCGACGCCTACAGCACCGACGTGCTGCGCCCGGCGGAGCGCGGTGCCGGCGCCGCGGTCAAGGTGCTGGGCTACCGGCTGGCGATGCTGGTCTCGGGCGGCCTCGCGCTGTGGCTGGCCGATCGCGTGCTGGGCTGGCAGCAAACCTACCTGCTGATGGCGGCGCTGATGGGCGTGGGCATCCTGACCCTGCTGTGGGCGCCGGAGCCCGACGTGCCCGCGCGCGCGCCGCGCTCGCTGGAAGAGGCGGTGGTGGGCCCGCTGCGCGACTTTTTCGCGCGGCCCGGGGCGTGGTGGCTGCTGCTGCTGATCGTGCTGTACAAGCTCGGCGACGCCTTTGCCGGCAGCCTGTCGACCACCTTCCTGATCCGCGGCGCCGGCTTCTCGGCGGGCGAGGTGGGCATCGTCAACAAGACCCTGGGGCTGGCCGCGACCATCCTTGGCGCGCTGTTCGGCGGCACGCTGATGGTGCGCCTGGGCCTGTACCGCTCGCTGATGCTGTTCGGCGTGCTGCAGGCGGTGTCGAACCTGGGCTACTGGATCCTGGCGGTGACTCCGCCGCACTTGTGGACCATGGGCGCGACCATTGCGGTCGAGAACCTGTGCGGCGGCATGGGCACTGCGGCCTTCGTCGCGCTGCTGATGACGCTGTGCAACCGCTCGTTCTCGGCCACGCAGTACGCGCTGCTGTCGGCGCTGGCGTCGGTGGGCAGGGTCTACGTCGGGCCGACGTCGGGCTATATGGTCGAGGCCTGGGGCTGGGCGCCGTTCTATCTCGGCACCGTGGCGGTGGCGCTGCCCGGCGTGATGCTGCTCTGGGCGATGCGCCACACCGTGCACCGCTACGAGGCCCAGGCGCGCGAAGCGATAGCCTGAGCGGCCTGACTTACTCCTTGTAGTAGACGATCTGGTGCGAGCTGGCGATCAGCTCGCCCGCGGCGCTCCACAGCTGCGCGCGCTGGTCGAAGAAACCCTGCCGGAACACCTGCGCCTGCGCGCTGGCCAGCACATGGGTGTCGCCCAGCGCGGCCAGCGTGGCGGCGTCGGCATGGAAATACGTGGTCATCGACACCGTGCCGGCCGGCACGAAGCCGGCGCGCTTGAGGAAGATGCGCGGATAGAAGCTGTCGGCCCAGGCCGCGACCGCGGCAAAGTCCGGCGTGCGCGCCGGCGCGTCGCGCAGCCAGAACTGGGTCAGGCTGTCCGGGTGCTCGGTGCCGGCCTCGGCGAGGGGCTTGGCGCCGCGCACCGGCCTCATGTCGTAAGCCTTTAGCCAGCGCACCGGCGCAAACCCGCCCATCGCCGGCAGCGCGTCGGCGGCTGGCACGTCCGGCATCACCGCTTCGCCGCAGGCCCAGGTGTCGCGCCGCACCGCGAACATCGCGGTGGCAGTGGTGGCGACGGCATCGCCCTGGCGCAGTTCCAGGGTCCAGTGCTGGGTCGAGCGGTTGGTGCGGACCGGGCGCGCCTCGATCTCGAACGGACCCTCCGCGATCGGACCGGCAAAGTTGACGGTCAGCGAGACCGGCTCGCCCAGGCGCTGCGGATGGTTCATCGCCGCCTGCAGCAGCGTGGCGGCCGTGATGCCGCCAAACGGGCCGATCATGTTCCAGTATGCCGGCGTGGTGCGGCCCTGGAAACGGTGCTCGCCGGCGGGCACCAGCGCCAGCGCGTCGTCGAAGGGATGGAGCTGGCTGGCGGCAGCGGCGGCGTGGATCTGGGGCGCAGTGGACATGGCGGAAGCAGGCTGGTCTCGATGGAATAGAACGATCGTTCGCTATCTGCCTACACTAACCGTAGTCAGCATTCCGGTCAAGCGCGGCGGTATGACCGCCCACGCCCGCGACGCCGCGCTTCATCCCCGCGCCCGCCGCCGCAATGGCAACGCCCAGCCGAGCTGGTTTGCGACCACGCCCAGCAGCACCAGCGCCATGCCGGCCACCTGCAGCGGCCCCAGCACCACGCCGAACACCATCACGTCGATGACGATCGCCACCAGCGGATAGATGAACGACAGCGTGGCGATCGACACCACCGACAGCCGCTGGAAGGCCCCGTACAGCAGCGTGTACATCACGCCGGTATGCACCAGCCCCAGTGCCAGCAGTGCGCCCCAGGTGCCTCCGCCATAGCTGCCCGCCGCCGGATGCGCCAGCGGCGCCAGCATCAGCACGCCCAGCACCATCTGCAGCCCGGCGATCTGGCCAGGCGGGATGGCCTGCAGCCGCCGCGTCGCCAGCGTCGTCACGGCGTACAGCAGCGCGGCGAGCAGGCCCAGGCCGATGCCGGCCAGCATCGACGCGCCCCCGGCGCCATGCTCCAGCCCGGTGATCAGCATGACGCCGGCAAAGGCCAGCACCAGCCATGGCAGCCGCGCGAACGGGAAGGGCTCGCGCTGCAGCACCGAGGTCAGCATCAGCAGGAAAAAGGGCTGGGTGTGGTAGACCACCGTGGCAATGGCGATGCCGCTGTACGCGTACGCCGAGAACAGTGCCAGCCAGTTCAGCACCAGCGTGACGCCGCCCAGCACCAGCCAGCCGGCCTGGGCGCGGGTCATGCGCACCCAGCCCCGCTGCAGGGTCAGCACGCCCAGCAGCGCGGCGCCGCCGAACAGGCAGCGGAAGAACACCACATCCAGCGGCGGCTGGCCGCTGGTTACCACGAACCAGCCGATGGTGCCCGACAGCACCATGGCTGCCACCATGCGCCAGGCGCCGCCGCGCTGGGGTTGTTGCGAAGGCATGAGGAACTCCGGTCAAGCGAATGCCCGCATTGTTTCACTCGTCACGCAAGTCAACAATGCAGCCACGGATCAATTAGTATTTGACTACTGGTCAAAGACAGGACATCAGCCATGCTGGATACGCCACTCAATGCGATGGCGGTGTTCGCGCGTGTAGTCGAGTGCGGCAGTTTCTCGGCCGCCGCGCAGGACCTCGGCATGACGCCGTCGGCGGTCAGCCGCCATGTCTCCCGGCTTGAAGGCAGGCTCGGCGCAAGCCTGCTGCAGCGGACCACGCGCGCGTTCGCGCTGACCGAGCTGGGCCAGTCGGTCTACGCCGCCTGCGCGCGCATGACCGCGGCCGCGCGCGAGGTCACTGCGCTCGCCGGCGAACATGGCGGTGCGCCGCATGGCGTGCTGCGCGTGAGCGCGCCGGTGTCGTTCGGCCAGGCCTGGCTGGCGCCCCGGCTGCCGCCGCTGCTGGCGAAATATCCGGGACTGGACCTGCAGCTGACCCTGGCCGACCGCATGGTCGACCTGGTCGAAGAGGGCCTCGACGTGGCCGTGCGCATCGCGCGCGAACTGGCCCCCGGCCTCGCGGCGCGGCCGCTGCGCGAGGTGCGCTACCGGCTGGTAGCCTCCCCCGCTTATCTGGCGCGGCACGGCGCGCCGGCCACGCCGGCCGACCTGCCGGCCGCGCGCTGCCTGTACCTGGGCTACGGCAATTTCGGCGAGCGCTGGACCCTGCGCCACCACGCCGGCGGCGACAAGGTGGAGGTGCGCATCCCGCCGCGCCTGACGCTGAACAACAGCCTGGCGATCATGAGCATGGTCGAGCGCGATGCCGGCATCGGACTGGTGCCGGATTTCTCGCTGGGCGATGCGCTGGAACGGGGGCGCGTCGTCACCGTGCTGGGGGACTGGGACATCCTGGAACCCTACATCGGCACGGCATACGCGGTGTACACGCCGACGCGGCATGTCCCGCCCAAGGTGCGGGCCTTTGTCGACCACCTGGCTGCCAGCGCGGGTGACGCGCCGCGTTAAGGTTCCGGGGGGCGCGGGGTGCTAGCCCTCGGCCTGCCCCAGCACCCGGCGCAGCAGCCACAGCATCGCGTCGCGCACCTGGCCGGCATTGGCGCCGGCTTCGATCTCCAGCGCGGCACGGTCGAAGGCGGCCGACAGCAGCGGCGCCACGCCGCCGGCATCGATGCCCGCCGCCTCCAGCCCCTCGCGCAAGGTGCGAGCCGCGTTGGCCTCGTCGAGCGCCAGCATCTCTCGCAATCCCAGTACCGCCGGCCCTTCCACCAGCAGCAGGCGGGTGCGTCCGGGTACCGTCATCGCCTGCAGGTAGGCTTGCGCCCCATCGAGCAGGGCCTCGGCCGCGTCTTGCCCCGCCGGCGTGGCGGCTTCGATGTCGGCGGCGACGGCGGCGGCTTCCTCGGCCAGCACGTGGCGGAACAGGTCGCGCTTGTCGGCGAAGTGGTGGTACAGCGCGCCGCGCGTGATGCCGGCGGCGGCGCAGACGTCAGGCGTCGAAGTCTCGGCGTAGCCGCGGCTGACGAACAGGGCGCGGGCGGCCTCCGTCAGCGCCTGACGCGTGGTTTCGGTACGTTCGCGGTTGGTGCGGGCCACGTTCGGGCTCCTTGCAAACATGCAGCCTGTATCTTAATATGGATTTACATACAGACTGCATGTATTTTAAACCAGGAGTCACCGCATGAAAGTCACCAGCTATAACCCGGTCATCATGACCGCCGACGTGGCCGGGACGGCCGCGTTCTATCAACAGCATTTCGGTTTCACAGCGTTGTTCACCAGCGATTGGTACGTGCACCTGCAGCTGGCGGACGATCCCACGGTCAACATCGCCGTGCTCGACGGCAGCCACGAGACCATCCCCGCGCCGGCGCGCGGCCAGCGCGCGCAGGGGCTGCTGCTGAACTTCGAGGTGGAAGATCCGGATGCCATCCATGACCGGCTGCGCACGGCAGGGCTGCCGATCGTGCAGCCGCTGCGCGACGAAGCCTTCGGCCAGCGGCACTTCATTACCGCGGATCCCAACGGCGTGCTGATCGACATCATCAAGCCAATCCCGCCGTCGGCGGAATTCGCGGCGCAGTACCGGGCCGGCGCGCTGCCGGGGTAGGCCGCGATTCCGTTCAGGCCGCGCAGACCCGGTACACCGCCAGGCTGCCGCGCCAGTTGACGCCCCAGCTGACGGTCACGCCCTCGTGCATCACGACGCGATCGATCACGCGCAGGCCGACCTTGGGCGCCAGCGCCTCGAAGTCGCTGATCGTCAGCACGCGCACGTTGGGGGTGTTGTACCACTGGTAAGGCAGAGACTCCGACACCGGCATGCGGCCGCGGAACACCGACAGCCGGTGCGGCCAGTAGCCGAAGTTGGGGAACGAGACGATGCATTCGCGCCCCACCCGCAGCGTGTCGCGCAGCACCTGCGCGGTGTTGTGGATGGTCTGCAGCGTCTGCGACAGGATCACCGTGTCGAAGCTCTTGTCCTCGAACAGCGCCAGCCCGCCCTCCAGGTTCTGCTGGATGACATGCACGCCTTTCTGCGCGCAGGCCAGCACGCCTTCGTCGCGGATCTCGATGCCGTAGGCCTGCACGTCGAGCTCGTCCTGCAGCACGCGCAGCAGGCTGCCATCGCCGCAGCCCAGGTCGAGCACGGTGGAGTTGGGTTCGATCCAGCGCGCAATCGCGCGGAAGTCGGGGCGCAGCGCCAGGATATTGGGATTGGCCAGGGCGTTCATGCGCCGATCTCCTCCGCGATGCGGTCGTAGTAGGCGCGCATCAGGTTGTGGTAGCGCGGGTCGTCGAGCAGGAAGGCATCGTGGCCGTGCGGCGCGTCGATCTCGGCGTACGAGACCGGGCGCTTGTTGTCCAGCAGCGCCTTGACCAGCTCGCGGCTGCGGCTGGGGGCGAAACGCCAGTCGGTGCCGAAGCTCGCCACCAGGAAGCTGGCCTGGGTCTGCGCCATCGCACGCGTCAGGTCGCCGCCATGGGCCAGCGCGGGATCGAAGTAGTCGAGCGCGCGCGTGATCAGCAAGTAGGTGTTGGCGTCGAAGTACTCGGCAAACTTGTCGCCCTGGTAGCGCAGGTAGCTCTCGACCTGGAACTCGACGTCGAACGAGAAGCGGATGTCCTCGCTCTTGAGCTCGCGGCCGAATTTCTCGGCCATGTCCTCGTCGGACAGATAGGTGATATGGCCGATCATGCGTGCCACGCGCAAGCCGCGCTTGGGCTTGACCCCATGCGCGTAGTAGTTGCCGCCGTGGAAATCCGGGTCCGACAGGATGGCGCTGCGCGCCACTTCGTTGAAGGCGATATTCTGCGCCGACAGCTTGGGCGTGGACGCGATCACGATGCAATGGCGCAGGCGGTCGGGGTACATCAGGCTCCAGGCCACCGCCTGCATGCCGCCCAGGCTGCCGCCCATCACCGCGGCAAATTGCGTGATGCCGAACGCGTCGGCCACGCGCGCCTGCGCATTGACCCAGTCTTCCACCGTGACCACCGGGAACGCCGCGCCATACGGGGCGCCGGTGGCCGGGTTCAGGCTCATCGGCCCGGTCGAGCCGAAGCACGAGCCCAGGTTGTTGATGCCGATGACGAAGAAGCGGTTGGTATCGAGCGGCTTGCCGGGGCCAACCATGTTGTCCCACCAGCCCACGTTGCGCCGGTCGTCGGCATAGACCCCGGCGACATGGTGCGAGGCGTTCAGCGCATGGCAGACCAGCACCGCGTTGGAGCGGTCCGCATTGAGCGTGCCGTAGGTCTCGACCATCAGGTCGTAGCCGGCGATGGACGAGCCATTGCGCAGCTTCAGCGGCTCGGCAAAGTGCATGCGCTGCGGTGCGACCACGCCGACCGAATCGGGCGGCAGGTCGAACGCGGCAGGCGCGGCGGTCGGCAGGGCGACATCAGTCATGGAATCCGGCCCGTGGCGAACGGGCATAAAAAAACCCGACCGGCATTTGCGTATCAAGCGTCGCAGCCAAGTCGGGATTCGCTGGATTCCTTGCGGGATTCCGCTGCCGGCGCCATCCACTGCCGTGGTGGCATGGGGCGCCGACCCAACCTCTTTAGCCGCATTTATAGTGGCAGGCCCCAGGACCCAGGTCCGTGGCCGCCGCGCGCCCGCAAGCCAGTCATCAAATCGGCGCGACCGGGCAATTATAGAGCAATCGGCCCGGCAGGTTGCATTCAGGCCAGCAGCACGCGCAGATGCGACTCGGCATGGTCCGACGGCGACTTGCGGAAACCGCTCTTGGCATAACGGTGCCACTGGCCCTGCACCGCCGCCATGATCAGCGCTGCGCGCGCGGGAATATCGGCATCGGCCGGAAAGGCAGCCTGGGTCACCGCCACCTTCAGGCACTGGCGCAGCGAAGCCTCGATGCGGTCCACTACCTGGTTGATGCGTTCCTGCAGCCGCTCGTGCTCGCCCACCAGCGCCTCGCCGGTCAGCACGCGCGTCATGCCCGGGTTTTTTTCCGCGAAGGACAACAGCATGCGCACGATGGCGTGGGCCTGGCGCAGGCCGTGCTCTTCCTTGTCGGTGATCTGGTTGATCAGGCCGAACACGGTCTGCTCGATAAAGCCGATCAGCCCCTCGTACATCTGCGCCTTGCTGGCGAAATGGCGGTACAGCGCCGCCTCGGACACGCTCAGGCGCGCGGCCAGCGCCGCGGTGGTGATCTTTTCCCCGCGCGGGTGTTCCAGCATGGTGGCCAGCGTCTGCAGGATCTGCACGCGGCGCTCGCCGGGCCGCGGACGCTTGCGCGCCGGCATGGCCGGCTGCTGGTCGGCGTCCGGTTCGCTGCCCTGCGCGCTGCCCGTGATGACCGCCTCTGGTTCGCGCCCGTTGCTTTGCGTCATGACCCGGTTCTCCGCATTCGTCGTTGGAGTTGATGCATCGATTGTACTTTTATGTCCACATAGGCAGGCCGGTTCGGCACGCGGGCACGCACCCGCGGCACATTGTCGGGCTGCGCCTGCGGCGCCTGGGTCTCGGCGGCCACCAGCGTCACCGAGCGCTCCTGCACGGCGTGGGCGGCGTGGCTGCGGTCCTCGGCCTGCAGCGTCGAGCGCACCGCGGCGTCGCGGCGGCTGCCGTCGTCATGTCCGGCGGCCGGCGCGGCCGGCACCACGTGCGGACGCGAGGGCGCGACCGTGCGCAGGTAGCCCGTCACCCATGCGGTGCGGATGCCGGTGCCGGCGTAGCGCTTGAGATGCGACACGGTGTCTTCCACCAGCACCGCGCGATGCGGCGCGATGCGCGCCTGCGCCAGCAGCCGGCGCAGCATGCGGCGGTCCGGCTTGGGCCGCAGGTGGCCGTGCACCCACATCTGCTCGATCGCCACCACGCGCTCGAAGCAATGCCGGATGCCGGCGATTTCGAGCACGGCGCGGGCGTAGTCCTGCGGCGCATTGGTGACCAGGATCTTGCGCCCGGGCAGGCGCCGCAGGTGCGCGGCCAGCCCGCGCCGGACCCGCACCATGTCGGCCAGCGCCGGGAATTCATGGGCGGCGCGCAGGAAATCCGCCGGATCCACGCCGTGGTGGCGGATCATGCCGAGCAGCGTGGCGCCGTAGCGCTGCCAGTAGTCCACGCGCACGCGGCTGGCGGTGGCCTCGTCGCAGCCGAGCACGCGCGCGACGTAGGCGGTCATCAGCCGGTTGATCGCCGGGAAGATCGCATGCGAGGCGTCGTGCAGCGTGTTGTCGAGATCGAACAGCCAGACCGTGCCGCCCGAGGTATTCCCCGCGGGACGGCGGCAGAGGCGAGCGCGGACACGGCGCGGAGCGGGAAGACTGGAAGGCACGCCGGACAACTCGGAGGGTGATGGGATATGCCGGGACGTCCGGCCGTGGCCGGCGCCGCCCCGGGGCTCCGCTCAGTGCGAGCGGATCATGGTGCCGAAGGCCTGCTCGGTCAGGATTTCCAGCAGCAGCGAATGCTCGATGCGGCCATCGATGATGTGCACCGAATGCACGCCGCTCTTGGCCGCGTCCAGCGCCGACGAAATCTTCGGCAGCATGCCGCCCGAGATGGTGCCGTCGGCGAACAGTTCTTCGATCTCGCGCGCGGACAGGTCGGTCAGCAGGTTGCCCTTCTTGTCCATCACGCCCGGGATGTTGGTCATCATCACCAGCTTCTCGGCCTTCAGGATCTCGGCCATCTTGCCGGCGACCACGTCGGCGTTGATGTTGTAGGCCTGGCCGTCGTCGGAGAAGCCGATCGGCGAGATCACCGGGATGAATGCGTCGTCCTGCAGCGCCTTGACCACCGCCGGGTTGATCGCCTCGATGTCGCCGACGTAGCCGATGTCGATGAACGCGCCCGGGTTCTCGCGGTCCGGCATTTGCAGCCGCTTGGCGCGGATCAGGCCGCCGTCCTTGCCGGTCAGGCCGACGGCCTGGCCGCCGTACTGGTTGATCAGCATCACGATGTCCTGCTGGACCTCACCGCCCAGCACCCATTCGACCACTTCCATGGTCTCTTCGTCGGTGACGCGCATGCCCTGCACGAAGGTGCCGACCTTGCCGACCTTCTTCAGCGCCTCGTCGATCTGCGGGCCGCCGCCGTGCACCACCACCGGGTTCATGCCGACCAGCTTGAGCAGGATCACGTCGCGCGCGAAGCCGTGCTTGAGCTTTTCTTCGGTCATGGCATTGCCGCCGTACTTCACCACGATTGTCTTGCCGTGGAACTTGCGGATATACGGCAGGGCCTCGGCGAGGATCTCGGCCTTCAGTGCGGGAGCGATGGCGGCCACCGCGGTCGCGGCAGGCCCAGGGTTGTCGGCGTTCATGGGGGACATCCGTGAGAATCAACAGGTATGATGGCTAAGCCGCCGCGTCCCCGGGGGGAAGCCCGACGGATCGCCCCCGGGGATCGCCCGAAAGTGCGCCATCCGGCCACGGCAGGCGCCGATTTTACAAGAAACCGCGCGGGGCGCGAGCGCGCCGGCCCAACGCGGCGCGGTGAACCGGCTGCAAGCGGCCTGCGGGGCACCGGCGCGTTCCGTCGATGCAACAAGCACACCGCTTCGTAGCGGTTTGGCCCGCGCCGCGGCACAGTGTTCCCGAATCGCTTCGATCATGCCTGACCGAAATTTCCGCGCCGCCTCCCCAATGCGGAGGCAACCATGAGCGACGCCGCAGCGGTGCTGACCGGCCAGCTGCGCCCGGTCGAACATTGCAGCCGCTGCGGCGCCGGCTTCGTCTGCGGTTATGTGGCGGGGTTGCCCGAGTGCTGGTGCGCCAGCCAGCCGCTGCTGCCTGCGCGGCAGATCGTGCCGGGCCAGCACTGCCTGTGCCCGGCCTGCCTGGCAGACCGGAGACAGGCCAGTCAGGCGCCGGATTCCGCGCCCGTTCCCGCTTCCGCCCCCGATCCAGCGGTCGGCTGACGCGCCGGCGCAGCCGCCGCGCCGCTGTCCCACTGCATCGCCAGCATCCCGGCCACGATCAGCGCGGCGCCGGCGATCCGCGCCGGCGTCAGCGCACGCACCGCAAACCCGGCCAGGCCGAACTGGTCGACCAGCAGCGCGGCCAGCACCTGCCCGGCCACCACCGCGGCGATGAAGCCGGCGGCGCCCAGCCGGGGCGCCATGATCAGCGCGGCGGAGATATAAAACACCCCCAGCACGCCCCCGCTCCACAGCCAGGCAGGCGCCTGGGCCAGTGCTGCCGGCGACGGCAGCGGCACCCGCATCAGCCACAGCACGGGCAGCAGCGCCACCAGGCTCACCAGCAGCGACACCAGCGTGGCGGAGAGCGGATGTCCAAGCATGCGCCCCAGCGTGGCGTTGGCCCCGGCCTGGAACGGGATCGCGGCGCCGGCCAGCACGGCGGTGCCAAGCGGCAGCCAGAGCGATGCCGGGATCGAAAACGACAGCTGGGTGCCTGACATGGCGCGCTCCATCGGGCAAGATGCGATGCCAGCAGTTTGAAATATCGCTTTGCGAATTTCCAATTCTGCTTTCATACGTTTAATATTCGCCGAATGAATAGCCTACGCGGAATCGACCTCAACCTGCTGGTGGTGCTGGAAGCACTGCTGGCGGAGCGCCATATCTCCCGCGCCGCGCTGCGGCTGCACCTGAGCCAGCCGGCGGTCAGCCACGCGCTCGGGCGGCTGCGGCAGCTGCTCGACGACCCGATCCTGGTGCGCGGCAAGGGCGGCCTGGTGCTGAGCGCGCGCGCGCACGAGCTGTCTGGCCCGCTGGCCGAGGCGCTGGCGCAGGTGCGCATCCTGCTGGGGCCGAGCGGCTTCCAGCCCGCGACCGCGCGGCGCAGCTTCCGGCTGGCGATGTCGGACTACGGCGCGCTGGTGGTGCTGCCGCGCCTGCTGCGCGCGGTGCGCAAGGCCGCGCCCAATATCGACCTGGTGGTGTCGCAGGCCAGCCGCGAGGGCATGACCGCGCAGGTGGCCGACGGCGAGATCGACATGGCGCTGGGGGTGTTCAGCCACCAGCCCGAAGGCGTGCAGTCGGCCGAGCTGTTCCGCGAAAGCTATGCCTGCGCAGTCGATGCCGCCACGGTGCGCGATACCGGCCGGCTCGACCAGGTGGCCTATCTGGCGCGCTCGCACGTGCTGGTCGCCACCCACAGCGAACGCATGGATGCGATCGACACGGCCGTGGCCAAACTGGGGGGCCGGCGCAAGATCGCCTGCGTGGTGCCGCACTGGAGCGTGGCGCCGGCGCTGATCGCCGGGACCAACCTGGTGCTGACCACCGCGCGGCGCAGCCTGGCCGCGCTGGAAGACGACCCGCGCTACGCCGTGTTCGCGCCGCCGTTCGCGCTCGACGACTTCACCTTCAGCATGATCTGGCATGAACGCACCGAGGCCGATCCGGCCCACGCCTGGCTGCGCGAGCGCGTGCTGGCGGCGGCGTCGAGCCCCGAAGCGGACGAGCCGATCAGCTTGCGTGGCTGAGGGCCCGCGGCTGGCCCGGCGCCGATCAGTGCTTGTGGTCGCCGTGGCCGGCGTGGCCGCCGCTGGCCGCGCCCGGCACCATGCTGCGCACTTCGGCCGTGACCTTCTGCTCGATCACCTTGCCGCCCTGCTCGATCTTCAGCGTGATGGGCACGGTATCGCCGGGCTTGAGCTGCGCTTTCAGGTCCATCAGCATCACGTGGTAGCCGCCCGGCTTCAGTTCGACGTTCTGCATCTTGGGCAGGTCCAGCGACTTGAGCTGGCGCATGCGCATCACGTTGCCTTCCATCTTCATTTCATGCAGTTCGGCCGACGCCACCGGCGACGAGACGCCGACCAGCTTTGCGTTCTCGTGCGCGTGCAGCACCATGAAGGCGCCCGAAGCGGTCTGGGTCGGCACCGTGCCGCGCACCCAGGCGTTGCTGACATCGACCTGCGCCAGCGCGGCGCCGGATGCCAGCGCGGCGGCCAGGGCAAAGGTGGCGGCCAGCGTGGCCGGGCGGAATTTCGCTTGCATCAAAGGCTCTCCTGAAAGCAGACATTAGACCATGGCGAGGACCGCCCTGCCTGCGCCCGGCATGGCCGCCGGGCGCGCGCGATCGACCACGCAACCAGCCAGTCTGGCAGCCGCCGCGGGGGCAAGCCAATGCGGCAAGGTGTCGCACGCGCCGGCGCCCCGCGGCGGCATTGATACACTCGCGCCATGCGCCCCGCCCCAGCCCTGACCCGCCTGCCTGACTTCCCGTTCCTGTCGCCCTTGCCGGCCGGCAGTTCGGCGCGCCATGGCCAGGTGACGCTGCGCCGGCTGTTCTGGCTGCGCTGGGCGCTGCTGGGCGGACAGGCGCTGACCGTGCTGGTGTGCGAGCCCATTGCCGGCATCCGCCTGCCTTACGCGCCGCTGCTGGTGGTGCTGGGGCTGCAGGCGCTGTTCAACCTGCTCACCGGCCTGCGGCTGCGCCAGCACACGCGGCGCAACAGCGCGCCCGGCGAGGCCGAGCTGATGGGCCAGTTGCTGGTGGACCTGACCGCGCTGTCGGCGATCCTGTTCTATACCGGTGGCGCGACCAACCCGTTCGTCTCGTTCTACCTGCCGGGGCTGGCGATCGCCGCGGCCATCCTGCCGTGGCGCCAGGTGATAGCGCTGGCGCTGTATGCGCTGGCCTGCTACACGGTGCTGCTGATCGAATACGTGCCGCTGGACCTGCACAACCCGGACAACGCGGTGAACTACCACCTGGCCGGCATGTGGCTGAATTTTGTCGCCAGCGCGGTGATGATCGCGCTGTTCGTGGCGCGCCTGTCGGGCGTGCTGCGCCAGCGCGAGGCGCAGCTGAACCTGGCGCGCGAGCAGCTGCTGCGCGAAGCGCGCGTCGAAGACCTGAACGGCCAGGCCGCCGCGGTCGCGCATGAAATCGGCACGCCCCTGGCCACGCTGGCGGTCATTGCCGGCGAACTGCGCGCCGATGCCTCGGCCCCCGGCCGCGGCGCCACCGCCATCAGCGGCTATCTGGCCGACCTGCAGACCATGGAACAGCAGCTGGCGCTGTGCCGTTCGATCCTGGCGCGGCTGCGCGAAGACCCGGCCACGCTGGCGCCGCAGCGCATCGACGGGTGGCTGCCGGCCTTTGCCGAGCGCTGGCAGCTGCGCCATCCCAACGCCAGCCTGCAGGCCGTGGCCACCCCGGGCGCCGGCGCACAGGCGGTGGAAACCGCGCGCGTGGGCCAGATCCTGACCATCCTGCTGGACAATGCCGCGCGCAGCCAGCAGGCCGCCGGACGCGGCGCGCAGCCGCTGCAGCTGCAGATCGCCATGGCGCCGGGCAACACCGCGCCGTGGCTGTCGTTCCGTGTCGCCGACCACGGCGACGGCATCCCCGAAGCGCTGCGCGGCCAGCTCGGCGAGACCCCGGTGGCCAGCCAGCATGGCGGCCAGGGCATCGGGCTGTACCTGGCACAAAGCGCCGCCCGTCAGATGGGCGGCGAACTTGCCTGGCATGACCGCCCGGGCGGCGGCACCGTCGCCGAACTGCGCCTGCCAGCGCTCTCCACGCTTTCCGCATCGGCGGCCCCTGCCGCCACCGCGCCCTCTGCCTTATGACCGAAGCCCTCACCCCGGTACCCGAAGCCACCGCACCAGCGGGCACGCCTTTCCTGGTGATCGACGATGACGAAGTCTTTGCCGGCACGCTGGCGCGCGCGCTGACGCGGCGCGGCTATGCCGTGGCGGTGGCGCACGACGGCCGCACCGCGCTGGCGCTGGCCGCGCGCACCGACTTTGCCTACGTCACGCTGGACCTGCACCTGGAGCCGCCGCCCGAAGCCGGCAGCACCGCGCCCGCCGAGTCCGGGCTGCAGCTGGTGGCGCCGCTGCGCCAGGCCCTGCCCGACGCGCGCATCCTGATCCTGACCGGCTACGCCAGCATCGCCACCGCGGTGGCGGCGGTCAAGCAGGGCGCCGACGAATACCTGGCCAAGCCGGCCAATGTCGATTCGATCCTGACCGCGCTGATGGCGGGCGTGTCGGAAGACGCGGCGCAGGCCGCGCTGGAAGAGCCGGTGCCGCTGTCAGTGGCGCGGCTGGAATGGGAACACATCCAGCGCGTGCTGGCCGAGCATGGCGGCAATATCTCCGCCACCGCGCGCGCGCTGAACATGCACCGGCGCACCTTGCAGCGCAAGCTGGGCAAGCGGCCGGTATCACGCTGAACGCGCTGAACGCGCCCCCCAATGCAAAAGGCCGCGCACGTGCGCGGCCTTTTGCATTGGCGAGGCATGGCGCCGCCTTACAGGCGCAGCTGGACGTAGTCCCAGTCGAGGCCGTCGGCGCCGTCCGGCGGCGTGCCGCTGTCGGCAATGCGCATGGCGTCGCCGGCATGGCGGTCCGCCAGCGTAAACAGCGCGCCCGAATCCAGCGCCAGTGTCGCCGCCGCGGCGGCCGCCGCGCCGATGGTGCCCGATTGCGCGGCTTCGGCCGCCGGCGTGGCCGGACGGATGCAAAGGAAGGCCGTGGCCGCGGCCAGCGCGGCGAGCAGGCCGCCCGTGGCGAGCACCACCCGGCGGGTCTTGTAATGGACCATGTGATTTCTCCTGCCAGTGGGTTGAGGGGGATGCGGTGGCTCCCGCACCGGTCAATCGACCGTCAAGGTGCGCAAGGGTCGCATTGCCCGGCCACGCCGGCCAGCGGGCTTACCAATGCTTACGAGCCTTACCGGGATGTGGCAGGTGGAAACGCACGGACATGAAAAAAGGCGCACCGTGGTGCGCCTTTCGCTTGCCATGCTGCGGGCTTTACAGCACGTAGCGCGACAGGTCCTCGTTGCCGGCGAGGTCGCCCAGGCGTTCCTCGACATACGCCGCATCGATGGTCACGGTCTCGCCGGACGACTTGCTGGCGTGGAACGACAGGTCTTCCAGCAGCCGCTCCATCACCGTATAGAGCCGGCGCGCGCCAATGTTCTCGACCTTCTCGTTGACCGAGAACGCGATTTCGGCAAGCCGGCGGATGCCGTCCGGCGCGAACACCAGGTTGACCTCTTCGGTGTTCAGCAGCGCCTGGTATTGCTTGGTCAGGCTGGCATCGGTCTGCGTCAGGATGGCCTCGAAGTCCTGCACCGACAGCGATTCCAGTTCGACGCGGATCGGGAAGCGGCCCTGCAGCTCGGGGATCAGGTCGCTCGGCTTGGACAGGTGGAACGCGCCCGAGGCAATGAACAGGATGTGGTCGGTCTTGATCATGCCGTACTTGGTGTTCACCGTGGTGCCTTCGACCAGCGGCAGCAGGTCGCGCTGCACGCCCTGGCGCGACACCTCGCCGCCGCCGATGTCGCTGCGGCTGGCGATCTTGTCGATCTCGTCCAGGAACACGATGCCGTTCTGCTCGACATTGGCGATGGCCTTGTGCTTCAGCTCCTCGTCATTGACCAGCTTGGCGGCCTCTTCGTCGATCAGCAGCTTGAAGGCTTCCTTGACCTTCATCTTGCGGCGCGCCTTCTTGCCCTGGCCCAGGCCGGCAAACATGGTGCGGATCTGCTCGGTCATGTCTTCCATGCCCGGCGGGCCCATGATGTCCATGCTCGGCATGCCGGCGGAAACCTCGAGCTCGATGTCCTTGTCGTCGAGCTGGCCTTCGCGCAGCTTCTTGCGGAACACCTGGCGCGTGTTGGAATCCTTCTCTTCCGGCTGCGAGAAGCCGATATCGCGCGGGGGCGGCAGCAGCACGTCGAGCAGCCGGTCCTCGGCCGCGTCCTCGGCCTTGGTGCGCACCTTCTTCATCTCGGATTCGCGCGTCTGCTTGATCGCCATCTCGGCGAGGTCGCGCACGATGGTGTCGACGTCGCGGCCGACATAGCCCACCTCGGTGAACTTGGTCGCCTCGATCTTGATGAAGGGCGCGTCGGCCAGCTTGGCCAGGCGCCGTGCGATCTCGGTCTTGCCGACGCCGGTCGGGCCGATCATCAGGATGTTCTTGGGGGTGATTTCCTGGCGCAGGGGCTCGGCCACCTGCTGGCGACGCCAGCGGTTGCGCAGCGCCACCGCCACGGCCTTCTTGGCCTTGTTCTGGCCGATGATGTGCTTGTCGAGTTCGGAAACGATTTCCGACGGGGTCATGGTGTGCGACATGGTATCCGTTCAGTTGGGGCGCGGTGCGGGGGGGGGGGCGTACGCCGGCCCCCGCTGGTGCCAGCGGCTTATTCCAGCGTCTCGATGACGAAATTGGTGTTGGTGTAGATGCAGAGCTCGCCGGCGATGGTCAGCGCCTTTTCGACCACGTCCTTCGGCGCCATCTCGGTGTTCTCCATCAGCGCCTTGGCCGCCGACTGCGCATACGCGCCGCCCGAGCCGATCGCGGCGATGCCGCCCTCGGGGTCCAGCACGTCGCCGTTGCCGGTGATGACCAGCGTGGTGTCGCGGTCGGCGGTGATCAGCATGGCCTCGAGCCGGCGCAGCGCGCGGTCCGAGCGCCAGTCCTTGGCAAGGTCGACCGCGGCGCGCGTCAGGTTGCCCTGGTATTTCTCGAGCTTGGCCTCGAAGCGGTCCAGCAGCGAGAAGGCGTCGGCGGTGCTGCCGGCAAACCCGACCAGCACCTTGCCGTTGTAGATGCGGCGCACCTTGCGGGCGGTGCCCTTCATCACGATATTGCCGAGCGTGACCTGACCATCACCGCCCAACGCGACCTGGTTGCCGCGGCGGACGCTGACGATGGTAGTGCCGTGATACTGTTCCATGGTGGCTTCCGTGAATATGTCAGGACCGTAGTTGGCGACGCTCCCGCACGGTTTCAAGGCCTGCCGCGCACCTCGCCGGTGGCGGCAGTCTGACCAATATAGGACGCCCGCCAACACGGGTCGCGCCGACCCGCAAACAAAAAGGGCCATGCGCAACGCATGGCCCTTCGGCACAACGCACCGGCCGGCAGGCCAGCGCGCCGCATGGATCACTCCACCGAATCAATCCGCATAGACACCAGCCTTCTTGATGACCGGGGTCCACTTGTTGATTTCGGCGCTCAGGTAGGTGCGCAGCGATTCAGGCGTGGCGCGCTGTGCAGGCACCGCTTCGGCGCCGAGCTCGGCCATCTTGGCGCGGAACGCCGGGTCGGCCACGGCCTTCTGCAGGGCGGCCGACAGCTTGTCGATCACCGGCTTGGGCGTGCCCTTGGGCGCGTACATGGCGTGCCAGACCTTCACTTCCACGTTCGGCATGCCCTGCTCGGCTGCCGTCGGGACGTCCTTGAACGCTTCCACGCGTTTTGCCTGCATGGCAGCGTACGGCTTGACCGAGTGCGCCTTCAGGTGGCCAGCCAGGTTGGTGGTCTGGTCGCACAGCAGGTTGACCTGGCCGCCCAGGATATCCGTCAGCGCCGGCGCCGCGCCCTTGTACGGCACGGTGGTCAGTTCGGTCTGGATCGCGCTCTGGAACAGCAGGCCGCACAGGTGCGAGGCCGAGCCGATGCCAGCGTTGGCCAGCGACAGCTTGGCGGCGTTGGCCTTGATGTACGGCAGCAGTTCCTTGAACGTGTTCGGCGGCAGCTGCTTGTTGCCGACCAGGATCATCGGCACGTCGGCGATCTCGCCGACCATCTCGAAGTCTTTCAGCGGATCGAAGCCCAGGTTGCGGTACAGCGCCGGGGCCGTGGCCATGCCGATATGGTGGATCAGCACGGTGTGGCCGTCGTTCTTGGCCTGGGCCACCTTCTTGGCGCCGATGGTGCCACCGGCGCCGCCCAGGTTTTCGATGACGATGGTCGAGCCCAGGTGCTTGGACATGATCGCGGTCAGCTCGCGCGACACCTTGTCGGTCGGGCCGCCGGCCGAGAACGGCACCACGGCCGAAATGGGCTTGCCGCCCGGGAATTCCTGCGCGTACGCGCCCGCCGCAACGCCCATCACGCCGACTGCCAGCGCGGCCGCGATCGTCTTTGCCACTCGTTTCATGCTCTCTTCTCCTGATTCCTTCGATACCCGTCAAGCAATGCCTTGCCGCCGGCCAGGCCCCCTGCTCGCGCGGGGCGCTCTACCGCGGTCTCACTAGCCGCGTTTGGACCAAGGCCGGCTGGCGCCGCTGCCCCTGCCGTAAACCGCAAGGGCGGGGGATGATGTTAGCAACACCAGACAATGCACAGGTATAGGGGCTAACCCGCCTGCAATCGACGTCATATGGCGCAAGAAATGGCAGCAATCGCCCGCAAAGTCCGCGTTTCGCAACACCGCCGCCGGCTAGCGGAAGAATCCGAGCATTTCCTCCAGCAGCGGCTCAGGAGCTTCCTCGGGGATGTAATGGCCGCAGGGCAGCGCGCGCCCGCTCACGTCGGCCGCCACTTCCTGCCACAGCGCCAGCGGCTCGAAGCAGCGCGCCACTACGCCGTGCTCGCCCCACAGCACGCGCAGCGGCAGCGCCAGGCGGCGCCCGGCCTCGCGGTCGGCGCGGTCGTGCTCGAGGTCAATGGTGGCGGCGGCGCGGTAGTCCTCGCACATGGCGTGCACGCGGGCCGGGTCGCGCATCGCCGCGGTGTAGGCGGCCATCGCGTCGGGGGCGAACGCGGCCAGGCCGGCGTGGCGCAAGCCCATCAGCTTCTGGATATAAAAATCCGGCTCGGCGTTGATCAAGGTCTCGGGGAACGGCGCCGGCTGGATCAGGAAGAACCAGTGCCAGTAGGCGGCGGCGAACGCCATGCTGGTGCGCTCGTACATGGCCAGCGTGGGCGCGATGTCGAGCAGCATGGCGCGGCTGACCGCATCGGGATGGTCCATGCAGAGCCGGTGCGAGACGCGCGCGCCGCGGTCATGGCCGCACAGCGCAAAGCGCCGGTACCCGAGCGCGGCCATCAGCGCGACCTGGTCCTGCGCCATGGTGCGCTTGCTGTAGCGCTCGTGGCCGGCATTGCCGGGCGGCGCCGAACTGCTGCCGTAGCCGCGCAGGTCGGTGGCGATCACGGTGAAGTGGTCGGCCAGCGCGGGCGCCACCCGGTGCCAGATCAGGTGGCTTTGCGGATGGCCGTGCAACAGCAGCAACGGCGGCCCCGAGCCGCCCCGCACCCCCGCGATCTCGACCTCGCCGACCTGCTGCCGGAACGGTTCGAAATTCGGGAACAGCAGCGCGCTCGCGTCATTCAGCATGGGGGTCTCCGCTCAGGTGGTCCTGTGCCGATCATAGGCGCAATCCGCGCTCGCGGCTGACGCAACTGAATTGCAACAACCGGATGGCTATGGTTAAATCCGGCCATGACCCGTCCCAGTCCGGACCGGCCGGCCGTGGCGCCGGAACCGGCAATCCCGACCCAGGCGGCCCTGGAGGCCGCCCACGAGCGCCTGCGCCGGCTGGGCGCGCGCGTGACCCAGCCGCGGCTGTGCATCCTGGCGTGCCTGATTGGCAGCGATGACGCGCTGACCCACCAGGCCGTGATCGACCGGTTGCCCGAGGCCGGCGAAACCATCGACCGTGTCACCGTCTACCGCGTGCTGGACTGGCTGGTGGACCAGGGCGTGGCGCAGAAGCGCGCCGGCAACGACCGCGTGTTCCGCTTCAGCCTGGTCGAGCACGAGGCCGCGCGCGCGCAGGAACATCGCCAGCACAGCCATTTCCACTGCACCCGCTGCGACCGCACCTTCTGCCTGGACGATGCCGGCGCGCCGGCGCAGCCGGCGGCGCCGCGCGTGCCCAGCGGCTTTGCCATCGAACATGTCGAGCTGACCGTGAACGGCGTCTGCGCCGAGTGCGGCAAGCGTACGCGCGCCGCCCACTGACCGGCACTCATTTCCCGGAGAACCAACAATGTCCAAACTGATCCCGGTCACGATCCTGACCGGCTTCCTCGGCAGCGGCAAGACCACCCTGCTCAAGCGCATCCTGAACGAGCAGCACGGCATGAAGATCGCCGTGATCGAGAACGAGTTCGGCGAAGAAAACATCGACAACGAAATCCTGGTGCAGGACGGCCGCGAGCAGATCGTGCAGATGAGCAACGGCTGCATCTGCTGCACCATCCGCGGTGACCTGGTGCAGGCGCTGTCGACGCTGCTGACGCGCCGCGACGCCGGCGAGATCGAATTCGACCGCGTGGTGATCGAGACCACCGGCGTGGCGAACCCGGGCCCGGTGGCGCAGACCTTCTTCATGGACGAGGAAATCGCCTCGCGCTACCTGCTCGACGCGGTGATCACGCTGGTCGACGCCAAGCACGCCCACCTGCAGCTCGACAAGCAGGAAGAGGCGCAGCGCCAGGTCGGCTTTGCCGACGCCATCTTCATCACCAAGTCTGACCTGGTCGGCGAAGGCGACGTGGCCGAGCTGCGCCACCGCCTGCTGCATATGAACCCGCGCGCGCCCATCCGCCAGGTCAATTTCGGCGAGGCGCCGATCGACGCCATCTTCGACCTGCGCGGCTTCAACCTGAACGCCAAGCTCGAGATCGACCCGGAATTCCTGCGCGCCGAGGAACACGACCACGCGCATGACCATGAACACGACCATGAGCACGGCGACCATTGCGGCAACGATTGTGGCCACGATCACGACCACGATCACGGGCATGCCCATGGCCATGCGCACGACCACCATCATCACCACCACCACACCGACCGCATCGCGTCGTTCGTGTTCCGCAGCGACAAGCCCTTCCACTACGGCAAGCTGGAAGAATTCCTGTCCGGAATCCTGGCGGTCTACGGCGAAAAACTGTTGCGCTACAAGGGCGTACTATATATGGAGGGGGTGGACCGCAAAGTGGTGTTCCAGGGCGTTCACCAGCTGATGGGCAGCGACATCGGTGCCAAGTGGGAAGACGAGACCCCGGGCACGCGCATGGTGTTCATCGGCGTGGACCTGCCCCGCGACGCCATCCTCAAGGGCCTGGAGAACTGCCTGGCCTGAGTGCGCCTGCCGTCCCTTGGGCGGCACCCCATCCGACACCGCCCCGCGGCTGCCCCCCGTTCGGGGTACCGGGGAAATACCGAAGCGCCAGCCGGTTTTCCCCGTATCTCCGAAAAATTTGTTCAAGTACAATAGGCCGGATTTGATACCGGTGGCGCACCTTTTTCCCGCCACCGGTGTCCGGTCCACCGCTTGCCGGTGGACTTGCAGGGCGGCGGTTGTCGTCAGCATGAGGCAGGCCGCCAGCAGGTGCGGTCGCAGTGCTTCGTGCGGAGACCGCCTGTTCCGCTTGGGGTACCCCGACGCGCGCCGTCACTGACTGACGCGAGAGAGAGGTGCCCCCATGACAGCCGCAACGAAGACCAAAGAAAGCCGCAGCAAGACTGGTAGTGCCGCGGCAGAGACGCTCAAGGCGCAGCCTGTGAAGGCCGCGCCCGCTCCCCGCGGCAGTACGGCGAACGCCGAAGCGGGCGCAAGGAAGGGAGGCCCGCGAAGCAGCAAGACTGCAGCCAGCCAGAGTGAAACAACCGTGGCGCGCAAGCGCTCGGACAGCGCACCCGCGCGGACTGAGACGCCGCCGGCCGCATCAACAAGAGAATCAGCAGCAACCATGAGCAGCAACAAACTTCTGACTGAAGCTGAAATCCTGAAGATGAGCGACAAGGATTACATGAACGAAGCGCAGCTCGCCTTCTTCAAGCACCGCCTTGAACAGCTGCGCGACGAAATCCTGAAGAACGCTGACCAGACCACGGAACACCTGCGCGAAACCGTGATCGTGCCGGATCCGGCCGACCGCGCCACCATCGAGGAAGAACACGCGCTGGAACTGCGCACGCGTGACCGCGAGCGCAAGCTGCTGAAGAAGGTCGAACAGTCGCTGCAGCGCATCGAGTCCGGCGACTACGGCTGGTGCGAGGAAACCGGCGAGCCGATCGGCGTGCCGCGCCTGCTGGCGCGCCCGACCGCGACGCTGTCGCTGGAAGCGCAGCAACGCCGCGAACTGCGCCAGAAGCTGTTCGGCGACTGAAGCACCGCGCGCCGGCCAGCCGGCGCCAGCGTGAGCAACATTGACGGCCCGGGTCCCCGGGCCGTTTGTTTTGGGTCCCCGCACCAGCCCTTGTCGCGCCAGGGCCACGGGCTACCATTGAGAATCATCCGGCTGTTGCCGCCGCGGCCTTTCTGGTAAATTCGCAACCTTGTTGCAACAGCGCCCGCGACCTTTGCGCGTTGCGTTGCCTCCTCCACATTCCCTGCTGCTGCCATGGCTGATCGCCTGCCCGTCACCGTGCTGTCCGGTTTTCCCGGCGCCGGCAAGACCTCGCTGCTGAACCACCTGCTCGCGCATGGCGTGGGCGGGCGTGTCGGCGTGCTGGTCTGCGGTGCGCAGGACGGGCAAGCCCTGGCGCCCTTGCCGCCAGGTTGCGAGGCCACGCTGCTGCCTTCGGGCGAGCCGCTGCTTGCCGAGGCCGCAAGGCTGGCCGCCACGGGCCGTTTCGACACGCTGCTGGTGGAAGCCGACGGCCTGGACGAGCCGCTGGCCATCGCCGAAGGCTTCCTGTTCGAGGCCGAACATGGCGCCGGGCCGGACGCGGCCGTGCAGCCCGACACGCTGGTGACCGTGGTCGATGCCGCCACCGTGCTGCGCGACCTCAACGAAGCCGAGTTCCTCGCCGACCGTGGCCTGGCGCAGGGCCAGGACGACGACCGCACGGTGGCCGAGGTACTGGTCGCGCAGATCGAAGCCTGCGACGTGATCGTGCTGAACAAGGCCGACCTTGTCGGCGCCGCCGAGCTGGCGCGGCTGCGCGCGGCGCTGCAGGCGCTGAACCCGCGCGCCGACATCGTCGAGGCCAGCTTCGGCAAGGTGCCGCCCGGGCGCGTGCAGGGCACCGGCCGCTTTGATTTCGAAGCCGTCGCCGATGGCGCCGGCTGGCTCGCCGCACTGCGTGGCCAAGTGCCCGCGGCGGACGCCGCCAGCGGCGTCTCCACGCTGGTCTACCGCCGCCGCCGCCCGTTCCATCCGCAACGCTTCGCCGACCTGATCCATACCGAATGGCTGCGCGAGCACGGCAGCGTGCTGCGCTCGAAGGGCCTGTTCTGGCTGGCGGGCCGCATGGAGACCGCTGGCGACTGGAGCCAGTCCGGCGGTGTCTGCCGCCATGGCGGCGCCGGCGCCTGGTGGGTCGCGCTGGACCCGGCGGAATGGCCGGCCGACGCCGCCGAGCGTGCCGAAGTCGAGGCCGACATGCAAGACGGCGGCGTCCCGGCACCGTTCGGCGACCGCCGCCAGGAACTGGTGCTGATCGGCCTGGACCTGGACCATGCCGCGCTACAGGCCCGTCTCGACGCCTGCCTGCTGAGCGATGCCGAGATGGCCGCCGGCGTGGAGGCATGGGCCGCCTACCCCGACCCCTTCCCGGCCTGGGTCGACGATTTCGACGACGATCACGATCACAGCCATGACCACGGCCACCGCCACGGCGATGACTGCGGCTGCGGCGATCCCGGCCACGATCACGGCCACCCGCACGGCCATCCCCATGCGCACTGACTGGTTGGCCCGCCTGCGCGTGCACGGCCCGGGCCTCTGGTCCGCGCTGTGGCTGGCGCTGTGCCTGCTGCTGGCGCAGCATGCCGGGCTGACCCACCGCATCGTCCACGGCGGCCTGCCGGCTCCGGCTGGGGCTGCGGCGGTAGTCGACACCACCGCCAGCACCACCGCCGCGTCCGACCCTGACCCGCATCCGCTGGCTCAGGTTTTCGGCGCGCACTCGTGCGTGCTGTTCGATGGCGCCACCGTCGCCGATATGCATAGCGGCAAGCTGCCGCCGCTGCAGCTTGCCTTCGGCAAACCGGTCAAGCCGGCGAGCCTCGCCTGGCGCTGGCCCGACCTGCCCACTGCCCATCCCTTCCAATCGCGCGCGCCACCGGCGCTGGCCATCGTCCTCGCCTGACCGGGACGCGGCCATTGCCGCGCACCCGCCGCCTTACGCATTCCGACTGAACACGCGCCCTTCCGGCCGCGCCGCCACGCCCCTCGCGGGCGCGCCGCGCCTGGCCGGACGCCGCCGTGCCAGCCGGGCCGATCGCCACTGCATTGCTCCGCGCGCCATGTCGAAGAACCGTTACACCGCCCGCCGTTACACCCGATCCGTCGCCCCGCGCCTGACCCCGCTGGCGGCACTTGCCGCCTCCCTGACCACCACGCTGGCCACAGCTTTCGTGGCACCCGCCGCGCTGGCGCAGACCGCCACGGCGCCTGCCGCCGATGCCGCGCCGGCCACGCCCGCCTCGGCCCCCGCGGCCGCCACGCTGCGCGAGGTGGTGGTCACCGCCAACCCGCTGGGCAGCGACCTGAACGACATGGTGGCGCCGGTCTCGACGCTGGGCGGCGACGCGCTGACCGTGCGCCAGGCCAGCACGCTGGGCGAGACCCTGGACAAGCTGCCGGGGGTGTCGTCCACCTACTTCGGCCCCAATGCCAGCCGGCCGGTCATCCGCGGCCTGGACGGCGACCGTATCAAGGTGCTGCAGAACGGCGGCACCACGGTGGACGCCTCGACGCTGTCCTACGACCACGCCGTGCCGGTGGATCCGCTGGTGGCCGAGCGCATCGAAGTCGTGCGCGGCCCGGCGGCGCTGATGTACGGCGGCAATGCCATCGGCGGCGTGGTCAACGTGATCGACAACCGCATTCCGAAGGAGCCGATCGAAGGCGTCGGCGGCGCGGTCGATGCCAGCGCCACCGCCGGCGGCGACCAGGCGCGCAACGCCAGCGCGCTGATCGAGGCGGGCAACGGCAAGTTTGCCGTCCACGCCGATGCCTTTGCCCGCAAAACCAGCGACCTGCGCATCCCCGGCTACGCGCGCAGCGACCGCCTGCGCAACGCCGAGCCGCTGCCCGAAGGCGAGGCCGAACCCTACGGTCGCCTGCCCAACACCAGCGCAGACCAGCAGGGCGGCTCGCTGGGCGGCTCCTACACCTGGGCCGATGGCTTCCTCGGCGCCAACTACAGCGCCTACCGCAACGACTACGGCACGCCCGCCGAGGACGCGGTGCGGCTGAAGATGAAGCAGGACCGCTTCGCGCTGGAAGGCGAGGCGCGCAACCTCGCCGGCAATACCGGCGGCTGGTTCGAGTCGGTCAAGGGCAAGGTCAGCTTTACCGACTACGAGCACCGCGAAATCGAGGACGGCGAGACCGGCACGATCTTCAAGAACCGCGGCTGGGATGCGCGCTTCGAGGCGCGCCATGCAAAGATCGGCAACATGACGGGCGTGGTCGGCACGCAGTTCGGCCACACCAACTTCTCGGCGCTGGGCGAAGAGGCCTTCGTGCCCAGCACCAACACCGACAACGCCGCGCTGTTCCTGTTCGAAGAACTGCCCCTCACGGCCGGCGGCGACCTGAAGCTGAACTTCGGCGGCCGGCTCGACCACAGCAGCGTCAAGGCCAGTGCCAACGGCAATGACCGCTTCGCCGACGCCAGCCGCAGCTTCAACGCCACCAGCGCCTCGGCCGGCCTGCTGTACAAGATGAACCCCGCATGGTCGCTGACCAGCAACCTGTCCTACACGGAGCGCGCGCCGACCTTCTACGAGCTGTACGCCAACGGCCCCCATGTCGCCACCGGCGCCTGGGAAGTGGGCGACCCCAATGCCAACAAGGAGCGCGCGACCTCGATCGACCTGGGCGTGCGCTTCAAGTCCGGCGCGCACAGCGCCGGCGTGTCGGGCTACTACAGCCGCTTTGCCAACTACCTCGCGCTCAGCGCCACCGGCCGCGCGCGCGACGAGGCGGGCGACGTGGTCGCGGCCGGCAGCCCGGACGCGCTGCCCGAGTTCCAGTACCTGGGCGTGCCGGCCACGCTGTACGGCTTCGAGGCGGAAGGCAAGACACGCCTGCTGCAGAAGATGCTGACCAGCAGCGACACGCTGGACTTCGAGGCGCGTGCCGACTACGTGCGCGGCGAAAACCGCGACACCGGCGAACCGCTGCCGCGCCTCGCACCGCTGCGCCTGGGCGGCGCCCTGGTGTATGGCGCCGGGCCATGGGGCGCGCGCGTGGACGTCACCTACGCGGCCAAGCAGACGCGCGTGCCGTCCAACGACACGCCGACCGATGCCTACACGCTGCTGAGCCTGGCGCTGACCTACAAGTTCAAGGCGGCGGGGACGCAGACGCTGGTGTACCTGCGCGGCGACAACCTGACCAACCAGGACGCGCGCAACGCGGCGTCGATCCTGCGGGATATCGCGCCGATGGCGGGCAGGAGTGTGAAGGTTGGGTTCAGGACGTCGTTCTGAAGACAAGACTGCGGTGCGAGCGGGGGCGGTACTTCGTGGAGGCACCGGCCCTCTCCCCCGGCCCCTCTCCCGCGCGCGGGATAGGGGAGCAAACCAGCGAAAGTTTGATGCCGTGGCCATGGTCCAAAGGCCAGCGGGGTTCTCCCCTCTCCCGCTTGCGGGAGAGGGGCGGGGGAGAGGGCAGGCGCGTCGATCCCCAACACACTTCAGACAAACCTAATCCCGATTCACCACCCACTCCCCCTCGATCTGCGCCGCCCCCACCCGCGCCAGCGCCCCCACCGTCTGCGCGCAGATCTCGGCCATCTGCTGCTCCGGCATAAAGCGCTCGCGCATGTGCGCCATCAGCGGTGCCGCCTCCATCCAGGCGGCCAATGCCGCCAGCGTCATCCGCTGCGCCTCCAGCAGCTTGAATTTCACCAGCACCTTGACCGCGTGCGCGGCATTGCGCGACGGGTCGGCGCTCAGGTACGCCAGGCGCCCCTGCGCGCGTTCGACCGCCGCGGCGACGTCGGTGAACATGCTGCCGTGGCCCGGGATCACCACGCGTACATCGAGTTGCGCGATGCGCGCCAGCACGGCCGCCTGTTCGGCAAAGCCGCTCTCGCCTTCGAGCTCGGGAAAGATCACGCCGAAGCCGTTCTCCCAGAGCGCGTCGCCGGAGATCAGGATGCGCTCGGCCGGCGCGAACAGCATCACCGCGTGCGGGTCATGGCCGGGGGCCGCCACCACCTGCCAGTCGATGCCGCCCAGGCGCAGCGTGTCGCCGTCGCTGAGCACGCTGTCGAAGCTGAAGCGGTCGCACTGCTGGCCGGTGGCCTTGTAGCTGAGCGCTTCCGTATCCCACGCGGCAACGGCCGCGGCCTCGGCCGCGGGGATCGCGGTGCGCGGCTGCCAACGCGCCTGCAGCGCGGCGTTGCCGCCGCAGTGGTCGGAGTGGAGATGGGTATTGATCACGCGTGCGAGCGGCCGGCCCTGCAAGGCGGTCGCCACCAGCGCCACCGTCTGCGGCGCGTGGGTGACGTAGCCGGTATCGACCAGCACCGTATCGTCGCCCTCAGCGAACAGGATATTGTTTGCCGACAGCCAGCCGCGCTCGAACACGCGCATGGTGGCCGGCAACTGCGGGACCGGGCGTTCGCTCAAGGGGATGTCTCCTCGCCTGCCAGCCATGCGGCGCGCTGCGGCAGTTGCGCCCAGATGCGGCGCTTGTCTTCATCGCCGGCGGACGACCAGCCGGCAATCTCTTCGATGGTGCGCAGGCAGCCTGCGCAGTAGCCGGTGGCCGGATCCATGCGGCAGACGTTGCGGCATGGCGACGGCACCGGCGAGGCCCGCTGTGCGGCGTCGGCCTGAGCGGCCAGCTCGGCAGGTGTGAGGGCCATGGCGTTGCGCGCGCTCGCCACTCAGCCCGCCGCGCGCGCGGCCTTGGCCGCGACCTTCTGGTTGAAGCGGCCGGCGTCGATCAGGTGGCGCTCGTGCACGCCCTCGGAGATCTTGTCCTCGCCGTCCCATGCGCTCAGCTGGAAACGCAGGCGGCGCCCGTCCACTTCGACCAGTTCGCCCTTGACCGTCACGGTCATGCCCGGCGGTGTCGGCGCCAGGTGCGAGAAACTGACCAGCGTGCCGAGCGACTGCTCGCGCGGCCAGTCCAGGTGCTCGCGCAGCATCTGCAGGCAGGCGCACTCCATGATGCCGACCAGGTAGCCGGTGGCCAGCACGTCGGGCATCTCCGGGCAGCCCGGGATATCGTCATACAGGCGCGGCACCGTGGCCTTGGGCGGCACCGTGTACTGCCAGCTGAACGCCAGCCCGGGGCGCAGGTCCGGGCTCATGCCGCCGCTCCGGGAGTGCCCGCGGCCGCGATCGCGACATCGGCCACTTCGGCCCCGGTCATCTGCTGCAGCTGGTGCGGCGTCAGGTTGAACACCGCATGCGGATGGCCCGCCGCGGCCCACAGGCTGTCGTAGCGGAACAGGTCCTGGTCCAGCAGCATCACCGGCGCCACCGCATGGCCGATCGGGCA
This sequence comes from Cupriavidus taiwanensis LMG 19424, assembly GCF_000069785.1. Lineage (NCBI taxonomy): Bacteria > Pseudomonadati > Pseudomonadota > Betaproteobacteria > Burkholderiales > Burkholderiaceae > Cupriavidus > Cupriavidus taiwanensis. The sequence continues at coordinate 129,123 of NC_010528.1, read as the reverse complement.
GACGCCGCCGATGGCATAGCCGGTCTTCTCGCGCACGAAGCGCGCGTCGGCCTTGCCCAGCGCGCCCACGCGCGCGGCAACCTTGGCCTCGTCGACGCGGTTGCTGCCGCTGGCGATCACCAGCACCGGCGCATCGTCGGCGACGCGGCGGAAGATGATGGACTTGGCGATCTCCGCCACGCTGCAGCCCAGCCCCGCCGCGGCCTCGGCCGAGGTCTTGCCGGTCGCGGGCAGCATCACCACCGGCCGGTCGTGGCCGATCCCGGCGAGCAGGTCCGCGACGCGCTGCGCGGATTCGGGCAGCGCCTGGTCAGGCATCGTCATGCTTGCTCCTGTTTGCCGCCGCGCATTACACGCACGCCGGTGCCGCGTCGCTGGCGGCGGCCCATTTGGTCAGCAGGGCGCGGCCCACGCGCGAACTGTTGGCGCGGCCGATCGCCTGCGAGATGTAGTCGCCGGCGCGGACCACCGCTTCCAGGTCGATGCCGGTGTGGATGCCCATGCCGTGCAGCATGTAGAGCACGTCTTCGGTGGCAACGTTGCCGGTGGCGCCCTTGGCATAGGGGCAGCCGCCCAGGCCCGCGACCGAGGCGTGGAAGATCGCGACGCCCACTTCCAGGCTGGCCAGGATGTTGGACAGGGCCTGGCCGTAGGTGTCGTGGAAATGGCCGGAGATCCGGTCCAGCGCAAATTCCGCCGCGGCGGCGCGCATCACTTCCTGCACGCGCCCGGGCGTGCCCACGCCGATGGTGTCGGCGATGTCGATCTCGTCGCAGCCCAGCTCGCGCATGCGCCGCACCACGTCGACCACCGAACTGACCGGCACCTCGCCCTGGTAGGGGCAGCCGAGCGCGCACGAGATGCTGCCGCGCAGGCGCACGCCCTGCTCTTTGGCCGCCGCCGCCACCGGCGCGAAGCGCGCGATCGACTCGGCGATCGAGCAGTTGATGTTCTTCTGCGAGAACGCCTCGCTGGCCGCGCCGAAGATCACCACCTCGTCGGCGCCGGCCGCGATCGCGCCCTCGAAGCCCTTCATGTTCGGCGTCAGCGCCGAATACAGCGTGCCCGCGCGGCGCTGGATGCGCGCCATCACCTCGGCGCCGTCGGCCATCTGCGGCACCCATTTGGGCGACACGAACGAGGCGGCCTCGATATTGACAAAGCCGGCGTCGGTCAGCTGGTTGATCAGCGCGACCTTCACGTCCGTCGGCACCATTGCCTTCTCGTTCTGCAGGCCGTCGCGCGGGCCCACTTCAACGATCTTCACGTAGTTAGGCATGGTCATGGCTGTCTCCTGTCGATTATCCGGTGGGGTATGGGGCGGGTATGGCTGGTCAGTAGCCGCGCTGCAGGTCGACCACGCCCGCGATCGGCTGGCCGGCGCGCAGCGCGCGGATCTTGCCGGCAATCTGCGCGATGCTGTCCTCGCGCAGCGTCAGCGCGGAGATATGCGGCGTCATGGTGATGCGCGGCTCCTGCCAGAACGGGTGTTCGGCGGGCAGCGGCTCGGTGCGGAACACGTCCAGCGTGGCGCCCGCGATCTGGCCCGCCTGCACCGCCGCGAGCAGGTCGGCTTCGACCAGGTGCTGGCCGCGCGCGACATTGATCACGTAGGCGCCCTGCGCCAGCTTGCCGAACAGTTCGCCATTCAGGATGTTCTCGGTCTGCGGCGTCAGCGGCAGCACGTTGACCAGCACGCGCAGGCCGTCCAGGAACGGCGCGCGGCCGGCATCGCCGTGGAATCCCACCACGCCCTCGACGGCGCGCGCGGTGCGGCTCCAGCCGCGCACCGGGAAGCCGAAGCCGGCCAGCGTGCGGGCGATATGGGTGCCGAGCGTGCCGATGCCCATCACGCCGATAGTGAAGTCAGAGCGGCGATGCGGCTTGAGGAATTTCCACTTGCCCGCCTGCGCCTGTGCGGCGTACTCGTCCAGCCGGCGGAAATAGCGCAGCACGGCAGAGGTGACGTATTCGGCCATCTGCGCCGCCATGCCGGCGTCGTCCAGCCGCACGATCGGCACGCCGGCCGGCAGCGCCTGCGGATCCTCGTCGCGCAGGCGCAGGATGCCATCGACCCCGGCGCCCAGGTTGAATACCGCCTTCAGGTCGGTGCGGCCGCGCAGCATGTCGGCGGGAGGGCGCCAGACCACCGCGTAATCGGCAGATTCGCCGCGGCTGTCGTCCCAGGTCACGCATGTGGCTTCGGGCAGCGCCTCGGCGAAGCCTTCGATCCACGGTTGGTAACGGCCATCGGGAACGTACAACTGCAACTTCATGATGTCTCCAGCGACTCTGGTGGTGCAAAGGGCTATTTTGGCAGAGGAATGCGTCGCGGGGGCGAATGGCGGGCGGCATCGTGGGCACGCCCGCCATGTGCCGGGCGGCGTGGCGGCGGCTATTGGTCCTTCCTGTTCCGCGTCGCGACAGCGCCGGCCCGTGATACGTGACGCCGGACCGGCAGCCGCCGCCTATTTTCCCGCGAAGGCGAGCAGTTGCGCCCCTTCTGCCACCTGTTCGCCCACGCCGTACAGGATTTCGCTGACCACCCCGTCGGCCGGCGCGCTGATGGTGTGCTCCATCTTCATCGCCTCCATCACCAGCAGCGGCGTGCCGCGCGTGACCGTGCTGCCGGCCTCGACCATCACGGCGATGACCTTGCCCGGCATCGGCGCGGTCAGCTTGCCGCCCTCGCCCTCGGTTTCGCCCGCGTGGGCGAGCGGGTCGAGCCAGGCCAGGCTCACATGCCGCCCGGCGTAGAAGACGTGGAAGGTATCGCCATCGGCATGCACCTGTCCGTGCGTGCGCCGCGTGCCGAGGTTGACGCGAAGATCGTCCGCCTGGCAGGTATAGGCAAAGGGCGCGGCCTGGTCGGCGTAGATCAGCGTGCTGCCGCGCGCATTGCTGTCCAGCTTCACGTCGAGCACCTGCTCGCCATAGCCGAAGCGCAGCGTGCGCGACATGCCGCCGTTCAGCCGCCACGCGCCGGCGCGGGTCCACGGCGAGTGCGGATCGGCGGCATCGACGCGCAATTCGCGCGCCTCGCGATCCAGCAGCGCCGCCACCGCCAGCGCGATCACTTCCATGCCGACCGGCGCGGGCGGCGGGAACAGGACCGCCTCGTTGCGCGCGATCAGGCCGGTGTCGAGGTCGGCGGTGCGGAACGCCTCCGACTTCACCAGCCGCTGCAGAAAGGCCACATTGGTCGACAGCCCCACCACGTGGTAAGCCGCCAGCGCCTGGCGCATGCGCGCCAGCGCCTCGTCGCGGTCCTTGCCCCAGACGATCAGCTTGGCGATCATCGGGTCGTAGAACGGGCTGATGGTGTCGCCCTCGCGCACGCCGGCGTCGATGCGCACGCCGGCCGGACCGTGGGCATCCTCGCCACGCATGAACTGCACCGCCGGCGGCGTGCGCAGGAAGCGCAGCGTGCCGGTGGACGGCAGGAACTGCTTGTCGGGATTCTCGGCGTAGATGCGCGCCTCCAGCGCGTGGCCGTCGATGCGCAGCTGCTCCTGCGCCAGCGGCAACGGCTCGCCGGCGGCAACGCGCAGCTGCCATTCGACCAGGTCCTGCCCGGTGATCATCTCGGTCACCGGATGCTCGACCTGCAGGCGCGTGTTCATCTCCATGAAGTAGAACGAGCCGTTCTGGTTGGCGATGAACTCGACCGTGCCCGCCCCGACGTAACCCACCGCCTTGGCCGCGGCCACCGCCGCTTCGCCCATGGCGCGGCGGCGTTCCTCGGTCATGCCCGGCGCCGGCGCTTCCTCCAGCACCTTCTGGTGGCGCCGCTGCACCGAGCAGTCGCGCTCGAACAGGTAGACGCAGTTGCCGTGGGTGTCGGCGAACACCTGGATCTCGATATGGCGCGGGCGCGTCAGGTACTTCTCGACCAGCACCTTGTCGTCGCCGAAGCTGGCAGACGCCTCGCGCTTGACCGACGCCAGCGCGGCCTCGAAGCCGTCGCCGGACTCGACCACGCGCATGCCCTTGCCGCCGCCGCCCGCGCTGGCCTTGAGCAGCACCGGGTAGCCGATGCGGTCGGCCTCGCGGCGCAGCAGCGCCGGGTCCTGGTCCTCGCCGTGGTAGCCGGGCACCAGCGGCACCGACGCCTTTTCCATCAGCTGCTTGGCCGCGCTCTTGCTGCCCATCGCGTGGATGGCGGACGCCGGCGGGCCGATAAAGACCAGCCCCGCCGCGGCGCAGGCCTCGGCGAAGGCTTCGTTCTCGGACAGGAAGCCGTAGCCCGGGTGGATGGCCTGGGCGCCGGTCTCCTTCGCCATCTCGATGATATGGTCGGCGCGCAGGTAGCTGTCGCGCGCGGCGGCGCCGCCGATATGCACGGCCTCGTCGCAGAAGGCGACGTGGCGCGCCTCCGCGTCGGCATCGGAATACACCGCGACGGTGCGGATGCCCAGCCGGCGGCAGGTGGCGGCCACGCGGCAGGCGATTTCACCGCGGTTGGCGATCAGGATCTTGTTGAACATGCGCCCTCCTTGTTATCCCTAACCGGGATATTACGGCGGCGCGCCGTCCAGCGGGCACTTTCCTGTCACATCATCCCGCGTAGCCCTCGGCGCGGATGTCGAGGCGGGCCAGCAGCGCGCGGTCGCGGTCGGCCTGCGGGTTGCCGGTGGTCAGCAGCTTTTCGCCGTAGAAGATCGAATTGGCGCCGGCCATGAAGCACAGCGCCTGCAGCGCTTCGTCCATGGCCTCGCGGCCGGCCGACAGGCGCACCATGGCGCGCGGCATGGTGATGCGCGCCACGGCAATGGTGCGCACGAATTCGAACGGGTCCAGCGCCTCGGTGCCGGCCAGCGGCGTGCCCTCGACCTGCACCAGGTTGTTGATCGGCACCGATTCCGGATACGGGTCCATGTTGGCGAGCTGCGCGATCAGGCCCGCGCGCGCCTCGCGCGACTCGCCCATGCCGACGATGCCGCCGCAGCAGACGTTGATGCCGGCGTCGCGCACATAGCCGATGGTGTCGAGCCGGTCCTGGTAGGTACGCGTGGTGATGATCTTGCCGTAGAACTCGGGCGAGGTATCGAGGTTGTGGTTGTAGTAGTCCAGGCCGGCTTCCTTGAGCTGCTGCGCCTGCTCTGCCTTGAGCATGCCCAGCGTGACGCAGGTCTCCAGGCCCATCGCCTTGACCTCGCGCACCATGTCCATCACCGGCTCCAGGTGGCGGTCCTTGGGGCTGCGCCAGGCCGCGCCCATGCAGAAGCGCGTGGCGCCATTGGCCTTGGCCGCGCGCGCGGCGTCGAGCACCTCCTCCAGCGCCATCAGCTTTTCGGCTTTCACGCCGGCGTCGTGGTGCGCGCTCTGCGGGCAGTAGCCGCAATCCTCCTCGCAGCCGCCGGTCTTGATCGACAGCAGCGTCGACAGCTGCACGGTGTTGGCATCGAAGTGTTCGCGGTGCACCTGCTGGGCGCGGAACAGCAGGTCGTTGAACGGCAGCGCGAACAGCGCGGCCACGTCATCGACGCGCCACTTGGCGTCGTCGGGCAAGGCATGCGGGCGCGCGGTCTGGCGCAGCGATTCGGCGGAGATGGTGGTAACGGTGTGGGCTTGGGTCATGATCGATGAAATGTTGTGTTCAGGCAGCGAGGCCGGCGGCCTCGGCCTGGTATCGGGTGGCGGCGGCCAGCAGCGGCGCAAGGTCGAGCCGGTCGGCGGCGGCGGCGGGCCCCAGTTGCCAGGGCAGCTCGCCCAGGCATGGCGCGTCCAGCGCGGCATGGAGCGTGGCGATGTTCTCGTCGGCCAGCAGCATGTCCGGGTCGACCCGGTTGGCGATCCAGCCGGCCAGCGGCAGGCCGCGCGCGCGGATGGCTTCGGCGGTCAGCATGGCGTGGTTCAGGCAGCCGAGCCGGATGCCGACCACCAGTACCACCGGCACGCTCAGCATCACGGCGAGATCGGCGGTGTTCCAGCGCACCGCGCCGGCGTCGAGCGGCACGTTGAAGCCACCCACGCCCTCGACCACCACGGCATCGGCCTGGCGGCGCAGCGCGTCGAAGGCATCGCGGATCGGCGCGCGCGTGATGCGCACGCCTTCCTGCGCGGCGGCCAGGTGCGGCGCGCATGGCGTGCGCAGCAGGAACGGGCAGGTCTGGCCCAGCGGCACCGCGACCGAGCTGGCGGCGCGCAGCTGCGCCACGTCGTCGTTGTGCCAGTGGCCGTCACGCCATTCGCTGCCGCTGGCGACCGGCTTCATGCCGGCGGTGCGGTAGCCCGCGGCATGGAGCGCATGCAGCAGCGTGGCGCTGGCGTGGGTCTTGCCGACGCCGGTATCGGTGCCGGTGACAAAGCAGGCGAAGGGCGCCACGAGAGAGGCGGGCGCGCGCGGGTTCATGCGGCCTCCCGCTGCGCCACCGCGGCGCTCAGCGCCTCGAGCAGGCGGCGCACATCGGCCTCGGTGTGCGCCGCCGACAGCGTGATGCGCAGCCGCGCCGTGCCCTCCGGCACGGTCGGCGGACGGATCGCGCCGACGCGGATGCCGTCGGCCTCCAGCGCGGCCGACAGCGCCAGCGCGGCCCCGTTGTCGCCGACGATCAGCGGCTGCACCGCGGTCTGGCTGTCGCCCAGGGTCCAGCCCGCGCTCGCGGCCAGCTGGGCCAGCCCCTCGCGCAGCGTGGCGATGCAGCGCGCCAGCTGCGCGCGGCGCTGCCGGCCCTCGTCGCCCTCGATGATGGCCAGGCTGGCCAGCAGCGCATGCGCGACCGCGGGCGGCGCGGCCGTGGTGTAGATATACGGCCGCGCGGTGTTGACCAGGTGTTCGATGATGGTCGCGTGCGCGGCGACAAAGGCGCCGGCCACGCCGGCAGCCTTGCCGAGCGTGCCGATATAGATCAGGCGTTCGGACGACAGTCCGAGCGCTTCCAGCACGCCGTGCCCCTGCTCGCCCAGCACGCCGAAGCCGTGGGCATCGTCGACGACGATCCAGGCGTCATGGCGCTCGGCCAGTTCCAGCAGCCTGCGCAGCGGCGCGACGTTGCCGTCCATGCTGAACACGCTGTCGGTGACGATCAGCTTGCGCGCACTGGTGCTGGCCGCGAGCAGCGCCTGCAGCGCATCGGTGTCGCAATGCGGGTAGCGCTGCACGTCGGCACGCGCCAGCCGTGCGCCGTCGATCAGCGAGGCGTGGTTGAGCGACTCGCAGAACAGCGTCGCCCCGGCCGCGCCGAGCGCGGTCAGCACCGCCATGTTGGCCATGTAGCCGGTGCAGAAGTACAGCGTGCGCGCCTGCGCGATGTGCGGCGCGAACCAGCGTGCCAGTTCGGCCTCCAGCTGCGCGTGCGCGAGCGAATGGCCGCTGACCAGGTGCGAGGCGCCGCTGCCGGCACCATAGCGCTGCGCGCCTTCCACCAATGCGGCGATCACTTGCGGGTGGTTGGCCAGTCCGAGGTAGTCGTTGCTGCAGAAGGTCAGCAGCGATTCCGACTCGGTCCCCTCCTCGCCCACGGCCTGGTGCGGCGCGCACGCGGTGTGGGCGATGCGGCGGCGGCGCGTCAGCGCCAGCGCGTGGCGCTGCTCCGCGGCCTGCTTCAGTTGTTCAAGCAGCATGGCGCACCTCCTTGCCCGCGGTATCGATGGCGTTCGTGGTCACGTCGTCGAGCGTGGCCAGCAATTGCTGGCCCAGCCAGCGTGCCTGCGCGGCGTCGAAGACGTAGGGCGGCATCACGTAGAGCGTATTGCCGATCGGGCGCACCAGCAGCTCGCGCGCCCGCGCGGCATGGTGGAAGCGCGCGGCAAAGTCGGCGCCGGCAACGTCGTCGCAAACATCGGCGGCCCAGATCAGGCCCCGCTGGCGTACATGCCGCACGCGCGCGTCGGCGGCCAGCGCGGCCATGCCGTCGGCGAGCCACTGCGCGCGCTCGCGGTTGCGCGCCAGCACATCGTCCTGCGCGAACAGGTCCAGCGTGGCCAGGGCCGCGCGGCAGGCAAGCGGGTTGCCGGTGTACGAGTGCGAATGCAGGAAGCTGCGCGCCAGCTCGTCGGCGACGAAGGCGCGCTGGATGTCCGGGCGCGACAGCACCAGCGACAGCGGCAGGTAGCCGCCGCTGATGCCTTTGGACAGGCACAGGAAATCGGGCCAGGCATGCGCGGGCAGCGGCGCCTCGGTGCCGCGCGACTGCTCCCACGCGAAGAAGGTGCCGGTGCGCCCGCACCCCACCGCGATCTCGTCGGCGATCAGGTGGACGCGATAGCGGTCGCACAGCGCGCGCACGCCGTCGAGATAGGACGGGTCATGCATCGCCATGCCGGCGGCGCCCTGCACCAGCGGCTCGACGATCAGCGCGGCAATGGCGCCGGCGCGCTCGCGCAGCAGCGCCTCGAGCTCCGCCAGCGCGCGCGCCGCCACGTCGGCGGCGGACTCGCCGCGCCGGGCCTGCCGCGCATCGGGGGACATCACCACATGCGCGCGGCGGATCAGCGCGTCGTAGGCATCGCGGAAGATCTCCATGTCGGTCACGGCGAGCGCGCCCACGGTTTCGCCGTGGTAGCCGTGGCGCAGGCAGACGAACTCGCGCTTGGCCGGCAGGCCGGTGTTGCGCCAGTAGTGGAAGCTCATCTTCAGCGCGATTTCGACCGCCGAGGCGCCGTCCGAGGCGTAGAAGACGTTGCCGAGCGCGCCGCCGGTCAGCGCCGACAGGCGCTCGGCCAGCTCCACCGCGGGCGCATGCGTGCAGCCCGCCAGCATCACGTGCTCGAGCGCCTCGAGCTGGCTTGCCAGCGCGGCGTTGATGCGCGGGTTGGCATGGCCGAACAGGTTGACCCACCAGGAACTGGTGGCGTCGAAGTAGCGCTGGCCGTCGGCATCGTGCAGCCACGGGCCTTCGCCGCGCACGATCGCCAGCGGCACGGCGTCATCGTCGGGACGCAGGCGCGTGCACGGATGCCAGACGGCGGCGCGGCTGCGCTCGCCGAGGCCGGCCGCGCCGCTGCCTGGGGAAAGGGACAGGTGGTCCAAGATAACCCTCCTTGGTTGGCCGTCCGCTCTGGCGCCGCCGGCAGGGCCGGTCGGCGAGATGGTGGCGGACGGATTGGGAGGGTCATGGTAGGGAGGACTTCCGCGGCTTGGCAATGCCGCAAGATTTTCCCTGTTAGCGCAGCTTTAACGGGATTTGACGAACGTTGCCGGCAAGAAGCGCTGCGCTTGCAGCTAGCGTGCCGCCATCTCCACGCAACCGCACGCAGCCTTTATTTGAACTCAGGCCGGCCGCCACGACGGCGTGCGCTTCTCCAGGAACGACTTCACCCCTTCGCGCCCCTCTTCCGACGCCCGGATCTTCGCGATGCGCTCGGCCGTATCGGCCAGCAGGTCGTTGTCGATCGCGCGCCCGGCGATGTCCTGCACCAGCCGCTTGCTCTCGCGCACGGCATTGGGGCTGTTGGCCACCAGCGCGGCGGTCAGTTCGGCGACCTTGGCGTCGAGCGCCTCGGCCGGCACCACCGCATGCAGCAGGCCCAGGCGCAGCGCCTCGGCCGCGTCGAAGCGCTCGGCGGTGATGAAGTAGCGGCGTGCGGCCTGCTCGCCCATGGCGCGGATCACGTACGGGCTGATGGTGGCGGGCAGCAGGCCCAGGCGCGCCTCGGACAGGCAGAAATGCGCATGCTCGGCCGCCACCGCGATATCGCACGCGGCCACCAGCCCCATGCCGCCGGCATAGGTGTCGCCCTGGATGCGCGCGATCACCGGGCGCGGACAGGACCAGATGGTGTGCAGCATCTGCGCCAGCGTCAGCGCGTCGGCACGGTTCTGGTCGTCGGAGTAGCCCGCCATCTTCTTCATCCAGTTCAGGTCGGCGCCGGCGCAGAAGGCCGGGCCGTTGCCGGCCAGCACGATGGCGCGCACCTCGTCCATGTCGCCCAGCGCGCGGAAGGCGCCGGTCAGTTCGGCGATCACGGTCTCGTTGAAGGCGTTGCGCACGTCGGGCCGGTTCAGCGTGACGGTGGCGACGTGGTTGGCGATGTTGACGGTCAGGGCAGTGAATTCCATGGTTCGCTCCGTTGGCGGATATGGCGCATATAGCGGATAGGGATGATGCGGCTCAGGTGCCCGGATCGAAGGGCAGCCCCAGCGAGCGAAAGAAGTCGCCCACCTCCGGCAGCCACACCGGGATGCCTTCGCGCGCGCTGAACAGGCGGTGCGAGTCCGCGCCGAACTCGCCCACGTCGACCAGCCGGGCCTGTGCCGCGGGGCCGGTGGCGCGCGCCTTGAAGGCGTTGAACATGCGGCCGGGCAAGGGCACCGGCCAGTAGCTGTCATTCTCGCCATAGATCCACAGCGAGGGGTAGCGCGCCACGCTGCCGTAGCTGGCGAAGGCATCGACCAGGCGCTCTTCCCAGTCCGGGCAGTTCAGGTTGCGCAGTCCGCCGGCGAAATTGACCACGCCGCGCACGCCGGGATAGGCGATGGTGCTGAACGCCATGGTGGTCAGCCCCCCGTGAGACTGGCCGATCACGACGATGCGATCCATGTCGACATAGGGCTGCGTGGCCATGTAGTCGAGCGTGGCGACGACGTCGTCGGCCTGCATCATGCCGTTGGTCTCGATGTCGCAGCTGCCGCCCACATAGGCGCCGCCCGAGCGCGCAAAGCCCTGCCGCATCGGCAGCACCACCGCGTAGCCGCGACGCAGGAACTCCACGCTCTGCGCCGGGAAGCGCGCGCGCCCCTGCATGGCGGGGCGGCCCGGCGCCTTGCCGTGGTTGATCACCACCAGCGGGAACGGCCCGGCGCCGGCCGGCTTGAACACCGTGGCCTCCAGGTCGATGCGCGACGGGATCGCCGCCTTGGGCAGCATCACCACCTGCTCCTGGAAGCGCACGCGCGCCGCCGACTGGCCGTTGCCGTCCGCCATCTGCGCATGCCCGCACAGCGGTGCCAGCATGGCAAGCACCGTGGCCAGGGCAAGGCGGCGAAACAGGCAGGCGGTGCGACGCATCAGGAGTCAGGCAGTATCCGTATGGCGCGATCTACATGCGGAACACGCCGAACTTCATCTCGTCGATCGGCGCGTTGAGGCTGGCAGACAGGCCCAGCCCCAGCACCGTGCGCGTCTGCGCGGGATCGATCACGCCGTCGTCCCACAGCCGCGCGCTGGCGTAGTACGGGTGGCCCTGGTGCTCGTACTGGTCGCGGATCGGCTGCTTGAAGGCCTCCTCTTCCTCCGCGCTCCACTGGCCGCCCTTCGCTTCGATGCCATCGCGGCGCACCGTCGCCAGCACGCTCGCGGCCTGCTCGCCGCCCATCACCGAGATGCGCGCGTTCGGCCACATCCACAGGAAGCGCGGCGAATACGCGCGCCCGCACATGCCGTAGTTGCCCGCGCCGAACGAGCCGCCGATGATCACCGTAAACTTCGGCACCTGCGCGGTCGCCACCGCGGTCACCATCTTGGCGCCGTTGCGCGCGATGCCCTCGTTCTCGTACTTGCGCCCGACCATGAAGCCGGTGATGTTCTGCAGGAACACCAGCGGGATCTTGCGCTGGCAGCACAGCTCGATAAAGTGCGCGCCCTTCAGCGCCGACTCCGAGAACAGGATGCCGTTGTTGGCGACGATCCCCACCGGATAGCCCCAGATGCGCGCGAAGCCGCACACCAGCGTGGTGCCGTAGCGTGCCTTGAACTCGTCGAACTCGGAGCCGTCGACGATGCGCGCAATCACCTCGCGCACGTCATAGGGCTTGCGCGTGTCGGTCGGGATCACGCCATACAGCTCTTCCACCGGATACAGCGGCTCGACCGGCTCGTGCAGGCGGATCTGGTCCGGCTTGCGGCGGTTCAGGTGCTGCACGATATTGCGCGCCAGGCTGAGCGCATGGTGGTCGTTCTGCGCGAAGTAGTCGGCCACGCCGGACAGGCGCGTATGCACGTCGGCGCCGCCCAGGTCCTCGGCGCTGACTTCCTCGCCGGTGGCCGCCTTCACCAGCGGCGGGCCACCGAGGAAGATGGTCCCCTGGTTCTTGACGATGATCGACTCGTCGCTCATCGCCGGCACGTAGGCGCCGCCCGCGGTGCACGAGCCCATCACCACCGCGATCTGCGGGATGCCGCGCTTGGACAAATTGGCCTGGTTGTAGAAGATGCGGCCGAAGTGGTCGCGGTCGGGGAAGACCTCGTCCTGGTTGGGCAGGTTGGCGCCGCCGGAATCGACCAGGTAGATGCACGGCAGGTGGTTCTCTTCGGCGATCTCCTGCGCGCGCACATGCTTCTTGACCGTCATCGGGTAATACGTGCCGCCCTTGACGGTGGCGTCATTGCAGACGATCACGCATTCCTGCCCGGCCACGCGGCCGATGCCGGTGATGATGCCGGCGCCGGGCGCGGCATCGTCGTACATGTCGTACGCGGCCAGCTGCGACAGCTCCAGGAACGGCGTGCCCGGATCGAGCAGTTGCTGCACGCGCTCGCGCGGCAGCAGCTTGCCGCGCGCCAGGTGCTTGGCGCGCGCGTCGGCGCCGCCGCCTTCGGCCAGCTTCGCGATCTTCGCCTTCAGGTCGGCCACCAGCGCGCGCATGGCCTCGGCATTGGCCTTGAAGGATTCGGAGCGGGCGTTGAGTTTGCTTTCGAGCGTGGGCATCTCGGAGTCTCTTGCTGGCAGATAAGGTTGGGTGCCGCGTGATGCCGTGCCGTGGCGGCCGGGCTCAGCCGGCTGCCTTCGGCAACGGATGCCCGGGCATCAGCTCGTAGGGATGCTTCCAGCCCGGCAACGCGCGCATGCGCTCGGTCCATGCGTGGATATGCGGATACTCCTTGCGCCAGTGCACGCCGATTTCATCGTCGAAGAAGACGTAGCCCGCCAGCGAGAAATCGGCAATGGTGGTGCGCTCGCCCAGCACGAAATCGCGTCCGGCCAGGTGCGCGTTGAGCACGTTCCATGCGCCTTCGCAGCGCGCGCGGAAGAAATCCAGCACGGCGGGATCGGGCGACCTGGCGAAGGTACGCATGAAGCGGTAGGTGGCGGTGTACGAGGTGAACTTGTGGTTGTCGAACAGCAGCCAGCGCAGCACCTCGGCGCGCTCGGCTTCGTTGCGCGGGCCGAACGCATCCAGGCGGGCGGCCAGCGTCTCGAGGATGGCGCCGGACTGCGACAGGCGCTGGCCGCCGAACTCCAGCACCGGCACTTCGCCCATCACGTTGATGGCGCGGTATTCCGGGGTGCGGGTCTCGCCGTTGAAGAAATCGACAAAGCGCGCCTGCCACAAAGGCTGGCCGCGCTGCACGCCGACGGTTTCCAGCAGCTGCGCTACCTTGTAGGCGTTGCCGGACTGGGCAAAGCAATACAGCAGGTACTCCGGCTCGTGCCGCTTGTCAGTGCTCATGGTGCCTCCCCGATGATATCGCCATCCACATACAGCCAGCGCGGCGCCTCGCCGGGCGCGCGCGCCTCGCACACAAAGCGGCTGCGCTCATGCAGCCGCCAGGCGCGCCCGCCTACCTTGTAGCGCGCCACGAATTCCACTTCGGCATGCGTGTCGTCCTGCTGCGCATGCCCCTTGACCGCCAGGCCGAGCCACCGCGTGGCGGTGTCCGGCACCAGGTCGGCCGGGCAGGTGGAGGCATGCCAGGTCTGGCGCAGCCAGTCCATGTCGTTCAGCACATAGGCGCTGTAGCGCGAGCGCATCAGCGCCTCGGCATTGGGCGGCAGCGCCTCGCCGCGGTGAAAGCGGCCGCAGCAGGCGTCATAGTCAGCGCTGCCGCAGGGGCACGGCACGGGACCGGCCTTTGGCAGGCGCTGCGCCGCCCTGGTTGCCCTGGCCGCCTTCATGCCCGTCATCCCACCAGCTCCGGCAGCTCGCGCATATCGGTGAAGATGGTGCGCGCGCCGGCCTCGCGCAACTGCGCGGCATCGTTGCGCGCGGCGTAGCCGAACACCGTCATGCCGGCCGCCACGCCCGCGGTCACGCCGGTCGGGCTGTCTTCCACCACGGCACAGCGCGCCGGTTCGACGCCCATGGTGCGCGCGGCCAGCAGGTACACGTCCGGCGCCGGCTTGCTGCGCGCCACTTCGGTGGCCGAGAAGATATGCTCGCGCTCGTCCTGCTGGAACAGCTCGACCAGCCCGGTCTTGGTCAGCTGCAGCTTGACCTTGACGCGGTCCGCGCCCGACGCCACGCACACCGGCATGCCGGTGGCGGCGACAGCGCGGATGGCCTCGCGCACATGCGCCACCGCCGCGACCTCTTCTTCCAGCACCGCATTACGGCGCGCCAGCCAGGTCGACAGCCAGTTCTCGGGCAGCGGCGCACCGCGCATGCGTTCGATCATGTCCAGCTCCTCGCGCACCGCGCGGCCCAGGAACAGGCGCGTGGAGTCTTCCAGCGAGATCTCGATGCCGAGCTCGTTCAGCATCTGGTTGAGCACGCGGTTGACGATGGGCTCGCTGTCGACGAGCACGCCGTCGCAATCGAAGATCACACAATCGAAGCGGCCGGAATGGCCGGGGGTTGCTGCAGTCATGCGGGTTTCTTTTCCTTGGTATCGGGGTTGGGCACGGCCCGGAGTTCGGTCTGGCGGCGGCTCTTCAGGTGGGCCTCGATCTGGTCGAAGCGGTCGAAGCCCCAGAACGGCTCGCCGTCGACGATGACGAAGGGCGAGCCGAACACACCCTTGGCCATCGCCACCTCGATCTCGGCCTTGAGCTGGTCCTTGATCTGGTAGCTGGTGGCGCCGGCATCGAGCGCCTGCACGTCCACGCCCAGCGGCTCGGCCAGCTTCATGATTTCGGCCGGCTCGGCGATGTTGATGTCGTCGACGAACAGCGCGCGGTACACCGAGCGGGCGAAGGCCGCGGCGAGGTCGTCCCCATGATGGTTCTGCAGCCACAGCATGGCGCGCGCGGCATGCGTGGTGGGCAGCGGGAAATGCGTGGGGCGCTTGTATTCGATGCCGTGGAAGCGCGCGGTGCGCTCGAAGTCGCGCCAGCTGTAGTCGCCCTTGAGCGGCAGCTGCGGCAGCGGCGACGCGCCGGTGGTCTTGAACACCACGCCCAGCAGGATCGGATGCCAGGCCACGTTGCGCCCGTACTTCTGCGCCAGGTCGTCGATACGGGTGCTGGCGAAGTAGCCGTACGGCGAAGAAAAATCAAAGTAGAAGTCGATCGCTGCGGTCATGTCGGGGGCCCTATTCTTGTGGTTGCAGGTCCGGTTGCGGGAAGGCGTGGCGCGCACGCCGCACGCCGCACGCCTGCTCATCGTACGCGCAAATGCCGGGGCTAGGCCAGTGCGCGCGCGATCAGGATCTTCTGGATGTCGCTGGTGCCCTCGTAGATCTGGCACACGCGCACGTCGCGGTAGATGCGCTCGACCGGGAAGTCGCTGACGTAGCCATAGCCGCCGAACACCTGGATCGCGTCGGAGCAGACCCGCTCGGCCATCTCGCTGGCGAACAGCTTGGCCATCGCCGCCTCCTTCAGGCACTGGCGCCCGGCATCGCGCAGCGCGGCGGCGTGCCACACCATCTGGCGCGCGACGTCGATGCGCGTTGCCATCTCGGCCAGGCGGAACTGCACCGCCTGGTGCTGGAACAGCGGCTGGCCGAAACTCTCCCGTTCCTTCGCATACGCAAGCGCCGCTTCAAACGCGGCACGCGCCATGCCGATGCTCTGCGAGGCGATGCCGATGCGGCCTCCCTCCAGCCCCGACAGCGCCATCTTGTAGCCGCCGCCCTCGTCGCCGAGCAGGTTGGCGGCAGGCACGCGGCAATCCTCGAACAGGATCTGGGCAGTGTCCGAGGAGTGCTGGCCGAGCTTGTCCTCGAGCCGCGCCACCACGTAGCCCGGGGTCGAGGTCGGCACGATGAAGGCGCTGATGCCGCGCTTGCCGGCGGCCTTGTCGGTCACCGCCAGCACGATCGCCACGTCGGCATTCTGGCCGCTGGTGATGAACTGCTTGACGCCGTTGAGCACGTAGTGGTCGCCGTCGCGGACCGCGCTGGTACGCAGCGCCGCGGCATCGGAGCCCACGTGCGGCTCGGTCAGGCAGAACGCGCCCAGCATCTCGCCGCGCGCCAGCGGCACCAGCCACTGCTGCTTCTGCGCCTCGCTGGCGAACGACATCAGCATGCTGCACACCGGGCAGTTGTTGACGCTGATGACGGTGGAGGTGCCGCCGTCGCCCGCGGCGATCTCCTCCAGGATCAGCGCCAGCGACAGATAATCGAGCCCGGCGCCGCCATACTGCTCCGGCACCGCCACGCCGTAGGCGCCCAGCGCCGCCAGTTCGCGGTGCACGTCCTTGGGAAAGGTCTTGTCGCGGTCCCATTGCGCGGCCTGCGGCGCGATCACTTCCTGCGCGAACTGCCGCACGGCGTCGCGGATCATTTCCTGTTCGGGGGTCAGCAGCATGTCGGTTCGGGATCAGGTGTGCGGGCGCCCTTACCAGGGAATGGGCGTGCCGTCGTAGTTGTGGAAGGTGCCGTTGTCGCGGCGCTTGACGCTGGCCAGCACCTGGCGCATGCCCTTGACGCTCTGCTGCACGGTCAGGTCGGCTTCCTGGCCGCCCATGTCGGTCTTGACCCAGCCCGGGTGCAGCGCGATGCAGGTGGCGTGGCGCGCATCCAGCGACACCGCGCGCAGCGCGGCATTGGCGCCCGCCTTGCTGACGCGGTACAGCCAGCTGGTGCTGTGCTCCATCGCGCCGATGCTGCCCATGCGCGAGGACAGCACCGCCAGCACGCCGCCATGGCCGGACTGCCCGGCCTCGACATAGGGCAGCAGCAACGGCAGCGCCATCATCGGCCCGAGCACGTTGACATGCATGACCCGGTCGAACTCCGGCGGCGTGACCGGCTGCGCGCTGTCGGTGCGCGGCCCCATCACGCCGGCGTTGTAGACCGCCACGTCAAGCGCCTCGCCGTCGAGCTTCCAGCCGAGACCGGCGACCGCGCCGGCATCGGACAGGTCGGCCTGGTGCGCCTCGGCACCAAGCGCCTGCAGCGCGCCCACGCCCTCGGGCGTGCGCGCCGCCGCGATGACGCGCCAGCCGTCGGCACGGTACTGGCGCACGAACTCAAGGCCGATGCCGCGCGAGGCACCGAGGATAAGGGCAGTTGGCAAGGGTGGGCTCCTTGGTCGGGTTTTTGCTCCCCTCTCCCATTGATGGGAGAGGGGTTGGGGGAGAGGGCCGGCGCTGGCTCGAAGTGGGGCACTCGGTCTGCCAGTGCCTGCCCCCTCCCCCGGCCCCTCTCCCGCAAGCGGGAGAGGGGAGAAAACAAGCGGGAGGAGAGCGTCTTACAGGATCTCGATCCCCACCGCCGTCGCTTCGCCGCCGCCGATGCACAAGCTCGCCACGCCGCGCTTGCCCCCGGTCTTGCGCAGCGCGCCGATCAGCGTGGTCATGATGCGCGCGCCCGAGGCGCCGATCGGGTGGCCCAGCGCGCAGGCGCCGCCGTGGATGTTGACCTTGTCGCGCGGGATCTTCAGGTCGTGCATGGCCGCCATCGGCACCACGGCAAAGGCCTCGTTGATCTCGAACAGGTCGACGCTGCCGGTGTTCCAGTCCAGCTTGCGGTACAGCTTGGCGATGGCCTCGACCGGTGCGGTGGTGAACCAGCCCGGCGCCTGCGCGTGCGTGGTGTGGCCCAGCATGCGGGCGATCGGCTGCAGGCCCAGCTTTTTCGCCGTGGAAGCGCGCATCATCACCAGCGCCGAGGCGCCGTCGTTGATCGACGACGACGAGGCCGCGGTGATGGTGCCGTCCTTGGCAAAGGCCGGCTTGAGCGACGGGATCTTGTCGAGCTTGATGCGGCGCGGGCCTTCGTCGGTGTCGATCACCGTGTCGCCGCCCTTGCCCGACACCGTCACCGGTGCGATCTCCCAGCGGAAGTCGCCGTTCTCGGTGGCCTGCTGCGCGCGGCGCACGCTTTCCATCGCGAACTCGTCCTGCTGCTGGCGCGTAAAGCCGTACTTGGCGGCGCAGTCCTCGCCGAAGGTGCCCATGGCGCGGCCCTTGTCGTAGGCATCTTCCAGGCCGTCCAGCATCATGTGGTCGTAGATCATGCCGTGGCCGATGCGGTAGCCGCCGCGGCCCTTCGGGATCAGGTATGGCGCGTTGGTCATGCTCTCCATGCCGCCGGCGACGGCGATCTCGAACGAGCCCGCGACCAGGCCGTCATAGACCGTCATGGCCGCGCGCATGCCCGAGCCGCACATCTTGTTGACGGTGGTGCAGCCCGTGCCCAGCGGCAGGCCCGCGCCGAGCGCGGCCTGCCGTGCCGGGGCCTGGCCCTGGCCGGCCGGCAGCACGCAGCCGAACACCACTTCCTCTACCTGCTCGGGCTTGAGCCCGGCGCGCTCGACCGCTGCGCGGATGGCCACGGCGCCGAGTTGCGGCGCGGTGACGCTGGCGAATTCTCCCTGGAACGCAGCCATCGGCGTGCGGGCGGCTGAAACGATGACGATCTCTTCCATGTCGGGTCTCCTGGATCGGTGTCTGTATGCGGGAAGTGGTATCGGGCCGATGCGTCAGCGGATCGACGCCTGCGGCGGCTCGCCGTACTGGCGGTAGGCCGCGGCCAGCTGCTCGTGCAGCTCGTCGTTGTTGCTGGCGGCCATGCCGAGGTCGCGCAGCAGGCCGTCGGACACGCCGTAGATCCAGCCGTGCACGGTGATGGCCTGGCCGCGGGCCCAGGCGTCCTGGATCACGGTGGTCTGGCAGACGTTGTTGACCTGCTCGATCACGTTGAGCTCGCACAGCCGGGTGTGGGCGTCTTCCTCGCGCAGGATGGTGCCGAGGTAGGACTCATGCTTGTCGGCCACGTCGCGCACATGGCGCAGCCAGTTGTCGGCCAGGCCGATGCGTTCGCGCTTGAGCGCGACCTTGACGCCGCCGCAGCCATAGTGGCCCACCACGGTGATATGGCGCACCTTGAGCACCTCCACCGCGAACTGGATCACCGACAGCGCGTTCAGGTCGCTGTGCGCGATCACGTTGGCGATATTGCGGTGGACGAACACCTCGCCCGGCGCCAGGCCCAGGATCTGGTTGGCCGGCACGCGCGAATCGGAGCAGCCGATCCACAGGTACTCCGGCGCCTGCTGGTTGGCCAGCCGGGTGAAGAAGGCCGGATCTTCCGCGTTGACACGGTCGACCCAGTCGCGGTTGTTGCGGAACAGCTGGGCGATGGCGTCATTCATGCGACTCTCCTTGCAGGGCCGGCATCGGGCTGCTTGACGGGCGGTGTGGCAGGCGGCTCGGCGGCAGCGCCATAGCGGTGGATAAATCGGTCTGAAGCGTGATAGGCAAAGAAGTCATGGACATGTCCGGCCAGCAGCCGGTCCTTGTGGCTCTGCCACATGGCAGGGTCAAAAAAATCCGCATGGTGCCGCAGGAACGCCGCGCCGACGCGCGGATCGCCCAGCAGGAAGGTGCGGAAGGTCTCGGGAAAAATGTCGTGCGGACGCACCGTGTACCAGACCTCGCCAGACATCTCCTCTTCCTCGTTGCGCGGCTGCGGCACGTGGCGGATGTTGCAGTCGGTGAGGTACTCGATCTCGTCGTAGTCGTAGAACACCACGCGCCCATGGCGCGTGACGCCGAAGTTCTTGTACAGCATGTCGCCCGGGAAGATGTTCGCGGCGATCAGCTCCTTGATCGCGTTGCCGTACTCGATCACGCCGTGCTCGACCTGCGCGTCGGAACCCTCCTGCAGGTAGATGTTCAGCGGCGTCATGCGGCGTTCGATATAGACGTGGCGCACCACGATCTCTTCGCCACCGTCCTTGGCGCGCTGGTATTCGATCATCGACGGCGCGTGCTGCTCGAACTCGCGCACCAGCGCCTCGTCGAAGCGCGACAGCGGGAAGGCCACGTCGGAGTATTCCAGCGTATCGGCCATGCGGCCGACGCGATCGTGCTGCTTGACCAGCTGGTACTTCGACTTGACCAGCTCGCGCGTGGTTTCCTTGGGCGCCGGAAAAACATCCCGGATCACCTTGAACACGTACGGGTACGACG
The DNA here is from genome assembly GCF_000069785.1 of Cupriavidus taiwanensis LMG 19424. NCBI lineage: Bacteria > Pseudomonadati > Pseudomonadota > Betaproteobacteria > Burkholderiales > Burkholderiaceae > Cupriavidus > Cupriavidus taiwanensis. The sequence continues at coordinate 109,157 of NC_010528.1, read as the reverse complement.
GCAGCGTGAACACCAGCATCACCAGCCCGCGGATGCCGGGCGCGACGATGAACTTGTCCGACGAATGCTGCAGATGGTGCAGGAAATCGCGGTAAAACAGGTTCTTGCCCTGCTTTTGCAGACCCAGCGAGGTATAGATCTCCGCGCGCGGCTTGCGCGGCATGATGTCGCGCAGGAAGGTCACGTAGGCCGACGGGATCTCCATGTCGACCATGAAGTAGGAGTGCGTGAACGAGAACAGGATCAGCAGCTGCTCTTTCTTCAGCAGCACGGTGTCGAGCACCAGCTTGCCCGACGGCCCGTGCAGGATCGGGATCGCCAGCGGGAAGGTACGGTCGCCGTTCAGGATGCGGCCGATGATGAAGGCCGCCTTGTTGCGGAAGAACAGCGACGACAGCGTATGGATCTGGAAATTCGGCGCGATGCGCAGGTCGCCGAAATGTTCGCCGACGGCACGCACCACATAGCCGATATCGCGCTGCAGGTCCTCGAACGGGCGCTCGAGCTGGAAGTTGTGGACGATGCGCTCGAAGCAAGCGGCCATGCCCTCGCGGCTGCCCGGGTAGTAGGCGCGGAAGGTCGGGCGCGTGGGCGATTCTTCGTTCTCGATGTACTCGGTCGAGATCGCCGGGCGCACAAAGATAAAGTCGTTGTTGAAGTACGAGCGGTGCAGGATGCGCGTGCAGACCGAGTTGAAGAAGGTCTCGGCCAGCTCGGGCTGGTGATGGTTGGTCAGCAGCCCGATGTAGTGCAGCTTGATCTGCTGCCAGATCTCGTCTTCGATGTTCTCGGCGTCGTACTCGTCTTCCAGGATCACGCTGGATTCGCGCACGCGCTCGTTGTAGAACGCGATGCGGTCGCGCTGGATCTGCTGCAGCCCGTGCCAGTCGCCGGCCTCGAACTTCAGCTTGGCCTGGTGGCTGACCTCGCGGAACAGGCGGTAATGCTTGTCGAACCCGTCGAGCATCGTTCTCGCCACATCGTAGGCAATCTGCGAGGAGAGCAGTTTGGGGAAGTGGGACATGGGTCGACGGGAGGGGCCAGAGGGGGCAGTACTGCGTGCGGGTTGCGACGGTATTGAGATTGTAATGGGGTTCGGGCGAGGGCTCCGGGTGATTTCGGCGCCCCGCCCCGGGGTGGCGACTGCCGCTTACATGGTTTCCGCGAACAGCTCGCGGCCGATCAGCATGCGCCGGATCTCCGAGGTGCCTGCGCCGATCTCGTACAGCTTGGCGTCACGCCACAGGCGCCCGGCCGGATACTCGTTGATATAGCCGTTGCCGCCCAGGATCTGCACGGTTTCGCCAGCCATCCAGGTGGCCTTCTCGGCGGTGTACAGGATCACGGCGGCGCAGTCCTTGCGCACCTGGCGCACGTGGTCGCTGCCGAGCGCGTCCAGGTTCTTGCCGACCGTGTACAGGTAGCTGCGCGCCGCCTGCAGCGTGGTGTACATGTCCGCCACCTTGCCCTGGATCAGCTGGAATTCGCCAATGCTCTGGCCGAACTGCTTGCGGTCGTGGATGTAGGGCGTGACCACGTCCATGCAGGCCTGCATGATGCCGACCGGGCCGCCCGACAGCACCGCGCGCTCGTAGTCCAGCCCGCTCATCAGCACCTTCGCACCGCCGTTCTCGGCACCGAGGATATTTTCCACCGGCACTTCCACGTCCTCGAACACCAGCTCGCCGGTGTGCGAGCCGCGCATGCCCAGCTTGTCGAGCTTCTGCGCCACCGAAAAACCCTTCATGCCCTTCTCGACGATGAAGGCGGTCATGCCGCGCGCGCCCAGCTCGGGCTCGGTCTTGGCGTAGACCACCAGCACGTCGCAGTCCGGGCCGTTGGTGATCCACATCTTGGTGCCGTTAAGCACGTAGCGGTCGCCCTTCAGCTGCGCGCGCAGCTTCATGCTGACCACGTCGGAGCCGGCGTTGGGCTCGCTCATCGCCAGCGCGCCGATCCAGTCGCCCGACACCAGCTTGGGCAGGTATTTGGCCTTCTGCGCGGCCGTGCCGTTGCGGTGGATCTGGTTCACGCACAGGTTCGAGTGCGCACCGTACGACAGGCCCACCGACGCCGAGGCGCGGCTGATCTCTTCCATCGCGATCATGTGCGCCAGATAGCCCATGTTGGCGCCGCCGTATTCCTCGGCCACGGTGATGCCGAGCACGCCGAGGTCGCCCATCTTCTTCCAGGCGTCCATCGGGAACTGGTCGGTGCGGTCGATCTCGCCCGCGCGCGGGGCCAGTTCGGCCTGGGCCCAGTCGCGCACGGCGCCGCGCAGCATTTCGATGTCTTCGCCCAGATCGAATTTCAGGCCTGGCAGTTCAGTCATGATGGTCTCCTGTAGGAATCGGTGTGTCGGTGTGTCGGTGTGTCGGTGGGTTCCGGGGTTGCCGGATCGATCGGTTCAGACGTGGCCCAGCGTTTTGACCACGCACAGCGTCATCAGCATGGTCGCCACCGGCTTGCGGCGGCCGTCCTGCTCGACGTAGACATCGCCCTGCGCCACGATCAGCGTGCGCCCGGGCTTGAGCACCCGCCCCACCGCCACCAGGCGTTCGCCCTGGGCGGGGGACAGCAGGTTGATCTTGTATTCGGCGGTCAGCCCTGCCTCCTCCTCGCCCACCAGCGTCAGCGCGGCATAGCCGCAGGCGCTGTCGGCCAGCGCGCCGACCACGCCGCCGTGGAAAAAGCCGTGCTGCTGGGTCACGCCCTCGGACCACGGCATGGCCAGCTCCACCTCGCCGCGCTGCACACGCGCCAGCTCGGCGCCGAAGGTGCGCATCAGCCCCTGGCGCGAGAAGCTGGTGGCAATGGCGCCGGCCCGCGCGGCGGACAGCGGTTCCGGTTCAGCGGGCACGGCATGGGCGAGAGAGGCGGTCATGGCGGGTTCCGGTGTGGGGCCTGTCTGGACGGACAGCGCACGGCCAACGCGCTGTCCGGCTATTCTATTTACGTTTACGTAAACGTCAATGCCGGATCGCACTGAGGCGTGCCCAAGTGCCGCTCAGGCGGCATGGGTCTTGTCCGGGGCATCGTCGCCGCTCTGCGCCGCCAGCAAGGCCCTGCACTGGCGCTCGTGCTGGTCGATCTCGGCCAGCTGGGCCTGCAGGTCTTCCATCTGGCGCTCGAGTGTGCGGCGGTGGGCGGCGAGCGCGACGAGGAAGCGGTCCAGTTGCGGCGCGGTATCGCGCGGCGATTCATACAGATCAAGGATCTCGCGGATCTCGTTGAGAGTAAGCCCCAACCTCTTGCCGCGTAGCGTCAGCTTCAGGCGGGTCCGCTCGCGGCCGTTGTAGACGCGCTTGCGCCCGCCCGGCCCCTCGCGCTGCGGCGACAGCAGGCCCTGGTCCTCATAGAAGCGGATGGCGCGCGGCGTGACGTCGAACTCACGCGCGAGATCGGTAATGGTGTAGGTGGCGGTAGCCGCCGCTGGCGTCGCTGACATGGCCTGCCCAAAGAAAGTGAACGGTCGTTCGTTGCGAAGTCAAGTTTTCGCTTAAGATGGAAACGAACCGCAGGGTTGACGTTTACGTTAGCGTCAACCAGATCGGCTGGCAACCGGTGCTTGCACGCCCTCGCGCAGGACCGGGACGTGCCGGCAGCACAAGAAAGCCCGCGCCCCATCGCCAGGCTTCGACCACGAGACTCCTCATGAACGCACTCGAACACCAGCTCCAATATCCGTTCGGCGACACCATGCCCGCGCCCGGCGCCAAACAGGAAGTCGCTCCCGGCGTCTACTGGCTGCGCATGCCGCTGCCGTTCGCCCTCGACCATATCAACCTGTGGCTGCTGCGTGACCGCCTCGACGGGCGCGACGGCTGGACCATCATCGACTGCGGCATCACCAACGACACCATCAAGGCGCACTGGGAGACCATCTTCGCCAACGAGCTGGAAGGCCTGCCGGTGGTGCGGGTGCTGGTCACGCACAGCCATCCGGACCATGTCGGCCTGGCGCACTGGCTGTGCCGGCGCTTCGGCGTGCGGCTGTGGATGAGCCTGGGCGACTACATGAGCGCGCGCGTGATGGGCAGCGGCACCGGGGCCGGGTCGAGCGCCGGCGGCGAAGCCGCCGCCGCGCATTTCGCACTGCATGGCCTCACCGATGCCGACAGCCAGGAGAAGCTGCGCGCGCGCAAGACCTACTACCCGTCGCTGGTGCCCGACCTGCCGGCCCAGTACCGCCGCCTGATGGAAGGCGACACGGTGCGCATCGGCACCGACGCAGCCACCTCCGGCTGGCGCGTGATCACCGGCTTCGGCCATTCGCCCGAGCACGTGGCGCTGTATAACGCCGCCACCAATGTGCTGATCTCCGGCGACATGGTGCTGCCGCGCATCTCGACCAATGTCAGCGTGTTCGACATGGAGCCCGAGGGGAATTCGCTGCAGCTCTACCTGGACTCGCTCGGCAAGTACGAGCCGCTGCCGCAGGACGTGCTGATCCTGCCGTCGCACGGCCGCCCGTTCCGCAACCTGCATACCCGCATCATGCAGCTGCGCGAACACCATGCCGACCGCCTCGCCGAGACGCTGCAGGCGTGCCGCGAGAAACCCTGCAGCGCGCACGACATCGTCAGCGTGATCTTCAAGCGCCAGTTCGACATCCACCAGATGACCTTCGCCATGGGCGAGTCGCTGGCCCACCTGCACTGCCTGTGGCATCGCGGCGAGCTGGTGCGGCAGTTGGATGACGACGGCGTATACCGTTTCCGGGCGGCTTGATTTCACCCCAAGCTTTTGCCCGTCGTTCCCGCGAAGGCGGGAACCCAGTGACTTTTTTGCTCGCCGGGAAACGGCAAGACGCTGGATTCCCGCCTACGCGGGAATGACAGTGGCTATGCGGTGCGTTCCCGCGAGCAAGGACTGCCTCAGTTGGCGGCCGCCAGCGCCGCCAGGTAGCGCACGCCGTCCACCGCGCGGCTGCCGTACCACGACAGCATCTCGCCGTCGACCAGCAGCACCGGCTTGCCGAGCTGGCGCTCGAGCGCGTCGGCGTGGTCTTCGGTGAAGCGATAGGGCTCGGTCGACAGCAGCACCAGGTCGAGTTCGCGCACCAGCGCATCGCTCCAGCGGAAGGTGGGATAGCGTTCGCCGGGCGCGTTGGGGCGGCTGCAGTCGCCGCCCTCGCACGCCTGCACGGCGCCTGCGCCGCCCGGCCAGGTCTGCCAGTTGGCCAGCGCCAGCATGCGGCTGATATAGGTGTCGCGCGACACCGTCATCCACGGGTCCTGCCAGATCGCGTAGAGCACGTGGCGCGCCGGCCAGGCACGCGCGCGGATGGCATCCAGCTCGGCCTGCAAGGCCGCGCACAGCGATTCGGCCTCGGCATGGCGGCCAAAAATGCCGCCCAGCAGCCGGTACAGCGGCAAGTTATCATCCGGCGCGCACGGATGCGTGACGATCACGTTGGGCACGAAGGCGCGGATCTCGTCGACGGTCTCGCGCCGGTTCTCGTCGATATTGACCACCACATGCGTGGGCGCCAGCTCGCGCAGCCGCGCCACCCTGACGTCCTTGGTGCCGCCGACCTTGGGCACCGCGCGCACGGCCGGTTCCGGGTGGATGCAGAAGCCGGTGCGCGCCACCAACTGCGATTCAAGCCCTAGCGCGAACAGCAGTTCGGTCACCGATGGCACCAGCGAGGCGATGCGCACCTCGCCGCTTGCGGCGGCGTGCTGCTGGCCAATGGCATCGGTCCACATGGTCAGGGCTCCTTGCTGTCCCCGCGCCGCGGCTTGCGCGGCGCGCCGGTCGCCAGCATGTCGTACAGCCAGCGCGGCATCACATGCATCAGCCCCGCCACCACGCCCATCTGCCACGGGATCACGCGGAAGCGCCGGCCGGCGGCGATCACGCGCGCGGCCTTGCGCGCGAACACGTCGGCATCGGTCAGGAACGGCATCCGGTACGGGTTCTTCGCGGTCATCGGCGTGCGGATATAGCCCGGCGCGATCGTGACCACGCGGATGCCAAGCGGGCGCTGCTCCAGCCGCAGGCTCTCCAGCAGCTTGATCACCGCCGACTTCGACGCGCTGTATGCACCGGCGCCCGGCAGCCCGCGCACGCCGGCGACGCTGGCGATGCCGACCAGCGTGCCGCGCCGCCCGCCGGGCCCGGGCTCGCGCTGCTGCATCGCGTGCATGAAAGGCTGGAACGTGGTCAGCACGCCGAACCAGTTGGTATCCATCACCTGCCGGAACGCATCCAGGTCCTCGCGTTCGCTGGCGACGGTGCCGACCGAGACGCCGGCATTGGCGATCACCACGTCGGGGCAGCCGAAATGGCCGAGGAAGTCCTCCGCCGCGCGCGCCATCGCGTCGGCATCGCGCACATCGGCGCCGTAGACGCGCACCGCGCCCGGGTTGGGCAGCGTCGCCACGAATTCGCGCAGCGCGTCTTCACGCCGGGCCACCAGCCCGAGGATGGCGCCCTGCGACGCGTATTCGCGCGCCAGCGCCTGGCCGAGTCCGCTGGAGGCGCCGGTGAGGAAGACTTTGAGGGGACGCATCGTCGGGGTGCGGAAGGAAGTTGCGGATACCCTGACAATACCACTGGCGGGCTCCCTCTCCCGCAAGCGGGAGAGGGGAGAAAACCGGCGGCTTAAAGGAAGGCCGCCAGTCGGATTTACATCTTCTTCGCCTTGATCTGCTCCACCAGGTAATCCATGGTCTGCACCGCGCCCTGCTTGTTGCCGGCGATCGACGGCGAGGTCACGTACTTGCCCTGCACCACCACGGTCGGCACGCCGTCGATCTTGTACGCGTCGGCGATCTTGTTGGCGCGCTGCGAGTTGGTCGTCACCGTGAACGAGTTGTACGCATCGAGGAAGGCCTTGCGGTCGACGCCGTTCTTGGCCATGAAGTCGGCGATCTCGTTGGTGTCGGTCAGGCGCTTGCGGTCCACATGGATGGCGTTGAAGACCTTCATGTGCATGGCGTCGAGCTTGCCGATGGCTTCCAGCGCGTAGAAGATCTTGGTGTGCGGCAGCAGGTCGTCGCGGAAGGCGACCGGCACGCGCTTGAACACCACATTGCCGCCCTGCTTCTTGACCCAGGCTTCCAGGTCCGGCTCGAAGTCATAGCAGTGCGGGCAGCCATACCAGAAGAACTCGGTCACTTCGATCTTGCCCGCCGCGACCGGCTGGGGCGTCTTCAGAACCTGGTACTCCTTGCCCTCGGTGGGCGCCGCCTGGGACGGGGCGGACATCAGCAGGCCGCCCACGGCGGCGAACATGGCGAAGAGTGCGGCGAGTTTTTTCATTTCAGAACGGCCTTGCGGTTTGGACGATGAGCGTATGACAGCGGCGGCGGCACCCGGTTCATCGGCGCGCCCGCCGCTTCTGGCGGGAACCTGTTGCTGCGGTGTTGCGGCGGTTACCGGGTATTAGGCGTGTGCCGCCTACTGCTTGGTAAAGCGGATCACCGAGGCCTCGAAACCGGACGACTGCAGCCGGTCGCGTGCCTTGTTCATGTCTTCGATGCGGTTGAACGGCCCCAGGCGCACCCGGTACATCTTGACCCCGTTGACGTCGCGCTCGGTGATGCGGGCCTCGAAGCCCTGCATCGCCAGGTTGGCCTTCTGGCGGTCGGCGTCGTCCGACGAGCGGAACGCGCCCACCTGCAGCAGGTAGCCCACCTTGTGCGCGTCGGCCTGGGCAATCTCGGCGATCGGGTCGGACACCGGCTTCTCGGCCGGCTTGCTGGCGAGCGGCTTGTCAGCCGGCTTTTCGACCGGTTTTTCCATCGGCTTGTCGAGCGGCTTCTCCGCCGGGCGGGTCGTCGCGACCGGGGGCTGGCCGTTCTGCCTGGGCTCCGGCTCCGGTGCCTGGCCCACCGGCTTGGCCGGGGTCTTGCTCCAGAGCGGCTTGTTCGGGTCGCTCGGGCCCTCGTCGGGGCGCTGGGCCGGGGCCGGCAGCTGGCTGGCGACGTTGCCGGGCTCGCTCGGCCGGGGGGCGTGCTTCTGCTGGAACGGCGTGGGCGACTTGGTGATGTACAGGGCGACCACCACGGCGATGGCCAGCCCGACGATCAGCCCGAGCACCAGGCCCAGGAACGTACCGCCGCGTTGCTGGCTGCGGCGGACATTGCGCGACTCGCGCTTGCGTTGCTGTTGCATGAAGTCCTCTTCGGTGATGCCGGGATTATAGAGCCAGTGCCGCCCGCGGCCGCACTGGTTCGTCCCCGGGGCTGGCTGGCCCCGTGCGTCGCCTGGCGGCCCGGGCCGGGCGCCGGCTGCCTGCCTACATGCGGCGCGGGGCGGACACCCCGATCACCGCCAGGCCGTTGCGCAGCACCTGGCGCGTGGCGGCCAGCAGCGCCAGGCGGGCGCGCTTGACGGCTTCGTCGTCGACCAGCACGCGGTCGGCGTTGTAGAAGGCGTGGAAGTCGCCGGCCAGGTCGCGCAGGTAGAAGGCCACCGCGTGCGGCGCCAGCTCGGCCGCGGCGGCGGCCAGCATGTCGGGGAACTCGGCCAGGCGGCGGCCCAGTGCCAGCGCCTGCGCGCTGGCGTCGGCGCCGGTCACCGCGGACAGGTCGGCCCCGGCCAGCTCGGCCAGCCGGCTTTCCCAGTCCGCGCCACCCCACGACTCGAAGATCGAGCAGATGCGGGCGTGGGCGTACTGGACGTAGTACACCGGGTTCTCGTCGTTCTGCTTGAGCGCCAGGTCGACATCGAAGACGAACTCGGTATCGGCCTTGCGCGACAGCAGGAAGAAGCGCACCGCGTCGCGCCCGCGCGTGAAGTGCGCGGGCCAGTCGGCCACGCCCTGTTCCAGGCAGCCGCGGATGGTCTCGTCACCGCCGTTGGACCATTCGATCAGGTCGCGCACGGTGACGTAGGAGCCGGCGCGCTTGGAGATCTTGACCTCCTCGCCGTTCTTCATCACGGTCACCATCTTGTGCAGCACGTAGTCGGGATAGCCCTGCGGGATGCCGATGTCCAGGCCCTGCAGGCCGGCGCGCACGCGCGCGATGGTGCCGTGGTGGTCGCTGCCCTGCACGTTGATGACCTTGGTGAAGCCGCGCTCCCACTTGGTGGTGTGGTAGGCCACGTCCGGCACGAAGTACGTATAGGTGCCGTCGCTCTTCTTCATCACGCGGTCCTTGTCGTCGCCGTCGTCGGTGGTGCGCAGCCACAGCGCGCCCTCGCTTTCGTAGGTCTTGCCCTTGTCGATCAGCGACTGCACCGCGGCGTCGACGCGGCCGTCGCTGTACAGCGACGACTCCAGGTAATAGCGGTCGAACTTCACGCCGAAGGCCTGCAGGTCGATGTCCTGCTCGTTGCGCAGGTAGGTCACGGCGAACTTGCGGATCGAGTCGATGTCCTCGACGTTGCCCGACGCGGTCACCGGCTCGCCGTCCGAGGCGCTGACGGTCTTGCCGGCGAGGAAGTCGGCGGCGATGTCGGCGATGTAATCGCCGTTGTAGGCGGCCTCCGGCCAGCTGGCATCGCCCGGCTTGAGGCCGCGCGCGCGCGCCTGCACTGACAGCGCCAGGGTCTGGATCTGCACGCCGGCGTCGTTGTAGTAGAACTCGCGGTGCACGTGCCAGCCCTGCCACGACAGCAGGTTGGCGAGCGCATCGCCCAGCGCCGCCTGGCGGCCGTGGCCGACGTGCAGGGGACCGGTCGGGTTGGCCGAGACGAATTCCACCAGCACCTGGCCATGCACGCCGCGCTCGCGCGCGCCGTAGTGGTCGCCCTCGTTCAGCACCGCGCGCAGCACGTCGGCCTTGGCCGACGGCGTCAGGCGCAGGTTGATGAAGCCGGGACCGGCGATGTCCATGCCCGCGACCAGGCCTTGCGCGCGGGCATCGGCCTCGACGGCGGCGACGATGCGCTGCGCCAGCTCGCGCGGATTGCTCTTGAGTGCGCGCGCGACCTGCATGGCCACATTGCAGGCAAGGTCGCCATGGGCGGCTACCTTGGGCCGCTCGAAGGTGACGGCGGGCAAGGTGGCGTCGGCCGGGGCGAGCGCGCGCACGGCATCGGTGAACGCGGCGGCAAGATTGGAGGTCTGAACAGGCAGCATGGATGTCGGAAGCCCTGTGGGCTGGTATTCAGGCGCGGTCCCTGCGGGCCGCGCCGGTGCCACGAACGCGGCAAGTGACGGCGAATCAACGCCGCGCCGCGTGACAGGCATGGGAATCGGGAACGCGCAATTTTATCAGGTGCTATGCTGACATCATGCGCAAGGACGGCCACGGACCACAATCCGCTCCGGCGGCCGCGCCAGACCGTGCCCGAACCGGCGCGGCCTCCCGCCCCGGGGACGCCGCTAACCGTTCTCCGTGAAAGGAAAAACCATCATGCTGATCACCTTCAAATCCCACGCCGCGCAGGACCTGATCATGATGAAGGATCTGGCCGTGACGCTCCTGGGCATCATCGGCAAGCATCTCGGGGAACGGGGGGTGATCACCGTCGAAGAACTGCCGCAGGCGATCCACAAGCTCGAAGCGGCCGTGGCCGACGCCCGCCGCGTCCACCCGGCCGACACGGCGGTCGAAGCCCGGCCCGATGCCGAGGAAGACGAGGAAGAACCGCTGCACCTGGGACAGCGCGCCTATCCCTTCCTCGACATGCTGCGTGCCTCGCAGCGCGAAGGGGCCAATGTTCTCTGGGGGGTCTGAGCGCCGCTGGCCGGCCGCCACGCGCTGAGCGCGCGGCCCGACGGTCCATCTGCGGACAAAAAAACACCCGGCGCCACAGCTGGCGGCCGGGCTTCCGGACGAGGGTTCCGGAAAGGGGGGAATTCCGGCGGAGCCCGCGCGGGTCTCCGCATCAGGTTCTGGCGTGGATCCGCGCGGCTATTCCTCGTCGGCATGGTGCCGGCCGTTGGCCAGCAGCAATCCGATCAGCGCGCCGACGGCCGCGGCAATCGCCACCGCCTTCAGCGGGGATTCGGCCACGCGGTGCTGGGCCTGCACCACCGCGCCGTCCACGCGCTCGCGGGCGCGCATCATGCCGTCGGCAGTCTGCGCGCGCAGCCGGTGCGCCATGTCGCTGGCGCGCTCACGCAGGCGGTGGCCCGCCTGCAGGCTCTCGGCGGAGCCCTCGCGCGCGAGCACCTGGATTGTGTGCTCGAGCTGCGAGATCAACGACTTGACTTCGCTGGACACCGGCGCTGCCGCCTCGCGCGTATCGCGTGCGGCATGCTTGATATGCCGGATCGCGCTGTCGGCACTGTCGGACAGGTGGTTCAGTTCCTTCCGGACTTTCGGGTTCTGCGTCAGCATACGGTCTCCTCAGGGTCGGTCGGTCGAGTGGGTCGCCCGGCTTGCGCCGGGTTCATCGTCCTCTGCGGACGAGGCCCATCACTGCGGCGACCAGCGCCACGACCAGGAAGATGAAGAACAGGATCTTGGCGATTTCCACGGCGCCGGCGGCAATGCCGCCGAAGCCAAAGATCGCCGCGATCAGGGCGATGACGAAAAATACGAGTGCATATTGCAGCATGGCTAGGCTCCCGAAGATTCGGACCAGGCCAGGCGCACTGGCTGGGCCCATGTGAGGCTTGCGCCGAGCGGTGCAAGCTCATAGCCTCATCGTAGAAAGCCACGCTTCGTGCCAATACCGACAGGCAGCCGATTCCGCTGTCAGCCAAGTCCTACAACGCCTGCCGGGCGCCTGCGCAGCGCGCGCGACAGGGCGGTCGCGCTGGCGCGAAGCGCGCACCGGAAGCCGGCTCCGGGTTGACCCATGGCGATCGATGTGATTCCATGGGCCCTCCCTTGGCGCCGCGGCGGGCGAGCGCGCCTTCATGATAGGAATTGCCCCATGTTCAAGCAGTCATTTCTCCCTCACACGCTGTTGCTCGCGGGCGGCATCCTGCTGACCCTGGCGGTGCTGGTGGCGTCGGAAACCGGCAATATCCGCCTGCGCGAAAGCTATACCGACGTGATCCGTTCGCAGCGCCTGCAAACCGAGCTGGCCGCGCTCAACGGCGAGCTGGTCAATGCCGAGGCTGGCCAGCGCGGCTTCCTGCTGACCGGCAAGGAAAGCTACCTCGAGCCGTACTACAAGGCGCTGCCCCGCATCGCCGAGCTGATGGCGCAGATCCGCGCGGGCTACGCCAACGACCCCGAAGGGCTGAAGCAGTTCGGCGACACGTCCAAGCTGGTCAACAGCAAGCTCAACGAGATGGCGCTGACGCTGGTGTACGGCAAGCGCGACCTGGAAGTGGCGCTGGACCTGATCCGCACCGACTACGGCAAGCAGACCATGGACAACGCGCGCCGCGGGCTCGACCAGCTGCAGGCGCGCGAGGCCGGCGCGGTCTCGCACCGGCTCGAGGGCGCCGAGAACGACGTGCAGCTGTCGCGCTACGGCATCGGCCTGCTCACCGCCATCAACATCATCCTGCTGATGGCCGTCGGCATCGGCCACGCCAAGCGGCTGGCGATGGCCGAGGCGGTGCGCACCCAGCTGGAAGAGGAAAGCGTGCGGCTGGACCGCAAGGTACGCGCGCGCACGCGCCAGCTGTCGGCGCTTGCGGGCCACCTGCAGCGCGTGACCGAAGACGAGAAGACCCGGCTCGCGCGCGAACTGCATGACGAGCTCGGCGCCATCCTGACCGCGATCAAGCTGGACCTGCACTGGGTGCGCCGCAAGGTGCAGGCGGACCACCCGGTGGCGGCGGAGCGCCTGACGCGCGTGATGCTGCACGTGGACCAGGGCATCCAGATCAAGCGCCGCCTGATCGAGGACCTGCGCCCCACCGTGCTGCTCAACCTGGGCCTGCGCGCGGCGGTGTGCCAGCTGGTCGAGGAAGTGGGTGCGCGCAACAACTGGGAAACCGAAGTCAGCGTGCCGGAGGACCTGCCGGCGCTGCGCGACGAAGCCGCGATCGCGCTGTACCGGATCGTGCAGGAATCGCTGACCAATGCCAGCAAGTACTCCCAGGCCAGGCACGTCGAGGTGTCGCTGGACTGCGAGGGCGAACTGCTGACGCTGACGGTGCGCGACGACGGCAAGGGACTGCCGCCGGACTTCGACGCCAGCAGCCAGGCCGGGCACCACGGGTTGCTGGGAATGGAGCAGCGCGTCACGGCGCTGGGCGGCAGCATGCGGATCGATTCGTCGCCGGATGCCGGCGTGCGCATCCGCATCGAGGTACCGTTGACCGCCTCGGTGCTGGCGCCGGCCGAAGAACCGGAGAGCCCCGAACCGGCGCGCGCCTGATGCGTCAGCCCTGCGGCGCAGCGTGCTCCTCGATCACGCGGAACACCTGCTCCAGCTCCAGGGATTTGTCGAAGAAGTAGTCGGCGCCCGCCTCGGCGCACTGGCGCCGGTACATCTCGAGCTGGGCATGGTTGGTGTAGACGATGCGCACGGTGTCGGAGCCGTCGCGCTGCATCGCGCGCAGCACGTTGATGCCGTTACCCTGGCGCAGTTGCAGGTCGACGATGGCCACATCGTAGCTTCCGGCGGCGAGCAGGCGCAGCGCCAGCGCTTCGGTATCCGCCCAGTCGACGTTCTCGATAAACGGGAAATCCTTCAGGTATTCGAGCAGCATGCCGCGCAGGACCGCCGAATCTTCAATCAGCAGCACGTTCAGCGCCCGGTAGGAAGTGTTCGAATCCTGCTCCGACATATTGTGTATTGCGGGTCCCTTCCGGGGCGGCCCGCGCGGGGCCGCGATTGAACTGCTATTCCACCAGGCCGTTCTTGATCGCGTAATAGGTCAGGTCGGCGTTGGTCTTCATGCCCATTTTCTCCAGGATGCGCGAACGGTAAGTGCTGACTGTCTTGACGCTGAGGAACAGTTCGTCGGCGATCACCGACACCGACTGGCCGCGCGAGAGCTTGCAGAAGATCTGGAATTCGCGCTCGGACAGCATCTGGTGCACCGGCTGCTCGGTTGGCTTGTCGAGCCCGCCGATCAGCAAGTCCGCCACGGTGGCGCTCACATAGCGGCGGCCCTGCGCCACCGTGCGGATCGCCTTGACCAGGTCGTCGGGTGCGCTTTCCTTGGTCAGGTAGCCCGACGCGCCGGCACGGATCAGGTTGATCGCGTACTGGTCTTCCGGGTAGGTCGACAGGATCAGCACCGGCAGGTCAGGCTTGCGCTGCCGGATCAGCTTGAGCACGTCGATGCCGTTGCGGTCGGGCATCGAGATGTCCAGCACCAGTACGTCGAACTCGCCATCGCGCAGCTGCGCCATGACTTCGTCGCCACTGCCGGCCTCGCCGGTTACCTGGATATCGGGTTCTTCGGAAATAAACTGACGCAGCCCGGCACGCACAATCTCGTGGTCGTCGGCGATCAGGACGCGGATCATGTGAGGCTCCACGGTTTAACGGACCGGCACTTTGGCCCGGTGCACGTCGGGTGCAGGCGGAACCGCTTGCGATGTTGTCATTGTAGTGCCGCGCGCGGGCTCGGGCTGTCGGTGTCAGGCTGACAATGCGGCGGGGCGACAAGGCCGGCGGCGGGCACGCCGCGGGCACGCTTCGGCAGCCGTAAAAGCAAAGCGGGACGGATAAGATCCGTCCCGCTTTGCTGCGGCGCGTCAGGCCCGTGAACTTCCCGGGAGGGGGCCCGGCGCGGCCTGCACCGGTAGAGGCTGTGGCTAGTACTGCAAGCGACTACTTGGGTGCTTACTGCGCTTTCGCGCCAGCTTCCGCGCCGGCGCTGACGCCCACGTTCGCGTCTGCCTTCGACTTCTTGGTCGACTTGGCGGCGTGCTTGCCATGCCTGGCCTTGCTGCCGGCCTCTGCCTTGGCCGAGCCGGTGGCGTCGGCGGCGGTGCCCACGCCCTTGTCGACCGCGGCACCCGCCGTCGACAGGCCCTTGTCAGCCGCCGTGCCCGCTGCCGACAGGCCCTTGTCGGTCGCCGCGCCGGCGGTCGACAGGCCCTTCTCGGCCGCGCCGGCGGCACCCGTTGCGGCACCGCCGACGGCGTTCAGGCCGCCCTGTGCCGCCGCGGCGGGCGAGGGCGTGGTCACCGAGGCACCGACATCGGCCTTGGCGCCGACAGCAGCGCCGGTGCCCTGGGCCATGGCCAGCGAGGAAGCCGCGGCGATCGACAGTGCGGACAGGGAGAGCAGCAGTTTCTTCATGGACAGACTCCTTTCAGGATGCCCCACGGCGAACAATTCGCCGCGGTGATCACGCTGGGGATTGCGTGTATCGAGCCCTCAGTCTAGGGAGCCGGACTGCGCCGGTCTGTGAGCAGTTGAAAGGCACTGTAAGGAGTTGTGAGGCGGCCCGTACACCACCCCGCAGGCGCCGCGCGGGCCGTCCGCTACGCTTTTCCTGCTGGATCAACGGGCTGGCGGCGGCGCACCGCATGCACCGCCGCCGCCCTGGCGTCGCACCCGGTTACAGGTTGGGAGCGAGCGCGCGCGCCAGCGTGGCGCGGTCCTCGTGGCGGCGGGCCGCCATGTCGTCGAGCTGGTCCTGGCCGATCTTGCCGATGGTGAAGTAGGTGGACTCGGGATGCGCCAGGTAGAAGCCGCTGACCGAGGCCGCCGGCGTCATCGCCAGCGACTCGGTGATGCCCATGCCGATCTCCGCCGCGTCGAGGAATTCGAACATCGGGCCCTTGACGGTGTGCTCCGGGCACGCCGGATACCCCGGCGCGGGGCGGATGCCGCGGTATTGCTCGGCGATCAGCTCGTCGTTGCTCAGGGCCTCGGCGGCGTCATAGCCCCACAGGTCCTTGCGCACGCGCTCGTGCAGGCATTCGGCGAAGCCCTCGGCCAGGCGGTCGGCCAGCGCCTTGAGCATGATCGCGCTGTAGTCGTCGTGGTCGGCCTCGAACTGGGCTTCCTTCTTGTCGACGCCCAGGCCCGCGGTCACGGCGAACAGGCCGACATAGTCGGCGATGCCGCTGTCCTTCGGCGCTACGAAGTCGGCCAGGCAGCGGTTGGGACGGCGCACGCCATCGACCACCGGCCGCTCGCTCTGCTGGCGCAGGTTGTGCCAGGTCAGCGCGACCTTGCTGCGGGTCTCATCGGTGTAGATCTCGATATCGTCGTCGTTGACGGTATTGGCCGGCAGCAGCGCGATCACGCCGTTGGCGCTCAGCCAGCGGCCCTGGATCAGGCGCGACAGCATGGCCTTGCCGTCCGAGAACACCTTGCGCGCCGACTCGCCGACGATCTCGTCATTGAGGATGTCGGGGAATTTGCCGGCGAGGTCCCAGGTCTGGAAAAACGGGCCCCAGTCGATGTAGTTGGCCAGCTCGGCCAGGTCGTAGTTGCGGAACACGCGCCGTCCGATGAACTTGGGCTTAGGCGGCACGTACCCGCTCCAGTCGATCGGCGTCTTGTTGGCGCGCGCCTGCGCCAGCGTCACCATCGGCGTAGCCTTCTTGTTCGCGTGCTGGGTACGGATGCGCTCGTAGTCGGACTTCAGTTCGTCCAGGTACTTCGCCGCGCCTTCGTCCGACAACAGGCTCGATGCCACGCTGACCGAGCGCGAGGCGTCGGGCACGTACACCACCGGGCCTTCGTAGTTGGGCGCGATCTTGACTGCGGTATGCACGCGCGAGGTGGTGGCGCCGCCGATCAGCAGCGGGATCTTCTTCACGCGGAAGTAGTCGTCGCGCTGCATCTCCGATGCGACATACGCCATTTCCTCCAGCGACGGCGTGATCAGGCCGGACAGCCCGACGATATCCGCGCCCTCGACCTTGGCCTTGGCCAGGATCTCGTTGCACGGGACCATCACGCCCATGTTGACCACTTCGAAGTTATTGCACTGGAGCACCACCGACACGATGTTCTTGCCGATGTCGTGCACGTCGCCCTTGACCGTTGCAATCACGATCTTGCCGCGGGCCTTGACATCGCCGCCGGCCTCGGCCAGCAGGCGCTTCTCTTCCTCGATGAAGGGCAGCAGGTGCGCCACCGCCTGCTTCATCACGCGCGCGCTCTTGACCACCTGCGGCAGGAACATCTTGCCGGCGCCGAACAGGTCGCCGACGATGTTCATGCCGTCCATCAGCGGGCCTTCGATCACCTCGATCGGACGGCCGCCGCGCGCGGCGATCTGCTGGCGGACTTCCTCGGTGTCTTCGACGATGAAGGTGGTGATGCCATGTACCAGCGCATGCGCGAGGCGTTCGCCCACGGGCACCGGCTGCTCGGGCGTGCCGCGCCAGGCCAGGTTTTCTTCCTTCTTCGCGCCGCCGCCCTTGAACTTGTCGGCAATCTCCAGCAGGCGGTCGGTGGCATCGTCGCGGCGGTTCAGCACCACGTCTTCCACGCGCTCGCGCAACTCGGGATCGAGCTGGTCGTACACGCCGAGCTGGCCGGCATTGACAATGCCCATGTCCATGCCCGCCGCGATGGCGTGGTACAGGAACACGGTGTGGATCGCCTCGCGCACCACGTCGTTACCGCGGAACGAGAACGACACGTTGGAGACGCCGCCGCTGACCTTGGCGTACGGCAGGTTCTGCTTGATCCAGCGCGTGGCCTCGATGAAGTCCACCGCGTAGTTGTTGTGTTCCTCGATGCCGGTCGCGACCGCGAAGATATTCGGGTCGAAGATGATGTCTTCCGGCGGGAAGCCGACTTCATTGACCAGGATGTCGTAGCTGCGCTGGCAGATCTCGGTCTTGCGCGCGAAGGTATCGGCCTGGCCCTTCTCGTCGAAGGCCATCACCACGCTGGCCGCGCCGTAGCGGCGGATCAGCTCGGCGTGGTGGCGGAACTGTTCCTCGCCTTCCTTCAGCGAGATCGAGTTCACCACCGGCTTGCCCTGCACGCACTGCAGGCCGGCCTCGATCACCTCCCACTTGGACGAGTCGATCATGATCGGCACGCGCGCGATATCGGGCTCGGAGGCGATCAGGTTCAGGAAGCGAACCATCGCGGCCTTCGAGTCCAGCATGGCCTCGTCCATGTTGATGTCGATGATCTGCGCGCCGTTCTCGACCTGCTGGCGGGCCACCGCCAGCGCCTCGTCGAACTGGCCGTTCAGGATCATCCGCGCGAAGGCCTTGGAGCCGGTTACGTTGGTGCGCTCGCCGACGTTGACGAACAGCGTGTCGTCGTCGATGGTGAAGGGCTCGAGGCCGGACAGGCGCATCGGGCGCGGGGGCAGTTTGTTCTCGCTCATGTTTCTCGGGCTCCGGCTCAGGCGGCGTCGCGGTACTGGCCGGGCCAGGTGCGGGGTTTCTTGTCGGCCACGCGCTGGGCGATGGCGGCGATGTGCTCGGGCGTGGTGCCGCAGCAGCCGCCCACCAGGTTCACCAGGCCGGAGGCGGCGAACTCTTCGACCAGCGCCGAGGTGACCTCGGGGGTTTCGTCGAAGCCCGTATCGCTCATCGGGTTCGGCAAACCCGCGTTCGGATAGCATGACACCGCGGCGTCGCACACCTTGGCCAGCTCGGCGATATACGGGCGCATCAGCGTCGCGCCGAGGGCGCAGTTCAGGCCGAAGGTGACCGGGCGCGCGTGGCGCAGGCTGTTCCAGAACGCCTCGACGGTCTGCCCCGACAGGATCCGGCCCGAGGCATCGGTGACGGTGCCCGAGATCATCACCGGCACGCGCTCGCCGGTGTCCTCGAACAGCTGGTCGATGGCGAACAGCGCGGCCTTGGCGTTGAGCGTGTCGAAGATGGTCTCGACCAGGAACACGTCGGCACCGCCTTCGAGCAGCGCCTTGCCCTGCTCGTAGTAAGACTGGCGCAGTTCCTCGAAGGTGACATTGCGTGCGCCGGGGTCGTTGACGTCGGGCGAGATGCTGGCGGTCTTGGGCGTCGGGCCGAAGGCGCCGGCAACGAAGCGCGGCTTGTCGGGCGTGCTGTACTTGTCGCAGGCAGCGCGCGCCAGGCGCGCGGCCTCGACGTTCATCTCGTACGCCAGATCCGCCATCTTGTAGTCTTCCTGCGCCACGCGCGTGGCGCCGAAGGTATTGGTCTCGATCAGGTCGGCGCCGGCGGCCAGGTACTGCTCGTGGATCTCGCTGATGACCTGCGGGCGTGTCAGCAGCAGCAGTTCGTTGTTGCCCTTCACGTCCACCTTGTGTTCGGCGAAGCGCGTGCCGCGGTAGTCGGCCTCGCTCAGCTTGTAGCGCTGGATCATGGTGCCCATGGCGCCATCCAGGATCAGGATGCGTTCTTGCAGCAGCCGGGGCAGCTCGGCAGCCCGGGTGTAGGGGCGCGGTGCGGCCGCGCGGGATTCAGGGGCACTCATGGCGGGGAACTCTGGAAAGGCGGGCCGGCGGAGCTTCGACGGTAGGCCGCGGTGGCCGATGGCGGCCAGGGAGGTGCGATTTTATCAGGTGTATCAAGGCCTTGCGGCCGCCGTCGGTTGCCTGCCGGACGCTCCGGCGCCTACACTGAGAGACGTAAACGTCACCGTCCGGCGGCCTGCGCCGCGTTCCCCGACCATGCAACACTTGTCCCCGACCGACGCCAACGCCTTGCTGGCCCAATCGCCCGAGACGCTCTTCATCGACTGCCGCAGCGAGATGGAATACCTGTTCGTCGGCCATCCCAAGGGCGCGCACAACGTGCCCTGGAACGACGGCCCCGACTGGGAGGTCAACCCGCATTTCGTGCAGATGGTGAAGAAGCTCGCCGGGCAGGCATCGGCACGGCCGGTGCTGCTGATCTGCCGCAGCGGCAATCGCTCGTCCGCCGCGGCACGCGCGCTGGAGGGAGCGGGGTTCTCCAACGTCCAGTACGTGCTGCACGGCTTCGAGGGCGACCTCGATGCGCAGCGCCACCGCAATACGCTCAACGGCTGGCGCCACGACGGGCTGCCGTGGGAGCAGTACTGAGCCATCCTGCCGGGCCAAAAAAACAAAAGCCCGCCGAAGCGGGCATGGCTCGTTGTCGCGACACCGGGCCGGCGGCGGCGCGGAAGCACCGGCCGGCCCGGCCGCTCAGTGCATGACCAGCGGGTGCGTCATGACGTTGTCGAACTTGCCGAGGAAGTCATCGACCTCCTCCACCGAAGGCTCGCTTTCGATCAGCCGCTTCACATCCGCGCGGAAGCTCTCGGCGAGCTGGCCGCCAAGGAAAATCTCGCGCTTCAGGTTCTTGTCGACGATTTCGTAGCCGCCGAATTCCAGCGGCGCTTGCTCGACATCCGCACCGAATTCGACGATGCAGTAGTTGTCGCTGTTGTAGATCATTTGCATGGCACACCTCCTGGGCGTCATGGATGGGCGGCTCGCCCTTGTGGTTCTTGCCTCAGTTGTTGCCATGAGGGGGGCGCCGCGGCTTTACCTCCAAACTTGGGGTGACCGGCGGGATATCAAGCTATTCGCCAGTTATTGGGTGCCTGTCACCACGTTGCCACGATTTTCTGCCTTACATGAATTGGGCATCGGCCAATGCAACAAGTTTCTTGAGCCCGGAGCATCAGTGTGTTGCGTCTCACGGAACGTCGCACTGGCCCCCGCACGCGGCGCTCCCCAGGAAGGCGTCCAGAGCGGCATGGAAGCGTTCCGGCTGCTCCACGTGCACCAGGTGCGCCGCTTGCGGCACCACCTCGAGCCTGGACCCGGCAATCGCCGCGGCAATGCTTTGCGCCATCGCCACGGTGGCGCCCTGGTCCTGCTCGCCCGCTACTACCAGCGTAGGACAATGAATGCGAGAAAGCGCGCCCGCGAGGTCGAAAGCCATGATGGCTTCGGCCACACCCACGTATCCGCGTATCGGCGTCGCCACCAACATGTCGCGGATACGCAACACCTCGTCCGGATGTGACGCATGGAACGCAGGCGTCAGCCAGCGGCCAAGAGTGGCGTCGGCCAGGCTCGCCATGCCGTGGGCCTCGGCCTGGCCGATGCGGTTGTGCCACATCGGGTGGGCTTCCATCGGCGTCTGGCTATTCGTCGCCACCAGCGTCAGCGACAGCAGCCGCTCCGGATGGCGCAGCCCCATGCTCTGCCCCACCATGCCGCCCACCGAGATGCCGCAGAAATGCGCCTGCGGAATCTGCAGCGCGTCCATCACGGCGACCACGTCGTCGGCCAGCCGCGTCATGGTGTAGGGACCGAGCGGGGCATCGCTGGCGCCGTGGCCGCGCAGGTCCGGGCGCACAACGCGATAGCGGCCCGCCAGGTGCCTGGCGGTGATATCCCACAGGGTGTGGTCAGCCGCCAGGGCGTGGGCCAGGATCACCCATGGGCCGTCGGCGCCGTCCAGGCGCACATGCAGTTCGGCGCCATCGGCGTGGATGCGGCGGGTTTCGGTGGGCGGCGTGGCAACGGTCATGGCTGGGACTCCTTTCGGTCAAGCCTGCATGGGAATGCGCAAACCGGCGGCTACGGTCCTTCCTTGCCGCGGTACACCAGGTCGATCTGCGTGCCGTCGGGCTCGGTCTGGCGCAACCGCACCGGCATCCAGCCCAGCGACTGTGCCAGCCAGACCTCGACGCGGCGCCTGTCGTTGGCGCGGCGCGGCAGCCGCACGAAGTGCTTGGCGCGGACCACGCCCTGGCCGGTGTCGAGTTCGACCTCTCCAACATACTGCACTTGCATGGGTTCGACATCCCGGGTGTCCGCCACCTGGAACGATTCCGTCACACCGGGCGTGACATAGCGCTGCGGATTGCCGCGCACCAGCCCCACCAGTTGCAGGAAAACGCTGAAGCGGTCCTGCGCGCCGGGCGGGAACGGCGCCTGCGCGCCCGAGGCAAAGGCCACGGTACCCGCCGCGGCGTCGATGCGCGAGGCCTCGACCTTGTTGCGGCGGCGCTCTTCGTAGCGCTCCGGCAGCAGCCCCTGCTCGGCCAGCGCGCCGCTGCTCTGGAAGGCGAAGCGGAACCACAGCACGCGGGTCTCGACGGCCAGGCGGTAGCGGCTGCCGTCCTGCTCCCAGCGGATCAGGCCGTCCGGGTTCTGCACGCCGTTGACGAAGCTGGCGTAGTGCATGGTTGCCGACGGGGGCGCGCTGTAGCGCACGCCGTTGACGCCGCCCTGCGGCCCGCCGGACGGAGCCGGCGCGGCGGCGGCGGGCGCTGCCGCGCTGCCTTCGCCGCCGCTACCGGCAGCCATCGCGGCAGTGCCCTGCGGGCTGGTGGCGAGCGGCGGCGCCGGCTCGGGGGCCGGGGCCGGCACTTCGGGTTCGGCGCGCGGCGCCGCGGGCTTGGGCTGCGGACGCGGCGCGCGGGCGATCGGCCTCGGCTTCGGTGGGGCCGGTGGCGCCGGCGGCGGCAGCAGCACGGCTTCCAGCGTGGGCGTGTTGCTGACGTCGACCGGGATCAGCGGACCGGGCATGCGCACCAGCCCCACCACCGCCAGCAGGTGGACCAGCAGCACCAGCGCAATCACAAAGATCCAGCGGCGCCGGCGCCAGACGCGCGGATCCGCGCCGCGCCGGGCGTCTGGTTCAGGCGGGGCCGGTTTGTCCGGCCAGGGTGGCGGCACCAAGGTAGCCGAGTTCCGATGAGAGCTGTTGGGCGATGGCGCGCACGCGGCGATCCATCGTACCGCCCCATTCTGCATCGAATATGCTTTGCGCGCCCAGCACGATCAGTCCCATGGCGAGATGGCCGTTGGCGTCGAACACCGGCATCGAGAACGCATTGATGCCCGGCAGCACGCCGCCGAGCGTGCGCGCGGCACCGTGCTTGCGCACCTCGGCGCAGATTGCGTCGTAGTCGGCCAGCGTGCGCGGCATGTCAGGCATGACGTCATGGCCGCGCGCGCCCAGCTCGCGCTCGATCAGCGGCAGCGTCTGCTTGCGCGGCAGGTAGGCGCCGTAAAGCCGGCCGGTGGCCGAGTTCAGCATCGGCATCACGTCGCCCAGGCGCAAACTGACCGTGACCGGATGGCTGGATTCTTCCCAGTGCACTACCGTGGGACCGTGGTTGCCCCACACGGCAATGCCGGCGGTCAGGTCCAGTTCGTCGCGCAGCTGCGACAGGATCGGGCGCGCCTTCTTGACCGGATCGAGTCGGTTCAGGCCCGCCAGCCCGAGTTGCAAGGCGAACGGCCCGAGGTCATAGCGCCCGCTCACCGGATCCTGCGCCACCGCGCCCAGCCGCATGAAGCTGACCAGGTAGCGATGGGCCTTGGCCGGGTTCATGTCGGCGGCGGCGGCCAGGTCGCGCAGCATCATGGCGCGCGGCGATGCCGCCAGCGCCTGCAGCAGCCTGAAGCCCACCTCGATGGACTGGATGCCGGAACGCAGCTTGGCGTCTTCTTCTTCGATCTCTGACATGCGGGTGGCAGGGCGTCTGGTTGCGGGCTGGGGAGGGAAAAATCCTAGGTAAATTTACTATAGCGAAATCGATTTACCAATTTTTAAGCGCTCGGTAGACTTTCTTCGCCACAGACCTGTCCGGCGCGGCGCATGTGCTGCCCGCCGAGCCGGGCCCCGTTTTACCATGGAGACCACCGATGCGCCCCCCTGGCTACTTCCGCCCCGTCCTTGCCGCCCTGAGCGCCGTTCCCCTGCTCGCCCTGCTGGGCACCGCCAGCGCGCCCGCGCGCGCCGACAACTGGCCGTCGCAGCCGATCCGCTGGGTGGTGCCCTACCCCGCCGGCGGCGGCACCGACGTGGTGGCGCGCACCGTGGCCCAGGCAATCACGCCGGGGCTGGGCAAGCAGGTGGTGATCGACAACCGGCCGGGCGCCGCCACCATCGTGGGCGCCGATGCGGTGGCGCATGCCAAGCCCGACGGCTACACCGTGCTGACCGCCGATACCGCCACGCTCGCCGCCAATCCGTCGCTGTACAAGAAGCTGCCGTACAACGCCGACAAGGACTTCGTCTACATCGGCCAGCTGGCGCGCTTTCCGCTGGTGCTGGTGGCCAACCCGAACTTCCCCGCGCGCACGCTGAAAGAAGCGATCGACTATGCGCAGAAGCATCCGGGCAAGGTCAATTTTGCCTCGCCGGGCGCGGGCAGCCCGCACCATCTGGCGATGGAACTGTTCATGGACCAGACCCGGGTAAAGATGACGCATGTGCCCTACAAGGGCGCCGCGCCCGCGGTGCAGGACCTGCTGGCGGGCCAGGTCGACCTGATGTTCCTGGACCTGGCCTCGGGCCAGCAGAACGTGCAGGCCGGCAAGCTGCGCGCGCTGGGCGTGGCCACGCCCAGACGGCTCACCGTGCTGCCGAGCGTGCCGACGGTCGCCGAAGGCGGCGTGGCCGGCTTCGAGGCCTACGCCTGGCAAGGCATGGTGGCGCCGGCGGGCACGCCCAAGGCGGTGGTCACGCGGCTGAACGCCGAGCTGGTCAAGGCGCTGAAGACGCCCGAGGTACAGAAAAAGCTGGAAGGCGTGGGCGTGGAAGCGGTGTCGAGCACGCCCGAGGAATTCGCCAGCTATGCGCGCGCCGAGGCCGAGCGCTGGGGCAAGCTGATCAAGGCCAAGGGCATCACCGTCGACTGAACCGCGCGCGGCGCCGCGTTAGACTAGCGGCCATTGCGCCTGCCCGGCAGGCGCCCCTGCTCCCATACCGTACCCCATGAAACTCGCAACCCTGAAGGACGGTTCGCGCGACGGCCAGCTGGTGGTCGTGTCGCGCGACCTGAAGACCGCGCACTACGCCACCGACATCGCCGGCAAGCTGCAGACCGTGCTCGACGACTGGCAGTTCTACGCACCGCAGCTGCAGGACCTGTACGACGCGCTCAACGGCGGCCGCGCGCGCCATCCGTTCCCGTTCGTGCCGAAGGATTGCATGGCGCCGCTGCCGCGCGCCTACCAGTGGGCCGACGGCTCGGCCTACGTCAACCATGTCGAGCTGGTGCGCAAGGCGCGCGGCGCCGAGATGCCGCCCGAGTTCTGGACCGATCCGCTGATGTACCAGGGCGGCTCCGACGATTTCCTGGGCCCGCATGACGACATCGTCTGCGCCAGCGAGGCCTTCGGCATCGACTTCGAGGCCGAAGTGGCGGTGATTACCGGCGACGTGAAGATGGGCGCCACCCCGGAACAGGCCGGCGAGGCCATCCGGCTGGTGATGCTGGCCAACGACGTCTCGCTGCGCAACCTGATCCCGGCCGAGCTGGGCAAGGGCTTCGGCTTCTTCCAGAGCAAGCCGGCCACCGCGTTCTCGCCGGTGGCGGTCACCCCGGACGAGCTCGGCGAGGCCTGGCGCGAGCGCAAGGTCCACCTGCCGATGACAGTGCACTGGAACAGCAAGAAGGTCGGCCAGCCCGACTGCGGCACCGACATGGTGTTCGACTTCGGCCAGTTGATCGCCCATATCTGCAAGACCCGCAATGTGCGCGCCGGCAGCATCGTCGGCTCGGGCACGATCTCCAACGTCGACCGCAAGAAGGGCTACTGCTGCATCGCCGAGAAACGCATGCTCGAGACCATCGACGAAGGCAAGCCGGTCACCGAATTCATGAAGTTCGGCGACGCGGTCAAGATCGAGATGTTCGATGCGCAAGGGCATTCGGTATTCGGCGCGATCGACCAGGTGGTGGCCGCGCCCTGAGGCCCGCGGGGCCGGGGACGCAAGCGGGCGCCGGATTTGCATATAATTAACCGACCGATCGGTTGGTAAATTAACCATGCTTGCGGCGCCAGCGCTGGCGTCCACTGAAAAGGCCCCCATGACCACTTCCACCGCTGATACCGCCGCCCTGTCCCCGCGCTACGCGCGCTACCGCGCGCTGACCCTGCGCCGCCACGGCCCGATCCTCGAAATCGTCATGGGCGCGGCCCAGTCGGCCAACCAGAAGCTGGCCACCGCGGACGCCAACATGCACCGCGAGCTGGCCGAAATCTGGCGCGACGTCTCCGCCGATCCCGACGTGCGCGTGGCGCTGATCCGCGGCGAGGGCAAGGGCTTTTCCGCCGGCGGCGACCTGGCGCTGGTCGAGGACATGGCCAACGACTTCGACACCCGCACCCGGGTCTGGCACGAGGCGCGCGACCTGGTCTACAACGTCATCAATTGCGACAAGCCGGTGGTCTCGGCGATGCACGGCCCGGCCGTCGGCGCCGGGCTGGTGGCGGGCCTGCTGGCCGATATCTCGATCGCGGCGAAGACCGCGCGCATCGTCGACGGCCATACCCGGCTGGGCGTGGCCGCGGGCGACCATGCCGCGATCGTGTGGCCGCTGCTGTGCGGAATGGCCAAGGCCAAGTACTATCTGATGCTGTGCGAGTCGGTCAGCGGCGAAGAGGCCGAGCGGATCGGCCTGGTCTCGCTGGCGGTGGATGAGGACGAACTGGTGGCGCGCGCCTTCGAGGTGGCCAACCGGCTGGCCGCGGGATCGCAGAGCGCGATCCGCTGGACCAAGTACGCCCTCAACAACTGGCTGCGCATGGCCGGCCCCGCTTTCGATACCTCGCTGGCGCTCGAATTCATGGGTTTTGCCGGCCCCGACGTGCACGAAGGCATGGCGAGCCTGCGCGAAAAGCGGCCGCCTCAGTTCAGGTAACGACGGCGCAGCCGCGCTCCCGGAGGTCCGGGCACCGGGCTGCGCCGCACACGGAGCGCGCGACCATGTTCGGACAGATTCCCGATTTCACCAACGGCTTCGACTTCATGCGCAGGCTCTGGGGCGGCGGCGCCGGCATGCCCGCCGGCCTGATGCCCGGTCTGCAGGCCATGACGCCGCCGATGGACCTGGAAGACCTCGACAAGCGCATCGCCGACCTGAAGGCGGTGGAAAGCTGGCTGCAGCTCAATACCAACCTGCTGCGCACCACCATCCAGGGCCTGGAAGTGCAGCGCGCCACGCTGGTGGCGCTGCAGACCTTCGGCAACGCCCTGTCGCCCGAGGCGATGCAGTCGGCGATGGAAAACGTCGCGCGCGCGGCCAACGCGCCCAGCGCCGAGGCGCCGCAACGCACCGGCGCCGATACCGGCAGCGGCGGCGGCGCGCCGGCCGAGCCGCCGGCGGCCGAGCCCGCCCAGGCGGCTGCCGATGAAGGCGATGCGGCCGATGCCGCCCCGGCGCCCAACGCCGCGCTGTGGTGGGACATGCTGCAACAGCAGTTCAACCAGATTGCCAGCAGTGCCGCCGCGGCCAGCATGGTGCCGTTCGGCATGGGCGGCTTTGGCGCTACCGGTGCTGCCGCCGCTGCCGCGCCAGCGGGCGCCGCGCAGGCCGCCCCAGAGACACCGAAACCCGCCGCAGCAGGCAAGGCGCCTTCGGCCGGCACCGCCAGGCCTGCCGCGAAGAAGGCGCCGGCGAAGAAGGCGGCTGCCCGGAAATCGGCCAATGCCAAACCGGCCCGGAAGGACAGCGAGGGCGGCGAGGGCAGCGGCAACGGCAGCAACAACGGCGCCGGGGGCAGCGTCACCAACTGATCCCGCGGTGCCCGACGCCCCCTTCCCGAAACCACCCATGCATCGCGATTCCCTGCCGCTGCCCCCCGCGGCGCCCGCCTCCGGTCCCAACCCCGCGGCCACCGCCCTGATCATGATGGGCGGCGGCGCCCGCGCCGCCTACCAGGCCGGCGTGCTCAACGGCGTGGCGCGCATCGCCGCGCGCCTCGGCAAGGTGCAGGCGGCGCTGCCGTTCGGCATCATCGCGGGCACCTCGGCCGGGGCCATCAACGGCGCGGGGCTGGCCATCCACGCGGGCGACTTCCAGGCCGCCACGCAGAGCCTCGGCGCGCTCTGGCACAGCATCCATGCCGACGAGGTCTACCGCACCGATGTGCTGCGCGTGGGGGTGTCGGGGGCGCGCTGGCTGTCGACGCTGGCCCTGGGCTGGGTCACGCAGCGGCGCGCGCCGCGCGCCCTGTTCGACAACACCCCGCTGGGCAGCATGCTGGGCGAGCTGTTCGAGCCAGCGCGGGTGCAGGCAAGCCTGGACAGCGGCGCGCTGCAGGCGTTCGCGGTCACGGCGCTGTCGTACAGCACCGGGCGCCATGTGACCTTCTACCAGTCGCACCACCGCATCCATCCGTGGCACCGCAGCCAGCGCATCGCGGTGCCGGCGCAGATCACGGTGGACCACCTGCTGGCATCGTCATCGATTCCGTTCCTGTTCCCGGCCATGCCGCTGGAGCTGGACGGCCACCACGAGTGGTTCGGCGACGGGACCATGCGCCAGATGTCGCCGCTGTCGCCGGCGATCCACCTGGGCGCCTCGCGCATCCTGGCGATCGGCGCGGCCTCGCGGCAGCGCTCGGGCTGGTTCGACACCATGCCCGGCGGCGGCTATCCGTCGCTGGCGCAGGTGGGCGGGCAGGCGCTGGCCAGCATCTTCCTCGACGGCCTGAACGCCGACCTCGAACGGCTGCAGCATATCAACCGGCTGCTCGCACGCATGCCCGAGGTCGCCGGCGACCGCGAAGGCTGGCGCCCGGTGCAGGTCATGACGGTAGCGCCCAGCGAGCCGATCGAGGCCATTGCCGCCGAACACCAGAAGCAGTTGCCCCGCACCGTGCGCGCGCTGCTGGCGCCGCTGGGCGGCACCGAGGCGCGCGGCGCCGCCTTCGCCAGCTACCTGCTGTTCGAGCCGGCCTTCACGCAGGCGCTGATCGCGCTGGGCGAGCGCGACGCCGCGGCCCAGGCCGACGAGCTGGCGGCCTTCCTCTACGGCGTCGTGCCGGGCACGGCGCCCGCGGCCCCGGGGGCGGGAGACCGGGCCGCCGAGCAAGCCGTTTCCCCCTGAGCCGCCGCCGTCACATGCAGCCATCCCGGGCGCGCCTGCGCCGGCGCTTTGCCGCGCCGCCGCGGCGCTGATCGCCCGGAAAATGCAAAAGCGGGCCGCCAACCCCCTCCAAGCCGTTGCATTTGCCCCGATCCCGCCTAAAAAAGGAGAAGAGAATAATTCGCATCTGGTAGAATCTGCCCGTAATTTCAAAGGCTTACCATGCTCTACCCCGAACTGTTCAAATCGTTGGAAGCCGTCCGCTGGCACATGGACAAGGACATCCCCTGGGAGTCCTTCGACGCCACCATGCTGACGGACGACCAGGCCAAGACCATTCGCATGAATGCGATCACGGAATGGTCCGCCCTGCCCGCGACCGAGATGTTCCTGCGCGACAACCGCCACGACTCTGACTTTTCGGCGTTCATGAGCATCTGGTTCTTCGAGGAACAGAAGCACTCGCTGGTGCTGATGGAGTACCTGCGCCGCTTCCGGCCGGACCTGGTACCGACCGAGGAAGAACTGCACGCGGTGCGCTTCGAGTTCGATCCGGCGCCGCCGCTGGAAACGCTGATGCTGCATTTCTGCGGCGAGATCCGCCTGAACCACTGGTACCGCCGTGCCGCCGAATGGCACACCGAACCGGTGATCAAGCACATCTACCGCACCCTGTCGCAGGACGAAGCCCGCCACGGCGGCGCGTACCTGCGCTACATGAAGAAGTACCTGGCGCAGTTCGGCGACAGCGCGCGCGCGGCCTTCGCCAAGATCGGCGTGCTGATGGCATCGGCGCGCCGCACCGAGAAGCCGCTGCACCCGACCAACCTGCACGTCAACAAGGCGCTGTTCCCCAACGACACGGTACAGTCGCGCCTGCCTGACCCGGACTGGCTCGAGCACTGGCTGGACGAGCAGATCCGCTTCGACGAAGGCTGGGAGAAGAAGGTCATCGAACGGATCCTGCACAACATGTCGCTGCTGTTCGAACGCACCTTTGAAACCGTGCAAGACCTGAACCGCTACCGCAAGGAGCTGAACGCGAGCCTGCAAGGCGCCGGCGCGGCCCGGCCGGCGCAAGCCTGAGCGGTCCGGCCCGGACACCAAAAAAATGCCCCGCCGAAGCGGGGCTTTTTTTGTCTTCTTTTTCTACCTTCACGCATTCCCGACAAATGCGGCCCGCTGCGGCGCGCCGGATCCGGTCCGGCCCTGGCGGGTAGGGTGCAACGCCGTTTTCCTGTTCCCGGAAATACGGTGCCGCGGATGATAAGCGCGCCAGCGGACCCGCAGGTAGTAGCCGGTTACTACATCCGTGCCGTGCCCGCGCCAGTGCGGTGGCGCGGGGGCGTCGGCCGCCACGGTCCCCGGGGCGAGCCGCAAGAACAGGTACCATTCGGGCAAGCACGCCGGCTCCGCCACGATGCCGGCCTTTACCTATCCCACGTCCTCATCCATGTCCGTACCCGCCTTCGAATCCAAGCTGACTCCCGCCGACGATCCCGCCGTGCTGGCCGCGCGCATCGCCGCGCTGCCGCGCCCGCTGGTGTTTACCAACGGCGTCTTCGACATCCTGCATCGCGGCCATGCCACCTACCTGGCGCAGGCGCGCGCGCTCGGCGCCAGCCTGGTGGTCGGCGTCAACAGCGATGCCTCGGTGAAGATGCTGGGCAAGGGCGACGACCGTCCGCTCAACCATGAATCTGACCGCATGGCGCTGCTGGCCGCGCTGGCGTCGGTCGACCTGGTGGCGATGTTCCGCGAACAGACGCCGGTGGAGCTGATCCGCCTGGTGCGCCCCGACATCTACGTCAAGGGCGGCGACTACGATATCGACACGCTGGAAGAAACCCGGCTGGTGCGCAGCTGGGGCGGCCAGGCCTACGCCATCCCCTTCCTGCACGACCGCTCGACCACCAAGCTGCTGACCAAGGTGCGCCAGGCCGGCTGAGCCCGCCGCGGCTGCGCTACGCCGCCGGCGCCGACGCCGGCGTGGCCGGATGGGGCTGCAGCCGCATCCGCTCGCCCCGCACCTGTTGCTCCAGCCGGTGCGGCTCGCGCGGCGATTCGAACCACCCTGACAGCG
Organism: Cupriavidus taiwanensis LMG 19424; assembly: GCF_000069785.1. Classification (NCBI taxonomy): domain Bacteria; kingdom Pseudomonadati; phylum Pseudomonadota; class Betaproteobacteria; order Burkholderiales; family Burkholderiaceae; genus Cupriavidus; species Cupriavidus taiwanensis. The sequence goes on along the minus strand of NC_010528.1, from coordinate 78,577 downwards.
GCTCGGCGCCGAACGCGCCGAGCACCGCCGCCAGCAGCATGGCGTTGGCGAACAGCAGCAACAGCAATGCGATGCGCAGGGAGCGGGGGGTCATGGGGAATCGGATGGAGGTGGAGACGTAGCGTCGTTACGCGTCGGCCATGGCCATCGCATGCAGGCCGAGCAGCACCAGATTATCGTGCATCTCGAAGGGCACCGCGAGCGCCCCGGCCAGCGCGCCACGGGCCCCGCCTGACAGCAGGCAGCGCGGCGGGCGCGCAGCATCGCCGCGCTCGCCCAGCGCGCGCCAGGTGCGCTCGATCGCGCCGGCCTGCGCCGCCAGGCAGCCGGCGGCAATGGCGTCGTGGGTGTTGTCGGCCCAGCGCCGCTGCGCGCCCGCCACGCTGCCGGCCTCGCCGACATCCAGCGCCGGCAGCTGCGCCGTATTGCGTGCCAGCGTGCCCAGCATCAGCGCCAGCCCCGGCAGGATCAGCCCGCCTTCGAAGCGCGCGCCGCCTTCCGCCGCCACGGTGACGATATCCAGCGTGGTAGCGGTGCCGGCGGTCACCACCAGCAGCGTGTCGCGCGGCAGCCAGCGGTGCGCGCCGACGGCGCCGACCCAGCGGTCGACGCCCAGTTGGGTAGGTTCGCGATAGCCGTTGACGAGATCGCCATGCGCGGCGGCGCTGCGCACCCATTGCACCGGCGCGCAGCCGCCGAAGGCGTCGGCCAGCGCGGCGTCGACGGCGGCGGCGATCACCGGCCCCGCCACGTTGCTGATCCACACCGACGGCATCGGCCCGCCGGCGCGCAGCGCGCGAAGCTCGGCGGCCAGGGTCCGCAGCGCACCGTCCGCGGCATGCGCCACCGCGCCGGCGTGCTGCCACGGCGTGGGCAGCACCGTGGTGCCGGTGCTGGCGGGCAGCGGCGCACCGGCTTCGCACCATGCCCACTTGAGCCGGGTATTGCCGATATCGACCAGCAGGCGTGGCGCGTTCATGCGCCCCCTTCCTGGCCCGGAGCGGGCCGCAGCGACAACTCGCCGCTGGCGATGCGTTCCAGACCGGCGGGCGTTTCGAGCAGCAGGTGGCCGGCCTCGTCGACACCGCGCGCCATGCCTTCGGCGATCACCTGGCCGTCGTGCAGCAGCCGCACCGGCTGGTCGCGGTAGGCATCGGCGGCGGACCAGCGCCGCGCCATCGGCCCGAAGCCATGCGCGAGGAAGTCCGCGCGCATCGCCGCCAGCCGCTCCAGCACCGCGGCCAGCAGGCGCGGCGCATCGCGTCCGGCGTCGAAGCCCGGCATGGCCTCGGCCACCCCCGCCAGCTCGCGGCCGAGCGCGGCTTCCATCTGCGCATCGCGCACCAGGTTCAGGCCGATGCCGATCACCGCCCAGACCCGCTGCGGTCCCGCCGGCACCGATTCGATCAGGATGCCGGCCAGCTTGCGGCCGTCGATCTGCAGGTCGTTGGGCCACTTCAGCCCCACCCGCGCGCCCAGCGCCGGCGCGACGTCGCGCAGGGCCTCGGCCAGCGCCAGGCCCACTGCCAGGCTCAGCCCGCTCAGCCTCGCCGGCGCCAACGCCAGCGGCAGCGCCACCGAGAAGGTCATGCCGGCCTGCCCCTGCCACGGCCGGCCCTGGCGTCCCCGCCCGGCGGTCTGGCGATAGGCCAGGCGCAGCTTGCCGGCATCGGACCACGGCGCCTGGCGGCACCGCGCGGTGAGGTCGGCATTGGTCGAGCCGGTTTCCTCGACCAGCTCCAGGCTCCAGTCGCGCAGCGCCGGCGACAGCATGGCGCGCAGCGCGCCGGCATCGATGCGCCAGGACATGGCAATGGCGGTATCGGGAGGATTCGGAGGAACGGCGGACATGCGCGGCAATGAATGGGGATGGGCGGGATCGCGGTCGGCACAGGCAGGATCCAGGTCGGAAGCCAGGCCTGCGGCAGATGCCGCATTGTAGCTTCGCCGCGCTGCCGGGCATGCCCCGGGGCGCGGCGCGGGTCGCGCCAGCGGGGCGCGTGGCTTAGAATCGAGACTCGGCCATCACATCGCTAGCCCTTGGAACGCCAGACGACGCCAGACTTCCAGATCACGCGCGGGGACGGAACCGTCAGCGTACAGCTGCGTGGCGACTGGACCGCGCTTGCGCTGGCCGGCTGCCACCAGGCGCGGCAGCTGCGCGCGCAACTGCACGAGCTGGCGCAGGCGCCGGACCACGCGCAATGGTCGCTGGCCGGGGTCGAACGGCTCGACCATATCGGCGGGCAGCTGCTGTGGCAGGCCTGGAACGGCGCGCTGCCGCAACGGCTCGAGGCCAGCGAGGGCCAGCGCCGCGTGTTCGCGCGCATCGCGGCGGTGCAGGACGAGGGCTGGAAAAAGCACATGGTGGACCGCTTCAACCCGGTCACCCTGCTCGGCGCCAACGTGATGTCGTTCGGCGTGCAACTGGGCAACGGCATCACCATGCTGGGCCAGCTGGCGTTCGACCTGCTGCGCTTCGCGCGCATGCCGCAGCGCGGCCCGTGGCGCGAAATCTCGGCCAACATCTACAACGTGGGCTACAAGGCGCTGGGGATCACGGCGCTGGTCGGCTTCCTGATCGGCATCGTGCTGTCGTACCTGTCGGCCAACCAGTTGCGCACCTTCGGCGCCAGCACCTTTATCGTCAACATCCTGGGCATGGCGGTGATCCGCGAGCTGGGGCCGGTGCTCGCCGCGATCCTGATCGCGGGGCGCTCGGGCTCGGCCATCACCGCGCAGATCGGCGTGATGCGCGTGACCGAAGAGCTCGACGCGATGCGCGTGATGGGGATCTCGCACGGCTTCCGGCTGATCATGCCGCGCGTGATCGCGCTGGCCATCGCCATGCCGCTGCTGGTGGCGTGGACCGACGTGATGGCGCTGGCCGGCGGCATGCTGGCCGCGCGCATGCAGCTGGGCATCAGCGCCACCTTCTTCCTGCGCGAGCTGCCCGACGCGGTGCCGGTAGCCAACCTGTGGCTGGGGCTGGGCAAGGGCGTGGTGTTCGGCATCCTGATCGCGCTGACCGCGTGCCACTTCGGGCTGCGCATCAAGCCCAACACCCAGAGCCTGGGCGAAGGCACCACGGCCTCGGTGGTGACCGCGATCACCATCGTGATCCTGGCCGACGCGGTGTTCGCCATCCTGTTCAAGGACGTGGGCCTGTGAGCGCGGCGCCAGCGAACGCGAACCCGCCGGGCGCGCCGCAGCACGCGCCGCAGCGCACGCCGGTGATCGAGGTGCGAGACCTGGTCAAGCGCTTCGGCAAGGCAGTGGTGCACGACCACGTGAACCTGGACGTCTACCGCGGCGAGGTGCTGTCGATCGTCGGCGGCTCGGGCAGCGGCAAGACCGTGCTGCTGCGCCAGATCGTCGGGCTGGAGCGCCCCACCTCGGGCACCATCAAGGTGTTCGGCGAAGACCCGGCGCGGCTGCGCCCGGCACAGCTGCAGGCGCTGCGCAGCCGCTGGGGCCTGCAGTTCCAGCGCGGCGCGCTGTTCTCGGCGCTGTCGGTGATCGACAATATCGCGCTGCCGCTGCGCGAACTGCGCGCGCTGCCCGACAACCTGATCTGCCAGGCGGCGCTGCTCAAGCTGCAGCTGGTGGGGCTGTCCGCGCGCGATGCCGACAAGATGCCTTCGGACCTGTCCGGCGGCATGATCAAGCGCGTGGCGCTGGCGCGCGCGCTGTCGCTGGAACCCGAACTGCTGTTCCTGGACGAACCCACTGCCGGCCTGGACCCGATGGCGTCCGACGACTACGTCGCGCTGATCCGCGAGCTGCGCCGCGAACTGGGCCTGACCGTGGTCATGATCACGCACGACCTCGACACGCTGGTGGCCCTGTCCGACCGCGTCGCGGTGCTGGCCGACCACAAGGTGATCGCGGCCGCGCCGATCCCGCAAGTGGTGAAGGTGGACCACCCCTTCATCCGCGAGTATTTCCTGGGCGAGCGCGCCCAGCGCGCCCTGCAGGCGCTGCCCCGGCCCGGGCAGCCCGCGGCGCCGCCCCCTGGAGAAGCATGATGGAAAACAAGTCCCACGCCTTTCTCGCCGGCGTGTTCACCATCGGCCTGGCCGTGCTGGTGCTGTTCGCGATCTTCTGGTTCAGCAGCGACCACGCGGTGCGCGTGCCGTACGACCTGATCACCCGCTCGACCGTCAACGGCCTGGGCCCGCAGGCCGACGTCAAGTACCGCGGGCTGGCGGTGGGCAAGGTCGAGTCGATCAAGTTCGATCCGCAGGTGCCCGGCCAGATCATCGTGCGCGTCAACGTCAACCGCGAAACGCCGATCACCCGCACCACGTACGCCACGCTCGGCTTCCAGGGCGTGACCGGGATCGCATACGTGCAGCTCGATGACTCCGCCGCGCACGATGGCGCCGGCGCCTCGCCGCCGCTGCCGACCTCGCCCCGCGCGGTGGCGCGCATCGCCATGCGGCCCGGCTTCTTCGAGGAACTGGAAAAGCGCGGCGATTCGCTGCTGACCCAGGCCGAGACCCTGATGGGCTCGCTCAACGACATGTTCCGGGGCGCCAACCGCGACGAGCTGATGGCGGCGATCCGCTCGGTGCGCAAGACCGCCGAAGACTATTCGCGCCTGTCCGATTCGCTCGCGCCGGCGGCGCAGCGCCTGCCGAAAGTGGCCGAGAACCTGAACGCGACGCTGGAATCGACCCGGCGCCTGACGCAGGAACTGGCCAACCCCAACGGCACCGTGATGCGCACTGTCGACAGCGTCGGGCGCGACCTGCAGGGCGCGGCCGCGTCGGTGCAGTCGGCGGCGGGCACCTTCCACGAAGAGACCCTGCCGCAGCTCAACGGCCTCGCCCGCGACGCGCGCCAGACCGCGCGCAGCTTCGAGCGCGCCGCCGGCCAGTTCAACGAGAGCCCGAGCAGCGTGCTGTTCGGCGCGCCCGCGCCCACGCCAGGCCCGGGCGAGCCGGGCTTCAGCGCCGCACCGTAGCGCGGCCGGCATGTGGCCCAGCCCCAGCTCCCGCCCATCGATCACGCCAACCGCGAGAATCCGCCGTGAACCCTGCGACCGAGATGCCACGCTTCCTGCGCCCCGCGCCCGCCCGCCTGCGCGCGGCCCTGCTGCTCGCCGCGGCCGGGCTGGCACTACTGTCGGGCTGCGCGCTGACGCGCGGCGAGCCCACCATTACCTATGACCTCGGCCCGGCCTTGGCGGGCCCCGCGGCATCCGCCACCGGGAACCCCGCGCCCGCACCGCTGCCCAAACTTCGCGTGGCGCAGACCGACGGGCCCAACTGGCTGGAAGGCAATGCGCTGTTCTACCGGCTGCAGTACGCCCAGGCGCAGCGCCTGCAGGCGTACGCCACGCAGCGCTGGGTGATGTCGCCCACGCGCCTGTTCGACGAGCGCCTGCGCGACGCCGTCGCCGCGCGCGGCACGCTGGGCTGGTCCGGCGACGGCAGCGTGCCGGCGCTGAAGGTGGACCTGCTCGAATTCGACCAGGTGTTCCACAGCGCCACCGCCAGCGAGGGCGTGGTGCGGCTGCGCGCCACGGTGTACCGGCACGGCATGCTCGGCCAGCAGACCTTCGAGGTGCGCCGGCCCGCGCCCAGCGCCGACGGCGCCGGCGGCGTCAAGGCGCTGGCCGAAGCCAGCGATGCCGCGATTGCGGCGCTGCTCGACTGGATCGGCACGCTGCAGCTAAAGTAAAGCCACAGGAGAATTGCCATGGAGCCGGCTCCCCCGCCGCTCTCCGCGCCGCCGCCGGCGGCTCCGCCCGCACCACCCGACACCGCCCCGCTGCACTCGCCGCTGGCGCGCGTGGGGCTGCTCTGCTTCACGCTGCTGGTGGTGTACGCCAGCCTGTACCCGTTCTCGGGCTGGGTCGACAACGGCATCTCGCCCTTTGCCTTTGTCAGCGCGCCCAAGCCGCGCTACATCACCGACTTCGACCTGCTGACCAACGTGCTGGGGTACTTCCCGTTCGGCGCGCTGGTGGTGCTGTCGCTGCATCCGCGCCTGTCGGGCGGACGCGCCACGCTGGTGGCGCTGGTGGCCGGCGCCTTGCTGTCGGCGTGCATGGAGGCCTTCCAGACCTGGCTGCCCAGCCGGATCTCGTCCAACATCGACCTGATCACCAACGCGCTGGGCGCACTGCTCGGCGGCGCCGTGGTGGCGCCGTTCACGCGCGCGCTGATCGACGACGGCCGCCTGACGCGGCTGCGCCATGCGTGGTTCGAGCCGCATGCCAGCTTTGCCATCATCCTGCTGCTGCTGTGGCCGTTCGCGCAGGTGTTTCCGCAGGAGCACCTGTTCGGCATGGGCGGCATCGTGCGCGAATGGCTGACCGACCCGGAATCCTGGCCGATGCAGGTGCTGCAGATGGTGTTCCCGCAGCTGGAGAGCTGGCAGGACCATATCGGCTTGCGGCCCGAGGACATGCAGAGCCAGCAGTTGCTGGAATCGCTGGTGACGGCCAGCAGCTGGATCGGCACCGGCCTGTTCGCCTCGATCGCAATGCGGCGCAGCGCGCCGATGCTGCGCATCCTGGCGGGGCTGCTGGCGGCGGCGCTGCTGCTCAAGGCCACCGCGGCCGAGCTGCAGTTCCCGACCGAAAGCGCCTTCGTCTGGCTGTCCGAAGGCGGGCGCTTCGCGCTGCTGACCAGCTCGCTGGTGCTGGCGCTGCTGCTGTACCTGCCGCGCTGGCTGCGCGCGGTGCTGGCGATGGCGGCGCTGGTCGTGCTGGTGGGGCTGACCAACGTGCTGCCGTCCAACCCCTATGCCTGGATTTCGGAGCAGGGCTGGCGCATGGGCCGCTTCATCCACTTCAACAGCCTGGCGCAGTGGCTGGGCTGGCTGTGGCCGTTCCTGGCGTTCTGCTATGTGATCTGGCGCTTCGAGCAGGTCAGCCTGCGCCGCCATGCGATGAAGAAAGCCGCGGCGCGCCGTGAGGCGGCCGCGGCCAACCTGCAGGAGTAAGCCGGCGCGGACATGCGCGCCGACACTTAGTGCAGCTGCCCGCCCTGCTCGCGCACATCGGCGCGGGTCGACAGCGCCGTCGCCACCGCGGTACGCAGGCCCTTCACCAGGGTCTCGAGCGCCAGGCTCGGCTGGCCCGGATGGCGCGCGGCCTGCTCGGGCAAATAGGGAATGTGGATAAACCCGCCGCGCACCGTGCCGGCCGGGTGCCGCGCCAGCCGGTGCATCAGCCCGTAGAACACATGGTTGCAGACGAAGGTGCCGGCGGTCTGCGATACCGACGCCGGCACGCCGGCCGCGCGCATGTCGCGCACCATCGCCTTGATCGGCAGCGTGGCAAAGTACGCGGCCGGGCCGTCGGCGACGATGGCGGTGTCGATCGGCTGCGCGCCGGCGTTGTCGGCAATGCGCGCATCGTCGACATTGATCGCCACGCGCTCGACCGACATCTCGGCGCGCCCGCCGGCCTGGCCGACGGCGATCACCAGCGCTGGCCGCAGCGTGTCGAGCAGTTCGCCGATCGCATCGATCGCCGCGCCGAATACGCACGGCAGCTGCCGCGCGACGATCACGGCGTCGCCGACGCGTTCGCCGTCGAGCGCGCGCACGGCTTCCCAGGAGGGGTTGATCGGTTCGTCCTCGAACGGCTCGAAGCCGGTCAGCAGCACGGTAGGCATGGCGGGTCTCCTGCGCTTACATCAGCCAGTACAGCAGCACGATATTGGCCGCCAGGATCGCCAGCGCGGTCGGCACCTGCGCGCGGATCACGGCGTTCTTGTCGTCGAGTTCCAGCAGCGCCGCGGGCACGATATTGAAGTTGGCCGCCATCGGCGTCATCAGCGTTCCGCAATAGCCGGAGAACATGCCGATTGCCGCCATTACCGCCGGATTGCCGCCGAACATGCCGACCAGGATGGGCACGCCGACACCGCCGGTCATCACCGGGAAGGCGGCGAAGCCGTTGCCCATGATCACCGTGAACAGCGCCATGCCGACGCAGTAGACTGCCACCGCCACCAACTTGTAGTCCAGGTTGATGTAAGCGGTGGTCAGGTGCGCCACGGCCTTGCCCACGCCCGCGTCGGCAAACACCAGCCCCAGCATGGCCAGCATCTGCGGCAGCACCAGCGCCCAGCCCAGCGACTCGGTCAGCCGGCGCGATTCGCGCAGGCCCTGCGCCACGGTGTCGCGCGTGAGCCAGCACACCACCGCCAGCGAGATCAGGCAGCCGATCCCGAGCGAGACGAAGGTCACGTTCTTGGGATCGAGCAGCGGCACGCCGGCGATCCTGACATCCTTGAACAGCATGGTGCCGATCACGGTGACCAGCGGGATCAGCAGCGCCGGGATGAACAGCTTGTTGCCGAGGCGGCTCGCGCTGGCGCGGCGCTCGGCCTCGGGCAGGCTCTCGTGCTTGCCGTGGCCGACGCCGCCGAATCCCGCGATCAGCGCCATCACCACTGCACCGATGCCGACCGCTGCAGGCGGCAGCCGGTCGCCGGCCAGGAACACGATCGCGTACAGCAGCCAGAACAGGCCGGTGCTGAGGCGGCGCGGATGCGCGCGGTCGGTGAAGGTCATCAGCGCGGTGATGGCCAGCACCAGGCCGGCGAGCCAGTAGAGGTATTCGATCGAAATGATCATGGCGTGCTCCTTATTCGGCGCTCTGCGCAGGCACGGCGGCGCGGGCAGCTTTGCCGCCCAGCTCGCGCTCCAGCCAGCCGTCCAGGCGCTTGAGGCGCACGGCATGGATCAGGAAGGCGCAGATCGCGGTGGGGATGCCCCAGACAGCGATATGCAGCGGCTCGACCTCGATGTTCGACGACAGCAGAAAGGTATGCATCAGCGCGATCGCGCCGAACGCCACGAAGATGTCCTCGCCGAAAAACAGGCCGACGTTGTCGGTGGCGGCGCAGAAGGCCAGCACGCGCTGGCGCACCGGCTCCGGCAGGTGGCCGAAGCGGTTCTCGGCCGCGCCCTCCGCCATCGGCGCCAGCAGCGGGCGCACCATCTGCGGATGGCCGCCCAGGCTGGTCAGGCCGATCGCCGCGGTCAGTTCGCGCACGCCCAGGTAGACGATCAGCAGGCGCCCGACCGTGGCCGAGGCAATGCGCGCGATCCACGCCTGCGCATGCTCGCGCAGCCCGTGGCGCTCCAGCAGGCCGATCACGGCCAGCGGCAGCAGGATGATCAGCGGCAGGTTGCGCGCCTTGACGAAGGCGGTGCCGATCGCGGAGAAGATCTGCATCAGTGGCATCGGCGCGGCCAGCCCGGTGGCCAGCGCGGCGAGCACCACCACCAGCATGGGATTGAAGCGCAGCACGAAGCCGACGACGATGACGCCGACCCCGACAAGGGGCCAGAGATTGACTGCCTGTTCCATGGAAACACCAAACGAAGATAACGAAGGCGCGCGGACGGCAGCCGTCGTGACGCGTGACGGGGCAGGCCGCGTGGGGAAAATGCCGGCGTGAAGGCGGATGAACGCGCTCAGTCGCCGGCGCGGATCGCGATGCCCTCTGCGCCCAGCCGTTCCCGGATGCGGCGCGCAAAGGCCAGCGCGTGGGCGCCGTCGCCGTGCAGACACACGGTTTCGGCCCGAATCGGTACCCAGGTGCCATCGATGGCGCGCACGCGCTGCTCGCGCACCATGGTCAGGGTCTGGTCCAGGGCAACTTCCTCGTCCTCATGCAGCGCGCCCGGCGTGCCGCGCCTGACCAGCGTGCCGTCGGCGTTGTAGCCGCGGTCGGCAAAGACCTCCTGCTTGACGCGCAGGCCGGCTTCCTTCGCCACGTCGATCATCTGGCTGCCGGCCAGGCCGAAGAACACCAGGTCGGCGTCGAAGTCGCGCACCGCGCGTACGATCGCGCGCGCCAGCGCCGGGTCGCGCACCGCCTGGTTGTACAGCGCCCCATGCGGCTTGACGTGGTGCAGCACGCCACCCTGCGCGCGCACGATCGCGTCGAGCGCGCCGATCTGGTACAGCACGTCGGCGTAGACGTGCTCCGGGTCGCGCTGCATCTCGGTGCGGCCGAAGTTCTCGCGGTCCGGGTAGCTCGGGTGCGCGCCGATCGCCACGCCGCGCGCCAGCGCCCACTTCACCGTCTGCACCATGGTGGCGGCGTCGCCCGCGTGCCAGCCGCAAGCGATATTGGCCGAGCTGATCAGCGCCAGCAGCGCCTCGTCATTGCCACAGCCTTCGCCGAGATCCGCGTTCAAATCGATCTGCATTGCCATTCTCCTGTGAGGCCGCATCGGAGGCGGCCAACCTCATGCTGCCGCCCGGGTGCGGGTACGCCGGCGCGCGGCGATGGGCATGCCATCGCCCTGCCACCGCAGCGCCTGCTCGATCTGGCGCAGGTAGCGTGCCAGTTCCTCCTGCGCCGCCCGGGCCTGCGCCAGCGAGACCTGCACGAAGCGCACCGGGGCGCCCAGCGGCACCTGCGCCAGCCGCCACAGGTCCGCGCCGATCACCACGCCGATCTTGGGATAGCCGCCGGTGGTCTGCGCGTCGGCCATCAGCGCGATCGGCTGGCCCGCCGGCGGCACCTGCATCACGCCCGGCATCACGCCGTGCGAGAGCAGGTCGGCACTGCGCTCGGGCCGCCGCGCCAGCGCCGGCCCGGCCAGGCGCAGGCCCATGCGGTTGCTGTTGGGCGTGACGGTCCAGTCGGCCTGCCACAGCGCGGCCTGCGAGGCCGCATCGAAATCCTCGTATTCCGGCCCCGGCAGCATGCGGATCGCCGTGGCCTTGCCATCCACCGCAACGGGCAGCGCCCACGCCGGCGCCTGCACGCCGATCCAGTCGGTCTCGGCGCCCAGGCCCGGGCATCCCGCGGGCAGGCGGTCGCCCTCCTGCAGCGCGCGTCCGCCCAGTCCGCCGAAACCGGACTTCAGGTCGGTGCTGCGCGAACCCATCACCGGCTCGACCGCGATGCCGCCCGCCACGCACAGGTACACGCGCGTGCCGCCGCGCGTCGACGGCAGCGTCAGGGTCTCGCCCTTGTGCGCGTCGAACGCGTGCCAGGACCACACCGGCATGCCGTCCAGGTTGGCGCCGCATTCGGCGCCGGCCAGCGCCACGCGCATATCGGCATGGAAGCGCACCGCGGCGCGGCCCAGCGTGAATTCAATGGCGGCGCAGCCGGGTGCATTGCCAAGCAGGCGGTTGCCGACTTCCACCGCCAGCATGTCCATGGCACCGCAGCGGCCCACGCCAAAACGGCGGAAGCCGGTACGGCCCAGGTCCTGCACCGAGGCGAGCGCGCCGGGACGAAGGATCTCGATCACGCGATGATTTCCTCGGCGACAAAGCGCACGGTATCGCCGGGCGCGAACAGGGACGGCGGATCGCGGTCCGCCACGAAGAGTTCGGCGTCGGTGCGCCCGATCAGTTGCCAGCCGCCCGGCAGCACCGCCGGATAAATCCCGGTCTGCTCGCCGCCGATGCCGACCGACCCGGCCGGCACTGCCAACCGCGGCTCGCGCCGGCGCGGCGTCGCCAGTTCCGGGGCCAGCCCGCCCATGTAGGCAAAGCCGGGCTGGAAGCCGAGGAAGTAGACCACGTACTCGCCCGCCGCATGACGGCGCACCACTTCCTGCGGCGTCAGGCCGGTATGCGCGGCGACGTCACCCAGGTCCGGGCCATGCTCGCCGCCGTAGCGCACCGGGATCTCGACCAGCTTGCCGGTGGCATTGCTCGCCTCGCCCGAGGCCCATGCCAGCTTCAGGTTGCGCTCCAGCGCGTCCGCGTCGGCACTCTCATCGAAGATCACGGTGAGGTTGTTCATGCCCGGCACCACGTCCACCACGCCGCGCCAGTCCGCGGCGCGCGCGGCCATGGCCCAGATGCGCCGCTGGACTGCCAGCGAGGCGGGCGGCGCGACGCTGTACAGCAGCGCCTGCTCGGCAAGTCGGTGGACGGTGCAGTTCATGAGAGTCCCGGTAGCGCACTTGCTACCCAGTGTAGGCAGACAAGCGGGAATGTGACGTCTTGGTATTTCATCGATAATTTATCGATGAATTCATCATATCGAAATGGACCAAGCGGGGACAGTCGGGGTTGACCCTAGGAGGGCGCAGGTCGGCGGGTGGATGGCGCTAATCGGCGGGAGTAGGATTAAATCCTACCGATGGGAGATCGTCATGCGAACCACGCAACAATTGAGCGTCACGCTGCCGACCGAAATGGCTCAGGCGGTCAAGGACAAGGTGCGGTCTGGCGAATATGCCAGTGAGAGCGAGGTCATCCGCGATGGCCTGCGTGCATTGCTGGCACGTGACCGGGCCGTGGACGCGTGGCTGCTGCAGCAAGTTGGCCCTGCCTACGATGCGCTCCAGACCGATCCGTCCCGTGCCGTGACCGCAGATGACGTTCGCGCTCGTCTGGCTGCCAGACAGGCAGGGAAAGCCAAAGGGCGATGAGAACCTATCCCGTCGTCCTTTGCGCCGGAGTTTGTGGAGCAGCTTGAGAGCTTGTACGACTATATCGCCGAAGAAGCCTCGCCCTACATCGCGGCGCGGTACACCGACGCGATCGTAGAATATTGCGAGTCGCTCAGTACGTTTCCGCATCGCGGCACTCAGCGCGATGACGTGCGGCCAGGGCTGCCGATTACCCATTACAAGAAGCGCGCCGTGATCGCGTTCGCCGTGGATACCGACAAGGTCTCCATCATTGGCTTGTTCTATGGCGGTCGGGACTACGAGACGATGCTGAACGAGTCGGATTGAATCGACGGTGGCCAGTGGCGCCTGGCCAAGAGGCGGGCACGAGCCAAAACAAAAACGGCCGGGGAAACCCCCGGCCGTTTTCTTATGCCCAACCAACCCGCTCAGGCAAACCCCGCCTGATGCGCCTGCTGGTCGGCATGGTAGGAGCTGCGCACCATCGCGCCCACGGCGGCGTGGGTGAAGCCCATCTTGTAGGCCTCTTCCTCGAACATCTTGAAGGTGTCGGGATGCACGTAGCGCAGCACCGGCAGATGGTGGTTCGACGGCGCCAGGTACTGGCCGATGGTGAGCATGTCGATGTCGTGCGCGCGCATGTCGCGCATGACTTCCAGGATTTCCTCGTCGGTCTCGCCCAGGCCGACCATCAGGCCGGACTTGGTCGGCACGTTGGGGTTGCGGCGCTTGAACTCCTGCAGCAGCTTGAGCGAGTGCGCGTAGTCGGCGCCCGGGCGCGCCTGCTTGTACAGGCGCGGCACGGTTTCCATGTTGTGGTTCATCACGTCGGGCGGGCACGCCTGCAGGATGTCCAGCGCCTTGTCCAGGCGGCCGCGGAAGTCGGGCACCAGCACTTCGATGCGGGTAGCGGGCGACAGCTCGCGCGTCTGCGAGATGCAGTCGACATAGTGCTGGGCGCCGCCGTCGCGCAGGTCGTCGCGGTCGACGCTGGTGATCACCACGTAGTTCAGCTTGAGCTGGGCGATAGTGCGGGCCAGGTTGCCGGGCTCGTTCACATCGAGCGGATCGGGGCGGCCGTGGCCGACGTCGCAGAACGGGCAGCGGCGCGTGCACTTGTCGCCCATGATCATGAAGGTGGCCGTGCCCTTGCCGAAGCATTCGCCGATATTGGGGCAGCTGGCTTCCTCGCACACCGTCACCAGGTTGTTGGCGCGCAGGATGTCCTTGATCTCATAGAAACGCGAATTGCCGGTGGCGGCCTTCACGCGGATCCAGTCCGGCTTCTTCAGCTTCTCGGCCGGCACGATCTTGATGGGGATGCGCGCGGTCTTGTCGGCCGACTTCTGCTTGCGGGTCGGATCGTAGTGCTCCGCGGGGGACTGCGGGGCTTCGCTGGAAGAGGCGTTCGGGGCGATCAGTGCGTCGCTCATACATTTCTCCGCACGCGCTCGGCGTGCATTTCGCTTTTGACTAGGAGGCCAGGGCCGGGGCGGCAGGTTCTTCGGCCGCCAGCACGCGAGCCTCGTGCGCTGCCAGCACCTCGCACAATGCAGCCGCCAGGCGCTGTGCGATCTCGGGTTGTGTTGCCGCGGTCACGGGCACCGGCGCGCCATCGGCATCGGCCACCGGACAAGTGGCACCCGCGGTGGCCATGTCGACCGTTTCCAGTCCGGCATAGCCGCAGGGATTGATGCGCAGGAACGGCGACAGGTCCATCTGCACGTTGAGGCTGACGCCGTGGTAGCTGCAGCCGTTGCGGATCTTGAGGCCGAGCGCGGCAATCTTGGCGCCCCTGTGCGGCCCGCCTGACAGGTAGATGCCGGGGGCGCCGGCCTTGCGTTCGGCTGCGAGATTATACGCCGCCAGCGTGTCCAGCACGGCCTGCTCGATGCCGTGCACCAGCTCGCGCACCATCAGGCGGCGGCGGCGCAAATCCAGCAGCAGATAGGCCACTACCTGGCCCGGGCCGTGATAAGTGATCTGGCCGCCACGGTCGATCTGCACCACCGGAATCCGCTCGTCCGGAGCCAGCAGGTGCGCGGGATCGCCCGCCTGGCCCAGCGTGTAGACCGGCGGATGCTCGACCAGCCAGACCTGGTCGGGCGTCTCGGGGGTGCGTGCGGCGGTGAAGGCGCGCATCGCGTCGAAACACGGCTGATAGTCCTCGCGGCCGCGTTCGATGACTTGAATCGGATGCATGGCGAGAGTGTAACGAAAAGGGCCGGCTTGCGCCGGCCCTGCCTGCCCCGTTCAGGGGGTGGAAGACGCGGAACCGTCCGAAGCGTCACGCGACCAGACCAGGCGCAGATGGCCCCGGGCCCCAGGCGACGCGGACGGTGCGCCGTCCTGCCCTTCAGGATGCGGTGACCCGGTCCTGGTTCGGCGTCCATTCGGTGCCTCGAACCAGCCGGCGCAGGCTGCGGTACACCAGGTGCGGCAGGTCGGCCAGCGCCAGCACCGGACGGCGGGCTTCGGCAATCAGCGCCAGGCGCACCGGATGCACAGCTCGCGGGTCGATGCTGATCACCACCTCGTCCCCGGCGCGCAGCAGCAGGCTGCCGCCACAACGCAGCCAGTAGTCCTCCGAATCGTTTTCGCGGGTCAGCCACACGTCGGTGCCACGGGCGTCTGCAACATGCAGGCGCTGCGCGGCGTGCACCGACAGCGCGGTGACTTCGCCAGGATTCAGGGTGAACTCGGTCGTTGTGAGCACGGTTTTCATGGTGGTTCTCCGTTCAGCCGGCCCTGGCGGGGATACGCCAGACGCAGTACGGATTCTCGGCGGGCCGCAGGAACTGGCCCGGCAAGGGGACCAGGCCAGTTAAATCCTGCGAATATCGCCGTGAAGAAGTGTGCAAAGCGGGGGCCGGTGATGAAATATTAGTGATTGCCCGACCACTATCAAAACGATATATTTTCTTTGTTCTTGTTAGCGAATCTCACATAACCCCGATCGTCTGGAGACGGCCATGGCCTGGAAGAGCGCCTGGGAGAAAGACATGCCGCGCGGCTGGCACCGCGAATTGCCGCGCCTGCCGGCCCTGACCGCGCTGCGCGCGTTCGAAGCCGCGGCGCGGCACGAGAGCTTTTCGCGCGCGGCAACCGAGCTGTTCGTCACCCACGGCGCGGTCAGCCACCAGATCCGCGCGCTGGAAGACGAACTGGGCATGCCGCTGTTCGAGCGGCACGGCAAGCGCGTAGCGCTGACCCCGGCCGGCCGGCTCTATGCCGAGCGCGTGCGCGACGCGCTGCTGCAGATCGCCGATGCCACGCGCGCGCTGCAGGCCGGCAACCGCGACAAGCGCCTGACCATCAGC
Source organism: Cupriavidus taiwanensis LMG 19424 (assembly GCF_000069785.1). Taxonomy (NCBI): domain Bacteria; kingdom Pseudomonadati; phylum Pseudomonadota; class Betaproteobacteria; order Burkholderiales; family Burkholderiaceae; genus Cupriavidus; species Cupriavidus taiwanensis. Next base: position 62,894 of record NC_010528.1, on the reverse strand, counting down.
ACCATGCCGTCGTTTGCCGCGCGCTGGCTGACGCCGCGCATCGGCAGCTTTATCGAGCGCCATCCCGAACTGGATGTCGAGCTGCTGTCGTCGAACACGCTGGTCAACTTTGCGCACGAGGAAGTCGATATCGCGCTGCGCATGGGCAGTGGCGACTATCCCGGCCTGTATGTCGAGCGGCTGCTCGACGATGTATTCTTCCCGGTCTGCAGCCCCGCCTTCAACGGCGGACGCCTGCCCGGACGGCCGCAGGACATGGCGGGCATGCCGCTGCTGCGCGGCGAGGGCGATCCGTGGAAGCCGTGGTTCGACGCCGCCGGGCTCGACTGGCCCGAGCCCCGCAAGGGCCTGCTGCTGGAAGATTCGTCGCTGCTGCTGCAGGCCGCCTCGGAAGGCCAGGGCATCGCCCTGATCCGCTCTTCGCTGGCCTGCAACGACCTGCTGTCCGGGCGCGTGGTGCGGCTGTTCGACGTCAGCATCCCGTGTCCGTGGCTGCTGTATTTCGTGTGCGCGCCGGGCTCGCTGAACCTGCCCAAGGTGCAGGCATTCCGCGGCTGGCTGCTGCCGGAAATCGAGCGCTTCCGCGAGGTGCTGGCGCAGTGGGAGTGAGTCAGTCTTCCGGGGTGTCGTCGACGCGCGCCGCACTTGCAGCGGCATCGGCTGCCGGCTTTGCGCGCGCCCGGCCGGCGCGCGGGTGGGCCTTGTCGTAGACCTTGGCCAGGTGCTGGAAATCCAGCGCGGTGTAGACCTGCGTGGTCGAGATGCTGGCATGGCCCAGCATCTCCTGCACCGCGCGCAGGTCGCCGGAAGACTGCAGCATGTGGGTGGCAAAGGAATGCCGCAGCATATGCGGATGCACGTCGGCCGGCACCCCGGCGCGCAGCGCCTGCTGCTTGAGCCGCAACTGCACCGTGCGCATCGACAGGCGCCGCCCGCGCGGCCCCAGGAACAGGGCATGGGCATCCTCGGGCGCGGCGCCCGGCCGCAGCAAGCCGTCGCGCACCGCCAGCCACGCCTGCAGCGCGGCGATGGCCCTGCCGCCTACCGGCACCGTGCGCCGGCGCGAGCCCTTGCCGGTCACGGTGACCTCGGCGCCGGCCAGGTCGAGCCAGCCGCTGGAGCGGTAGCCGTCGGCTTCGGCATAGCGCAGATCGAGCTGCACCAGCTCGGACAGCCGCAGCCCGCTCGAGTAGAACAGCTCGTAGACAGCCTGGTCGCGCAGCGCCTCGGCATCGGTGCCGGCAGGGTGTGCGACCAGCGCCACCGCGTGCTCGACCGACAGCGCCTTGGGCAGCGCGTGCCCGGAGCGCGGCGCGCGCACGCCGTCGACCGGATTCACGCTCACGCCATGGCCATGGCGCGCCGCCCACAGATAGAAGCCGCGCCATGCCGACAGCGCGCGCCCGATACTGGTGCCGACCAGCCCGGCGGCATGCAGCCGTGCGGCGAAATTGCGGATATGGTGCGTCTGCAGCGCCAGCAGCGCGACACCCGGCGCATGCTGCGCCGCGTGCGCCTGCAGCACGCGCAGTTCGCGGGCATAGCCCGACAGCGTGTGCTCGGCCAGCTTGCGGCTGCCGCGCAGCCAGTCGAGATAGCGCGTGACCAGCGGATCTGGCGGCGGCGCCTCGCCGTCCGCGGGCGCGGACGATGGGACCACAGCGCGCGGCGGCCGGCGTGCAGTCATGGCGTTATCGCAAGGCCGCGGCTTCAGTCGCGCAGCCGGTTCAGCGCAGCGCCCGCCACTGCGCCGATCTGCGACAGGTAGGCGGTGCCCATGCCGTCGTGGAAGCGGCGCGGATCGGGCGAGCCCAGCACCAGCAAGCCAAAGGCCGCGCCACGCACGTCGGCGCCGGCCTCGGCCTCGCCGGCGCGCACCGGCACGCGCAGCGTCACCATCGCCAGCGAGGTGACATCGTCGCGCTCCAGCAGGCTGGCCGCCTCGAAGCCGCTGTTGCTGCCGCAATACGGTGCGCGCAGGCCTTCGGCAAAGATGCGCAGGTCTTCGCTGGCGCCCTGCGCCACTTCCATGTGCGCGTACTGCTCGGCGACATCCCAAAGCCTGAGCGCCACCGCCGGCACGTCGAAGACCTGCTGCAGGCCGTCCTGCACCGCATATGGCAGCGCATGCGAATCGGCCTCGGCCAGCAGCCGCAGTTGCCAGTCATGCAGGCGCTGCTGGGTGCGGTCGTTCTCGTGGCCATGGCGGACCAGGTCCGCCAGGCGCAGCTCCAGGCCCTTGTTCTTCTCGCGCAGGATTTCCATCTGGCGCTCCTGCAGCGACACAGCACGATGGCTGTGCGGGCTGGTCAGCTGCACCGCGGCCAGCAGCTCGGCATGCTCTTCGAAGAACTCGGGATGGCTCTGCAGGTAGGCGGCAACGTCTTGGGCGTTCATGGGGCGTGGACCGGTAGAGATAAAGTGGGTGGCAGTTTAGCAAAGCGGTCGTGACGGGCGCGGCGAAAACGCTCGATCCCACGCTGGCGGCTCCCTCTCCCGCTTGGGGGAGAGGGGAGCAAACCGCAGGCATGCCCCAGCCTACGTCTGGATCAGCCGCTTCTGCCGCGAAATGCTCATCAGGATGCCGATGCCAGCGCCCAGCGTCACCAGCGCGGTGCCGCCGTAGCTCAGCAGCGGCAGCGGCACGCCCACCACCGGCAGGATGCCGCTGACCATGCCCATGTTGACGAAGGCATAGGTGAAGAAGATCAGCGTGATCGAACCCGCCAGCAGCCGCGAGAACAGCGTCGGCGCATTGGCCGCGATAAAGAGCCCGCGGAAGATCAGCAGCAGGTACAGCACCAGCAGCACCGCGTTGCCGATCAGGCCGAACTCTTCCGAGTACACGGCGAAGATGAAGTCGGTGTGCTTTTCCGGGATGAACTCCAGGTGGGTCTGCGTCCCCTTGAGCCAGCCCTTGCCCTGGACACCGCCCGAGCCGATCGCGATGATCGACTGGATCGTGTGGAAGCCCTTGCCGAGCGGATCGCTAGTCGGATCCAGCAGCGTGCAGACGCGGTGCTGCTGGTAGTCGTGCAGCACCGGCCAGTTCACGCCGGGCGCGCATATGTCGTTCTGGAACGTGATCAGCAGCGTGATGGCGACCACCAGGATGCCCATCAGCGGCAGGATCAGCTTCCACGACAGCCCCGCGAAGTAGATCACGTAGAGGCCCGCGGCCATCACCAGCAGCGCGGTGCCCAGGTCGGGCTGCTTGGCGATCAGGCCCACCGGGATCAGCAGCAGGCCCAGCGCGACAATGAAGTCGAACCACCGGATCACGCCCTCGCGCTTCTGGAAGTACCACGCCAGCATCAACGGCATCGAGATCTTCATGATCTCGGACGGCTGGATCACCATGCCGACATAGAGCCAGCGGCGCGCGCCCTTGCGGATCAGGCCGAACATGGCCACCGCGATCAGCAGCGCCACCCCCACCGTATAGATCGGCACCGCCACCCGCATCAGGGTCTGCGTCGGCAGGTAGGCAATCACGAACATCACCACGTACGACAGCAGGATGTTGCGCAGCTGGTCCTCGACCCGGCCGGGCATGTCGATGGCGGCCGAGTACAGCGCCACGATGCCGGTGGCGAACAGCAGGAACACGATCAGCGAGAGCGGCTTGTCAAAACCGGTCAGCGCGGTCTTGACCAGGGACATGACGCGGCGTCGATCCATGCGCGTCTCCTTCAGCGGGTGGCGTCGGCACCGCTGGCTGCCTTGGCAGCGACCGGCTTGACACGTGGTTTGGGCGCGGGCGCCTTGGCCGGCACGACCGTCGCGGAGGCCGGCGCCGGGGTCTGCGGCTTGCTGTGGCCAAGCGCCTGCAGCATGCGCTGGTCCAGCGTCTGCACCGCCGAGGCCGGGGCAATCGCATCGGGATCCAGCGTCGCGGCGATCGCCTCGGGCGTCGGCAACTGCGCGGCCGAGGCCGCCGCCACCGCACTGGCGGCCGCGCCGCTGGCCGGGGCGCCGCCGCCGGACATCACCGTGGCGCTGGCAATACTGGCGGTCTGGCCGGTGGTGAACACGCTCGGCGTATCCACCGGCGCGCGGCCGGCGAGGCGCTCGCCGGCGGGCGGCGCGATCGCCTCCAGCTCGGCGGGCCACTTGCCGGTCAGGTAGTAGTCCATCACCTTGCGCGCGATCGGCGCGGCCACCGCGGCGCCGAAGCCGGCGTTCTCGACGATCAGCGCAATCGCGATCCTGGGGTTGTCGGCCGGCGCGAACGCCGTGTACAGCGAGTGGTCGCGCTTGTGCTCGGCGAGCGCGTGGTGGTTGTACTTCTCGCCCTTGGACAGGCTGTAGGTCTGCGCCGTGCCGGTCTTGCCCGCGGACTCGTAGGCGGCGCCGGCAAACACGCGCGCGGCCGTGCCCGAGTGCGTCACCGCCACCATGGCGCGCTTGATCACGTTGATGTCGGACTGCTTGAGCGGGATGGTGTAGCTTTCCTTGGGCACGGTCAGCGTGCGCTTGCGCGTGACCGCGTCTTCGATGGCCTTGACCAGGTGCGGCTTCATCACCTTGCCGTCGTTGACGATCACCGAGGTCGCCTGCGCCAGCTGCAGGATGGTAAAGCTGTTGTAGCCCTGGCCGATGCCCAGCGAGATGGTCTCGCCGTCATACCACTTCTGCTGCTCCGGCTTGCGGTAGGCCTTGCGCTTCCAGTCGGTCGACGGCAGGATGCCGCGGCTTTCGCCCTCGATGTCGATGCCCGTGATCTGGCCGAAGCCCAGCGGCTTCATGAAGTCGTGGATGCCGTTGACGCCCATGTCGCGCGCCAGCGCGTAGTAATAGGTGTCGCATGAATGCACGATCGAGCTGTGCATGTCGACCCAGCCATGGCCGCCCGGCTTGTCGTCGCGGAAGGTGTGGTTGCCCAGCGTGAAGTAGCCCGGGTCGGACATGCCCCATGCCGCGGTGCGCTTGCCGGTGGTGAGCGCCGCCAGCGCCATGAAAGGCTTGTAGGTCGATCCCGGCGGATAGGTGCCCCTGAGGGGCCGGTTCAGCAGCGGCTTGTCGGGCGAGCCGTTGAGCTCGTTCCAGGTAGTGGTGTCGATGCCCTCGACGAACAGGTTGGGGTCGAAGGTCGGCTTGGAGACGAAGGCCAGGATGTCGCCGGTGGACGGCTCGATCGCCACCAGTGCGCCGCGGCGGTTGCCATAGAGCGCCTCGGCCAGCTGCTGCAGGCGGATGTCGAGCGACAGGATCAGGTTGTTGCCGGGCGTGGCGGGCGAAGTGGACAGCGTGCGGATGGGTCGGCCGCCCGCGCTGACTTCCACTTCCTCGAAGCCGGTCAGCCCGTGCAGCTCGCTTTCGTAGCTCTGCTCCAGGCCGATCTTGCCGATGTAGTTGGTGCCCTTGTAGTTGTCGGCATCCTTGCGCGGGTCATACTTCGCGCCGTCGGCATCGTTGGCCTCGTCCATGGCCTCGATGCGCTCCTGGTCGCGCTGCGAGATCCGGCCCAGGTAGCCGATCACGTGCGAGGCCGACTCGCCCAGCGGGTACTGGCGGAACAGCCGCGCGCGCACGTCGACGCCGGGGAAGCGGAAGCGCTGCGCCGAAAAGCGCGCCACCTCTTCGTCGGTCAGCTGGCTGCGGATCGGCAGGCTTTCGAAGCTGCGCGATTCCTCCATCAGACGCTTGAAGCGGCGCCGGTCGCGCGGCTGGATCTCGACCAGCGCCGACAGGCCTTCGATGGTGTTTTCCAGCGTATCGGTCAGCTTGGACGGGGTGATCTCCAGCGTGTACGCCGAATAGTTGCGCGCCAGCACGATCCCGTTGCGGTCCATGATGATGCCGCGGTTGGGCTCGATCGGCGCCACCGAAATCCGGTTGTCCTCGGCCTTGGCCGAGTACTGGTCATGCTTGTACCACTGCAGCCACAGGAAGCGCGAGAACAGCAGGCCGAAGCAGATCACCGTAAACAGCGCCGCCGCCGCCACGCGGATGCGGAAGCGGCCGATTTCCAGTTCGACGTTGCGGATTTCGGTCATGATACTGCGTGGCCTGGAGGCATCGGTGGTGGGCGATGATGGCGATAGTGGCGATGGCGGGCGATGGCGGCGTCAGATCGGCCGGGTCTCGTCGACATCGGTCGAGCGGCGCTGTGGCGCCAGCAGCAGGCTGGTGGCCAGCGGCCACAGCAGCGCCTCGATCGCCGGCGCCAGCAGCAGCGGCCAGCCCGGCAGCGGCGCGCCCATGGCCAGCCGGATCAGCACCGGCACCGCGTGCGCGATAAACAGCAGCGGCAGCACGTGCAGCGCCTGGGTATAGACGGTGAACCACAGCACGCGGCGGTGGATGGTGATGGCGAAGTAGGCCAGCAGCGTGTAGGCCAGCGCATGCTCGCCCAGCAGGCGCGCATCGTGCACGTCCATCAGCAGGCCCAGCAGGAAGGCCACGCCCATGCCCACCTTGCGCGGCTGGTGGATGTTCCAGAACACCAGCACCAGCGCCACCATGTCCGGGATCCACAGCGTGGTGCCCCACGGCATCAGGTTGAACAGGAACGCCAGCACGAAGCTGAAGGCGATAAAGGCCGGATTGACCGGCCGCAGCAGGTATTGGGGATTGGTCACCGTGGTGCCTCCTTGGCGGGCGAGGCCTTGGCGGCCGCGGCGCTGTCGGCGGCGGCGCGTGCCGCGGCCGACTTGGCGCCCTTAACCGGCGCTTCCGGCCGGGCCTCGACCGCTTCGCGCGCCGGGATGTTGGCGTCGTAGCGCACCACCAGCAGCTGGCGGTGCGCGCGCACGCCGGCGACCGGCTCGCAATAGACGCGCGAGAACGCGGTATCGGCCTTGCGCTCGATCTGCACGATCTTCGCCACCGGCAGGCCCGGCGGATAGGTGCCATCCAGGCCCGAGGTCACCAGCAGGTCGCCCTGCTGCAGGTCGGCGGCGGCGGCCATGAAGCGCAGATCCAGGTGGCCCGCGCGGGCGCCGCCGAAGGCGACGCTGCGCAGCCCGTTGCGCACCACCTGCACCGGAATCGCCTGGTCCTTGTCGGTCAGCAGCGTCACCTCGGACTGGAACGGCGACACGCGCGTCACCTGCCCGACCACGCCGCGCTCGTCGATCACCGGATAGCCGGCGCGCAGGCCGTGCTGGCTGCCCTTGTCGATGACGATGCGCTGGCTGTACGGGTCGCGCGCGTCATACAGGATCTCGGCCGCCGTCACCGGCGTGGCCGACTGCTGTGCCAGGCCCAGCAGCTTGCGCAGCTGGTTGTTCTCGGCCTCGAGCTGAGCCTGGCGCACCGAGGCCTGGGCTTGCTGCACGGCGTTCTGGCGCAGCTCGCGGTTCTCGGTGGCGAGCGTCGCCGACGACTGCGCATAGTCGAACATGGTGCGCAACGCGTCGCGCGGCGCCAGCACCAGGCGCTCGACCGGCATCAGCACGGTGGCGGCGACCTGCCGCCCTACGCGCAGCGCGTCGAAACGGGCATCGACCACCAGCAGCGCCAGCGCGATGCCCACGTACAGGACCAGCCTGGCGACGGCCGAGGTGCCTTGCTTGAAGAGCGGCGGAGGGGAGTAATCCATTTACCCGAACAAAGGCCGGAGGCCACGCGGAAACGCCCCGCCGCCCGCCGTGCCGCGCCCCGGCCCCTGGCGGGGACAGGCGCGGCACGGTCGGGCGGCGGGAGCTGCCAGGGCCCGGCCCCGGCGGATGAGGCGCCGCGACGCCGCCATGATCGGTCGATCCGGCAGGCCGCGCATCGCCACGTGAGCGTCCTTCTTACTCGTAGGAGAAGATGCTGCCGAGCTTGTCCATGCGTTCCAGCGCCATGCCGGAGCCGCGCACCACGCAGGTCAGCGGGTCTTCGGCGACCAGCACCGGCAGGCCGGTTTCCTCGGCCAGCAGGCGGTCCAGGTCGCGCAGCAGCGCGCCGCCGCCGGTCAGCATCATGCCGCGCTCGGCGATGTCGGCGCCCAGTTCGGGCGGGGTCTGTTCCAGCGCGATCTTCACCGCGGACACGATCTGGTTCAGCGGATCGGTCAGGGCTTCCAGGATTTCGTTGGACGACACGGTGAAGGCGCGCGGGATGCCTTCGGACAGGTTGCGGCCCTTGACTTCCATCTCGCGGACTTCGGAGCCCGGGAAGGCCGAGCCGATTTCCTTCTTGATCGCCTCGGCGGTCTGCTCGCCGATCAGCATGCCGTAGTTGCGGCGGATGTAGTTGACGATGGCCTCGTCGAACTTGTCGCCGCCGACGCGCACCGAGCCCTTGTAGACCATGCCGCCCAGCGAGATGATGCCCACCTCGGTGGTGCCGCCGCCGATATCCACCACCATCGAGCCCGACGGCTCCGACACCGGCAGACCGGCGCCGATCGCCGCCGACATCGGCTCCTCGATCAGGTAGACCTGGCTGGCACCGGCGCCCAGCGCCGATTCGCGGATGGCGCGGCGCTCGACCTGGGTCGAGCCGCACGGCACGCAGATGATGATGCGCGGGCTCGGGCGCAGCAGCTTGCTGTCATGCACCATCTTGATGAATTGCTTGAGCATCTGCTCGGTCACGGTGAAGTCGGCGATCACGCCGTCCTTCATCGGGCGGATCGCCTCGATGTTGCCCGGGACCTTGCCCAGCATCTGCTTGGCTTCCTTGCCCACCGCCGTGATGGTCTTCTTGGCGTTGGGGCCGCCTTCCTGGCGGATCGCAACGACCGAGGGCTCGTCCAGCACGATGCCCTTGTCGCGCATGTAGATCAGCGTGTTGGCGGTGCCGAGGTCGATCGCCAGGTCGTTGGAGAAGTAGCTGCGGAGAAATCCGAACATCAGGAATCCTGTCTGTGATGGTGTTCGCGGGTAGGCGAAGTGGCCGGCGCCGCGAGCGGCCCGGCCACGCATGGCTTGGGTGTTGAATACGGAATGGTTCTCGGCTTCCCGGCCCGCCCACGCTCCGGCGCGGGGGACCCGCGGGATGCTGGATGGGAGTCGGGTTCGGCACCGCCGCGTCTTGCCAGGCAGGCTGGCCCTACGGGAACCTTTGATTAGACCTCGCGAGAAAGTTCGCGACAATGCGCACAAAAATGTGCAGGCACCGGCGCGTCGCGGCCCGTGGCATTGGGGCGTGTCGCGGCCGGCGGCAAAGGCCTAATCAGAGGACCCAGGTTTCCCTTCGGGCACCTTCGGCCGCCGGGCACGGCGGGCCAGCGGGGGGCGGGCGCGCGGCAAAGTGACGAAGGCGTTGCCAAAGGTCGGGAGCACGCAATGATACCTTATAATTCCTGCTGCTTCGGGCGTTTACGGCCTGAAAAACCCTGTAATTCCGACGACTCCGTTGCGCCGTTGCAGCGCTCCCGGAGCCGCCCTGCCCGACCGCGCGGCGCCACCGCCGCACGGCTGGCCGCCGGCCGCTGCCGGCACCTTCCGCATACGAGCATCCGACCCACCACGCCATGGCCCTCGACCTATCCGACGTCAAGCGCATTGCCCACCTCGCCCGCATCGAAACCAGCGATGACGAGGCCGCCCAGACGCTTGCGCAGCTGAACAACTTTTTCTCGCTGGTCGAGCAGATGCAGGCGGTCGACACCACCGGCATCGAACCGCAGGCGCACCCGCTGTCGGCAGTGCGCGACATGGTTCAGCGCCTGCGCGAGGACGTGGTCACCGAAACCGACCGCCGCGCAGACTATCAGCGCCCCGCGCCCGCCACCGAAAACGGCCTGTACCTGGTGCCCAAGGTCATCGAATGACCCTTGTCCGGCCGTGCCGCCACGCGCCACGTGCCGCCGCCAGTACAACACCCCTGATGCCAACCGACTGTCATGCCCTTTTCCGCTGATTCCGTGACCTCCCTGCGCCAGCTAGCCGACGCCCTGGCCGCGCGCACCGTCTCCGCCGAGGAACTCGCGCGCGAGTACCTGGCCCGCATCGAGCAGGCCGCCGCGCTCAACGCCTTTATCCATGTCGATGCCGAGCTGACCCTGGCCCAGGCCCGCGCCGCGGACGAACGCCGCGCGCGCGGCGAGGCCGCGCCGCTGACCGGCGTGCCGGTCGCGCACAAGGACGTGTTCGTCACGCGCGGCTGGCGCGCCACCGCCGGCTCGAAGATGCTCGGCAACTATGAAAGCCCGTTCGACGCCACCGTGGTCGAGCGCATGGCCGCCGCCGGCATGGTCACGCTGGGCAAGACCAACATGGACGAGTTCGCGATGGGCTCGTCCAACGAGAACTCGCATTTCGGCCCGGTGCGCAACCCGTGGGACGCCGGCCGCGTGCCCGGCGGCTCGTCGGGCGGCTCGGCCGCGGCCGTCGCCGCCGGCCTCGCGCCCGCCGCCACCGGCACCGACACCGGCGGCTCGATCCGCCAGCCGGCATCGTTCTCGGGCATCACCGGCATCAAGCCGACCTACGGCCGCGTGTCGCGCTACGGCATGATTGCCTTCGCCTCGTCGCTGGACCAGGGCGGCCCGATGGCCCACACCGCCGAGGACTGCGCGCTGCTGCTCAACGCCATGGCCGGCTTCGACCCGAAGGACTCGACCAGCATCCCGCCCGCGCAGGGCGGCGTGGACGAGGACTACACCCGCCTGCTGGGGCAGCCGCGCGCCGGCGCTACGGCCGAGCGCCCGCTGGCGGGCCTGCGCATCGGCCTGCCCCGGGAGTACTTTGGCAAGGGCCTGTCGGCCGACGTGGAACAGGCCGTGCGCGCCGCGCTGGCCGAATATGAAAAGCTGGGCGCCACGCTGGTCGAGGTGTCGCTGCCCAAGACCGAGCTGTCGATCCCGGTGTACTACGTGATCGCGCCGGCCGAGGCCTCGTCGAACCTGTCGCGCTTCGACGGCGTGCGCTACGGCCACCGCGCCGCCGAGTACCGCGACCTGCTCGACATGTACAAGAAGACCCGCGCCGAAGGCTTCGGCGCCGAGGTCAAGCGCCGCATCCTGGTCGGCACCTACGTGCTGTCGCACGGCTACTACGACGCCTACTACCTGCAGGCGCAGAAGATCCGCCGCATCATCGCCGACGACTTCCAGCGCGCCTTTGCCCAGTGCGACGTGATCATGGGCCCGGTGGCGCCGACGGTGGCGTGGAAGCTGGGCGAGAAGACCTCGGACCCGGTGCAGATGTACCTGGCCGACATCTTCACGCTGTCGACCAGCCTGGCCGGCCTGCCCGGCATGAGCGTGCCGTGCGGCTTCGGCGAGGGCAACATGCCGGTGGGCCTGCAGCTGATCGGCAATTACTTCGACGAAGCGCGCCTGCTGCAGGCCGCGCACGCGTTCCAGCAGGCGACCGACTGGCACCTGCGCCGCCCGGCCAAGGCCTGACCATGAACCCGACCTTCCTCCGGCTGCTCGCCGCCCTGGTATTCGCCACGCTGGCGGCAGGCTGTATCCAGCTGCCGATCATCGGCAAGCCCACGCCGATCGCCAGCCGCGACATCGACCTGGCCGGCGACTGCCGCCGCACCGAGGAGGACGGCTTCCGCGAAGACGCGCAGCTGCGCATCTCGGACAACAGCGTGCAGCAGTTGTCGTGGAAGCTGTGGGTCGGCAAGCGCGGCTCGTGCAGCTTCAACCTGGCCGAGTTCCGACAGGTCCAGAAGAAGCCGCATATCGAACTGCGCGCCAACGACGGCAGCGGCTGCAAGCTGATGGTCTGGCAGGACCCGCGCCGCGTCACGCTGGCGCATGCCAACTGCCAGCAGCGCTGCACGCCCGGTATCTATGAACAGGCCTGGCCGGTGATGTTCGAGCCCGGCAGCGGCGGCTGTGCCGCCACGCGCTGAAGTCGCCTAAGCCACAGCAACCGTCCATGGTCCACGCACCCGTCACTCCGCAACACGCGCCGCGCCCCGCACGTCCGGCGGGCGCGTGGCTGAGCGCCGCGGTGGCGCTGGGATGCAGCGCATGGCTGGCCGGCGCCGCGGCGCATACGCCGGACCTGCCGGCACCCGCGCTGGACGCACCGGCACCGCTGACGCCGGCGGGCGTGCTGGCGCCCAACGCGGTGAGCCGGGCCGCGCCCGCTTCTTCGGCGGCGGCCAGGGCTGCCGTCGCGCCCGTGCCCGCGCAGCGGGTCCAGCTGCGCGGCGATGCCGCCACGCCGGCGCTGACCGCCTACTGGTTCCTGCCGCGCGAAGGCGCCACGCCGCGGGCGTTGCCCGTGGTGGTGGCGCTGCACGGCTGCGGCGGCCTGCTGGCCCAGGGCGCGCGGCGCGACGGCACGACGGCCGCCACGAGCACCGTCGCCGGCACGACGGATGTTTCCGCACTGCTGCAGCAACGCTACCGCGAATACGCGCACTGGCTCACCGAACGCGGCTATGCGGTGCTGATGCCCGACAGCTTCAGCGCGCGCGGCAAGCCCCACGGCATTTGCGCCGAGCCCATCGATAACCGCGCCATCGACGAGCGCACCCGCCGCGCCGACGCGCTCGCCGCGCTGCGCTGGGTGGCGCAGCAGCCCGCGGTCGACGCCTCGCGCATCGTGCTGCTGGGCTGGTCGAACGGCGCGCAGGCAGTGCTGGCCACCGTCGATGCCAGCCGCCCGTGGCCGGCCGGCACGCCGCCGGTCGAGCGCGCGGTGGCGTTCTACCCGGGCTGCAAGCGCGCGGTGCAGCAGCACAGCTTCCGCCTGCGCTCGCCGCTGCTGCTGATGATCGGCGGCGCCGACGACTGGACCCCGGCAACCCGCTGCGCCATGCTGCAGAGCGCAGTGCAGGCGCGCCAGCCGGGGGCGCGCTTCCGGCTTGAAATCTACCCGGGCGCCTATCACGGCTTCGATGGCACCAGCGAGCTGCATCGGCGCACCGACGTGCCCGCCGCCGCCATGCGCAAGAGCCAGAGCGTCACCGTTGGCGGCGACGCGGTGGCGCGCGTGGCCGCGCTGGCACAGCTCGACTCCTGGCTGGCCAGTCCCGACCCCTGACCGGCACGCAAGACCAGACAGAACACCAGGGCGGCGCTGCCGCTCCCCCGCAACAGACAACACCCAAAGAACCGAACAGGAATACCGCCATGCAATGGGAAGTGGTGATCGGCCTCGAAACGCACGCGCAGCTGTCGACGGCCTCCAAGATTTTTTCCGGCACCTCCACCGCCTTCGGCGCCGAGGCCAACACGCAGGCGTCGCCGGTGGACCTGGCGCTGCCGGGCGTGCTGCCGGTGCTCAACCAGGGCGCGGTCGAGCGCGCCATCCAGTTCGGCCTGGCGATCGGCGCCACCATCGCGCCGCGCAGCATCTTCGCACGCAAGAATTACTTTTACCCGGACCTGCCCAAGGGTTACCAGATCAGCCAGTACGAGATCCCGGTGGTCCAGGGCGGCACCATCACCATCCAGGTCGAAGGCAGGAAGGGCGAGTTCTACGAGAAGACCGTCAACCTGACGCGCGCGCACCTGGAAGAAGACGCGGGCAAGTCGCTGCACGAAGACTTTGCCGGCATGACCGGCATCGACCTGAACCGCGCCGGTACGCCGCTGCTGGAAATCGTCACCGAGCCCGACATGCGCAGCGCCGCCGAAGCGGTGGCCTACGCCAAGGCGCTGCACTCGCTGGTGGTGTGGCTGGGCATCTGCGACGGCAATATGCAGGAAGGCAGCTTCCGCTGCGACGCCAACGTGTCGGTGCGCCCGGTCGGCCAGAAGGAATTCGGCACGCGCCGCGAGATCAAGAACCTGAACTCGTTCCGCTTCCTGCAGCAGGCCATCGAATATGAAGTGCAGTGGCAGATCGCCGAGATCGAGGACGGCCGCAAGATCCAGCAGGCGACCGTGCTGTTCGACCCGGACACCGGCGAGACCCGCGCCATGCGCACCAAGGAAGACGCGCACGACTACCGCTACTTCCCCGACCCCGACCTGATGCCGCTGGAGATCGAGCCGGCCTGGGTCGAGCGCGTGCGCGATGCGCTGCCGGAGCTGCCGGCCGCGATGCAGGCGCGCTTCGTGTCGCAATACGGCCTGTCGGCGTATGACGCGACCACGCTGACCGCGACCAAGGCCTTCGCCGCCTACTACGAGGCCGTGGTTGCCGACGCCGGCGCCGCCAACGCCAAGCCCGCCGCCAACTGGCTGATGGGCGACGTGTCGTCGCAGCTGAACCGCGAAGGCATCGCCATCGACGACGCACCGGTCCGGCCGGCGCAGCTGGCAAAGCTGCTGGCGCGCATCGCCGACGGTACGGTGTCGAACAACACCGCCAAGAAGGACGTGTTCCCGGCCATGTGGGCGGGCGAGCACGACGGCGACGCCGACGCCATCATCGCGGCCAAGGGCCTGAAGCAGATGTCCGACAGCGGCGAGCTGGAGAAGATCATCGACGACGTGCTGGCCGCCAATGCCAAGTCGGTCGAGGAATTCCGCTCGGGCAAGGAAAAGGCGTTCAACGCGCTGGTCGGCCAGGCAATGAAGGCGACCAGGGGCAAGGCCAATCCGGCGCAGGTGAATGAGTTGCTGAGGAAGAAGCTGGGGTAAGGCCGCCTAGTCCTTTCCAACCCGCCGGTTTGCTACCCTTTTGCCAGTAACCGGTGGTTGTCGTCCCCGCGCAGGCGGGGACCCAGTGGCTTTTAGTTCCCCTTCGGGACTTCAAAGACGCTGGATTCCCGCCTGCGCGGGAATGACGGGAGTTTGAGGCTTCAGTGGATGTCGAGCAGCTTGCATGGGCAATTCCTCCCTACATCCCCGCCCTCCCCTTCACCGTCTCCTCCAGCAGCGACCTCAGCTTCGCCAGCGCCCCCGTGTCCCCGCGCGCCGCGGCGCGCGCGTACCAGATCTTCGCCTGCTCGATATCCTGGTCGACCACGCCGGGCTCGCCACGCTCATAGAAGCTGCCGACGATGTACTGCGCGCCACCGTCTCCCGCGCTCGCCGCGCGCTGGTACCACGCAAACGCCTGCCCGTAGTCGCGCGGCACGCCGCGTCCGGTGAAATAGTTCGTCGCCAGTTCCATCTGCGCCTGCACGTGGCCGCCCTGCGCCGCGCGCTCATACCAGCGGTTCGCCTCTTCCAGCGATTTCGGCACCAGCTGGCCGCGCTCGTAAAGATCGCCCCAGGTGTATTGCGCATGGGTCATGCCGTTGTCGGCCGCCTTGCGCAGCCATACCAACGCCTCTTGCGGCCGCGCGGCGGTGCCTTCGCCGCGCAGCAGCATCATCGCGTAGTTGAATTGTGCGAGTCGGTTGCCCTGGCGCGCG
Organism: Cupriavidus taiwanensis LMG 19424; assembly: GCF_000069785.1. Classification (NCBI taxonomy): domain Bacteria; kingdom Pseudomonadati; phylum Pseudomonadota; class Betaproteobacteria; order Burkholderiales; family Burkholderiaceae; genus Cupriavidus; species Cupriavidus taiwanensis. The sequence goes on along the minus strand of NC_010528.1, from coordinate 47,738 downwards.
GCGCCGGCAAAACCCCGCAAGGCCTCGTCGAAGCGGCCAGATTCGTAAGCCGCTACCGCATCGCGGGTCTGCGCCTGCGCGGGCGGAGGCGGCTGGGGGGCGCCGGCGGCGGTTGGCACAAGCAGCCATGCGCAAAGCATGCCGGCCAGCATGGCGGCACGCGAGGGATGGGCTTTCGACATGGCGGACTCCGGGCGCGAGGCCTTCTTTGCTCCAGTGTAGGAGTCCGCAGGGGCAGCAGGTAGCGGCTGGATTATTGGCGCGAATAATCGACAAGAAAGAAATCACGACCCGATCATTCGTCGCGCCAATAAATCGAACCGAGGCTCAGATCCACCCCGCACGGTGCAGACGCCGCCACAGCGCGCCACAGGCCAGCGCGGTGACGCCGATCACGGCCGGATAGGCATAGTGCACCTTCAGCTCCGGCATGAAATCGAAGTTCATGCCGTACAGGCTGAACACCACGGTCGGAATCGCCAGGATCGCGCCCCAGCCGGCCAGCCGCTTGACCACTTCGTTCTGGCCCACGGTCACCAGCGCCAGGTTGACCTGCACCGCCGTGGTCAGCATCTCGCGCACCACGTCGAGCGTGCGCACCAGCCGGCTGGCGTGGTCCTCGATATCGCGGAAATAGGCGCGCAGCTCCTTCGGCACCAGCTCTTCGTGCAGCCGGATCAGCTGGCCGCACATGTCCTCGACCGGGCTGACCGCATTGCGCAGGCGCAGCACCTGGCGCTTGATCTGGTACAGGCGCTCGATCGCGGCGCGGTCGAATTCGTCGCGGAAGATGCCCTGCTCCAGCGCCTCGAAGGTGTCCTCCAGGCGCGTGACGATGGGCAGGTAATGGTCGACGACAAAGTCCATCAGCGCATACAGCACATAGCCGGGCCCGTTCGCCAGGCCCTGCGGGTCGTGCTCGCAGCGCTCGCGCACCGGCGCATAGGTGCTGCTCGCGCCGTGGCGGACCGATACCACGTAGTTGGGTCCGACGAACAGATGGGTCTCGCCGACCACCACTTCATCCTGCACCAGTTGCGCGGTGTTGAGCACCACGAACACGGAATCGCCGTAGGCCTCGAGCTTGGGCCGCTGGTGCGCATTGGTCGCGTCTTCGACCGCGAGGTCGTGCAGGCCGAAGGCCTGCTGGGCCTGCCGCAGGAGCGCCAGCTCGGGCTCGTGCAGGCCCAGCCAGACGAAGGTGCCAGGCACGGCCAGCACCGCCGGGATTTCTTCCATGCTTACCGTGCCGAGCCGCTTGCCCTGCCGGTAAGCCACGCAATTGACGATGGCGCCCATGGAAACTCCGCTGATCAGATGGCGCAATCGTAACAAGGCTTTGCATGGTGCCGGGACCGCGCGGTGCCGATGCCGCGCAAGCCGCCCCGGCCACACTTGCGGCGGGCCATGGGCATGCACATGGAGCCCACGCGCCACCTGCGGTACATATCGATCCAATTGTTACAGTTCGCGACAGATACAACGTTAGAATGTGGCATTTCCACGGTCACCCGGCTATGTCCCAGAAGAAATCGCCACGCTTCGAGCTGCGCAGTGGCAACGTCGACGCCCTCCTTCTCGCCCTCCAGACCGCCGACATGGCTGCGCTGCGGGATGACCTCCTCACCCGCTTCGAAGCCACTCCCGACTTCTTCTCCAATGACGTGATCGCGCTGGACCTGCGCGCGCTCGACGATGACGGTGAAGTCGCGCTCGGCACCGTGATCGACACGCTCGCCACGCTCAAGGCCCGCGCCATCGGCGTGGTGGCCCGTGCCGGCCAGCGCGAGTGGGCCGAGCGCTTCGGCCTGCCGCTGCTCGACAGCCAGGCCCGCCGCAACGGCGCCGCCGAGCGTGCCGCCGAGGCCAGGGCCGCCGCCGCCGCGGAACAGGCCGCCGCGGAACAGGCGGCGCGCGAGGAAGCCGCCCGCGCCGCGGCGCAGGCGGCCACCGACGCGGCCGTGGCCGCCGCCGTGCGCCAGCACCAGACCCTGCTGATCGACAAGCCGCTGCGTTCGGGCCAGCAGGTCTACGCGCAGGGCGACGTGGTCATCATGGACGTGGTCAGCTACGGTGCCGAGGTCATCGCCGAAGGCAACATCCATATCTATGCCCCGCTGCGCGGCCGCGCGCTGGCGGGTGTCAAGGGCAACACCGCCGCGCGCATCTTCAGCACGTGCATGGAGCCCGAACTGATTTCCATCGCCGGCATCTACCGGACCGCGGAGCAGACGCTCCCGGCCGACGTGCACGGCAAGACCGCCCAGGTGCGCCTGGCCGATGAAAAACTGATCCTCGAAGCGCTGCGGCTCAAGTAACCGCGGCGTTCCCGGAACCGGATCATAGAGAGCGCAAGCTTCAACTTATTACTGGACCAAAGAGCCATGGCAAAAATCATCGTTGTGACCTCCGGCAAGGGAGGCGTCGGCAAGACCACCACCAGCGCCAGCTTTGCCGCCGGCCTGGCCCTGCGCGGCCACAAGACAGCCGTGATCGACTTCGACGTCGGCCTGCGCAACCTCGACCTGATCATGGGTTGCGAGCGCCGCGTGGTGTATGACCTGATCAACGTGGTGCAGGGCGAAGCCAACCTGCGCCAGGCGCTGATCAAGGACAAGAAGTGCGAGAACCTGTTCATCCTGCCCGCCTCGCAGACGCGCGACAAGGACGCGCTCACGCGCGAGGGCGTCGAGAAGGTGATCAACGGCCTGATCGAGATGGATTTCGAATACATCGTCTGCGACTCGCCCGCCGGCATCGAGTCGGGCGCGCTGATGGCCATGTACTTCGCCGACGAGGCGCTGATCGTCACCAACCCCGAAGTGTCGTCGGTGCGCGATTCGGACCGTATCCTCGGCATCCTGGCGTCCAAGACCAAGCGCGCCACCGAGGGCGGCGAGCCGATCAAGGAACACCTGCTGATCACCCGCTACAACCCCAAGCGCGTGCACGGCGGCGAGATGCTGTCGCTGACCGACATCCAGGAGATCCTGCGCATCAAGCTGATCGGCGTGGTGCCGGAATCGGAAGCGGTGCTGCACGCCTCCAACCAGGGCACGCCCGCCATCCACCTGGAAGGCAGCGATGTATCTGACGCCTACAGCGACGTGGTGGACCGCTTCCTCGGCAAGGACAAGCCGATGCGTTTCACCGACTACCAGAAGCCGGGGCTGTTCTCGCGCATCTTCGGCAACAAGTAACGGTCCAGGAGGGCTCACCCCATGTCGATCCTTTCCTTCCTGCTGGGAGAGAAGAAGAAGTCAGCGTCGGTCGCCAAGGAGCGGCTGCAGATCATCCTGGCGCACGAGCGCACGGGCCATTCCGCCCCCGCCGACTACCTGCCCGCGCTGCAGCGCGAGCTGGTGGCGGTGATTTCCAAGTACGTCAAGATCGGCGACCAGGACCTGCGCGTCAGCCTGGAACGCCAGGACAACCTCGAGGTGCTCGAGGTCAAGATCGAGATCCCGCAGCACTGAGGACAGGACCCGGCAACGCCGGGTCCATGTGCCCACGGGGCTCGACGCCCCGTTCCCTTCTTTCACCCTCCCGCCCCCGGCGCTTCCTGCGCCCCGCTGCTCCGCTCCGCGCTGCTTCTATGCGGTGCCGCAACGCTGCCGCAGCCCCCAAATGCAGAATTCTGTAGCGGCCAGACAACGGAATTGCACCAATTTCCTGCTTGAAAGCGCGGCTCCACGGAGTTTTGTGTCCTTGTTCCTTACGTTTTGTTAAATTTTCGCGGCGTTTACAGGAAACGTAGACCTTATGCCCGCCGTGATCCGGCGAAAGGCACAGTACAAGACAGAAAAGGAGCACCATGAAGAAATCGGCCATCGTCCTCGCAGCCGGCAGCCTGTTGGCAGGTTCGGCTTTCGCACAATCCTCCGTCACCCTGTACGGCATCGTCGACCAGAGCATCCGCTTCCAGACGAACGCGAACGCCAACAATGACAACTCGTGGGAACTGACCAACGGCGCCGTCACCAACAGCCGCTGGGGCCTGAAGGGCAGCGAAGCCCTCGGCAATAACCTGAAGGCGATCTTCCAGCTGGAAGGCGGCTTTGACCCGGATACCGGCCGTTCCAACCAGGCCAGCGCCACCAACCCTAACGGCCGTCTGTTTGGTCGTCAGGCTTACGTTGGCCTGTCGGGTGACTTCGGCACGATCAAGCTGGGCCGCCAGTACACCGAAGGCTTTAATTTCTTCGGCGACTTTGATCCGCTGACCATCGGCAACTACACCAACAACGCCTGGCCGTTCTTCCTGACCAACTTCCGTAACGACAACGTGGTCAGCTACGGCGGCAAGTTCGGCGGCCTGGACGTGGGCGCCAGCTACGGCTTCGGCGAGCAGCCGGGCAGCATGAGCCAGAACCAGTACTGGGGCACCCGTGCCGCTTACACCTTTGGTCCGTTCGGCATCGGCGGCGTGTACCAGGAAGTTCGTAACACCACCGGCGAGAAGCAGCAGATGTGGGGCGCTGCCGGTAAGTACTCGATTGGCCCGGCCAAGATCTTCCTGGGCTATATCGGCGGCAAGGACCGCACCGGTTCGGTTGATGCTTCGCTGAACTTCACGGGCGGCGCCACGCTGAACCCGATCCCGGCTGGCGGCAACGCCGCAGCCAACCCGCGCAAGGACACCATCGGCTACATCGGCGTGACCTACCAGGCCACCCCGGCGCTGGCCCTGACCGGCGTGTTCTACGGCGACTACGTCGAAAACGTCAACGGCGTGAACGACAACAACGGCCGCCGCTACACCGGCGTGCTGCTGGCCGAGTACTCGCTGTCCAAGCGCACCCAGGTTTACGGCACGGTTGACTTCAACAAGGTTTCGGGCGGCACCATCACCGAAATGCCGGGTCGCAACAACCAGACCGGCGCTGCCCTGGGTATCCGCCACATCTTCTGATCGATTCCCGATCAGCAGTTCCTGGCCAAAGGCACCTTCGGGTGCCTTTTTTCATGGGCGCGGCCGGCGCCGCAGCCACAGGTACCAGCCGGCCTGCGCAGCCGGGCCGTGCATGGGCTGCAGCGGCACCAGCAGCCCGCCATGGCGGGCCACCACGCGCTGCGCGCACAGCAGCGCGGGTCCGGGCCGCGCCAGGTGCGCCGCGCCCGCGTCATCGGCGGGCCGGAACACGATCGACAGCGCCACGCCACCGGCGTGGCCTCGGCACGCGGTGCGCACGGCCGTGCCAGGCGCGGCCGCGCCGATGGCGCTGGTCAGCAGCCACTCCAGCGTGGCGGCCAGCATCGCCGCGTCGCCGCCGAGGCGCGGCAGGCGCCCCGCCGGGCGTTCCAGCCGGATCCCGGCCTCGCCGGCTTCGGTCCAGACGCGGTCGAGCGCTTCATCGAGCAGGGTGTCCATGGCGAGCCGCCGCATCCGATAGGCATGCCGCGTTTCGCGCAGCAGCCGGTTCAGGTCGTCGATATGGCGCAGCGAGCGGCGCGCATGGCCTTCCACCTGCGCCAGCAGCGCCGCATCGGCCTGCGAGCGGGTCTGGCGCAGCGCCAGCCACGCCAGCAGCGAGGCATTGGGTTCGCGCAGGTCGTGGCCCAGCACATGCAACAGCATGTCGCGCACGGCATCCGGATCGCGCACGTCGCCGCGGCCTTCGCTGGCCGGCGCCGGCACGGCAGCGGCGCCGCGCGAGCGCCGTGCCAGCCAGCAGCCGCCCAGGCACAAGGCCGCGGCAACCAGCGCGTGGCGCAGCGGGCGTGCCGTCATGCGGCGGCCCGCTCGGCATGTGCCATGCGCTCCAGCCGGTAGCCATGCGTGTAGACCGGGGTCAGGCGCATGCCGTGCTCGGCCTGCAGTCCGAGCTTGCTGCGCACGCGCGACACATGGGTATCGATGGTGCGCGACATCGGCGAAATCTCGCGGCCCCAGACCGCGGCGGTGATGTGGTCGCGCGTGACGATGCGGCCTTCGTGGCGGAACAGCAGCACCGCGAGGTCGAACTCCTTGGGCGTCAGGCCGATCGGCTGGCCGTTGCACGTGACCTTGCGCAGCGCGCAGTCGAAGGCGTAATCGCCCAGCCGCAGCGGCGCGTGCGGCGACGCCTGCGCGGGATAGGCGCGCCGCAGCAGGGCCTCGATGCGCGCGGCCAGCTCCGCCGGACGGATCGGCTTGACCATGTAGTCATCGGCGCCTGCGGCAAGCGCGCTGACGATATCGTGCTCGGCATCGCGGCAGCTCAGGAACATGACCGGGATGCGCCGGTCCAGGTGGGTGCGCACCCAGGCCAGCACCTCGCGTCCGGACAGGTCGGGCATCTGCCAGTCCAGCAGCAGCAGGTCGAAGCCGGCGTCGCGCAGCGCCAGCAGCAGGCGCCGGCTTTCGCCGAAGCTCACGCATTCGAATCCCGCGCTGGCGACGACCTGGCGGATCAGCGCCGCATCCGCGGGCGCGTCCTCCAGCGATGCAATGCGCGATGCCGTTTTCTTTCCCATGTTGCCTCCGACGTAGCTGGCCATTAGCGGGACATTTAATCCGGCGCCGCGGCCCGCCCGAATAGGAAAGCGCTCAATCTCGCCTTTCAACAATCTTTTACTTCTCGCCTCAGCAGGCCGCTCCTACCATGGCCTTCGCCGCGGGCAACCGTGCCCGCGCCGACCCTGTTGTCAAGCTGTGTCCCACTCAGCGGGCGCATTGCGGTGCGTCCGCGCACAGGAGCCACGACGTGAAGATCGCCGCGCTGCAGGCGGACCCTACCCTCGCCGTCAGCATCGAACAGACCCTGCGCCTGAACGGCCACCAGTGCACGCGCTACCTCAACGGGCGCGCGCTGATCGGCGCGCTGCGCGGCAAGTCGTTCGATCTGCTGATGCTGGATTGCGATACGCCGGGCATCCCGGCGCTGGAAGTGCTGGCGTGGGTGCGCCGCACGCTGGGCCACGAGATGCCGGTGATGCTGACCGGCACCTCCAACGAAGAAGGCTTTGTCGCCGCCTGCCTGGCGCAGGGCGCGGACAGCTACGTGCCCAAGCCGCTGCGCACCGCGGAGCTGGGCGCGCGCGTGCTGGCGCTGCTGCGCCGCGCACGGCCGGCCAGCGCGGACTGCGACCTGGAACACGGCCCGTTCCGCTTTGCCACCGCCGAGCGGCAGGTGTGGGTCAAGGGCAAGCCAGTGCTGCTGGCCCCGAAGGAATTCGACCTGGCGGTGCTGCTGTTCCGCAACCTGGGCTCGCTGGTGCTGCGCCAGACCATGGTCGACCACGTCTGGCGCTACCACATGGACGCGGCCTCGCGCACAGTGGACAGCCACCTGTCGCGCGTGCGCACCAAGCTGGCGCTGTGGCCGCACAACGGCGTGCGGCTGTCGTCGGTGTACGGGCTGGGCAGCCGGCTCGATGCGGCCTAGCGCGGCACCGGGGGCGCAGCCGGCCCGGCCATTCAGTCAGCCTTGATGCCGGCTTCCCTGACGATGCGCGCGTTCTCCGCGGACTCTTCGCGGATGGCCTTGGCAAACTGCGCCGGCGTGCCGCCGGTGGGCACTTCGCCGCCCTTGAGCAGGCGCTCATGGACTTCCGGCTCGGCCAGCGCCTTGTTCAGCTCGGCGTTCAAGCGGTTGATGATGGCCGCGGGGGTCTTGCCCGGCGCGAAGATGCCGAAGGTGGAAGTCAGGTTGGCCTTGGGGTAGCCCAGCTCGGCCAGCGTCGGCACGGCGGGCAGGCTCTCCAGGCGCTTGGGCGCGCCCACCGCCAGCGCGCGCAGGCGGCCGGCCTGCATATGCTGGCTCAGCACCGGGCTAGCGTTGGTGCTCATCACCTCGAACTGGCCGCCAAGCGCATCGTTCATCTGCTGGCCCGCGCCCTTGTACGGGATCAGCACGATGTCGGCCTTCGACTTCTGCTTGATCTGTTCCAGCACCACGTGGCCGACCGTGCCCAGGCCCGACGTGGCCCAGCGTACCGAACCCGGTTTGGCGCTCGCCTGGCCGACCACGTCGGCAAAGCTCTTGCCGCTGAACGCGGAAGTCGCGACCACCAGCACCGGCGAGTACATCACGCTCATGACCGGCGCCACGTCCTTCTGCGGATCGTAGTTGACGCGGCCGACATGCGGATTGAGCGTGAGCGGGCTGGTGGCGGCGAAGCCGAGCGTGTAACCGTCCGGCGCTGCCTTGGCCACCGCATCGATGCCGATGCTGCCGCCCGCGCCGGCCTTGTTCTCCACCACGACCGACGTACCCATCTGCGCCGACAGGCGCTCGCCGAGCGCGCGCGCGACGGTGTCGCTGATGCCGCCGGTGGGATAGGCGACGATCAGGCGGATCGGGCGGCTGGGATAGGCGTCCGCCGCGGCGGCGGGGGCGGATGCGGCGGCACTGACGACGCACGCTGCAGCCAGCAGCGACGTGCGGAAGGGGAAGGCCATGATGGAAAAGCGGGAGAAATTCGCGGGAGAGATTCGACGGAAGCGGCCAGGCGGCGGCAACGGGCCGGCCCGGCGTGGAACAGCCGCTATCTTAGCCGATCCATGCGGCGTGCTCAGCGCTCCAGCGCCCGCTCCGGCACCCAGGAGACAAAGAGTTCGTTGGCGCGGTCATAGAGCCGCCAGCCCGTGCCGCAGTCGCGGCAGCAGAACGAAAGCATGCTGTACGGCACGCCGGCGGCACTCTGGGTCACCACCGGCGCGGTGCCGCGCAAGGCCAGGCAGGCCGGCGGCTCGCGCCGGCGGGGGTCGTCGGCCAGCGCCAGGCAGCGCTCGCAGGGCGGCGTGGCGGGGGCGGAAGGGTCTGGGGCGGCTGGCATCGTCGGCGGCGTCGGCGGAAACGGGGCACGTCTGTCTCGAGTGCCCGCCATGATGCCGCAAAATTCCGCGCGGCAGCAGCACCCTTCGCGGATGACATCAGGCCGCCTGCGTGCGCGCCGCCGTGGCGGGTGCCGTCGCGCGCTGGCCAAGCCACACGCTGGCCAGCACCAGCAGCGCACCCGCGGCCTGCACTGCCGTCAGTGACTGCCCGAGCACCAGGAAGCCGAGCACGGTGGCGCTGACCGGACTGAGCAGGCCCAGCGCCGCCACCGCCGCCGGCGCCATGCGCGCTACCCCGCGGAACCACAGCGCATAGCTGAAACCGGCGCCGACAACGCTGAGCCACGCGTAGCCCAGCCAGTTGACCGGCGTGAAATGCCCCGGCAGCGGTTCCAGCACCAGCGCGAACGGCAGCAGGAACAGCCCGCCCGCGCACAACTGCCATGCCGTCAGCACCAGCGGCGACACCGGCGGCCGCCAGTGCCGCGTCAGCACCGTGCCCACCGCCATCGACACCGCTCCCGCGGCCGCCGCCGCGACGCCCACCGCATCCAGCCGGGCGGCCGGCCCGAGCACCAGCAGGGCCACGCCCAGCAGGCCGCCCGCGCCGGCCATCCACGCGGCGGGGCGCGGCCGCGCACCCAGCCAGGCCCACGCCAGCACCACCACGATCAACGGCTGGATCGCGCCGACCGTTGCCGCCACGCCGCCCGGCAACCGGTAAGCGGCGATGAACAGCATCGCCTGGAAGAAGCCGATATTGAGCACGCCCAGCACCGCTGCGCGCCACCACCAGCCGCCCCGCGGCAGCTGCCTGCCGAAGGCCAGCATCGCCAGCCCGGCCGGCAGCGCCCGGATTACGCCGGAAAGCAAGGGCTGTCCCGGCGGCAGCCACTGGCTGGTGACAAGGTAGGTGCTGCCCCAGATTGCGGGGGCCAGGCCGGTCAGCAGGATGTCCTTCAGGCTTGAGCCGGCGATCCCAGTCGTGGAATTGGCATTCGCCTTCATGTCGATATTCTTGATGTCAAGATAAATCACTTTACGAAGGCGATTGATTGATGTCAAGATACTTCGATCCGCTTCGTCCTGCCTGCCCTGATGACCTCCCGCCGCAAACCCGAAGACGCGCCCGACCATGTCGACGGCATCCTCGCCCAATGGGCGCGCGAACGGCCTGACCTCGATACTTCGCCGATGGGCATCCTGGGGCGTCTGGGCCGGCTTAACCGCCATACCGGCCGGGCGATCGAGGCCGCGCTGGGCGCAACCGGGCTGCAGCCGTGGGAGTTCGATGTGCTGGCGACGCTGCGGCGGGCCGGGCCGCCCTATGCGCTGTCGCCGGGGGCGCTGATCGGTTCGCTGATGATCACCTCGGGCACCATGACCAACCGGCTCGACCACCTCGAGCGGGCCGGACTGGTGCGGCGCGAACCCAAGCCGGACGACCGGCGCGGGCTGCTGGTGGCGCTCACCGACGCCGGCCGCGCGCGCGTCGACCATGCGCTGGCACTGCACGTGGCCAACGAGCACCGCCTGCTGGAAGGATTGACCGCGACGGAGCGCGCGCAGCTGGCCGCGCTGCTGCGCCGCTGGCTGCGCATGTTCGAGCCGCCACCGGGCGATGGCGGCGAAGGCAAGTCAGGCGACTGAGCGCCGCGCGCTCGCCTGGCCCGCTTCAGGCCCGCTTCAGGCGCGCTGCGGCCCTTCGCGCAGATCCGGCAGGAACACCGTCAGCAGCCCCAGCAGCGGCAGGTAGGCGCAGTACTCGTACACCGCGCGGATGCCGTGGGTATCGGCCATGCCGCCCAGCACCGCGGCGCCGATGCCGCCCATGCCGAAGGCAAAGCCGAAGAACAGCCCCGACACCATGCCGACCTTGCCGGGGATCAGCTCCTGCGCAAACACCAGGATCGCCGAGAACGCCGAGGCCAGGATAAAGCCGATGATGAAGGTCAGCACCGTGGTCCAGAACAGGCCCACGTGCGGCAGCAGCAGCGTGAACGGCGCCACGCCCAGGATCGAGGCCCAGATCACGCGCTTGCGGCCGATGCGGTCGCCGATCGGGCCGCCCAGGATGGTGCCGGCCGCGACCGCGAACAGGAACAGGAACAGGTGCAGCTGCGCGTCCTGGCGCGCCAGCGCGAAGCGCTCCATCAGATAGAAGGTGTAGTACGAGGTCAGGCTGGCCATGTAGAAGTACTTGGAGAACACCAGCACCATCAGCACCACCATGGCCCGCACCACCACGCGCGTCGCCACCGGGCTGGCGGTCGCACCGGCCGCCTTGCGCTTGCGCGCCCCCTGCGCCAGCTGGCGCGCGTACCAGCCGCCGATGCGCCACAGCACCACGATGCCCACCAGCGCGGCCAGCGAGAACCACGCCAGGCTGGCTTGCTGGTGCACGATCAGCGCGGCCAGCAGCGGGCCCATGGCGCTGCCGCCATTGCCGCCGACCTGGAAGATCGACTGCGCCAGCCCGTGCTGGCCGCCCGATGCCATGCGCGCCACACGTGATGACTCCGGATGGAAGATCGACGAACCGGTACCGACCAGCGCCGCGGCCACCAGCAGCACGCCATAGCTGGGCGCGACCGACAGCAGCAGCAGGCCGGCCAGCGTAAAGCCCATCGCCACCGACAGCGAATGCGGCTTGGGATGCTTGTCGGTGTACAGGCCCACCACCGGCTGCAGCAGCGACGCAGTGACCTGGTAGGTCATGGTCAGCAGCCCGATCTGGGTGAAGCTGAGATTGAAGCCGCCCTTCAGCATCGGATAGATCGCCAGGATCAACGACTGGATCATGTCGTTGAGGAAGTGGGCGAAGCTGATCGCGGACAGCACGCGGAAGCCGGTGCGTTCCGCCTGCGGGGACGGGGAAAGCGAGGGGGTCGCGGGGGCTGCGCCAGCCGGCGCGGAGTCGATGGTTGTGCTCATTGGCGGCTCTCGACAAACGGAAAGCGGCCGACGGGGGCGCCGGCCATGAAGGATCTGAGCACCGATGCTAGCTGGCACGCCGGCGCCTGTCCTGCGAGAATAGGTTCGCAACCTTGGAGAAAAGGACATGGCGCGCGCCCCCCGCCCTCTTTCCGCCGCGGCCCCCGACAGCCGCCGATCCCGCCAGCCGCTTCCCGATCCCACGCCCGAGACGCTGGCGCTGGGCGATACCTACGCCGATCCGCCGCCCTATTTCCGCTTCGACCGCAGCCCGCTGCCGGTCACGGCGATGGCGGCCGACTACCTGCCGGGCCACGTGACCCAGCCGCATCAGCATCCGCATGCGCAGCTGATCCACGCCGTGCATGGCGTGATGGTGGTGGCCACCGCCGAAGGCCAGTGGATCGTGCCGCCCACGCGCGGCATGTGGATGCCGGGCGGCACCACGCACTGGATCCGCATGGTAGGGCGGGTGCAGATGCGCACCGCCTATATCCGCCCCGATGCCGCGCCCGACCTGCCGCAGCGCTGCACGGTGCTGGGCATCTCGCCGCTGCTGCGCGAGCTGATCCTGGCCGCGGTGGAGATCGCCCTGCCCTACGCGCCCGACACGCGCGACGCGCGCCTGATGCGGCTGCTGCTCGATGAAGTGATGCTGGTGCCGTCGCTGCCGCTGCACCTGCCGCGCCCGGCCGACGCCAGCCTGCGGCAGATCTGCGAGGCCATCGCCGACGCCCCCGACACCGCGCTGACCCTGGCGGACTGGGGCGCGCGGCTGGGACTGGACCCCAAGACCATCCAGCGCCGCTTTGCGCGCGAAACCGGCATGACCTTCGGCCAATGGCGCCAGCAGGCGCGCCTGCTGGCCGCGCTGGAAAAGCTGGCGGCCGGCAGCAAGGTGGTGGATGTGGCGCTGGACCTCGGCTACGACAGCCCGAGCGCGTTCGCGACCATGTTCCGGCGGCAGTTCGGCGTGCCGCCGAGCGCGTTCTTCCGTTGAGGCCCCGTAGCGCGGAACCCGGGCTCAGTGGCCCAGGTAGCGCTCCACCAGCCGCGTCCAGTACGCCGCGCCGACGGTCAGGTTGTCGTCGTTGAAGTCGTAGCCGGCGTTGTGCAGCAGCGGCTGGTTGGCGCCATTGCCCAGCCGCACGAAGCAGCCCGGGCGCTGCTGCAGGAAGTAGGCAAAGTCCTCGCTGCCGGCGATGCGCGCGGCCTGGTCCACCACCTTGCCGGTGCCGACCAGCTCCTCGGCCACCTGCCGCGCGAATTCGGTCTCGCGCTCGCTGTTGACCAGCACCGGGTAGCCGCGCACGTAGTCGATCTCGGCCACCGCGCCGTAGCCTTCGGCGTGCGCCGTGGCGAGCTGGCGGATGCGGTGCTCCAGCGAGGCGCGCACGTCGGGGCTGAACGAGCGCACGCTGAGTTCCATGCGGGCGCTGTCCGGAATCACGTTGGGGGCGTGGCCGGCGTGCAGCGTGCCGATCGTCACCACCGCGGTTTCGTTCGGATCGACATAGCGCGACACCACCGATTGCAGCGCCATCACCAGGCTGCCCGCCACCAGGATGGGATCGACCGACTGGTGCGGGCGTGCGGCGTGGCCGCCCTTGCCGCGAATGGTGATGGTGACAGTATCGCAGGCCGCCATGAACGGGCCGGAACGGAACAGGAAAGTGCCCTGCTCCACGCCCGGATGGTTGTGCAGGCCGAAGATGGCGTCGCAGGGAAAGCGCTCGAACAGCCCGTCGGTCAGCATGCGCTCGGCCCCGCCGCCGGCGCCGATTTCCTCGGCCGGCTGGAAGATCAGATGCACGGTGCCGTTGAAGTTGCGCGTGCGCGCCAGTTGCCTGGCCGCGCCCAGCAGGATCGCGGTATGGCCGTCGTGGCCGCAGGCGTGCATGCGGCCCGCATTGACGCTGGCGTACGGCAGCGCGGTGCGCTCGTGGATCGGCAGGGCGTCCATGTCGGCGCGGATGCCCACGCTGTGGCCGCTCTCGCCGCAGCGCAGCGTACCCACCACCCCGGTTCCGCCCACGCCGCGCGTGACCGCGTAGCCCCACCCTTCGAGCAAGGTGGCGACAAGGCCGGCGGTGCGGACCTCGTCGAAGGCCAGTTCGGGGTGCTGGTGGATATTGCGCCGGATGGCTTCGAGTTCGGCGCGGCTGTCGAGGGTATCGGCCAGCGCGCAGTATCGGTGCTTCAGTGGCGACGCGGGGGACTGGAGTGTGGCGCCGAGATAAGACTCGATTTCGGGGGCGTGCTCGGACATGACGTTTTGCTCTCTGGCGAAACCTGTATAACCAGTATTTCACGCAGAAAAGCCCAGCGAAACGTCATGCCCGGTATTTCCTGTAAAACCATGTAATCCGGCTGCTTTCTGCGCCAGAACTGTTGCCCTAATCGTACGCTTTGTATGGAAACCCAACGCTTTGTATGAAAGCGTATCGATGGGGAACCCTTTTGGCGTCCAGGATCAGCGCTCGCCGTACGCCACCACGCGCTGCACCTGCTCGCCCAGTCCATCCACGCCCAGCCGCATGGTGTCGCCAGCTTTCAGGAAGCGCGGCGGCTTGCAGCCCATGCCCACCCCGGGCGGGGTGCCGGTCGCGATCAGGTCGCCGGGCAGCAGCGTCATGAAGCGGCTGACATAGCTGACCAGCGTGGCGACGTCGAACACCATGGTCGCGGTGGTGCCCTGCTGCACGCGCTCGCCGTTGACCTCCAGCCACAGCCCCAGCGCCTGCGCGTCCGGCACTTCGTCGCGGGTCACCAGCCACGGGCCGGCCGGGCAGAAGGTGTCGCAGCCCTTGCCCTTGTCCCAGGTGCCGCCGCGCTCGATCTGGAACTCGCGCTCCGAGACGTCGTTGACCACGCAGTAGCCGGCCACGTGCTCCAGCGCCTGCTCGCGCGAGACATTGCGCGCGGTGGTGCCGATGACCACGCCCAGCTCCACTTCCCAGTCGGTCTTGTGCGAGCCGAACGGCAGCATCACCGCATCGTTGGGGCCATTGAGCGAGCTATTGGCCTTGAGAAATACGATCGGCTCGGCCGGCAGCGGCATGCCGGCTTCGGCGGCGTGGTCGGCATAGTTCAGGCCGATCGCCACGATCTTGCCGATACCGGTCCAGGGCACGCCAAAGCGCGCGCCTTCGATGACAGGCAGCGTCTGCGGGTCGAGCCGCGCCAGCGCTTCCAGCGCCGCTGGCGCCAGCTGCGCCGCATCGACATCGGGGATCACGCCGGACAGGTCGCGCACGCGGCCTGCCGCATCGATCAGTCCGGGGCGCTCGGCGCCGGGGTTGCCTACTCGAACCAGTTTCATCGTCGTCGTTGTGGGTGGAGGGTTAAGGGGGTTCAGGCGGATTGCTTGAGCGCGCCGTTGCGCGCGGTGCCTTCGGCCAGCGTTTGCGCCACCACGGTCAGCACTTCCCGGGCGGTGTTCTCGGAGTGGCTGCGCAGCACCTGGGCCAGCCGCGGCCGGCCGGGCTCGCGCAACGCGGCCATGATGGCCTCGTGTTCTTCGTGCGACTCCTGCCAGCGCAGGGTATCGGCGTTGGCGGCGCCGCGCGCGCGGTGGACCTTGCTCATCAGCGCGGCGTAGACGCCGGCCAGCACCGGGTTGGCGGCCCCGTCGATGATGAGCTGGTGGATCTCCTGGTTGATGCGGAAATAGTCGGTGCGCCGGCCGGCGGCATGGGCATCGATCATGGCCTGGTGGCGCCGCTCCAGCTTGGCCATCGCCGCCGGGCCCAGCCGCTGCGCCGCCAGCTCGCCCGCCAGCGCCTCCAGCCCGTGCAGGGTTTCGAAGGTGGCGCGCAGTTCTTCCAGGTCCAGCGGCGCCACCCGGTAGCCGATGTACTGCCGGTGCAGCACCAGCCCCTCGGACACCAGCACCTTCAGCGCCTCGCGCAGCGGCGTCTTGGACACATCGAAGGTCTCGCAGAAGGCGCGTTCGTCGATGCGCGCGCCGGGCGGAAGTTCGCCCTCTTCGATCATGGTGCGCAGCCGCGCGGCGATCTCGGCCGACATGCCAAGCGTGCGCAGGCGCGCGGAGGGGGAAAGCGTTTGTGTCACAGACGTCACCAAAATGGGGAAATGCACCACAGCAAGGCTACCACACCCTGAAATTGTGCATCCGCAACATCGTAAAATCAATAACTTACACGCGTTGTAATTACAGATTACGTATCCTATACTCCGGCCTGTTGCGCGACACCCCCATCAGAACTGCCTCAACCGAAGGACGAAAACAGGAGACGCCGTCATGCAGACGACAACGCGGGCAACAGTGATGACCGAGGCCAGAACCTCGGTGCGCTGGAAGATTTTTTTGATGATGCTGTTTCTTATCGCGATCAACTACATCGATCGCGCCTCGCTGTCGGTGGCCATGCCGCTGATCGCCAAGGAGTTCGACCTCAGCCCCACCATGCAGGGCCTGATCCTCAGCTCCTTCTTCTGGACCTACGCGCTGATGCAGGTGCCGGGCGGCATGCTGGCCGACAAGTACAAGCCGCGCATCGTGATCGCGTGCGCCACCGTGTTCTGGGGCATCGCCCAGGCCGTGGCTGCCTTCACGACCAACTCCACGCAGCTGCTGCTGACGCGCCTGGGCCTGGGTGCGGCCGAGGCGCCGATCTACCCGGCCGGCGGCAAGCTCAACGCGATCTGGATGACGCAGAACGAGCGCGGCCGCGGCGCCACCTTGCTGGACGGCGGCGCCCCGCTGGGCGCGGCCCTGGGCGCGATCATCATCACCTGGCTGATCGCCTCGCTGGGTTCATGGCGCCTCGCCTTTATCGTCGCCGGCGTGGGCACGGTGCTGGCCGGCGTGCTGGCCTGGTACTACGTGCGCAACTCCCCGCGCGAGCACCGCGGCGTCAACGAGCTGGAAGCGCGCTACATCGAAGACGCCCTGGCCAATGAACACCGCGCCGAGCCGGCCAACCTGTCGGGCCGCTCGCTCGACTTCTTCAAGTACCGCTCGGTGTGGTGCATGGCGATCGGCTGGATGTGCTTCAACACCGTGTTCTACGGACTGCTGACCTGGATGCCCAACTACCTGAACAAGGTGCACGGCTTCGACATCAAGCAGATGGGCGGCGCCAGCTTCATCATCTTCTTCAGCGGCTTCGTCGGCGAACTGATCGGCGGCTGGATCGCCGACAAATGGAAGGAAGCCGGCGGCCGGCCCAACGTGGTGATGCGCACGCTGTTCGGCATCGCCGCGGTGGTGGCGACGGCGTCGATCTTCTCGGTGGCCTATGTCACCGACCCGGTGGTGGTGGTCGTGCTGCTGTCTTCCACGCTGTTCTTCCTGCGCTGGTGTGGCCTGTTCTGGTGCGTGCCGTCGATGCTGGGCACGCGCAACAAGGTGGGCTTCCTGGGCGGCGTGATGAACCTGGGCGGCAACATCGGCGGCATCTCGGTGCCGATCATCGTCGGCATGATCGTGCAGTTCACCGGCTCGTACTTCCTGGCGCTGATGTTCTTCGCCGCGGCCGGCGTGGGCCTGCTGCTGGCTTCCACCGCGATCGACTACGAGACTAAGATTCCCGTCTAAGACCCGTCGGATCACCGAGCTCCGCAAACAGAAGACATCCCGCGACAGGCGCCGGCAACGTCCCGGCGCCCGCACTCACTCCTGAGACAGAACCACAATGACCAAGCAAATCCGACTCGGCATGCTGACGCCGTCTTCCAACACTGCGCTCGAGCCCATCACCAGCGCAATGGTCGCCGGCCTGCCCCATGTCAGCGCGCATTTCTCGCGTTTCACCGTGACCGAGATCTCGCTGCGTGACCAGGCCCTGGGCCAGTTCAACCTCGACAAGATCCTGGCCGCCGCCAGCCTGCTGGCCGACGCGCGCGTCGATGTCATCGCGTGGAACGGCACCTCGTCCGGCTGGCTCGGCTTCGACAAGGACGAAGCACTGTGCAAGCAGATCACCGAAGCCACCGGCATCCCGGCCACCACCTCGGTGCTGGCGCTCAACGAGATCCTGGAAAAGACCGGCGCGCGCAACTTCGGCCTGGCCACGCCGTACCTGGACGACGTGCAGCAGCGCATCATCGCCAACTATGAGCGCAGCGGATTCCATTGCGTGGCCGAGAGCCACCTGGACCTGCACGTGAACTACAGCTTCGCCGAGGTCGAGGAAGACACCATCCGCGAGATGGTGCTCGGTCTGGCGCAGCACCAGCCCCAGGCCATCACCACGTTCTGCACCAACCTGCGCGCCGCGCACCTGGCCGAAGCACTGGAAGCGGAAACCGGCATCCCGCTGTACGACACCATCTCCACGGTGGTTTGGAAGTCGCTGCGCCTGTGCGGCGTGGATACGCGCGAACTGCGCGGCTGGGGCCGCCTGTTCCGCGAAGTCGAGTAAGCCAGGGCGACGTCCCCAGTCCTGTGCAGATCTGCAATGCGCGTCCGCAAGGACGCGCATTGCCGCATAAGGGCCCCGATCCTAGACTGCCTCCACGGCCGCCGCATGGCGTGGCGGCCAGGCAACCACCACAGGATCGCGATGAAGCTCTACTACACTCCGGGCGTCTGCTCGATGGCCGTCCATATCGCCCTGCGCGAAGCCGGCCTGCCGGTCACGCTGGCCAAAGTCGACCTGCACACGCACAAGCTGGCCGTGCCCGAGAACGGCACCGACGACTACTACACCATCAACCCGCGCGGCTACGTGCCGCTGCTGCAGCTGGACGACGGCTCGCGCCATACCGAGGTGGCGTCGCTGCTGCAGTACGTTGCCGATCTCGTTCCCGAACGCAAGCTGCTGCCGGCGGCCGGCACCCGCGAGCGCCTCGAAGCCACCGGCTGGATCACGCTGGTGTCGACGGAATTGCACAAGGTCTTCAGCCCGTGGCTGTGGCACAAGGAAACCGCGCAAAGCACGCAGGACGAGTGCAAGGCGAAGCTGCAGCGCCGCTTTGCCGAACTTGACCAGCACCTGCAAACCCGCCAGTACCTGACCGGCGACACCTTCACGGTGGCCGATGCGTACTGCTTCACCATCGTCGGCTGGGCCCGCATCCTGAAGCTGCCGCTGAACGACTACCCGGCGCTGCAGCAATACCTGTCGCGCGTTGCGGCGCGGCCCGCGGTGCAGGAAGCGATGCGGGCCGAAGGGCTGGTGCGCGACTGAGCGCAGCCGCGCGGCACAGGATCGCTGCTCAGCGCGGCGCGGCGAGCAGCGATTCGATCTTCGCCACCAGCTCCTTGTCGTCCGGGGTGGTGCGGCTGCCGTAGCTGGCCACCACCTTGCCGTCGCGGCCGATCAGGTACTTGTAGAAATTCCATTTCGGCGCGGTGCCGGTCTGCTTTGCCAGCAGCGCATACATCGGGTTGGCCTCGCTGCCGCGCACATGCGACTTGCCCAGCATCGGAAACTTGACGCCGTAGGTGTTGTAGCAGAAGTCCGCGATCTCTTTCTGCGAGCCTGGCTCCTGCGAGAAGTCGTTGGACGGGAAGCCCAGCACCACCAGCCCGCGCGCGTTGTACTTGGCGTACAGCGCCTCCAGCCCCTCGTACTGCGGCGTGAAGCCGCAATAGCTCGCGGTATTGACCACCAGCACCACCTTGCCCGCGTACTGGCACAGGTTCTGCGGCGCGTCGTCCTGCAGGCGCGGGAAGGTGAAGTTGAGCGATGCCGGGCAGGCGCCCGCAGCGGCAGGGACCGTGGACGTGGCGGGCTTGTCGGCGGCGCGCAGCGGTGCCGGCAACAGGGCCCCGCTGGCGGCTGCCAGGGTGAGGGCGGCAGCCAGGGGAACGGACAGGCGGAAAGGCAGAGGGCGACGGCTCATGGCGACGGGGCTCCGGTGGTCGGCTCGCTGGTTCGGGTACGCGTAGTCTACGCCGATGGGGGCCTGTCGGATGCGCCCCGCGTCAGTCCATCGCCAGCGTGGCGGCGTGCTCGGTGACGCTGCTGCGCAGCTCGACGTCCGGCATGCGCCGCACGATCAGCAGCGCCAGTACCGCCGCCGCCGCGCCCACCGCAAAGATCAGGTGGAAGCCGGACTCCACGCCACCGGCCAGCACCGCGCGCACCGACGGCGACAGCTGCGCGAAGGCCTCGCTGCCATGGCGCAGCGCGCCCAGGTCCAGCGCCTGCGTGACCCCGGAAGCCGCCAGCGCATGGCGGAACTCCAGTGTCAGCAGCGTGCCGGCCACCGCGCCGCCCAGCGCGCTGCCGAGCGAGCGCAGCACCAGCAGCGCGCCGGTGCCGGCGCCGGTATCGCGCCGCTCCAGCGCGTTCTGCACGCTCATCAGCGTCGCCACCATGGTGATGCCCAGGCCCACGCCCGCCAGCGTCATCGCCGCCAGCACCACGGCCAGCGGCACGGCCGGGGTCACCAGTGCCAGCACGATCAGGCCCAGCGCGCCGGCGATATAGCCCGCGGTCAGGATGCCGCGCAGGCGGCCCACGCGCGGCGCCAGCCACGCCACGATGAAGTTGCCCGCCACCGTCGCCAGCAGGAACGGCATCACCAGCAGACCGGAGGTCGACGCATCGGCGCCGCGCACCAGCTGGAAGTGCAGGGGCAGGGCGAAGATGCACAGGAAGATGTCCAGCGCGGCCAGCGCCGACGCGGCCACGCCGAGCACATAGGCGCGGTTGGCGAACAGGCGCGGCGGCAGCATCGGGTCGGCCGCGCGGCGCTCCTGCCAGGTCAGCAGCAGCACGGCAGCGACGGCGGCCAGCAGCAGCGCGCCCAGTTCCGGCGAGAGCCAGTCATAGACGTCGCCGCCCCAGCTCATCGCCAGCAGGAAGGCGACGATGGCCACCGCCAGCAGCAGCGCGCCGAGCCAGTCCACGCGCGCGCGCCCGCCGCGCGCGGGCAGCATGGCCAGGCCGCGGTAGCACATGAACATCGCCAGCAGGCCCAGCGGCACATTGACCCAGAACAGCCAGCGCCACGACATGTGGTCCGAGACCCAGCCGCCCACCAGCGGCCCGGCGATCGACGCCACCGCCCATACCGTGGCCAGGTAGCCCTGATAGCGCCCGCGCTGGCGCGGCGCCACCACGTCGGCGATGGCGGCCTGCGCCAGCGACATCAGCCCGCCGCCGCCCACGCCCTGCAGCGCGCGGAACAGGATCAGCTGCCCCAGCGTCTGTGCCAGCGCGCACGCCACCGAGGCGCCGATAAACAGCGTGATCGCCACCATCAGCAGTCGCCGCCGCCCGAAGCTGTCGGACAGCTTGCCGTACAGCGGCGTGGTCACCGTCGACACGATCAGGTAGGCCGTGACGATCCACGACAGGTGGCCGAAGCCGTTCAGGTCATTGGCAATCGCCGGCACCGCCGGGATCACCACGGTCTGGTCGAGCGCGGCCAGCAGGATGCACAGCACGATGCCGCCGATCACGCGCATCACCGCCCGGTGGTCATGGACGGGCAGGGCGGACGCGGGATCGGGCCTGGAAGAGACAGCGGGCGCGGTGGAACCGGCGGAGGCGGGCGAAGACATGGGCAAGCACAGGGCCGCAGCAATGTGCGGCGAAAGCAACGTCGAAAGCAGGGAATCTGGGCCGGGAACCGCGCGAGGGGGGCGTGACGCCGGAGCGGGTGGCCTAATTCAGCGAACGCATAATTATATGCGTCCAGCGAATATCGTGCTTGCAGCGGGATCGAGTCATTCCCGCGCCGGCGGGAATGACGGTGGTGTTCGGAGGCAACCGCTAGCGGCCACCGCCCGTGATGTAATGCTCGAGCTGCTCGATGATGAACTGCTGCTCGGAGATGATGTCCTTGACCAGGTCGCCGATCGACAGCATGCCGATCAGCTGGTTGCCCTCCATCACGGGCAGGTGGCGCAGGCGGTGCCGGGTCATCAGCGCCATGCATTCGTCGGTGGTCTGGTTGGCGCTGACGTAGATCACCGCGGTGGTCATGATGTCGCGCACCAGCGTCTCGCGCGAGGTGCGCTGCATCAGGATCACCTTGCGCGCGTAGTCGCGCTCGCTGAGGATGCCCTTGATCTCGCCATGCTCGATGACCAGCAGCGCGCCGATGCCTTTCTCGGCCATCAGCTGCAGCGCGGCGTAGACGGTCGCCGTGGGCGGAATGCTGTAGATGGCCTGACTCGGCTTGGACTCCAGAACCTGGCGTGCGGTTTTCATCACCAACTCCTTTTCCGTCGAGAAAGATGCGGCTGGCGCTACCTGGCTTGCTGCCAATGGAACCAGAGTAGCAAAGGAATGCGCGACCTTACAGGGTGACTTACGCTAATCTTTGTAAGCAAGCGTGTGGCGCTCCCCATACCGGGCGCCCGCACTACTCCGTCAGCATCCGCACCTTCACCTTCTTGCCCTTGACCTTGCCGGCATTGAGCCGCTTCACCGCCTCGCGCCCGATGCTGCGCTCGACGGCGATATAGGTCGACATTTCCAGCACGTTGATCTTGCCGATCTGCTCCTTGGCAAAGCCGGCCTCGCCCGTCAGCGCGCCGAGGATGTCGCCGGGACGGATCTTTTCCTTGCGGCCGCCCAGCATCTGCAGCGTCACCATCGGCGCCAGCAGGCGTTCGGAACTGGCCGGCGTCAGCTCGGCCAGCGGGTGCCATTCGAACTCACCACCGTGGTGCTGCTCCAGGTTGCCCACGCGCCCCATCTCGTCCATGCTGACCAGGCTGAAGGCCCAGCCCTCCTGGTCGGCACGCCCGGTGCGGCCGATGCGGTGCACGTGGACCTCCGGGTCCGGCGTGATCTCGACATTGATCACCGCCTCGAGCTGGGCGATATCGAGCCCGCGCGCGGCCACGTCGGTGGCGACCAGCACCGAGCAGCTGCGGTTGGCGAACTGCACCAGCACCTGGTCGCGTTCGCGCTGCTCCAGCTCGCCATGCAGCGCCAGCGCCTGGTAGCCCTGCGCGCGCAGCAACTCCACCAGGTCGCGGCAGCGCGCCTTGGTATTGCAGAAGGCCAGCGTGCTGGCCGGGCGGAAGTGGTCCAGCAGCCGTCCCACGGCGTTGAGGCGCTCGCTCTCTTCCACCTCGTAGAAGCGCTGGCGGATGGTGGTGTTGTCGTGCGTGGCTTCCAGCTTGAGCGACTGCGGATTGCGCAGGAAACGGTGGCTCAGCTTGTCGATGCCGGGCGGGTAGGTCGCCGAAAACAGCAGCGTCTGCCGGTCCCTGGGGCAGCGGCTGGCCACATAGGCGATATCGTCGAAGAAGCCCATGTCGAGCATGCGGTCGGCCTCGTCGAGCACCAGCGTGTTGATGGCCGCCAGGTCCAGGCTGCCGCGGTCGATGTGGTCGAGGATGCGGCCCGGCGTGCCGACCACGATATGCGCGCCATGGATCAGGCTGTCGACCTGCGGGCGCATCGGCGAGCCGCCGCACAGCGTCAGCACCTTGACGTTCTCTTCGGCGCGCGCCAGGCGGCGGATTTCCTGCGTGACCTGGTCGGCCAGCTCGCGCGTGGGACACAGCACCATGGCCTGTACGTCGAAGCGGCGCGGATCGAGCCGGTGCAGCAGCGCCAGCCCGAACGCCGCGGTCTTGCCGCTGCCGGTCTTGGCCTGCGCCACCAGGTCCTGGCCGGCCAATGTGATCGGCAGGCTGGCCGCCTGGATCGGCGTCATTTCGTCGTAGCCGAGCTGCGCCAGGGTGGCGAGCATGGCGGGCGACAAGGGCAGGGCGGAGAAAGCGGGGCCGGCTGGCGGCTGGGCGGGGGTCGAGTTCATGCGGGATTATAGCGAGCCGACGTCAGGCAGCCGCATCGGCGGGCGGCGTCCAGCCCAGCCGCTCCAGCAGCGCCTGGGCCGCGGCCGGCGCGCGTTCCTTGGCACCGTTGATGAAGAAGAGAAAGACCTCGCGCTGGCGCGCCGTGGGCTGACGATCACCAAGCACCGGCAGGTCGTCCGGCTGCGCGCCCTGCGCCCACGACCGCGCGCGTGCGGCCCATTGGTCGAGCGCCTTCGGACCATAGCCGGTCTTCAGCTTCTCGCTGCTTTCCATCAGCCGCGCGTAGACGAAATCGGCGGTCAGGTCCGCCATCGAAGGGAATTTCCGCGAATCGGTGAAGACCGTGGCGGCCTTGTACTTGCGCGCCAGAGCCAGGTAGTCCGGCGACAGGAAACTGTCGTGCCGCACCTCGAGCACGTGACGCAGCGACACGCCTTCCACGGAGGCCGGCAGCAATTGCAGGAAGGCCTCGAAGTCCTCCGCATCGAACTGCTTGGTCGGCGCGAACTGCCACACCACCGGCCCCAGCTTGCGGCCCAGCTCGGCAATGCCGCTGTCGATAAAGCGCGCGATCGAGTCGCCGGCCTCGGCCAGCACGCGGCGGTTGGTGGCAAAGCGCGAGGCCTTCACCGCAAAGACAAAGTCATCGGGCGTCTCGTCACGCCACTTGGCGAACGAGGTGCGCTTCTGCGTGCCGTGATAGGTGCTGTTGATCTCGATCGCGCTCAGGTGCCGGCTGGCGTAGGCCAGTTCGCGCGACTGCGGCAGCTTCGCCGGATAGAAATTGTCGCGCCACGGCGCGTAGTTCCAGCCGCCGATGCCGACGCGCACCAGCCCGGCCGGCGCTGCGGCCTTGCGCGATGGCGCGGCCGATGGAGTTTTGGACGGGGCCCCGGACGCGGCCGCAGAGGCTGCGGCTGGCGTGGATGCGGCCTTCGCGGCGGTGCGTGCAGGCATGGCGCGGTCTCCCGAAGCGCGAGACTGGCAGTCTAGCGGGAAACCGCGCCGCGTGGTGGCGTCATCGCCGGAGGCCGTCGCCCATGAAAAAACCGGAAGAGGGCATTGCCCCCTTCCGGCCCGCTCCCCGATCCCCCGGGTTCAGAACGAGAAATTGAGCAGCACGTCCGCGATATTGACGTCCGCGGGCTGCGTCTGCACGGCCCCGCTGACGCTGGTGGCCTGGATGCTGTACTTGCCAGCCGCGGCGCCGTCCGCCGACAGCGGGATCGGCAGCGCGGCCTGGTAGGTGCCTACCACCGGCGCGGCCACCGGCAGCGCGGGTTCGGTCGCAAACAGGCTGTAGGCGCCGGTATCGCTGGCCGCCGCCGTCGCGGCGATTTCAAAGGTACCGCCGCTGACCAGCTGCAGCGCGCGCAGCGTGGCTTCGGCCGAGGCCGGCGCCACCGTGCCCGAGACCCGGCGATAGGTCGAAGCCGGCAGCGTCATCGGCGCCGCGGCGGTCGAGATCGCCGTGGGCGTACCCACCACCACCGGCACGCCGCGCACGATGCCCGCCGCCTTGGCGTTGGCCGCGCCCGGCACCACCACCACGTCGACCGGACCTGCCGTGCTGCTTTGTTCGATCGGCGACAGGCGGAAGCTGCCGTTGGCATCCGCCACGGTCGACTTCACCACCACGCCGTTGCGTTCGGCATAGACGCGCGCACCCGGGGCCGCGGCCACCACGCCGTTGACTTCGCCGCTGACGGTCATCGGGATCGCGGTCACCACCGGCTTCAGGCCAAAGGTGCCATTGCCCCGCCGCACCACCGACTTGCACGCGTCGAAGTCCAGCACCAGGTCGGTCAACGTGCCGCGCGCCACCGAGAACGAACGATTGATCTTGATGCCCGACTGCACCGCGCTGGGGGTATCGAGCGGCTGCTCGGCGCCGCCCACGGGCACCACCGAATTGGCCAGGGCCGAAGCGCCGCCACCGCGGTTGGCATCCAGCACCAGGCGTACCTGCTGGTAGTTGCCGGCCGGCAGTGCGGTCTGGCCCAGCACCGTCATCACGCCGTTGGTCAGCGACAGCAGGTCGATCTTGCGCGCGGGCACGACGTCGATGTCGACCCAGCCCCCGGCGCTGGTGTCGGCGCTGGCGCTGCTGTGCACGCGCACCTTGTTGACCGTCACAAAGACATTGCTGAAGCCGCAGGCAGGCGCATCCGTCATCGACACCTGCAGCGTGCCGCGCCCGGCATCGCCGCCATCATCACCGCCGCCACCGCCGCAGGCGGCCAGCGCAAGGACGCCGCTCAGGGCAAGCAGGCGCAACGGTGCAGAAGTCTTGGCAAGGAATGACACGGTGATATCTCCGCTTATTGTGTATGGGTTGATCGCAGCATATGTGCCGGTTCGCATAACCGGTGTAAATCTTTGTAATACGTTGTGAAAAAGTCCGGCCCCTTGTCTGCATGACTGATCAGGAGGTCTTGCGCGATCGCAACGATTCTCGCTGCATTGTTTCGTCAACTGCGGCGAACGTAAGCGCATGCATCACTTTGCTCAAGTCGGCCCGGCGCGCTCCGTATACAGCGGGGTGGAAATCCCACGCTGCAGATTCCTGCAAACGCCCCCAACGATTCCTTACGAAGGATTCCCCTTGATGTTCACTACCATCCGCGCGCGGATCGTGGCCCTGTGCGTTGCCATCGTGGTCGCCGCGCTCGCCATCAACACGGCACTGAACCAGTTCGTTGCCAATCGCCATAACGAAGACGCCATCGACAGCAGCCTGGCCGCGGTGCAGAGCGGCCATGCCAGCGCCATCGTCGACTGGGTGGCCTCGCACAGCCGCATGATCGAGTCGCTGCAGGACGCCGTGCTGCAGCCCGAACCCGATGCCGCGCTCCGGCAGATTGCCCAGGCCGGCGGCTTTACCAACGTCTACGTCGGCTACGCCGACAAGACCGCGAAGTTTTCCAACCCGCAAGGCATCCCGCCCGGCTACGACCCCACCGGCCGTCCGTGGTACCAACAGGCCGCCGCGGCCGGCAAACCGGTGGTCACGCCGCCTTACGTCGATGCCGGCACCGGCAAGCTGGTGGTGGCGTTCGCCGCGCCGGTGGTGCGCGACGGCAGCGTGCAAGCCGTGGTCTCCGGCGATGTCGCCATGGATACGGTGATCACCAACGTCAAGGCGATCCACCCGTCGCCGGCGAGCTTCGGCATGCTCGTGGCCCGGAACGGAGACATCGTCGCCCATACCGACGACAAGCTCACGCTCAAGCCGGTCACTGACCTCGTGCCCGCGCTCGGCGCCGACAAGCTCGCCGCGCTGGCGGGCGCGAAGACGCCACTGGAAGTCGACGTGCGCGGCAGCGCCAAGCTGCTCGGCGCGCGCGCCATCCCCGGCACCGACTGGCTGGTCATCGTCGCGCTGGACAAGGCCGAGGCCACCGCCGGCATGCGCTCCGTGCTGATCGCCTCGGTCATCGCGCTGGTGCTGATCGCCGGCGTGGCTGCCGCGGTGGTGTGGGGCGTGGCAACGATGTCGCTGCGCGGCCTGTCCACCGTGCGCGACGCCATGGACGCGATCGGCTCGGGCGACGGCGACCTGACCCAGCGCCTGCCCGCAAACGGGAACGACGAGGTGGCCCAGATCGCGCGTGCCTTCAACACCTTCGCCGACAAGCTCTGCACGATCATGCGGCAGATCCGCGATGCCAGCGCATCGGTGCGCGCCGCCGCCGACGAGATCGCCGCCGGCAACATGGACCTGTCGCGCCGCACCGAGTCAGCCGCCGCCAGCCTGCAGCAGACCGCCGCGTCGATGGAAGAGATCACCGCCACCGTCGGCCAGTCGGCCAACTCGGCGCAGCACGCCAACGACTCGGTCGCCGCCGCCTCGCGCGTCGCCGCCGACGGCGGCGTGGTGATCGGCGATGTGATCAGCACCATGGGCCAGATCGAGACCGCGTCGGTCAAGGTGTCGGACATCATCGGCGTGATCGAGGGCATCGCCTTCCAGACCAACATCCTGGCGCTGAACGCCGCCGTCGAAGCCGCGCGCGCCGGCGACCAGGGCCGGGGCTTCGCCGTGGTTGCCGGCGAGGTGCGCGCGCTGGCCCAGCGCAGCGCCCAGGCCGCGCGGGAGATCAAGACCCTGATCGAGACCACCGTAGGCAGCGTCGCCTCGGGCTCCGAGCAGGTTCGCCGTGCCGGCGACACCATGGGCGAGATCGTCAGCAACGTCTCGAAAGTCACCGGCATTATTAGCGAGATCACTCACGCAGCGATGGAACAGACCCGCGGCATTCAAGAAGTGAATATGGCTGTGAGCCAGCTGGACCAGATGGTGCAGCAGAACGCGGCGCTGGTGGAGCAGTCGACCGCGGCGGCTGCGGCGCTGCAGACGCAGGCGGGCAGCCTTGCGGGGGCGGTGGGCCAGTTCAGGCTGGACTGAGATCCCAGGCAGTCATCGCGCCTTGGCCGGCGGCACGGCGGGACGCTCGCGCCGCCCGCCGATGGCGCCGGTGCTGGCGGCCCGCACGATCCTCTGGAAGGTCGGACACTCCATATGGCTCGGCGCCGGGCACACCGCCGCATGCCGCAACCCGTCGCGCATCGCCGTCAGCTTGCGGATGGTCCGGTCCAGCTCGTCCGCCTTGGCGGCCAGCATCTGCCGGTCGATGCGCGGCTGGCCCTGCGGCGAGAACATCTGCGCAATATCGTCCAGCGAGAAGCCCGCCGCGCGCCCCAGCGCGATCAGCGCCAGCCGCTCCAGCACCCCTGCATCGAACACACGCCGCATGCCGCGCCGGCCGATCGACACGATCAGCCCCTTTTCCTCGTAGTACCGCAGCGTCGAGGCCGGCACGCCGGCCTGCCGCGCCACTTCCGCAATATCCAGGCTTCTCACCGCTTGACCTCAAGTCGACTTGAACTGGCACAGTGTAGCTTCCAGCCAGGCAAGGGATAAGACCATGGGTGAACAACAGCAAATCAGCGGCAACGGCGGCGAGCAGGCCGCACTGTGGAACGGCGTCTCCGGCCAGGCCTGGGTCGAGCACCAGGGCCTGCTGGACGACATGTTCCGGCCAATGGAAGCGCAACTGGTGCAGGCCGCCCGCAACGCCGCGGCGCAGCGCATCCTCGACGTCGGCTGCGGCACCGGCAGCACCACGCTCGCGCTGGCGCGGCACATCGGTGCGCAAGGCCACTGCACCGGCGTCGATATTTCCGGGCCGATGCTCGCCGTCGCGCGGACCCGCGCGCAACGCGAGGGCATCAACGCAAGCTTCATCCACGCCGATGCGCAGGAACATGCCTTCGCTGCAGCGAGCTTCGACATGATCGTGTCGCGCCTGGGGGTGATGTTCTTCAGCGATCCGGTGCGCGCCTTCGCCAACCTGCGCCGGGCCGCGACATCTGATGCCACGCTGCACTGCATCGCCTGGCGCAGCGCCGCCGAAAACCCCTTCATGACCACCGCCGAACGCGCGGCCGCCCCGCTGCTGCCGAACCTGCCGCCGCGCCAGCCCGGCGCGCCGGGCCAGTTTGCCTTCGGTAACCGCGAGCGCGTGTTGTCGATCCTGCAAACGAGCGGCTGGGGCGATATCGATATCCGCCCGACCGACGTGACTTGCACATTGCCGGAGCCGGCGCTGGCCGGCTACCTGTCGCGACTTGGTCCGGTCGGGCTGGCGCTGCAAGGCGCCGACCCGACCACGCGCGAGCGCGTCGCCGCAACCGTCCGCGCCGCGTTCGATCCCTACGTGCAGGGCGACACCGTGCGCTACACCGCAGCGTGCTGGACCATCACGGCCCGCGCGACCGCGGCCGCTACGCCCAGGCGCCAGGACACGAACCATGCCTGATCACGCCACCGCGATGCTGCTCCACGCCACGGTCATCGGCACCGGCGCCACATTGGTCATGGATGCCTGGGCCATCGTGCGCAAACGGCTGCTCGGCGTACCCGCGCTGAACTATGGCCTGGTCGGACGTTGGCTCGCGTGGCTGCCACGCGGACGCTTCCATCATCACGCCATCGCCGCCACGCACCCTGTGCGCGGCGAACAGGCCATCGGCTGGATCGCGCATTACCTGACCGGCATCGCGTTTGCGGGAATACTGCTGGGGTTATGGGGCCTGGACTGGGCGCGCCAGCCGACGCTGGCACCGGCCCTGATCGTAGGCATCGGCAGCGTCGCCGCGCCCTTCCTGCTGATGCAGCCCGCGATGGGCGCAGGTATCGCGGCCAGCCGCACGCCACAGCCGTATGTGGCGCGGATGCATAGCTTGGTGACGCATGCGGTGTTCGGGATGGGGTTGTATGGGGCGGGTTGGCTGGCGCGGCTGATCGCCGATCCCAACTGGTCATTGGCGTAAGCGCACCCGCCTGTGCGACTCACTCCGGCACCGGATACTTCCTCGCATTGATTTCCATCTTCGCCCGCACCGCGGCGTCGAGATCCACGCCGAGCGCCGTCACCAGCTGGGCCAGATAGATGGTGATGTCCGCAAGCTCCTGCTCCACGTGCTCGCGCTTGGGCGTGGACATGATGGCGCGCGATTCGTCCTCGGTCTGCCACTGGAAGATCTCGACCAGTTCCGAGACCTCGACGCTCAGTGCCATCGCGAGGTTCTTGGGGCTGTGGTACTTGCCCCAGTGACGGGCTTCGCCGAAGTCGTAGGCGGCTTGCTGGAGGTTCTTGATATCGATCAGGGGCATGGAGGTGTGGCGATAGTGTTTCGCTGCGCGCAGCTATCCGGCGGGCGCAAAACGCTGATTTAAGCACGAGCCGGCCACCCTCGACATGCACGCCGCCCGCGGCTTACCCTTCGCTTGTGCATCTACCGTCGCCACGGAGGTTTCCATGCGCCCGACTCCCGGCCTGACCATGGCCACGCTGGCCGGCACGCTTGCCTACCTGGCCATCGCCATTGCCGGCTGGGGCGGCCCGGGGCCCTTTTTTGCCCACCCGGCGCGCATCGCGCTGGCGCTGGTCCTTTTTGCGCTCGCCATTGCCGCAGTCTTTTCCGGCGGCAACGTCAGCAGCGGCATGCGCGAGGACCGCGGCAACCGCTGGGTACTGGCCGTGTTCGGCGTGCTGGGGCTGCTGGCGGCCTACCTGCCGCCCTTTACCGACCGCCTCGGCGTCTGGACGATCGACGGCGACACCATGCGCTGGGCCGGCGTGGCCATGTTCGCCGGCGGCGGCGTGCTGCGGCTGTGGCCGGTGTTCGTGCTGGGCAACCGCTTCAGCGGGCTGGTGGCGATCCAGCCCGGGCACACGCTCGTGACCACCGGCATCTACGGCGTGATCCGGCATCCCAGCTACCTCGGCTTCCTGACCAGTTCGCTGGGATGGGGGCTGGCCTTCCGCTCCGGCGTGGGGGTAGTGCTGACGTTGCTGATGGTGCCGCCGCTGCTGGCGCGCATCCGGGCGGAAGAAGCGCTGCTGCGCGACCAGTTCGGCGAGGCGTATGCGTCCTATTGCGCGCGTACCTGGCGGATGCTGCCCGGGATTTACTGACCATCACGAAGCGGCGCCGCGCGCACCCCACCCATCAAATTGCGACCCACCAAGGGTTATCCCTAGGCACGCATTCCCATTTTCCGGGACTGGCGGTTTTGTTTTCCGGGAATCCGGTCCTATTCTTGGGCCCCATGTTGAATGCTGTCGACCCAACCATTGCCCCGCAACCGGCGTCTCCCACGTCCACCGAATCGGCCCAGCCTGCCGGCGGCGCCGATCGCGTGCTGTTCGTGCTGGCCGCGCTGGCGCACCACGGCGCGCCGATCACGGTGCGCGAACTGGTGGCCCGGACCGGCCTG
Source organism: Cupriavidus taiwanensis LMG 19424 (assembly GCF_000069785.1). Lineage (NCBI taxonomy): Bacteria > Pseudomonadati > Pseudomonadota > Betaproteobacteria > Burkholderiales > Burkholderiaceae > Cupriavidus > Cupriavidus taiwanensis. The sequence continues at coordinate 16,556 of NC_010528.1, read as the reverse complement.
CCCAAGAGCACGCTCTACCGCCAGCTGATGCTGCTCAAGCGCTGGGGCTTCGTGCTCGAGTCCGACGGCGAATACGCGCCGGGCCCGATCAGCCTGCAGCTGGCGCTCGGGTTCGACATGGCCTCGCACCTGGCCCGCGAAGCGCTGCCCGATATGCGGCTGCTGGCGCAGCAGTCGGATGAAAGCGTCGGCCTGGTGGTCGCGGTCAAGGATCACGCGGTATGCCTGGAGATGGTGGAGAGCCGCCAGTCGCTGCGCTGCTCGTTCGAGAAGGGCCGCGGCGTGCCGCTGCGCGCGGGCGCGTCGGCCAAGTCGCTGCTGGCCTTCATGCGCGACGATGCGCGCGAGCGCGTGGTCCGGGCCCAGTGCGAGCCGGCCGAAGCGGAACAGCTGCTGGCGGAACTCGCCGCGATCCGCGCGACCGGCTATGCCGTCAGCGAGGGCGAAGTGGACCCCGGCGTGTGGGGCGTGAGCGCACCGCTGTTCTCGCGGCGGGCCAAGGCCGACGCGCTGGGCTCCATCACGCTGATGGTGCCGGCCACGCGCAGGCAAGGCCGCGAAAGCGCGCTGATCGACATGACCGTGGCGGCAGCCATGCGGATTTCCGCGCGGCTGCAGTCTTACTGAAAACCTGAAGCAATCGTTACCGCACCGTCCGCAAGCCTGCGCGACGGCAGATTTCCCGTTCCCGGAAAAAGGAGACCCCCATGAACCTTCGTCGCAAATGCCTGATCGCCGCCCTCTCGGCCGTGGCCGGACTGACCTTCGGCGCATCCGCGCACGCGCAGGACAGCAACGTGCTGCGCGTCGCCACCGACGCCACCTTCCCGCCGATGGAATTCATCGAGAACGGCAAGCGCACCGGCTTTGACGTCGAGCTGGTGGAGGCCATGGCCAAGACCATGGGCAAGCAGGTGGAATGGACCAACATCGACTTCAAGGGCCTGATCCCGGGCCTGGTCTCGCGCCGCTTCGACATGGCCGTGTCCGGCATCTACATCACCCCGGAGCGCCGCAAGGTGGTGGACTTTACCGAGCCGTACTACACAGGCGGCCTGGTGGCGCTGGTCAAGAGCGGCAACACCGCCATCAACAAGCCGGAAGACCTGAACGGCAAGAAGGTCAGCGTGCAGGTGGGGACCAAGTCGGTCAGCTTCCTGCGCGACACCTATCCGCAGGTGACGCGCGTGGAAGTCGAGAAGAACCAGGAAATGTTCAACCTGGTGGAGATCGGCCGCGCCGATGCCGCCGTGACCGGCAAGCCGGCCGCGATGCAGTACGTCAAGACCCGCGGCGGCCTGCGCGTGGTGGAACAGCAGCTGACCACCGAGGAATACGGCATGGCCGTGCGCAAGGACACGCCCGAACTGACCCGCGCGCTGAATGCCGCGCTGGCCAAGGTCAAGGCCGATGGCACTTACGCGAAGCTGACTCAGAAGTGGTTCGGCAGCGCCGCCAAGTAAGCCACGCGGACCGACACCATGGAACTGGATTTTTCTCCCGTCTTCGCCGGGTGGCCTGACATCCTGCACGGCGCCGTCATCACCGTGCAGGTAACGGCTTGCGCGCTGGTGCTGGGCTGCGTGATGGGCCTGCTGGTCGGCATCGGCCGGCTGGACCCGAAGCGCCGCGTCATCTACGGCATCTGCACCGCCTATGTCACCTTCATCCGCGGCACGCCGCTGCTGGTGCAGCTGTTTCTGCTGTTCTTCGGGCTGCCGCAGTTCAACATCCTGCTGCCGGCCTTCGTGTGCGGCGTGATCGGGCTGGGCATCTATTCCGGCGCCTATGTCTCGGAGATCGTGCGCGGCGCGATCCAGTCCGTCGACAAGGGCCAGATGGAAGCCGCGCGCTCGATCGGCATGTCGTCCGGCCAGGCCATGCGCGCGATCATCCTGCCGCAGGCCATCGTGCGCATGATCCCGCCGCTGGGCAACGAGTTCATCGCGCTGATCAAGAATTCGGCGCTGGTGTCGCTGCTGACCATTGCCGACCTGATGCACGAGGGCCAGAAGATCATCAGCGTGTCGTACCGGTCGCTGGAGGTCTACCTGGCGATCGCGCTGGTGTATCTGATCCTGACTAGCGCGGCCGGGCTGATCCTGCGCCGCGCCGAACAACGGCTGCGCATGGGAGGCATGGTGCAATGAGCGATTCCGCAATCATCCGGATCCGCAACCTGGGCAAATCGTTCGGCAGCCACACGGTGCTGCGCGGCATCGACTTTGACGTGGAACCGTCGCAGGTGGTGGTGGTGATCGGCCCCAGCGGCTCGGGCAAGAGCACCTTCCTGCGCTGCTGCAACGGGCTGGAGCAGCCCGAGGCGGGCACCATCGACATCGTCGGCAAGCGCCTGGTGACCGATGGCCAGCTGATCGACGAGCAGGGGCTGAACCAGCTGCGCACCGAAGTGGGCATGGTGTTCCAGTCGTTCAACCTGTTCCCGCACTTGTCTGTGCTGCATAACGTCACGGTGGGACCGCGCATGCTGCGCGGCGTCTCGCGCGACGACGCCGAGCGCAAGGCAATCAGCCTGCTGGAGAAAGTCGGCCTGGCGCACAAGGCGCACGCCATGCCGGCCAGCCTGTCCGGCGGCCAGAAGCAGCGCGTGGCCATTGCCCGCGCGCTGGCGATGGAGCCGCGCGTGATGCTGTTCGACGAGCCGACCTCCGCGCTGGACCCCGAGCTGGTGGGCGAAGTGCTGCAGGTAATGAAGGTGCTGGCCGCCGAAGGCATGACCATGGTCGTGGTCACCCATGAAATGGGCTTCGCCCGCGAAGTGGCCGATGTGGTGGTGGTCATGGACGGCGGCGGCATTATCGAGGCCGGGCCGCCGTCGGTGATCTTCTCCGCGCCGACGCAGGAACGCACGCGCGGCTTCCTGCAGGCGGTGCTGACACGGGCATGAGGATGGCAGTGACGCAAAACCCCTGGCAGGGCCGTGTCGATCACGGCGAGCAGGGCGACACCACGCGGCTGTTCCGCATCGTGCAGGCGCTGGACACCGCGGACACCGCGCCGCTGGACCACGCGCCGGTCTTGCTCGGCTTCCGCTGCGATGCCGGCGTGCTGCGCAACCAGGGCCGCCCCGGCGCCGCCCACGGCCCCGACGCCATCCGCCAGGCGCTGGCCAACGTGCCGGCGCACGGCCTGCAAGCGCTGTACGACGCAGGCAATGTCAGCTGCGACGACGGCGACCTGGAATCCGCCCAGCAGGCGCTGGCGGACGCCGTCCACGCAGTGCTGGCGCGTGGCGGCTTTCCCCTGGTACTAGGCGGCGGCCATGAAGTGGCCTGGGGCACATGGCAGGGCCTGCGCGCGCACCTGGATGCGCAGCACGATGATGGCCGCGTGCTGATCGTCAATATCGACGCCCACTTCGACCTGCGCACCAGCCGGCCCGCCAGTTCCGGCACGCCGTTCGACCAGATCGCCCATGCCTGCGCGGAGCGCGGCCAGCCGTTCGACTATGTCTGCCTGGGCGTCAGCCGCCTCGCCAATACGCCAGCGCTGTTCGGCCGTGCAGAGGCGCTGGGCGTGTGCTATGTGGAAGACGTCGACATGCAGGAGCGCCACCTGGCTGCGCGGCTGGCGGAGCTGTCCGCGCGCATCGATGCGGCCGACCATGTCTACCTGACCATCGACCTCGACGCGCTGCCGGGCGCGGTGATGCCGGGCGTGTCGGCGCCCGCCGCCTACGGCGTGCCGTTGCCGGTGGTGGAGGAAGTCGTGGGGCTGGTCCGCCGCAGCGGCAAGCTGCGCGTGGCCGACCTGGCGGAGTACAACCCCCAGTACGACCGTGACCACCTGGGCGCGCGCGTGGCGGCGCGGCTGGCCTGGCGCCTGCTGCGCTGAAGCGCGGGCCAGGGACCCTGCCGGCAGTTGGCAGCCGCCGCGCGCGGCGATAGTATTGCCCTTCGCTAGATTTAGCGATTCTGATCAGAATTGATAAAGCCAGGCGAAGGCAGTCCTGTGCCGGCGTGGCCGCGTCCGGGACCGCCCTTGCCGTTTCTCGGGCGGAAGGGTCTGCGTGATCGAACAAATCGTCATCGTTGGTTTCGGCTGCATCGGCCAGGCCGTGCTGCCGCTGCTGGAGCTGGCCTGGCCGCGGGCAGCGATCACCGTGGTCGACCGCGTGCTGGACCGCGCGCGCCAGGAACTGGTCGCCCGCCACAAGCTGCAAGCCATCCAGGCCACCATCACCGCGGGCAACTACGAAACCATGCTGGTCCCGCTGCTGCGGCCCGGGGCCTTCCTGCTGAACCTGGCCCCGTCCGTCTGCAGCCGCGACCTGATCGCACTGGCGCAGGCGCACGGCGCGTTCTATGTCGATGCCGGCATCGAACCCTGGGACTACACAGCCGATCCGCGGGCCTCGCACCTGAGCAACTACGCGCTGCGCCACGAGATGCTGGCCTTCGCCCGCGGCCGCGAGGCGCTGCCGACCGCCCTGGTCGCGCATGGCGCCAATCCCGGGTTGGTCTCGGTGCTGGTCAAGGCCGCGCTGATGGCACTGGCCGGCAAGGCCGGATTGAATCAGCCGGAGCCCGGCGATCGCGCCGCTTGGGCCGCGCTGGCGCGCGCGCTGGACGTGCGCGTGATCCAGGTCGCCGAATACGACAGCCAGCAGGCGCCCGGCTATCCGCGCGACGGCGAGTTCGCCAACACCTGGTCCGCCGAAGGCTTTATCACCGAATGCCTGCAGGACGCCGAACTCGGCTGGGGCAGCCATGAGCCCGCGCTGCCGCCAGATGGCTATCGCCACAGCTACGGCAGCGGCGCGGCGATCGCGCTGGACCGGCCGGGCCATCGCACGCGCGTGCGCTCGTGGTCGCCGGTGCACGGTCCGTTCGACGCCTGCCTGATCACGCACAACGAATCGATCTCGATCGCCGAATACCTGACCGACACCCGCGCCGGCCAGCCGCTGTATCGCCCCACCGTCTACTACGCCTACCGCCCCACCGCCGCCACGCAGGCCTCGATGCAATGGCTGGATGACCGCGCCGCCCCGCGCGTGCGCGGCGAACGCATCCTGCGCGACGAGATCCAGTGCGGCGAAGACGAACTCGGCGTGCTGCTGATGAGCGGGCGGCACGGCGCGGTCTGGCATGGCTCGCGCCTGTCGGTGCAGCGCGCGCGCTCGCTGGCGCCGTACAACACCGCCACCAGCCTGCAGGTGGCATCGAGCCTGGTCGCCGGCATGCAATGGATGCTGGCCCATCCGTCTCGCGGCGTGGTGGAATCCGATGCGCTCGACTTCGGCCCCGTGCTGGCCGATGCCGCGCACTGGTGGGCGCCGCTCGGCATCGCATTTACCGACTGGCTGCCGCACCCCGGCGCCGCTGCGCTCGCCTTTACCGACTTCCTGCTGGACGACACCCAGGTCCAGCCCGATTCCTCCCTGCTGACCCTCGCCTGCTGATGCAACGCATCCCGCAAACCCCGCGCCGCAACTGGCCGCGCGAACTCGAGAAGGTGGGCTTCCACTTCCATTCGCTGGACGAGTTCAACGTCCCGCGCGAAGTCGATGACCACACCTTCTTCTACTGGCGCGAAGACGCTGCCTACGCCTTCAGCAAGCAGGAGGTGGAAACGCTCTATGCCGCCGCGTACGACCTGAACCAGCGTTGCCTGGAAGCCGTGCAGCATGTGATCGACCACGACCTGTTCGCGCGCCTGGCCATCGACGCGGACTTCGCCCAACTGATCCGCACCTCGTGGGACCGCGACGAGCCCACGCTGTTCGGCCGCTTCGACATGACGCTGGACCCGCACGGCGTGCCCAAGCTGTACGAGTTCAACGCCGACACCCCGACATCGCTGATCGAATCCGCCGTTGCCCAGTGGTACTGGAAAGACGCCGTGCAGCCGCAGGCCGACCAGTTCAACAGCCTGCACGACGCACTGGTGGCGCGCTGGCAATGGCTGCGCAACCACTACCGCAACGCCAGCCTGCTGCACCTTGCCTGCATGTTCGACAGCCAGGAAGACGTCTGCAATACCGAGTACCTGATGGACACCGCGCTCCAGGCCGGCTGGTCCGTCAAGCTGATCGACCTGCAAGACATCGGCACCGACGGCCGCGGCAACTTCTACGATGCCGACAACGTGCCGATGGAAGTCGTGTTCAAGCTCTACCCTTGGGAATGGATGGCCACCTCCGACTACCGCGACCAGCTGGCGCACAGCCCCGTGCGCTGGGTCGAGCCACCGTGGAAGGCGGTGCTGTCCAACAAGGCCATCCTGCCGATCCTGTGGGACCTGTTCCCGGGCCATCCCAACCTGATCGAAGCCAGCTTCGACCCCGGCCACTTCGCCGGCAAGCCGCACGCGAAAAAGCCCTTCCTGTCGCGCGAGGGCGAAAGCGTAACGCTACTCACCCCCGAGGGCGACCGCGTCCACAACCCCGGCGAGTATGGCGAGGAAGGCTTCATCTACCAGGCCTACGAACCGGCGCGGCGCTTTGACGGGCGCTACACCACGCTGGGCGTCTGGATCGTCGACGACGTGCCCAGCGGCCTGTGCGTGCGCGAAGAATCCGGGCCCATCGCGAAGAACACCAGCTTCTTCGTCCCCCATTACTTCACTCACGCGTAAGCCATGGCCAACAAGAAGAAGGGCACCAAACGCTCCAAGTACGGCAGCCCATACATGCCCGGCCGGGGCGGCTCAGGCGGCCCGTCGCCGCGCATCGCCGCCTACCAGGCCGAACAGAAAAAGCAGGGCAGCTCGCCCGCACTGTGGATCGTTGGCGCCTGCGCCGTGGTCGCCGGCGTGGCCGTGCTCGGCTCCTGCAGCGACGACGCCGACGACGACCCCGGCGTCACCGTGCGCCGCGCCAGCTACGCCACGCTGGAGGACTGCGAGGCCGACTGGAACACGCCCAACGACTGCGAAAGCGTGCCGATCGACGACCCCAGCACCATCTACAGCTCCAGCCTCAACGCCCCCGCCAGCGAAACGGCAGGCTCCGGCACCACGCACGGCAGCAGCGCGTACTACGCGCGCTGGTACGGCCCGTACTACACCGCCAGCGGCACCGTCTACCACCCCAACGGCACCCAGACCCAGCGCGATATGACGTCCGGCCCGCTGCGCCCGATGCAGGTTTACGATCGCAACGGCACGCCCACGCAATCGTTCACCACCGCCACCCCACGCGCCGCCATGGTGGAAGAAGCCACCGTACGCCGCAGCACGCTCGGCGGCGGACGCTCCATCGGCCTGACCATGCGCTCCGCCGCCGTATCGCGCGCACCGGTGGTATCGCGCGGCGGCTTCACCAGCCGCTTCGGCAGCTCCGGGCGCTCCGGCGGCGGCTGAATGCCCCTGCCGAACGCCATCCGCACGCAAACCCAGACAACCGACAACGAGTCCATCCAATGGTCAATACCATGCACCCGGCGCTTGCCTACCTGATCTACATCGCCACCAGCTTTGCCATGCTGGGGTTGTTCCTATTGGTCTATACGCGCGTCACGCCGCATCGGGAATTCACGCTGATCCGCGAGGGCAATATCGCCGCGGCGTTGTCGCTGGGCGGGGCGGTGCTGGGGTTCTCTCTGACGTTGTCGTCGAGCATTCAGCACAACGCCACGTTTGCGATGTTCTTGCTGTGGGCGTTTGGGGCGTTTGCAGTGCAGGTGGTGGCTTACCTGGTGGCGGCGCGGGCGCTGGGGGGCGTCAGTGAGGCGATCTCAAGCGACAATCGCGGGATGGGGGCGGTGATGGGGGTGATTTCGTTGTCGGTGGGGGTGGTGAATGCGGCTTGTTTGACGTGAGGCGGAACTGAGAGAAGTTGGGCCTGTCAGTTTTTTTGTGTGCAGGGCAGGTAAAGGCTCACCGCTAATTCGACGGTGAGCCAGCATTATCTCAGCGATGCGGATGGGCGAAGCGTTCCTCATAGAGGATCGCAAACTGGTTCATGGCAGCCTTCCAATCGTGCGTGGAGCTGCCCCACTTACCGGTGATGTTGCGCAGGGCCAGCCACAGCAGCTTAGTTGCTGCCTCATCACTGGGGAAGTGTCCCCGCGTCTTGATGATCTTGCGCAGCTGCGCATTGATACTCTCGATCGCATTTGTTGTGTAGATGATCTTGCGGATCGCCGGCGGGAACGTAAAGAATGGGATCACTTGATCCCAGGCGCGATGCCAGGACGCGGCGATCGGCTTGTACTGCTGCCCCCATTTTCCTTGCTCGAAGGCCGCCAGCTCGGCCAGCGCTGCCTCCACGGTGGGCGCCGTGTACACGGGCTTAAGCGCCGCGGCTACCTCCCGGCGCTCCTTCCAGCTGACGTACTCCAGGCTGTTCCGGATCAGATGCACGATGCAGGTCTGCAGCGTCGTGTGCGGGAACACCGCGTTCAGGGCTTGCTCCATGCCCTTGAGGCCATCTGTTACCGCGATCAGAATGTCCTGCGTGCCGCGGGTCTTCAGGTCATTGAACACCTTCATCCAGAACTTGGCGCCTTCGGTGTTCTCGATCCACAGGCCCAGGATGTCGCGGGTGCCGTCCGGTAACACGCCCAGCGCCAGGTAGACGGCCTTGTTGCGTACCACCCCATCCTCACGCATCTTGACGCGCAGCGCATCGAAGAACACCACCGGGTACATCACCTCCAGCGGGCGGGCCTGCCAAGTGGTGACCTCGTCCATGACCGCATCGGTGACCGAACTGATGAACTCGGGCGAGACCTCGGTGCCGTACTGTTCGGCCAGAAACGCCTGGATCTCGCGCACGGTCATGCCGCGGGCGTACATGGCGATGATCTTGTCGTCGAACCCGGTGAAGCGCCGCTCGTGCTTGGGAATCAGGATCGGATCGAAGCTGCCGTCTCGATCGCGCGGGATGTCTACCCGCAGCGGCCCGTCCTCGGTCAAGACGGTCTTGGCGCTCTTGCCATTGCGCTGATTGGCTGTGCCGGCTGGGCGCTCAGCGCCAGGCGGGTAGCCCAGATGATGGCCGAGCTCAGCGCCCAGCGCCCGCTCGATCAGGGCCTTCTTGAATGCCATTGAGGCGTCCTGCACGGCCTCAGCGGTCATCGGCCCCTTGACGAAATGGGCGATCAGGTCCTCGGGGATGGTCGGCAGCTCACGGTCGGCGGCTAGACTGGTCTTGGTTTTGCGTGGCATACATGCTCCTTGGCGACATGTTATGCCCTAAACACAAAATTTCTGACAGATCCGGTGATGATGCCGGTACTCTCGTAGAGAAAGGGCAAGGGCTCCTTGTTGTTCACCCACTTTAGCTTGGCAGCAGCGTAACCTTCAGTTTGCTGTTCGACTTCGGTGATTTTGTGGCCAAGGTCTTCCTTCTTTGCCTCAATCACCCCCACTGCCTTTTTGTCGACCAATAAGACATAATCCGCCGGACCGACGTCGGTTTGGTATTCCCTGACAGCGATGCCGAGCCCCGCGCCGAAGTCGATCCTCTTCGCTGATTGAACGACCCAACCCGCTTGCTTAAGCAGCGCGTCGATATTGTCTCGAGCTTTCTGTTCTGGGTTCTGGTTCTCGGTCATACGCGAGGTCGCTCTTGGCCCTGGTTGGGCGTCATGCGAATGATAAAGGAAGTAAGTAGCGTGGGTGACAGAAGTGCCTTGGCTACGCCCCTCCGTAAGCCGGCGGCACGTGGGAAGGCTATTGGCACCAATGTCCGTCAATCTCGCGTCAGGTTGGGCTGCTAATAAAAAAGACCCACAAGCCTCTTAGCTTATGGGTCCTTAATTCTCAGGTCTTGCGGCTATCTATACACTTGATCAAACGTCAATGTTTCTCGCCACCAACGCATTACTCTCAATAAAGTTCCTTCGCGGCTCCACCTCATCACCCATAAGGGTGGTAAAGATCTGATCCGCCGCGATAGCATCCTCAATCTGCACCTTCAGCAAACGGCGTTGGGTCACATCAAGCGTCGTCTCAAACAGCTGCTCAGGGTTCATCTCACCAAGACCCTTATAGCGCTGACGCGACACACCGCGTTCGGCTTCGGCAAGCAGCCATTGCATAGCCCCGTGGAAATCATTCACGGTCTGATCCCGAAGCTTATCCCCTTCACCCCGCTGCACCTTAGTCCCTTCCGGCGTCAGCCCTTGGAAAGTCTTGGCAGCATTGGAGAGGGCAGCGTAATCCGCCCCATGAACAAAATCCGCATCCAAATGCGACAACCGCACGTTGCCATGATGACGCCGCGCAATCATCAGCCGATGCTTGTCAGTCTTCTCATCAAACTGCGCATACACATCAGCCGTACCATCATCATTCACGGCAGCCCCAATCAAAGTCTTTGCATGCATCTCCGCCAGCTTAGCCTTCAACGCCACCGCTGAAGCCTCCGCCGCCGCCGCACTATCCAGATCCAGCGTCACCCCATCCGCAATAGCACGCAGCGCGTCGGTATCCACAACCCGCGACAAGCGACCAATCACGCCTTCGGTCAGTTGGTACTGACGAGCCAGCTCGGTAAGCGCATCCCCACTGATTTCCGACCCATCCGGCCGCACCAGCGACGCCTTCTCCATCGCCAGCTTCAGCAGGTAGGCATTCAGCTCGACATCATCCTTGATATACCGCTCTTCCTTCCCATGCTTGATCTTGTACAGCGGCGGCTGCGCGATATACACATAGCCGCGCTCGATGATGTCAGGCATCTGCCGATAGAAGAACGTCAGCAGCAGCGTGCGGATGTGCGAGCCGTCCACGTCCGCGTCGGTCATGATGATGATGCGGTGGTAGCGCAGCTTGTCCAGGTTGTAGTCGTCCTTGCCGATGCCGGTGCCCAGCGCGGTGATCAGCGTCAGCACTTCCTGGCTGGACAGCATCTTGTCGAAGCGGGCGCGCTCTACGTTCAGGATCTTGCCCTTGAGCGGCAGGATGGCCTGGAACTTACGGTCGCGGCCCTGCTTGGCGGAGCCGCCTGCGGAGTCGCCCTCGACCAGGAAGAGTTCGGACTGGGCGGGGTCTTTTTCCTGGCAGTCGGCCAGCTTGCCGGGCAGGCCCATGCCGTCCATCACGCCCTTGCGGCGGGTCATTTCGCGGGCCTTGCGGGCGGCTTCGCGGGCGCGGGCGGCGTCGACGATCTTGCCGCAGATGGTCTTGGCGTCGGCGGGCGTTTCCAGCAGGAAGTCGGTCAGGGCCTTGCTGACGAGTTCTTCCACGGGCAGGCGCACTTCGGACGAGACCAGCTTGTCCTTGGTCTGCGAGCTGAACTTGGGCTCGGGCACCTTCACGGAGAGCACGCAGGCCAGGCCTTCGCGCATGTCGTCGCCGCTGGTTTCTACCTTGGCCTTCTTGGCGATCTCGTTTTCTTCGATGTACTTGTTGATGACGCGCGTCATCGCGGCGCGCAGGCCGGTCAGGTGGGTGCCGCCATCCCGCTGTGGGATGTTGTTGGTGAAGCAGAGCACCTGCTCGTTGTAGCCGTCGTTCCACTGCATGGCCACTTCCACGGCGATGCCGTCTTTTTCGGCGTTGGCGTAGAAGATGTTGGGGTGCAGGGTGGTCTTGGCGCGGTTGATGTACTCGACAAAGCCCTTCACGCCGCCGGAGAAGGCAAAGTCTTCTTCCTTGCCGGTGCGCTGGTCGGTCAGCTTGATGTGGACGCCGTTGTTCAGGAACGAGAGTTCGCGGATGCGCTTGGACAGCACCTCGTAGTGGAACTCGACGTTGGTGAAGATTTCTTCGTCGGCCAGGAAGTGGACTTCGGTGCCGCGCTTGTCGGTGGCGCCGGTGATTTTCATCGGCGAGACTTCAACGGGCTGGCCATCCGGGCCGTCCACGGTCTCGATGATGCGGTTCTGCACTTCGCCCTTGGCGAATTCGATCAGGTGGACCTGGCCGTCGCGGCGCACGGTCAGGCGCAGCCACTTGGACAGCGCGTTCACGCACGATACGCCCACGCCGTGCAGGCCGCCGGAGACCTTGTAGCTGTTCTGGTTGAACTTGCCGCCGGCGTGCAGCTCGGTCATGGCGATTTCGGCCGCGCTGCGCTTGGGTTCGTGCTTGTCGTCGAATTTGACCAGGGGCGGGATGCCGCGGCCGTTGTCGACGATGGAGATCGAGTTGTCGCTGTGGATGGTGACCTGGATCTCGGTGCAGTAGCCGGCCAGCGCTTCGTCGATGGAGTTGTCCAGCACCTCGAACACGAGGTGGTGCAGGCCGGTGCCGTCGGAGGTGTCGCCGATATACATGCCCGGGCGCTTGCGCACCGCCTCCAGGCCTTCCAGGATCTGGATCGAGGAGGCTCCGTAGGTGTTTTCCTGTTGCGGATTCTGCTGTTCGGTCATGTCTTTCCTACTTGCGGCGAATGCGGAATTCGGGCCGGGCGGGCATGGCTGGCATGCCGGCGGCGGGGCGCGATGGGTCCGCATGGCGGGTTACTAAAAACGGCAAAAGGGGCGGATCGTCGTAACGATCCTGCCCCCGCGGCGGGATATTCATCCCCTGGACGTACCGGCCGGGGCCGGGTGTCGTAGCGTGCCGTTTGCTGCTCCGGTTGCTGTCTGCGCTGGTTGTGGCACAGGTCCTGTCACCGGATCATCAGATGCGCATCGGCATGACGACGTACTTGAAGTTGTCGTCGTCCGGCACGGTGATCAGCGCGCTCGAATTCGAGTCGCCGAGGCTGACCTGCACCTGCTCGGTCTTCAGGTTGGCAAGCACGTCGAGCAGGTAGGTCACGTTGAAGCCGATATCGAGCGCGTCGCCCGAGTAATCGAGTTCCAGCTCTTCCTGCGCCTCTTCCTGGTCGGCGTTGGTGGAGCTGATCTTGAGCATGTGCGTGTCGAGGATGCAGCGAACGCCCTTGAATTTGTCGGTGGTCAGGATCGCGGTGCGTTGCAGCGCCTGCTGCAGCTGCACGCGGTCGATCGCGAAGGCGTTCTTGTAGCCCTTGGGGATCACGCGCTGGAAGTCGGGGAACTTGCCTTCGACCAGCTTGGAGATCAGTTCGATATTGGCGAACGTGAACTTGACCTGGTTGGCGGCCAGCTGCACCGTGACCGGATCGTCGTTGTCTTCCAGCAGGCGCTGCAGTTCCAGGATGGTCTTGCGCGGGATGATGACTTCCTGGCGCGAGCCGACACCAGCCGCTTCGTTTTCCAGCTCGACGCCGCAGTACGCCAGGCGGTGGCCGTCGGTGGCGACTGCCATGACCTTCTTGCCTTCCACCACCAGCAGCATGCCGTTCAGGTAGTAGCGGATGTCCTGCTGCGCCATGGCGAAATGGACCATCGCCAGCAGGTGCTTGAAGGTCTTCTGCGGCAGGCTGACGCTGGCGTTGAATTCGCTGGCTTCGGCCACGGTCGGGAATTCTTCGGCGGCCAGCGTCTGCAGGGCAAAGCGGCTCTTGCCGGATTGCACGGTCATGCGCTTGTCGTTGAGCGACAGGGCGACGTCGCCGTCGGGCATGGCGCGCAGGATGTCCAGCAGCTTGCGCGCGGCCACGGTGGTGGCGACGCTGTCATTGCCGACGCCGCATTCGGCATGCGTGGTGATCTGGATTTCGATGTCGGTCGACAGGAAGGATACGTTCGACCCGGACTTGCGAATCAGCAGGTTGGCCAGGATCGGGAGGGTGTGGCGGCGCTCCACGATGCCGCTCACGATTTGCAGCGGACGCAGCAGATTGTCTCGCGAGGTTTTGACCAATTGCATTGAATTTATCCTTCGTCGTTTGTAGTCGGCGACCGCAGAACGCAAACAACTCCAAATTCACTTAGGAATCAAGGAGTTAATGTGCCATTGTACCAAGGATAAGCCGCTGCGGTGAAGCGGGGCGGGACCGGCCGGCGGGCCAGCTGTGCCCAAAAAGCCACGCTAGCGCCAACCGTTCTTGCCATCCCGTCCCGACTCACCGCAAAGCCTTATCAGTGGCCACTTTCCGGACACTTGCCCCGGCGTCGCTGACGTTAATTCCCCAGGCGCCACGGGATGTCCGTGGCGCGCACCCTACAGTATGCCAGCCCGGCGGGCTGGCCCTTCAAAACCGCCTGCCTGTCGTTCCCGCGCAGGCGGGAACCCAGCGTCTTCAAAAGTCACTGGATTCCCGCCTGCGCGGGAATGACTTGGAAACCATGCATCAGCCCTTGAGCGTCTGCTCCAGCACGTGCAGCTCATGGTTGAGCTGCGCATCCTTGCTGCGTTCGTCGGCGATCTTGCGCACGGCGTGCAGCACGGTGGTGTGGTCGCGGCCGCCGAAGAGCTCGCCGATCTCGGGCAGGCTCTTCTGCGTCAGCTCCTTGGCCAGGTACATCGCAATCTGGCGCGGCCGGGCAATATTGGCAGGCCGCTTTTTCGAATACATGTCAGCGACCTTGATGTTGTAAAAGTCCGCGCAGGTCTTCTGGATGTTCTCGACCGAGATCTGGCGGTTCTGCACGGTCAGCAGGTCCTTCAGCGCTTCGCGCGTCACCTCGATGGTGATGTCCTTGCCGTGGAAGTTGCTGAACGCCAGGATCTTGCGCAACGCGCCTTCCAGCTCGCGCACGTTGGAGCGCAGGTGCTTGGCAACGAAGAAGGCGACTTCTTCCGGAACGTTGACGTTCTCGGCGGCGGCCTTCTTCATCAGGATCGCCACGCGCATTTCCAGCTCGGGCGGCTCGATCGCCACGGTCAGGCCGGAATCGAAGCGCGAGATCAGGCGATCGTCGATGCCGGTGATTTCCTTGGGGTAGGTATCGCTGGTGATGATCACCTGCGCCCGGTTGGCGATCAGGGCCTCGAAGGCGTAGAAGAACTCTTCCTGCGTGCGGTTCTTGCCGGAGAAGAACTGGATATCGTCGATCAGCAGCAGGTCGAGCGAGTGGTAGTAGCGCTTGAACTCGTCGAAGGCCTTGCGCTGGTACGCCTTGACCACGTCGGACACGTACTGCTCGGCGTGGATGTAGCGGATGCGCGCGCGCGGGTTCTCCATCAGCATGTGGTTGCCGATGGAGTGGATCAGGTGGGTCTTGCCCAGGCCCACGCCGCCGTAGAGATACAGCGGGTTGTAGGACTTGCCCGGGTTGTTGGCGACCTGGATGGCGGCGGCGCGCGCCAGTTGGTTGGCTTTACCGGTGACGAAATTGTCGAAGGTCAGGATCGGGTTCAGGCGCGAGCGCTCGTGGACCGTGTCGCTGGGCTGGTGGCCGGGCATCTGCGCGGCGCCGTTGCCCATCGCGGCATGCGGATGCTGGCCCTGCTGCGGCGCGCGGTAGGAGCGGGCGCTGGCTTCGGCGGGGTCCATCTGGACCACGTCGATCTCGCCCAGCTCGGCGTTGTGCTGCGGGTGGTGCTGGCCGGGATGCTGGCCCATGCCCTGGCCACGCGCGCCGGCCGGAACCGGGGCCGCGGACGGCATGCCGGCCGGGTTACCGGTCGGGTGGCCATATTGCGGCTGGCCCAGGCCGTACGCGGCTGCGGTGGGGTATTCGCCATAGCCGGGCTGCGCCGGCTGGCCAGGCATGGCAAACGGGGCCTGGCCGCCCATCGTCTGGGCGGGTTGGGCGCCGGGATAGCCGCCCATGCCCGTACCCGGCGCTGCGTGATGATCCATGCGGTCCATGCCGCCCGCGCCCATGCCGGGCTGGGCCGGCTGCATATAGGCAGCGGCGCGGCCGGACGCGGCGGGATCGAGCACAAACTGGACGCTGACCTGCGCTTCCCAGTATTCGCAGGCCAGGGCGGTGATGCGCCCCGAAAACTGACTCTTGACCCAGTCGAGCTTGAAACGGTTGGGCGCAGCAATCCGCAGCGCATGCGTTTCTTCATCGAACGCAACGGGCGCCAGCGGCTTGATCCACGTTTTGAACTGTTGCGGCGTCAGCTCGCGCTCGAGTTGCGCGGCTGCCGCCTGCCAGAAATCTTGCATTGTTTGTTGTTGAGTAATCGCACCCGGCGCCGCCTTGCCAGCGGCACCGGGTACGCCACGGGCGGCGTATGCGCCGCGTGATCCGGGCCGCCTCGGCTGTATTGGGAATCAGTTCCCGCAGCCGAAGCCCCCGCGGCATGCCATGCCGCCGCCAGCGAGCCTTGTGGTTCGCCGCACTGGCGTGCGTAAAGTCATGCGTTGCCGCGGTGGGGGCCCGGGTTGCGCCTGCGCCACGCAGCCCGTGTTGTGTTTGGATCCGGATTGTACCCCCGCCCCTGAGTTATCCACAAAGGATAAGTCTGTGGACAACTTGTGCAAATGCAGTGGATTGATGTGCACAACCCTTGCTGCGATGCGGGTTTCCGGGGTGCGGTAAGGGGCAAACTTTCAGGAAAAACAGGGACTTCGCCTGTGGATGGCGGCCCTGCAGGTGCCCTTCGGGGCACTAGTGGTTACGCACTGGCTGTTGTGGACAATGGCGCACCACGGGCCGCGCGGTGGTGTGGTGATTGTGCCGTCGCACACAGAACGTCGCCTTGACACCGTCGCGGAAAATCGTTTAAATGGCGGGTTCTGCGATGCGGCAGGGGATCACGTATGCGCATCGCCGGGTCTGGCCTGTCCGTGCCGTCCGCGCCCACAGGCTACCTGCCTGCAGCGCGCGCCCTTCGGCCGGCAGCTAAGACAGAACCAGAATCGTCGGACA